>CAZJBM010000001.1:0-239124 GCA_964544595.1 uncultured Barnesiella sp.
TATGAAGCCCCATCCCCAATCCGCCATTAAGTCTCGAGCCTCAAAAATATGGGGCCAGTCAGTGCGAAGATTTTGCACTTCGATTTGGATTCTACAGGGCCAGTAGCATTTAACTGTATGCGATAACGTTCTCCTTGTAAGGTGTTACTTGCAAGAGGATATAACAATCCGGCTGGCATCCCTTTATTGTTGCATATAGAGATGCATACATTATTCTCAAGGAGAGCATTTATAGTTGGTATAGTTATATAAACTTGCTGATTCTCTATAATCAAGCAAAGCAAATCTTCAATTGGTATTTTTGATATTAGTTTTTCATCATTAGAGAGTATACAGAGTTGATTATCTGCTACCCTCAATTTTCGAGGAGTAGAGATTACTATTGTGCGCTTAAGCATAAAGAAGAAAATTATTTGTTGAAACTAATTTTTCCGGTTGGTGAAAGATCAAAATCAACCCCCTCAATAAGCGCTTTGAATTGCGTGCTTCTTATTGTTATAAGAGGCCTATGATTCTCTCCGATTTTCCAAGCTCCAAATTTTGCCTTGAGTTCTTTTTTCGGTCGCGCTTCTTGGTGGTATCGTAAATCTATGTTCCCGTATAAATAGCCTTTTACATTATTGAAAGAAATGCCGGTGACTATGTATAAGCGTTGTGAAAGTTCACTTATTGAAGCGTTGTATAGTTCTGCAGGGTCATTCTCATAAAAGAGCACCATTGTGCCTGGTTTTAGGATATATTTTAAAATATAATTATTTTCATCAGTAGGCGGTAAGATAATACTGCCTGCCTTGAAGTTTTTTATCGCATCAACATTTTTGACTAATTTATAATTTGTTTTAACCTTTCCTTTCTCGTTGGTTCCTTCATAAATCCCCATGCAGTAATTGCCGCTATTCTCAACAAGGTAGTCTCTCTTATGCTCTTTGTTTGATAGGTCTCTATGGGGCTTTAAATGAATCGGGCTCTTGATATTTTTCGCTACTATTCTTACCTTCTTTATTTCTATGCCTTTTTCTTTATTCATATAGATTGGTTCGCTGCGTAAATTGTTAAATCCTCCTCTGCGTTCAATCTCTGCTTCGATAATGCCTTTAACGGTTTTGTCTACAATAGACTTGACATCATTTACCGTCAATTTTGAAATCATTTTACGATATACATATACGATTTCGTCATTGCTCTTTATCGCGCCATAAAATGTGTCTTTATGCAACTGAACTCTTGCTGTGTCACCGCGAGAGTACATTATATCATTTTTTGTATTACGTAATATTGAACGCCTGTCGCGCAATTTTTTTTTCGTTTGTTTCAGTGTGTTGTCTTTGTTGTAGTGATATACAAGCATATTTTCAGCCAAAGATTTGACATCTTCGGTGAAAGTTTCCCAAGGCTTCTCTATTTTTGGCTTGTTTATTCTATAAATATCATATTCATAGAGTGATTCATGGTAATTTATCCATTTATGATAATCTGACTGCTGAATACAAGCTATCACGATGGCGTCGATGGCGTGATGGGTGTGATTGCTACGATCTTTATGGGAATAGTAATCCTGCAAATTCCAATATCTACGAAATTCAGCTGTGGTTTCCCCCCTAATGACGAAAACCTGCTTGTTGAAGATAGATTTGAGGTATTCTTTTGCGTATTTGCCGATTATGCTGGTGTCGACGCTTTGTCGGATAGTGAATTTGCGTTGCACTTCCGTGACCTTAAATCTTTCGACCTTGTCTTTCCAGTAAGCGAGTTTTTGCTGTGAGTAAAGTCGTTTTCGTATTATTTCATCTTTCACTGATTTCTCTAAATAGCCTGAAGTGCGTAGAGATGCGATTTTATTCTCAAGTTTATTAATCTTCTCGACCCAACCGAGTTCGGTGATTCGGTTTATTATAGATGAGTGATCATCTAACTTTGAGGGCAGTTCTGTTCCCTTTATCTTTTCGTTAAAATACTTGTCGCAAAGGGTTTTATTAGCTTTGGTATTGTCGCCTCCGAGGCTTCTCGGTATGGTATGTTCAACGTCATATTGGGGATTATCGCCTAAGAAGTCGGCTATACCAATCTGTTTGCCTGTCTATAAGCAAACGTGTTCCTGCTCTTCCCATAAGGAGTATTTGAGAATATCGTTTTCAGTAGGTTCTATCTCTTTTCCGATTGTTTCCTTGAAATATTTCTTAATCTCCTTTCGATATTGGTTATTGCGATATTCATTTTCTCGTTGTATTCTGTCAATGACATTACGCATATTAGCGCTATTGAGCCTTCGAGAAAGTTCGATATTAATGTTGGTGTTTTTATCAATGACTCCATCTTTTAATAATCGGTTTACAAGATGTCGTAGCCTGAACAGAGCTTTGAATACTGCGGGATTTCTGAAAGACGTAGTCCGAGGAGATCCCAATTTTATTGTTCCGTTATCATTAGATACAACTTCAGGATAAATATTGATCTTAGAGGGATGGTAAAGCAGCTTGTCGAATTTTGATAATTTCGCATCCTCAAAGTCTTCAATATAGCCTTTGATCTCACTGAACTTAGTTGCGCAACGTTCATATGGCTTAAAGTCGCGAAGTAATGAAAGTATATCGCTTAATATGTGTTCTTGTTGTTCTTTGTCGCGATTATCCCATTGCTCAAGAGTGGCGGGAACGTTGGCTAAAAATACCGCTTCGTCATATCTCAAGCCCTTTTCTAAGAAAGGATTGATTTTACGTATGGCTTTGAGGCTCAATGCGGCATATTGCTTGTGGATTTTAGTTTTTATTTTAACAAAGTTAGATACTTCATTTTCATCGAGGCTGAGGTTTTCCTTAGCCCAATCGGCAAGCATTTCAATGGAGTCAAACGAATAAAGGACATGCCATACATCGTTTACGATGTTTTGAAGTGATTTGTTGGCTCGCTTTTTATATCGTGACTCTATTGCCTCAGCCCAATTTTCGCCGAAGATTGATCTTAATGAGGCTGTTATGGGCGAGCCTTGAACTGTCGTAGCCATTCTATAATTGAACTTCACGAGGTTTGGGTCGCCATCTGTATTATTAGAATAATTGCCTTCGCCTGCAATTTTTTTCGCGATATCCTCAAATTTAAAAATGTCAGAAGTTTTGCGGTAGAATAATGGGATTATTTCTCGTCGTTCAGCTTCATTCAGGGGTCTGAACTCGGAGTCAGAGGGGTATTTGATTTTTATATTATTAATAAAGCAAAGCATTCTGAAACGTTCATAATCAGGATGTGAATGTGCACATATCTTTTTTGATGGCTCGAAAGTGCAGTGTCCTACTTTTCCTTTATACTTTTTAGGGCGTGATTTAAAAATATTATCATGTAGCTCTGTTACCATATCCTCATAATGCTCAGAGAGAGCTTGTGTTCGGCATATAGCATTAAATTCTTCTTCAATATGCTTGGTGCGGTGGTAATGCACGCCGCGGATTTTTCCGGCCGGGTGCGATTTGTATATGTGGTAAAAGTATTCACCTAAGTACTGACATCCAGATTCTTTTATGCTTTTTGAAATATTATCGATTGATTCGTAGATTACACCGTCAGATTTGGCTGAAATATTTTTCGCATTGCTAAGGAATCCTCGTCTTTGAAAAAGATGATACAATGCTCTGCCAACACGATATCTATTGCACTGAAGCGTTAAATCTAATTTCTCCCTTAAAACTAATGCCCTATCATAGTAAGGATTCTTATCAGTTTTTTCATCGGTCTTTTGCCAATTAATGAATTCTGTGTTTTGGATCGGATATATTTTCTTTTTTAGCCAAAGGTTAAGGTCTTCCTCGCTTATGGCTGGACAAAAATCATATTTTGATAAAATCTTCAATGTATTTACCTTTAGCAGTCTACGCTTATAATAATGTCGTCGACTCATACGGGCACTTGTACGAATTGCGATTCCCTGATTTTCTTCGCCATTAGATGAAGTGCCATCTTGAAAAATGTAGCACCCTGCATCCACTAATGATATTTTGTCATCAGATTTCACTGTTACAGCCCAACCTAAAGAGTTAGTTCCAACATCTATTCCTAATGTAGTCGTTTTCATAGCCAATTTTTTAAAATTATTGTGTAAAAATAAGCAAAACTTTTTGTATATTCTAAAAATAATTCGTTTCTTTGCAATAATATTCTATATCTTATCACAATAAGGCTATATGCCGAAGGGTAAAACCTATGTCTCCGCATACTTGTGGAGACAATTTTTTTGTGTCTGATCGATTTGTTTTTTTGTTCAGATGTTCATTCTGCGGAAATCTATTGGATCCGCGTGTGAAAATTTTCCGGGGTTTGATAATTAGTCGGAAAATGGGCTATGAATCCGTATGGGGTGAATCAATGGGCAGGCAATTCGAGGGTATATTGAGGGCATCACGGAGGATGGCACGAAAAAAGGAGTCCTCTTGATGAAGACTCCTTCGCTGTAGCGGGACCGAGAATTGAACTCGGGACCTCCGGGTTATGAATCCGACGCTCTAACCAACTGAGCTATCCCGCCGTTTTGCGAGTGCAAAGTTAAGCATTTTTTTTATTCCGCCAAAATATTTCGCCGAAAAAATTTTTCGCGGTCTATAAGCTAAGCCTTATGCGGGCCATAGCCATTGGCTCAACCAAAGCTTTCGCGTCGAAATATGATAGCGCGCCTGACAATGCTTATTTCAACACCGCAAATTGTAGTTTGCTAATAAGCAGTGGTTTATCGTAAATTTTGAGTCGACGATCCGCCGGTGGAATTGAGTGAGACAATTCGCTGGGCGTTGAACTTGACAGAAGAGGCCCCCGACGCGATGATCGATGCGTCGCCAAGCTGCAGTTTCCCGGCTTTAATCTCTGAGCTTCCGCTGGCCGACAGCGTGCCTGAGTTGCTTTTGCCGGCGATTTTAGCCTCCGATGCGCCAGAAAGCATTATCGTAGAAGTCGTGGCGGAGAGATTATCGATTTCCAAATCCGACGCTCCGCTCACATTCACATTAAACTCCTTGGTAATGATATTGTCGGCCTCAAATTCAGATGATCCCGACGCTATAAGCTCAAACCCGGTCGACTGCAATGACTTGATATCGAGATCTGATGCTCCCGACACTGTAAGCATAACGTCGGTTGCCGACAGCGAGCCTACGTTGAAATCAGATGCCCCCGAAGCTACCATCGTAAACGATTGGGTAGTGAGCGACTTGGCGGTGAAGGCCGAGCTTCCGCTCATGTTGATCGAAGTCAGGTCGGGAGAGTTGACCGTAAGCACGATCTTCATATTGTTAAGGTAGATGTTGGTGTTGTCTTTGGCTTTGGCAATCAGTTTGTTGTCTTCTACGGTGAATGTATAATAAGGGATTATGTCCTCGGGGCATGAGAGCGTGGCGGTGACGTTGCCGGGCTGCTGGGTGTATTTGATTTCCACGGCCGAGCTTACCTCGATTGTCGAGAACTGGTCGAGTTGGAGATTACGGGTCACGATCGGGCCTTTGGCTGTGATGTCGGCGTTGGTTTGAAACGAGTTTTTAATCGTGCATGATGAAAGCGCGGCTAAAGCTATTACCGGGATAATGGCTGATTTCATGATGTTGGAGGATGTGTTAATGCTTATAATATATGTATTAGACGCGCGATATAGGAGATTTGTTACATAGGTTGATGAAAAAAATGGCAGCGGGCCTGTAAGCCGGGTTATGTCCCTGCGGCCAAAGCCTTCGGGGCCCGTCATTTATCTTTGGCCGACTGAGTATGGAAGCCGCGATGGCCGCCACTTACAGCCGGTCCGTAGCAGTCTACCCCCCGGCAATGGACGAGCAGCCCTTAAATGCCGGTATACTTGACCTTGCAACCCGCAAGACGTGCGGCACGCCGTGTCGCCACGGCGCCCGGTGGGCTCTTACCCCGCCTTTTCACCCTTACCCTTACGGGCGGTTGTTTTCTGTCACGTTGTCTCTACCGTCGCCGATAGCTCGCTGTTAGGGAGTGCGGCGCTCTGCGTTGCCCGGACTTTCCTCTACCGCGCCGAGGCGGTAGCGACGAGCCGGCCCGCTGCCAATATTTGAGCGCGAAGTTACGAATTTTGGCATATAATATCGCCATGTTAGCGTAATTTTTTGTAACTTTGACTCCGCGCAACGTAGCGCTCGTAAAATGTCGTGCAATGATAGAAGATTTATCTCAGGCAAAACGAAAGTATTTCGCCTCGCTTCGCCAGCCTAAGCGCCGCCGCGAGCTCGGCCTCTTTGCTATTGAGGGGGCGAAGGCTGTCGTGGAATTATCAGGCGTATTCAAGATGGTTGCGCTCGCCGCCGCCGCGAAGTGGCTTGAGGCCAACGGTGATATCGCGGCGCGCTCTGAGGCGGTTTATAAAGCCTCGACAGCCGATATGGAGCGCATGACCGCCTTGTCGACCCCTCCTGAGGTGATTGCCCTATTTGAGATGCCCAGTCGCTGCCTCGACCTTAAGTCGCTTCAGGGGCGCCTTGTCGTGGCCCTCGACCGCGTGCAGGACCCCGGCAATCTTGGCACGATAATCCGCGCCTGCGATTGGTTTGGCGTCGACACGATTCTTTGCTCGGCCGACACGGTTGACGTTTATAACCCCAAAGTCATTCAGGCGACCATGGGGGCTATCGGTAGGGTAGAGGTGCATTATGTCGACCTCCCCGCCACGTTGCGGCAGCTCTCTATGCCCGTCTACGGCACATTTCTCGACGGCCAAGACATCTACGCAAGCCGATTGGCTACCGCCGGGGTGATCGTCATGGGCAACGAGGGTCAGGGCATTAGCCCCGAAGTGGCCGCTTGCGTCACCGACAGGCTCTACATCCCCCCCTATCCCCGCGACCGCTCTCACGTGGAGTCGCTCAACGTATCGATGGCCACGGCTATAACGCTGTCGCTGTTCAGGTCAAACAATTCCTAACAATTAAATAAAAGTGGCAAAGAAACAGCTGAAGACCGCATGGTTTTGCTCGCAGTGCGGTGCCGAGTCTCCTAAATGGGAAGGTCGCTGCCCCGAATGTGGCGTATGGAACACAATGGTTGAGGAGCGCGTGTCGTCGGGCCCTTCAAAGTCAATCGGCCCCTCGCGAATGCGTAAGAGCGCCCCTACTAAGGTGTGCGATATAGAGGCGATTGACGAACCGCGCATCCACATGCCCTCCGAGGAGCTCAACCGGGTGCTTGGCGGCGGTCTTGTGGCCGGGTCGATGGTGCTGTTGGGTGGTGAGCCGGGCATAGGAAAATCCACCCTTGTGCTGCAGAACGTACTCTCTATCAAGAGCCGTAAGATACTTTACGTGTCGGGCGAGGAGAGCGCGACGCAGCTTAAGATGCGCGCCGACCGTATCGGCCGCCTGTCAGACAACTGCTACATAGTGTGCGAAACTTCGCTTGAAAACATATTTGAGCACATCGAGAGCGTCAAGCCTGAGCTGCTGATCGTGGATTCGATCCAGACGATTGCTTCCGAAGCTATTGAGTCGCCCGCGGGAAGCGTCAGCCAGGTGCGCGAGGGAGCCGCCCGATTGCTCAAATTCGCTAAAGAGAGCGGTGTGCCGGTGCTGTTGATAGGCCATATCAACAAAGACGGGGCGATAGCCGGGCCGAAAGTCTTGGAGCATATCGTCGACGTGGTGCTTCACTTCGAGGGGGATCGTCAGCACATCTACCGCCTGCTCCGAGCCATCAAAAACCGATTCGGAAGCACAAACGAAATCGGCATCTACGAGATGTGTCAGCGCGGACTGCGCGAGGTCACCAACCCATCTGAAATGCTTCTTTCACCGACCGACGAGGAGCTTTCGGGCACCGCCGTAGGCGTGGCCGTTGAAGGCATCAGGGCCTTCCTCATAGAGGCGCAGGCATTGGTCAGCTCAGCGGCCTACGGTACGCCCCAGCGATCGGTCACCGGATTCGATTCGCGCCGTATGAACATGCTTCTTGCCGTTCTCGAAAAGCGGGTTGGATTTAAGTTGATACAGAAAGACGTGTTTCTCAACATTGCCGGAGGCCTTAAGGTCGCCGATCCCGCCATGGATCTCCCTGTAATCTGCGCCGTATTGTCGAGCAATGTCGATATGGCGATACCCCGCGGCGTGTGCATGGCCGGAGAGGTTGGTCTCTCGGGCGAAATCCGCCCCGTAAGCCGCATCGAGCAGCGCATCGGCGAGGCAGCTAAGCTTGGCATGGAGAAAATAATAATCCCAAAGCATAACCTTAAAGGCGTCAACGCCTCCAAATTCAAAATACAGGTCGTAGAGGTAGCTAAGGTTGAAGAAGCCTTCCGTCAGCTCTTCGGCTGATTCGCGAGCCGCCGCCAGGCATGGTTTATTTCTTCCAGAATGCGCGGGTGCAAAGTATGATCACGGTGAAAATCTCGAGACGGCCTATCAGCATCAGCATCGCCATAGTGAGTTTCGCTCCCGCCGGGAGCGCGCCAAACGAGCTGACATAATCTCCCGAGCCGAGCCCGGTGTTGCCTAAGCATGAAAACGAAGCGAAAAACGCGTCGGAAATAGGTATGTTGAATATCGTAAGCACGATGCCGCCTACGAGTATCATCCCGACGTAAAACCATAGGAACGAAGTCACCTTGTCGATAATCTCGGTCGACTTCGGCTTGCCGTTGATAGTCAGCGGATAGTAGCGGTTGGGGTAAACCATGCGGTGAAGTTCATTGCGCGAGCTTTTCCACAAATAGATGATGCGGTCCACTTTTGCGCCGCCCGAGGTCGATCCCGCGCAGGCCCCGGTGAACATCAGCAGCAGTAATATAGGTATCACCACCTCGCTCCAGTTATACAAATTCTCAACCGTGTAGCCCGTCGACGTTATCAGCGAAACCACCTGAAACATCGGGTCGACAAGCAGCTCCTTCAGATTGGAATACCCCTGAGTAATGAGCAATGTGGCGGTGATGAATAAGGTAACGGCCACGATCATGCCTACGTAGAATCTGAAATTCTCGTCGCGGATCGCTTGCTTGAACTTCCCGGTCGACACCCTGTACATCAGCACGAAGCTTACGCCACCCAAAAACATGAACACGATGACAGCCACGCGCACATACATCGAATCCCATGCTCCGATCGACGCATTGCGAGTGGAGAATCCTCCCGTCGACACCGTCGCGAACGAGTGGCATATACTGTCGAAAAACTCCATCGGCCCGACCCACAATATCAGGCACAGCGCGACGGTCAGTATCGCGTAGATAAGCCAGAGCCGTATTGCCGTCTGCGAGATTCGGGGCTTGATTTTGTCGTGGGTCACGCCGCTCAGCTCCGCGTTAAACATCTGCATGCCTCCCGTTGAGTTTAGCGCGGGGAGCAGCGCGATAGTGAAGATTACGATACCGATACCCCCTACCCACTGCATCATGCATCGCCACATTATTATCGACCTCGGCAGCGATTCAATGTCGTTGAGAACGGTCGCCCCGGTCGTCGTGAAGCCCGACATCGCCTCAAAAAACGCATCGGCGGGGCCTAACCGCAGGCTCGAAAGCATGAACGGTAGCATGCCGAACAGCGAGAAGACCACCCACACCGAAGCAGTCAGCAATATGCCGTCGCGCTTGCCGAGCGCATTGCTGCGAGGATGATTTAAGTAAAGTATTAAGGAGCTAATTCCCAACGTAATACCTATCGACCATGCAAACGCCTGGACGTCACTCTCGCCGTAGCATATACCAGTGATCAGAGGCACGATCATGAACCCCGCGTTGATCATCAGCAGGAACGAAATCATCCTCAACAGCTCTGGGAGATTTATATAGCGGCGTTGTCGGCGAAACGTGGGCACTTCTCTGCGGTTTTTTAGGAGTTGGTTAATTGGTTAATTGAAAAGTTTCTCTATCTTGTGTATTACGCCCGATGTGCAGAACACCACCACGCGGTCGCCTGGCTGAATCACCGTGTTGCCGTTGACAAGCACCCCGCGCCCGTTGCGCACGAGGCCGCCTATCGTCATGTCGCGCGACAGCTTCAGATTCTTTACCGGGGCTTTCGTCACCTTTGCCCCCTCCTTAACCTCAAGCTCCGCGACTTCGGCGTCGGCCAGCGAAAGGAATTTCGACGACTCTGAGTCCTCCGCGAGTAGTATCTGGAATATCTTAGACGACGCGAGCAGCTTCTTGTTGATGATGGTGCCGATGTTTAGTCCTTCGGCTTCAGAGATAAACTGTATGTTCTCAACCTCGGCTATCGTTTTAGGCACGCCGAACTCTTTGGCCGACAGCGAGGCAAGGATATTGGTTTCGGAGCTCTCGGTCAAGGCCACGAAAGCGTCGATTTCCTCGATGCCTTCGTCGATCAGAATATCGTTGTCGCGGGCGTCGCCATGGATAATATCGCAGTTGGGGCAACGCTGAGGCAGCTCGCGGCAGCGGTCGAGGTTGGCCTCGATAATCTTTATCTTGTATTCCGAGCCGAGCATCCTGGTCAGCGACACAGCTATGCGACTGCCCCCCATGATCATGATTTTGCGCATCACGCGGTTCTGCTTGCCGCACAATTCGCGCAGCTCGTCGACATGTTCCGGGGTAGTGGTGAAGAATACGATGTCGCCTGAGCTTATCACGTCGTCGCCGCGAGGTATGATGGTCTCGTGGCGGCGCGATATTGCAGCGACGTGAAAGTTGTGGTTGCTCATCGTAAGATCTTTAAGCATCTGACCCACTATCGACGAGTTTTCGCGGATCTTCACGCCAATGAGTATAAGCTCCCCTTTGTGGAGCTCAAACCATTGCCGCGCCCAGGGATGCTGCAGTGCCGTCTTGATTTCGAGGGCGGCGAGATACTCCGGGTAGATAAGCACGTTGATGCCATGCTGCAAAAAGAATTGGCGATGGTCGGTCGACAGATACTCGATATTGTCGATTCGCGCCACCGTGCGCGTCGCACCGAGTGATTTCGCTATCTCGCAAGCTATCAGGTTGGTATCCTCGTAGGGGGTGACGGCTATGAACAGGTCGCAGTCTTCGTCGGCCCCGGCTTCTCTTAGAGCGGCGAACGACGACGGGCTGCCTATCTGGGTCATCAGGTTGTAGTTGGAGTCGATGCGGGCAAGCTTGTCGGCATCGTTGTCGACAAGTATTATATCCTGCTCCTCCGACGAGAGCAACTTGGCTAAATGCTGGCCGACTTCTCCGGCCCCTACTATTACGATTCGCAATGCGGCGGTGGTGTTTAGTTAGTGATTTATTGTTTCTTCGGTCGCTTCTCCGCTTAGCGTCTTCTCTACGGCTTCGGCTATCGAGTCGGCGTCGAGTCGGCATTGTTTATAGAGTTGAGCCACAGTGCCGTGGCTGATAAACTCGTCGGGAACGGCTATACGCTTCAATGGGCGGTTGATATTGTGGTCAGATAGCCATGTCGCTACCGCGGCCCCTAAGCCGCCGTGGATCGATGCGTCCTCTACCGTGAATATCGGCGCGTTTTTATCAACGGCTTCCCGCAGTATCTCGTCGTCGATAGGCTTTAGGAAAATCATGTCGTAGTGTGCCACGCTGAATTTCCCTTTTAGCTTGTCAATGGCCTTGGCTGCCTCGTCGGCTATAGGGCCGAGCGAGAGTATTACCGCGTCCGACCCCTCCGCGAGTTTGCGTCCTTTACCTATAGAGAGTTCGCTCATCTCGTTTTGCCAGTGGAGGTTCTTGCCGCTTCCGCGCGGGTAGCGTATGGCAAATGGGCCGTCGTCGTGTCGCGAGGCGGTCAGCATAAGGTTGCGGAGAGTCATCTCGTCCGACGGCGACGATACTATCATTCCCGGTATGGCCGATAGGTAGCTCAGGTCGTAAAGCCCATGGTGGGTCACTCCATCCTCCCCGACGATGCCGGCGCGGTCGATGCAGAATACCACCGGAAGCCGCGCTATCGCCACATCGTGGATTATATGGTCGTAGCCGCGCTGCAGAAATGAGGAGTAAATCGCCACAAACGGCTTCATCCCCGCTTTGGCCAGGCCACCTGCGAATGTTACGGCATGGCCCTCTGAAATGCCTACGTCGAAGGTGCGGTCGGGCATAGCCTTCTCCAGCTCTGATATCGATGTGCCGGAGGGCATAGCCGCCGTTATGCCTACTATGCGGCTGTCATTCTCCGCGAGCTCAACGAGCGTCTTGCCGAATACCTCTTGGTATTTAGGCGGCTGCTGCGTTTTAGGCTTAAGCCGCTCCCCGGTTTCGGGATCGAATTTGCCCGGAGCGTGCCAGCATGCGGGGTCTTTTTCGGCGGGAGCGTACCCTTTGCCCTTCACCGTGCGCAGGTGGAGGAGTTTAGGCCCTTTGAGGTCTTTAATATCGTTGAGTACCCTTACTATTCGCTTTATGTCGTGGCCGTCAAATGGCCCGAAGTATCTTATGTTCAGTCCCTCGAAAATATTTTGCTGCTTCGACAGGAGCGATTTTAGCGAGTTATTGAAGCGCAATATCGAGCTTTTGCTTCCTTCCTTCACCAGATGCAGCTTACGCAGCCCCTTGTACACCTTATAGCGGAAGGCGTTGTAGGCGGGCGACGTGTTGAGCTGCGCGAGGTAGGAGTGCAGTGACCCTACGTTGCGGTCGATCGACATATCGTTGTCGTTGAGTATGATCAACAGGTCGTTAGGGGTATTGGCTGCGTTGTTCAGCCCCTCGAAGGCGAGGCCGCCGCTTATCGAAGCGTCGCCGATAACGGCTATCACGTGGCGCGGCGGCTCATCCTGTTTGAGCGTCGAGGCCACCGACATTCCGAGCGCGGCCGAAACCGAGTTCGACGCATGGCCGGCTGTGAATGTGTCGTATTCGCTCTCGTCAGGGTTTGGGAAGCCGCTGAGACCCCCATATTTGCGGTTCTCGCCGAATCTCGAACGTCGTCCAGTCAGTATTTTGTGGGGATAAGCCTGGTGCCCAACATCCCATACTATCTTGTCGTAGGGGGTGTTGAACACATAGTGCAGGGCCACCGTCAGCTCCACGGCGCCCATGCTCGACGCAAAATGCCCCGGGTTGTCCGACAGCTGGGCTATCAGAAACTCGCGTATTTCGGCGCACACTTCCGGCAGCAGCTCTGCGTCGAGTTTACGCAGGTCGGCCGGGTATTCGATATGTTGCAGATACTCGCTCAATTTCGTTGGTTTTGGAGAGAGCCTGAAATCTTATTTCTTGAAATACTTTTTGTATAGCGGCACGAAGATGATGATTGCGGAGAACACTATCGGCAGCAGCGTGCGCAGGTTTATCTCCGAGTGCGTGCGTATGAGTATATCGATGTAAAACCAGCAAATGGCCACATACAGCACCCCGATTATCGCGAAAACCGCTATTGTAGATTTATTCATCGCTGAGGATTTTTCTTCGTGTTCAATTCACAAAGTTACTACCTTTTCCCCGAATATCCAAAATAATCTCGTCGCCCTCTTTTTTCCGCTTTCCTCCGTGTTCTCTCAGCCGCTCCGATGTCAGGCATAAAAAATGGGCGCGGATTCAGCTCCGCGCCCATTCTTAGATATGAAATCTTGCGAAAATTCGTGATTTCGATGAGTGAGTCGATTAGTTCGCGAGAATGATGGTAAGGCCTACGATGTTGAGGCCGCCCGTTGAGTTATTCTCGATTTTGACGTAAACCTCGTCGTTCGATTTTACCACCGACGACCAGTCTTTCTCTACCACGCCTTTCTTGCTTGCGTCGGTAGCGACCTCTTTATAGGTCGCGCCGCCGTCGGTGCTGATCTGCACGGAGGTCTTGTAAGAGCCGGTGCGGAGCATCTTGGCCTTGAATGTCGCGAGGCTGGGGCATTTGAATATCACGTAGCCGCCCGATTTGGCGAGCTGGATCGAGCCGGTGCTGTCAAAGGGATAGTCGGCGTTGGTGAAATCGGCTTTGTGCGAGCTGCCTTCGCTGAGGATTATGGTGCCGTCGGCTATCCAGGCCGCGATTTGAGCTGCGTTCTCTTCGCCGAAAGTGAAGTATGAGCCGTCGGCGTTGCCGATGAGTACTTCGCCCTGCTCCACTGGGTCGTCGCCGCCGCCTGTGCCGGGATCTACCGAGCCGAGGGCCGCGTTACCGTTGCCTTGGGGGAATTCGTCGCCCTCAGTCGCGTCGCCGCCGGGGTTGGTATAGCCTTTGCCGCCGTTACCGATTGTCAGGCCATAGAAGCCTACGAGCCATGAATCGTAGTTCTGAAGTGTTGACGAGAGTTCTGATATTACGTCGTAGTTTTTATCCTGGATGTTGTTGTTGAATGTCCAGCGGAAGTCGCCGTGGTTGATTCGGCCTGCGCCGTAGAAGCCCTTAACGATTGTGGGCACGTCGGCTGCCGCGTCGGGCGTGTAGGCATACATCAGTGAAGAGTTGGTATCCCAATTTGAGTAGGTGTCGCCGCCCGATTTGGCGGTAACCGACGAGGGTACTTGCGCGTCGCGTGAGGGAGCTTCCCATGCGTCGAATTCTACGGTGTTGGTCTCGCTCCATGGGCGATACCAGTACTTGCCGCACATTATGTTGCCGTAAGATTTAACCGAGCCGCCGGTCTCGCTTGAGAAGGTGCCTTTGCCGTCACCGTCGAGTATGTCTGAGCCTTGGAGCGAAGTGAGAATGGGGTGGGGGCAGTTGCGGAAGTAGTTGGCCTCTACAAATGCGTCTGCTCCGGTGGTCGCGCCCACGCCGTATTTGGCTGTGCCGTCGTAGTAGTTGTTGTAGACGTGCACGCTCATTGTGCGTATACGCGGGTGGCGCGAATCGCTGTGGTCAAACCAGTTGTGGTGGTAAGTGATCCAGTTGGGGCCCGACTCGCTCTTCATGCCGCAAAGGAAGGTTTTGCCGCTGTCCCAGAAGCGGTTGTAGCTTATGGTTACATATTGCGAGTCGCCCTTGGTGTCAAGAGAGCCGTCACCTTTTGCCTGGTCCGATGCGCTGCCTTTTTGTCCGTAGAATACGTCGCAGTTGTGGATCCATATATGAGCGTTGTCGGTGTCGAGCGAGAATCCGTCGTCCATAAACCACATCATGCCTAAGTTGCGGAGCTCGATTGAGAGCGAGTTGCGTATAAGCATACCGAATCCGTGGATAGTGGCGTCGTCGCCGATACCCTCGATAGTGATGTTCATAGGTATGCTGTTGTTCTTACCCTTTATTTGGAGGCCTTCAGCCGAAGAGTTGAGCGCATCCATGTCGCTATCGGTAACTCGGCCCACGATACGGAAAGCGATAGGGGTTGAGTCGGCGCCCTTCTCATATTTTCCAATGATTGCCTGCATACCAACGCATGTTTCGGTAGTGCCTTTTGACGCGCTGGTGATCACGTCGGTAGTGATTGTCTTGGCTGTTTCGGCGGTCACGTAAAATACTTTGGCGTTTGCTTTGAGCGTGCCGTCATTGTTATATGCGCCGATACCGTCGTTGTAGTTGAAGTGGGCGAAGCCCGAGCGGTCGTGAGCCTTCACCGAGAGTGTGCTGGTTTCGGAGGCTTTCGATTCGTCGGCAGTGCCGTTGATTACGGGCACAACTTTCATCACGTAGTCGCCTGCTTTAAGACCTACCATGTCGGCGCGGCCGTATGCGCCATAGTTGCGCACAAGCTCGTTGTCGATGCGGGTGTATTCGCCGTCGGCGGGCTTAACGTAAACCTCATAGCTCGCCGCTTCAGCCATGTTCTCCCATTTCACGTAAGTGGTTTCAAACCATCCGGCCGCTTCGGTCAGCACCACGTGGCCTATGGTGTTTTTCACGAACGAAATGCGAGCGATGTTACCGTTGTAGGAGGTGGGGTTGCCCGAGAGCGGATTGACGGTTACGCTGCCGTTGGTGTTGAAATCGATGCTCTGGAGCTCAGCGGTGTTGTACGATTCCACCGAGCCATTGTTGAGCGTGATGTTCGCTTTGTTTTGGGCAGAAGCCGAGCCAAAAGCGCAGATGGCCGCAAGCATTAAAATATTTGATTTTTTCATGGCTTCTGATTATTTTACGAATTTGACGATTTGGTTGCCGGCGCGGAGAATGTAAGCGCCCTGATTGAGGCCTGAGAGGTCGATTACGGCTTTCGAGTCGGCGGCTACAGCCGAGGCGCATTTTATTCCATGAAGATTATACACTTCTGCGACTGTGCCGTTGGCGAGGCCTTCCACAATCATCTGATTGCCGACAACGCCGGTGAAAACCCCTGTTTCCAACCCCTCGATAGAGCTTAACTGTATGTTGTGGATTTCTACGGCTTCCATATCGTGAGTGTCCGACGTGTTGTCGTCGTAATGAAGCACCACGTTATCACCGTCGAAAGTGATTTTGCTGACAACTTTATCCACGGGCGAGCCGTTGATTGTCAATGTGTGGCTGGCGAACGCCGAAGCCCCGAAGAGCATTAGGGCCGCAGCCGCCGTGATTAATTTTTTCATGACTATTGATTTATTGAATTTGTATATTTTTCTGGTTGCAAAATTACTATGACTAATTATGAAAAATGGTGGAAAATATTTCGCAAAAAGTGATAAAATCCGTCAAACTGCCATCTGAAAGCCTCTCAGCCTTCCTAACTATCATCTCAACCTTAATCTCCTTAACCCCTTTTTTAGTGGGGCAATCAGATATGAAGTGCGCATCTTATGGAGCGTGTCGAAGTGTCGCCGCAAGCAAAACGTGTGGCAAACATATATGGAGCGTGCGTCTTTAGGCGCACGAAAGAGAAACGACGCTAATAAGTTTATTCCATAAATAATCACTTCTTGATAATTCATGTATCCAATGGGGGTACCTCGAACATGAATCCGCCGCTTATCCCCGAGATTCATAAGCCATAATACGACGTTAGCCCGGCTACACGATATTGCGGTCGGGCTAACTTATCGGTAACTTAGGAGATTACGCTCCGAAGTTGTCGTAGTGGATACTTTCGGGCTCCACGCCGAGCGAGTCGAGCATCTTGTTGACGGCGGCGCTCATAGGGCCTGGGCCGCACATATAGTATTCGATATCCTCAGGGTCGGGATGATCCTTGAGATATGTGTCGTAAATTACTTGGTGCACAAATCCGGGAGTGTATTTGACGCCTGCGGCATCGGCTGCCGGGTCGGGGCGGTCGAGCGCGAGGTGGAACTTGAAATTGGGGAACTCCTTTTCAAGCTTGAGGAAATCGTCAAGATAGAACACTTCATTGAGGGCGCGGGCACCGTAGAAATAGTTCATCACGCGGTCGGTGGTGTGAAGCGTCTTGGTCATGTGCATGATCTGGGCGCGGAGGGGTGCCATACCGGCGCCGCCGCCTATCCACATCATCTCTGCCTTTGAGTCAAAAATCGGATGGAAATCGCCGTAGGGTCCGCTCATTCTGACCTTGTCGCCGGGCTTCAGCGTGAAGATATAGCTCGATGCGATGCCGGGCATCACATCCATGAAGCCAACTTCAGGCTTCGGCTTAAACGGCGGGGTGGCGATTCTTACCGTCAGCATAATGCGGTCGCCCTCGGCGGGATAGTTAGCCATTGAGTAGGCGCGCACAGTCGTCTCGTTGTTGTGGCACTTAAGGGTGAACAACCCGAACTTCTCCCATGCCGGCAGATACTCTTCGCCGATAAGGCTCTTGTCGATATCCTTGTCGTAGTCCATCGAGTAGGGGGGGATCTTGATTTGGGCGTAAGAGCCGGGAATGAAATTCATGTGCTCGCCGGGGGGTAGAGCCACGATAAACTCCTTGATAAATGTGGCGACGTTGCGGTTAGAGATAACCTCACACTCCCATTCCTTGATGTCGAGCACCGATTCAGGCACATCGATTTTCATATCCTCCTTCACCTTCACCTGGCACCCCAGTCGCCAGTGATCCTTGATTTCCTTGCGGGTGAAATGAACAGTTTCGGTAGGAAGAATCTCGCCGCCACCCTCCGGCACGCGCACTTTGCACTGTCCGCAGCTGCCTTTGCCGCCGCAGGCCGAGGGGAGGAAGATGTTCTGGTCGGCGAGCGTCGACAGGAGAGTCTTCCCCGCAGGTGCCTCCACATCTTTCTTGCCGTTGATATTAATAGTCACGTTGCCGCTCTTGACAAGATATTTCTTTGCCACGAGCAGTATAATCACGAGCAGGAGCGTGATTAACAGGAAGATCGCCACGCCTGATATGAGTGTCGGCATGATCGGTTGCTGTAATATAATGAGTTCTGATAACATAACGGTGCTAAATCTTGATTCCTAAGAAGCTCATGAACGCTATGCCCATAAGGCCGGTGAGTATAAAGGTGATACCTACGCCCTGGAGCGGCTTCGGTATCTTGGAGTAATTGGCGAGACGCTCGCGGATAGCGGCGATTGCGGTGATCGCGAGCAGCCACCCGAGGCCCCAACCGGCTCCGGCCCATAATGCCGTGCCGACGCCCGGGAAATCGCGCTGTTGCATAAACAGCGAGCCGCCGAGGATTGCGCAGTTTACCGCGATCAGCGGCAGGAAGATGCCGAGCGACGCGTAGAGCGACGGGCTGTATTTCTCCACCGCCATTTCCACAAGCTGTGTCATCGAGGCTATCACCGCGATAAACATGATGAGCGAAAGGAAGCTGAGGTCGACGTCGGCATATTCGGCGCCGAGCCATTTCAGCGCGCCCTCCTGGAGCACGTAGGTGTTAAGCAGGTAGTTGATCGGAAGCGTGATCGTCAGCATAAACGTGACCGCAATGCCGAGCCCAAACGCCGTTTTGACATTCTTTGATACCGCCAGAAATGAACACATGCCTAAGAAATAGGCGAATATCATGTTGTCGACGAATATCGAGCGTATGAATATATTGAAATTTTCCATTGTGACAGTTTGTGTTTAATCAATATCCTTGTTGTAGGAGCGGTGAACCCATATCACGCAGCCGACTATGATAAGCGCCATAGGGGGCAGAATCATAAGGCCGTTGTTGACGTAGCCCGCTTCGTAGAAGCTGTCGGGCACTACCTGGTGTCCAAGCAACGTGCCGCTGCCTAAGAGCTCGCGGAAAAATCCTACAATTATGAGTATCAGCGCATAGCCGATGCCGTTGCCCACGCCGTCGAGAAACGAGGGCCAGGGGCGGTTGGCCATGGCGAACGCTTCCAGGCGACCCATCAATATACAGTTGGTGATAATCAGCCCGATGAACACCGACAGTTGCTTGGCGACGTCGTAGGCGTAGGCCAAGAGCAACTGATTGACTATCACCACGAGGCCGGCTACGACCACAAGCTGTACGATAATACGTATGTTGGTGGGTATCGTGTTGCGTATCAATGAGATAATGACGTTGGCAAAAGCGAGCACCGCGATTACCGAGAGGCCCATCACAATGGCTGGCTCAAGTTTGGCTGTCACGGCAAGCACTGAGCAGATGCCGAGAATCTGTACGATTACTGGGTTGTTTTTCGAGAATGGGTTGAAAAACACGTCTTTGTTCTTAATTTTCTCTGCCATGGTGCTTACTGTTTATTGCTGTTTGACGACTGGCGGGCGAGCGAGTCAAGATATTTGGTGTAGGGAGCGAGGCAGTTGTCTACCATTTCGCCGACGCCCTTGCTTGTGATTGTGCCGCCCGACACGCCTTGAACCTGATTTTTAAGCGAATCGGCCTCGGTCTTGATTATCTCGATAGGGTAGAAGTTGCCGTCTTTCAAGAGGTTAAGTCCATTGAAACGCTTCTGGAAAGGCTGATTCTCGATTTCGGCTCCCAGGCCCGGGGTCTCTCCCTGGTGGGAGAAATACGCGCCGTAGATAGTTGAGCCGTTGGTGTCGACCGATATGTAGCCCCAGATCGGGCCCCAAAGTCCGGCGCCAGACATTGGCAGTATGTATTTTGTGCCCGCGTCGTCGGTCTGGCATATGAACACCGGCAGTTGGCGCTCGCTTGCGGCGAGTTTGCTCTGCTTGGCCACGTCGATATTGAATATCTCGGCGTCGAAGCCTTCGGCTTTTTTCACTGTGTTGCCTTCGGCGTCGACTATCAGCATCTCGGTAATGTGGCTGTTGAATGACTCAATCACGTTGTTGTCCTCGACTGGTACTCTCACCGACTTCAATATCTGGAGCATCTTGTCGGCGTTGGCGTTGTCGGTCTGGCGGTCTTTGAGCGACATTGCGGTCAAAGCCAGCAACGACCCTACGACGAGCACCACAACCACGATATATATTATTGTATAAGTATTGCTCTGCTTATTCATTGCTGTTGGATGTTTTTAGACGGCGTTGGCGACGTCGTATGTTGGACTGTACTACACAATAATCGATCAGCGGGGCCATCGCGTTCATAAACAGCACGGCGAGCATCGCGCCTTCGGGATAGCCGTTGTTGTATACGCGAATGAT
Organism: uncultured Barnesiella sp.; assembly: GCA_964544595.1. Lineage (GTDB taxonomy): Bacteria > Bacteroidota > Bacteroidia > Bacteroidales > Muribaculaceae > JAGBWK01. Next base: position 20,278 of record CAZJBM010000001.1, read on the forward strand.
TATCGCTATCGCCCCGATCAGGAAACCGTAGATATATTTGCCTATGTTGGTGCGACACGCTGTCACGGGGTCGCTGGCCATGAACACGGCCGCGAACGCGAATCCGCCGAGACAGAGCTGGTCGGCAACGCTAAGCGAGGCCGAGGGATAGAGCGGCGACGCGAAGCAGTTGGCAATCAGCGACATCACCGCTCCTCCCGCAAATACCGAGATGATGATGCGCCATGAGGCTATGCCGGCGAAGAGAAGTATGGCCGCGCCGATGAGTATGCATAGGGTAGAGGTTTCGCCGAATGATCCGGGTATGAGACCGAGGAAGAGGTCCCAGGTCGATATGTGCTCGCCGACAGAGTTGGTAAGCGTGTCGGCGGTGGCTCCTGTGGCGAATTGGCCGAGAGGAGTGGCTCCGGAGAAGCCGTCGACCGTCGCGCCCTCGCCGAGCCCCAATATGGGCTTCACGGGGATGAAGACGCCGTCGCCGCTCATCGCGCCGGGGTAGGCGAAGAATAGGAATGCTCTCGTCACCAGAGCCACGTTGAAGATGTTGTAGCCCGTTCCGCCGAATATCTCCTTGACGAATATCACCGAGAAGGCCGTGGCCACTGCTATCATCCATATCGGAGTCTCAACGGGGCAGATAAGAGGTATGAGGATACCTGTAACGAGAAATCCCTCCTGTATTTCCTCTTTGCGTATCTGAGCCACGATGAACTCGATGCCCAGGCCTACGATGTATGATGTCAGCAGCTTAGGCAGCACGGCGAGCAGGCCGTAGAGCATCAGCGTCCAGAACGGGAACTCGGTAGCCCCCATCGACAGCCAGTGCTGGTAGCCAGCGTTGTACATACCGAACAATAAACAAGGCATGAGAGCGAGCACCACGACTATCATCGTGCGCTTGCTGTCCATGCTGTCGTGGATGTGCACCCCCGACGACGAGGTTGTCCGGGGCGTGAACAGAAATGACTCGAAGCCTTCGTAAACCGAGTGCAACGCGTGGAGCTTACCCTCGGGCTCGAAATTAGGCTTGATTTTGTCAAGCAATTTTCTTAATGCTTTCACTGTTTCGAGGAGTTAAAAATGTAAGTGTTTCGTACTTTAATACAAAATGACGACATTTTTGGGCCTATCCGTCATTATTCAATTTCTTTACGCAGGTAATCGAGGCCCTCGCGCACTATCTTTTGCGCTTCGATTTTCGACGTGTCGCCATACTCGCCCAATGCGAAATCCTCAGGCGCAACCTCGTATATACCAAGCTTTTCCATTTGGTCGATGTCGCGTCCGATGATCGCCTTTAGCAGATACTCGGCCATTATGTCCATCGGCATATAGCGCTCATATTCACCCGACATGATGAACGCGCGCCTCCCCCCGTTGAGCCTCGCGTCGGGCTTGAAAGTCCCGCCGAAGAGGCCTGAGAGGAAGGTGCGGCTGGAGCTCATCTTCTTGGGGGAGAGCGAGGCCCAGCCCATGAATTCGTCAACGTCGTCTCCCTCGGGGATGACTGTCACCTGGCGGTAGGGGTATCGGAGGAAGCCGTCGAGCCCTACCTTCACGCCGGTGAGCACGTTGCCTGAGATGATGCGCCGATGGGCGTCGCTCGGCTTCAAATTGCCTGCCACGATGGAAGATATGTCGCATCCGGCCACGGCTTCAACCACCTGCGGGGTAGCGACTTCAGAGCCTGCCACGGTGACGAATACGGTTGCGGGAGCCACGCCTGTCGATGCCGCGACGCCAATGCGCCAAAGGGTGGTGGCATCCATAGTCCACACAGTCTCGCCCTTGTTGACGGGAGCGATGTTGGCGATATGCACCCCGACGTTGCCCGACGGGTGCGGACCCGAAACGTCGATCATGTCGGCGCCCTTGATGTCGGGTAGCGAGCTGCCCGCGCGGCGCGCTATGTAAATTTTTCCGGAGGTAAGTTTCGAGAGCATGGTCACGGCCGCTTCAAGCTCGGCGGTCTTGTCGGCGAGGTACTCGGCGGGATCGATGGCGAGGGGAGCCGAGTCGATCGCTGTGACGAAGATGTCGCGGGGGGCTGCCTTGGGCAACGGCACGATGTCGTAAGGGCGCTGGCGCATCATCGCCCACAGCCCGGTGCGCTTGAGAAACGCTTTAATCTCTTCGGGGGAGTTTCCGGGGAGTTGCGCTGAGGCGGTGTCGTCCGCACCCGAGGGTTGGATCACGATACGCTCGATCTTGCGGCGCTCGCCTCTGACGATTTCTTTGACTATGCCGCTGACCGGGCTGACGAGCTTGATCTGGTCGTCGGCTTTGTCGCGCATTAGGGGCGCTCCGGCGCCCACGGCGTCGCCCTCCTTGACTTCGGTCTTAGGCTTGAAACCGGGGAAGTCGTCGGGGACAATGGCAGCGAGGGTAGGCTTGACGACCGCGGCTACCGCGGCCGACTCGGCTTTGCCCTCGATTTTGAGGTCGATGCCTTTGGTGATTGACAGATTGTGGTTCATATAGTGTCTATTAGATGTTGTCGGGGATATGTGTGCCTGGCGGGGTGGCGGTCGGCGTCGCCGGCCGAGAATTGTACCGATGTCGGAAAGCGCAAATTTACGTATTTTTTCGTTAAAAAGGTAGAAGATAGACCCAATAAAACTATTGTATCAGAAAAAAGATATGTTTTAAAATCAATTATGGCGAAATGCGCGATTTTTTGCGGCCAAAAATTTTGCTGATTGAAATAAAAAAGATAATTTTGCGGTTAGATTTCGCGAAAGTATGGCCAAAATCAGCCATAGAGCATAATATCATGGAAAAATAATTACCAGAAAAACAGCTCCGTTTTATTGAGGTCTGGAATCTTAATGAAACAATCTTGCCGTCGAAATCGACAGCGTCCGCCCCAGCGCCTCGGCGCAGGGCATGAAAAGCGGCTCTCAATTGACTTGACACGAAAAAAATAAACAAAAAATACAAAACAATCAACAATCATTATTAATCCTTAAATTAATTTAAAGTTATTTATGGAAGCTCAAAAGCCCAATGCTACCCAGCCGCTTTCAGCAGCTGCAAAGAAAGACCTCAAGCCCGGTAACAACGTAGGCGGCGTTAAAAACGCGTTCCTCATCATTCTCGCTTGCTTGGTCATCGCTGTTCTTCTCTTCCTTTTCCTCTTCGGTAATCCCGCTCATTTCCTCGATGAAGAGACTCTCGGCCAGCTTTCTGGTATCGGCCGTCATTCAATGGCCTTCGCCGATGAGACAATCGTAGGCAAAGCTCACCCCCAGAACCTTATCGGTACTATCTACAAGGGCGGTTTCATCGTGCCTATCCTCCAAACTCTCTTCCTCACCGTTATCGTTCTCTCTGTTGAGCGTTACATCGCTCTCTCTGGCGCTAAAGGCAAAGGCGACATCACCAAATTCGTTGCCGGCGTTAAGGCAAGCCTTCTTAAAAACGATATCGCTGGCGCAAAAGAACTTTGCCGCAAACAGCGCGGATCGGTTGCCGCAGTAGTTTACGCTGCCCTCAACCGCTACGACGAAATGGACAAGAACACCGTTCTCTCTAAAGAGCAGAAAATCGCTACCCTTCAGAAAGAAGTTGAAGAGGCTACCGCAGTTGAGATGCCCTCTCTCCAGCAGAACCTCCCCATCGTCGCTACCCTCACCACTCTCGGTACACTCGTTGGTCTTCTCGGTACTGTGATCGGTATGATCAAGTCATTCCAGGCTCTTTCCGCATCAGGTGCTCCTGACTCTACCGAACTTTCAACCGGTATCTCTGAGGCACTTATCAACACCGCCTTCGGTATCGCAACCGGTGCGTTCGCCGTTATCTCTTACAACTACTACACTAACAAGATCGACAAACTCACCTACGCAATCGACGAGATCGGCTTCACTATCGTACAAACATTTGCCGCAACTCACTAATCCCCTATTTACACATTAATTAATACATTCACAAAAACGATAATTAATCTGAAAATATGGGAAAAATAAAAGTAAAAAGAAAAAGTACGCTCATCGACATGACCGCCATGTCGGACGTTACGGTTCTTTTGCTTACTTTCTTCATGTTGACCTCGACCTTCCTCCAGAAGGAGCCGACTCAGGTTATTACCCCCCCATCGGTATCGGATGAGGTTGTGCCTATCGAAAACCTGGCGCAAATCCTCGTCGCTTCGGACGACGCTAAGAAAACCCCCAAGGTATATCTTTCGATCACCGGCGAAGCAGATCCCGACATCCCTGCCGACGATCCCGGCAAATGGGGCACTGAAAACCTCCGCAAGCAGGTGCTTCGCATCGCTGCGCAGCGTTTCCAGGAGAAGAGCGGTCATAACCCCGGCATCACAGAAGCCGACATCGAGAAGTTCAGCAAAATCGGAACATTCGGCGTGCCCATGATGGTGCTCCACAACTTCCTCAACCTCGACCAGACTCAGCAGGATGAGGTGCTCAGCAACCTTAACGACCCTCGTTCAGGTATTCCATTGAAGACCGTCAGAACCAAAGAAGGCAAAGAGTATAACGAATTCCAGATTTGGATGAGCGCGATCCGCGACACTGACAACCCTGAACTCTCCGACAACATCATGCGTACAGGTAAAGGTATCGCCATCAAGGCCGACCAGACTACCTCGTTCGATCTCGTTGCCGACGTGCTTAACAATCTCCGCGACATCAAGATGAACAAGTTCACCGTGATGACCGCACTCAAAACCGAAAACGACTAATCAAATGGCACAAATAGAACAATCAGACGGCGGCAAAAAGAAAAAAGGCGCCCAGAAAAAGATGTCGATCCACGTGGACTTCACTCCCATGGTGGATATGAACATGCTCTTGATCACGTTCTTCATGCTTTGTACCACGATGATCAAGTCTCAGACCCTCAGCATCATGCTTCCCGCTCCTCCCGACGAAAGCCAGCAGGAGAACAACGCTGAAAAAGTAGCCGACACCCGCGCTATTACCCTTATCCTCGACACCAACCGCGACAAAGACGGCTCGATCAAGTCGAACGACCAGGGCAAATTCGACGACGTTGTCTACTACTACGAAGGCCAGGTGACTACGAAAGACGGTAAATTCTACGACGTTAACGGCAACGAAATCGCCAATCCTCTTAAGGTCGTTCAGTTTATCGGCAACGAAGGCACGGGAGCTGACGCTAAGTACCACGGCATTCGCGAAATCCTTCGCAAAAAGAATGCTTCAGTTGTGAAAGCTATTGAAGAGCAGAAGAAGCTTTGGCGTGAAGGCCGTCTCACCGACGAAGAGTTCAACGCCAAGCGCGACGAAATCGCTAACAATAAGACTGACTACCAGAGCGCCCAGGTATCAATCAAGGCTACTGACCGCGCTTCCTGGCAATCACTTATCTCAGCGCTCGACGAGATGCAGATCAACGCTATCACCCAGTATCGTATCAGTACATTCTCTGACGATGATAAGGTAATTCTTGACGACTACAAGAAGACCCACAATATCGCCGACTGATGAATAGATTTATTAACCTTTAAAATTTGTAAGACAATGGCAAAAGACGTAGATCTTTCATCGAAACAATGGACCGATATTATCTTTGAAGGCAAGAACAAGGAGTTCGGAGCCTATAAGCTTCGCCAGAAATCGGATAAACGCCACAACATGGCCCTCCTTTGGACTGTTGTCGGTCTCGCGATTATCCTTCTCGCCGGATGGGGCTACAGCCTCTACTCGGCAATGAAGCAGAGAGAGCGCGAAGAGGCTGAGCTCGCTCGCCTCAAACTTCTCGAGCAGCAGGCTCTCGCTGAGCTCGAAGCCCAGCAGCAGGAGGACACCACTCCCGAGAATATCATGGAGCCCGAGATTCCTGAAGCTCCCCAGGCACTCGCCGAAGAGATTCTTAATACTGAACAGTTCACCGAATTCCAAATCGTTACCGACGATCAGGCTACTGAGGTTAAGACCAATGAGGAAATGGCTCAGTCAGCAACCGCTATCGGTAGCGTGGACTTCGACCAGGGTACTGATAACCTCGAGGTTGTACGCGAATACAAGAATGAGGTAATCGTAGAGGAGAAGAAAGAAACTCCTCCCCCGGTAATCGAGGAGAACAAGGTGTTTACCTCTGTAGAGCAGATGCCTACTTTCCCCGGTGGTGAAGCTGAACTTATGAAGTATCTTGGTTCGCATATCAAGTACCCCCAGATGGCCGCAGAGAACGGAGTTCAGGGTCGCGTGGTAGTTCAGTTCGTCGTTACCAAAACCGGTTCAATCGGCGAAGTGAAGGTCGTACGCGGTAAGGACCCCGACCTCGACAAAGAGGCTGTTCGCGTGGTTAAGACTCTTCCGAAGTTCAACCCCGGTAAGATGAACGGTCAGCCTGTGAACGTATGGTTCACCCTTCCCGTTAACTTCAAACTCCAGAACATGTAATTCATTACATATCCTTTTTTCAGAAACAGCGCAGTTGCCCCGAGGCTTCTGCGCTGTTTCATTTTTTATCGATTTTGACGAATGATTTTTAATTGATCATGGTGCGAGGGGGAGCAGGCTGCTACATGGAAGCAGCCCTACTCTTTGAGGCTGCGACGCCTGATTCTTTTTGGAACGTGCGGATGAGTAGTGAAGTTGACACAGACTTGTACCATCAGCAATATTGTGAGGCGTTGTGTCCGCGAACGGTAGGGATGCTCCACGGAGCATCCTCTTGATTTATAATAGATTATGGCGTGTGGGAATTGAGGCTGCTCCATGGAGCAGCCCTACTCTTTGAGGATGCAATGCCTACTTTTCTTTCGAGCGTGCGGAAGAGTAGTGAAGTTGCCACATACTTGTTTCTCTTTCGCGGGGCTGAAGCCCCACGCTTCATATCTGATTGCCACACAGCTGTTTGAGTTGCACCTTATCGGTTGTCTGTCAATTTGTTGTGGGGGTTAAAATTTATTCGTATATTTGTGAGAAATATTTTTAGCTTATATATTACCACAACTACCTATAGATAGACCAATGAAAAGAACCTATTGCATATTGACGATATTAGCCACTATAATCGCCCTGACCGTCACCGTCGATGCCGCCCCGCCTAAGGACAGACGAAAACAAGAGCAAACCACCACAAAGCCGAAACCAAATAACAACGGCGGCTCGACTAATTCAGGCAAGCGCAAGAGAGACAATAACCGCCAAACTTCATCCTCTTCAGCGCCGTCTGTATCCGTAACTACCGATCCCTTGACAGGAAACAAAACCTATAAACTTAAAAATGTTAGCTTCATTATGGTTTCGGTAAAAGGCGGCACATTCATGATGGGTAGTAACGATGGCGGCAATGATGAGAAACCTGTTCATAGCGTAACGCTTTCCGACTACATGATCGGGGAGACGGAGGTTACGCAGGCGCTTTGGAGAGCTGTGATGGGTAGTAATCCGAGTTATTATAAAGGAGACTATCTTCCTGTCGAAAGAGTAAGTTGGGAAGACTGCCAGGAATTTATCAGTAAGCTGAATTCCCTTACGCGTCAGCGTTTCCGCTTGCCTACGGAGGCGGAGTGGGAGTACGCCGCCCGGGGCGGCTCGAAGTCGCGAGGCTATAAGTATAGCGGCAGTGACAATCTCGGCGACGTGGCCTGGTACTATGAAAACAGTGGAGATAAAACTCATTCAGTTAAAACTAAGGATTCCAACGAGCTTGGTCTATACGATATGAGTGGCAACGTGTGGGAATGGTGCGAGGACTTTTACGACGAAAACGCCTATTCCTCCCATTCCTCCACAAATCCTAAGGGTCCTTCGTCAGGCTCTTGGCGCGTGTATCGTGGGGGATGTTACGGCTGGATTAACTGTATTACTACGGGTCGAAAGGATGGTGGTCAATCGGGCGCTGACACCCATATTGGCTTGCGACTCGCGCATTAGTGTGTGTTGTGCAAGGGGATATGGAGCGCACTTTTTTGGCTGTGCGAGAGAGTAGTGAAGTTGACACAGACTTGTTCCATCAGCAATATTGTGAGGCGTTGTGTCCTCGAACGGTAGGGATGCTCCACGGAGCATCCTGTTGATTGATAATTAGTTAAGGTGCGTGAGGATTAAGGCTGCTCCATGGAAGCAGCCCTACTGGCGGATGTTTTGCTATCGCGTTGTTTCTCTTTCGTGCGCCTAAAGACGCACGCACCATATTCGCTTGAAAGTTAGGAGGCTGTAACATGGTGCAGCACTATTGGGCGGGGGCACAGGGGTGGGTGCTTTCTGACGGCTAAAGCCGTCACCCAGTAATAGAGAGATATGTGCTGGTCGGGTTGTTTCTCTTTCGTGGGGCTGAAGCCCCACGCTCCATATCTGCTTGAAAGTCAGGGGGCACAGGGGTGGATGCTTCTGACGGAAAAAGCCGTCACCCAGTAATAAAGAGATATTTGGTGATCGGGTTGATTCTCTTTAGCGGGGCTGAAGACGTGCGCGCGATATTTACGAACCCCCAGGTTGAGATTTGTGCAGGGGGGTGGGGCGATGATGAAGTTTTTTGGAGGGGGAGGGGGTTGTTTCGGATTTTTTGCTTAAATTTGTAGATTATTAGTGTAAGTAGGTTCCGCGGATGCGGGGCGTTTATGAACTTAATTGTAATAATTCAGTGAAAATTACGAAGTTAACTTTGGCGATTGTCGGCGTTGCGGTTTCAGCGACGGCGATATGGGCTCAAACCGCTAACAATATTGTTGAGGAAGTGGCTTGGGTTGTCGGCGATCAGCCTATATACAAGTCGGAAATCGAGGAGGAATATCAGCGTATGCTATACGATCGCCAGAGCGTGAACGGCGACCCTTATTGCGTTATTCCAGAGCAGTTGGCTATCGCGAAGCTGTATCTTCATCAGGCCGATCTCGACACGATCGAGGTGCAGGAGTCGATGGTGCAGCAGCAAGTGGAGCAGCGCATCAACGCTATCATCGCCGACGTCGGCACTAAAGAGAAACTTGAGGAATACGTCAGGATGCCGTTGCTCGAATATAAGCAGCAAATGGCCGACATGATGCGCAATCAGTATCGTATACAGCAGGTGCAAAGCTCGATCACAAAGGATATAAAGGTGACTCCGTCGGATGTGCGCCGATATTTCGACCGCTTGCCTGCCGATTCGATACCCACGATACCAATGCAGGTAGAGGTACAGATAATCACGCTTAACCCTGATATACCGCGCCAGGAGATAGAGGACGTGAAAGCTCGTCTGCGCGAATTCTCAGACCAGGTGACAAAAGGGGAACGCGATTTCTCCACTTTGGCGATTCTTTATTCGGAAGATCCCGGCAGCAGCCAGCGCGGTGGTGAAATAGGTTTCATGGGCAGAGGCCATCTCGATCCGGAATACGCCGCCGTAGCGTTCAATCTCAACGACCCGAAGAAGGTGTCAAAAATCGTAGAGTCGCAGTATGGCTTCCACATAATTCAGCTTATAGAGAAGCGCGGCGAGCGCGTCAACACACGCCACATATTGTTGCGCCCTCACGTGTCGGACGCTGACTTGAAGCGTTCGATCGGTCGACTTGACTCGATAAGGGCCGACATCATCGCCAACAAATTCACATTTGAGGAAGCAGCACCCTTTATCTCGCAGGATAAGGACACGAAAAACAGCCGAGGCGTGATGATAAACGACGCGTCGGGCACAACCCAATTCCAGATGAGCGAACTCCCGCAGGAGGTAGCGAAGGTGGTCGACACGCTTGAGCCGGGACAGATTTCCGAGGCTTTCATCATGAAGGACCCCAAGCGTGACCGCGACATGGTGGCGATAGTGAAACTCACGCGCCGCATACCGTCGCACAAGGCCAATCTATCGGACGATTATCAGACTATCAAAGGGATGTATGAAAGCTCGCTTCGCGCGGAGAAGCTCAAAAACTGGCTCGCGAAGAAAATCAACGACACATATATCCGCATAGAGGATGGCTGGGACAACTGCGAGTTTCAGCATCAAGGCTGGCTCAAACTCCGCAAGAATTAAGCGCGGAGCTAACGACGAGGGTCAAATGAGATGAAGAGAAGGTTGTTTTCATATCTGACAGCTACGTTCATATTGGCGTTTCTGTCAATCATGATACCGTTGATGGCGCAGAACCCTAAGCCGTCGACGGCGCAACTCCATAAGCGCTTTGAAAACGCCAGGGACGACCGCACGCCCATACGCCCGCAGATACCGAAAGTCAACCGCGGCGACCTCCGAAAGGTGTTTCTCGAAAAAGCCGATTCGCTATCATCCCACACCAATCTCGACTATCAGATACTTATGGGGAACGTGCATTTTCGTCGCGGCGGCATGAATATGTACTGCGACAGCGCGCATTTCTATGAAAAGTCGGGGTCGTTTGAAGCGTTTGGCAACGTCAAGATGCGTCAAGGCGACACGCTCTTTATCGATGCGGATCAACTCTATTACAGCGACTCGCTCCAGTTAGCCACACTTTACGCTGACCCGGGGAAGAAGGTGAAACTGCGCAACCGAAAAGTAACACTCCTGACCGATATTTTCAACTACGACCTCGGCCTCGACTTGGGCTATTACGATGTAGGCGGTCAGCTTATCGACGATAAGAACAGGCTTACGTCGTGGGAAGGGGAGTATAATCCCACCACGAAGGAAGCGGTATTTGTCAACGATGTGTATCTTACAAGCCTCTCGAAAAACGATACCCTGGAGATCTCGACCGATCAGCTCTATTACAACACGGCCACGCACATAGCCGAGCTGACAACTCAATCGACGATTGTCAACGGAGACGGAGTGATTGAGACAACCGACGGAGTGTATAACACCGAGACGGGGCAGGTAGATCTCTACGACCGCTCGCTCGTCACTGCGAACAACGGAAACACGCTCGTGGGCGACACTCTGAATTATAACCGCAAGACCGGCATTGGCATAGGCTACGGCAACATAATCATTAACGACTACCAGAACAAAACCATACTTTACGGCGACTATGGATATTACGACGAGATGATCGACAGCGCTCTCGTCACCGGCCGCGCGCATGCGGTTGATTATTCGCAGGGCGATTCGATACATCTCCACGGCGACACAATCAGGGCATTTCGCGTCATCATACTCGTTGACTCCACGAAAGCGGCTCAGGCACAATCCATGGCCAATACCGTGGAGGGAGCCGATGCCGATGACACTTCGATAGGCATAGATGACAAGATGATTAATGACGGCGCTTCCGCAATCATGCGCCTGCCCGACCTCGGCGACGCGACGACACGACGCGAGAGTCTCGGCATCAGCGACGATGTGCTTGATTACGGTATCGTATCAATAGCCGATTTGCCCAAGATTGACCCGCAGAGAAAGCTCCCCGAAACTAACACCGCCCCCACATCCAAACCAACGAGAAGCAACGGCGTAAAGCTTCAGCCCGACACGGTGCGCTACGTTGTAGCCGCTCCGAGGGTGAGATTCTTCAAGGCCGATATTCAGGGCGTATGCGACTCTATGACAATGGTATCGAGCGACTCGATGCTCTGGATGAACTATTCGCCAATAGTATGGAGCGACAACCGCCAGGTCACAGGCGATCTGATACAGGTTCATTTCAATGATTCGACAGCCGATTGGGCAAAGGTGCCTTCAAATTCGCTCATGGCCGAAAAAATCGAGGACGGTTACTTCAATCAGCTCGCGGGAAAAGAGATGATAGCGCAATTTATCGACGGACATCTCAACCACCTCGACGTGAACGGTAATGTAGAGGCCATCACGTTCCCCGAAGAGAACGACTCGACTATCAACAAAGTGACAAATCTTGAGAGCAGTTTTCTCGCCGCCGACTTCAAGAACAACACGATAAGCCGAATGAAGCTTTGGAGCGAGACCAACGCCACGGTAACGCCACTGTATCTCGCGAAGAAATCTATTTTCTACCTCAGGCAGTTCCGCTGGTATGAGACGTTCAGACCGACCGATCCAGAGGATATATTCAATTTCGCCCCCGAATTGCTCGACCTCTTCGACGAGGCTCGCCGCGCGGTAGGCGCCCCGGTGCCGGTAAGGTCGGGAGCCGCAGCCGACGAGGAGACTGAGGGGGAAGCGGAGGAGACTGACGGCGGTAAAGATGATGCTGCTCCCGAACAAACCGAATATCAAACGTACCTACTTATATCAACCATGAATACCGCAGTAACCAAAGAAGATGTCCGCGCACATGCGGACGATCTGATAAACTTCCTCAACGATAGCCCATGCAACTTCTGGGCGGTAGCCACGGCGGCGAGCCGCCTCGATGAAGCCGGATTCAAGAGGCTCGATCTCCGCGACGAATGGGACTTGGAGCCGGGGGGAAAATACTATACCGCAAAGAACGGCTCGGCAATCTTCGCGTTCATCGTAGGCACTAACCCGGCTGCCGGATATAAAATCATATCGGCTCACAGCGATTCGCCCGGTTTCCGCGTTAAGCCTAACGCAGAGATGATAACCGACGGCAATATATTGAAACTCAACACCGAGGTATATGGCGGTCCGATATTATACACATGGTTTGACCGCCCGCTTTCGCTTGCGGGGCGCGTGATACTCCGCTCCGACGACCCGCTCCACCCTGAGTCGAGACTTCTGAAATTCACGCGGCCGCTGTTGACTATACCGCATCTTGCTATTCACTTCAACCGCGCGGTGAATGAGGGGAACAAGTTGTCGAGACAAAAGGATATGCTCCCAGTATGCGCCATCGTCAATGACGCCTGCGAGAAGGAGAATTTCTTGCTCAACGCGATCGCTCGCGAGCTCGGCGTCGCGGCTGAGGATATACTCGATTTCGACGTAATGCTTTACGACACTACCCCCGCGATGACAGTAGGGTTTGACAATGAGTTTATTACCTCAGGACGTATCGATGATCTCGAGATGGTGCATTGCTCGCTCACCGCAATGATAGGGTCGAGCAAAAGCGACAGACTCCAGCAGATGACCCGCGTAATGGCGATATTCGACAACGAGGAGACAGGGAGCGGAACGAAGCAGGGGGCGGCTTCGCCAGTGCTTTGCGGAATATTTAACCGCATAGAGGAAGCTCTCGACGCCACAACGAGCGACACTGAACGCGCGTCGGCCAATTCGTTCATGATCTCGGCTGATAATGCCCACGGCGTTCATCCCAATTACGCTGAGAAACAAGACCCAACCAATCATCCGGTGCTCGGCGGAGGTCCGGTAGTGAAAATCAATGCCAACTGCAAGTATATGACCGATGCCGACTCGTCGGCTGTGTTCCGCTCTATATGTGAACGCGCAGGGGTGCCTTGCCAGTATTTTGTCAACCACAGCGACTCGGCTGGAGGGTCAACGCTCGGTAATATTTTCACTTCGCAATACGAAGTCAGGGGCGTGGATGTGGGCGCGGCCCAATGGGCCATGCATTCGGTCCGCGAAACGGCTTCGACTATCGACGCCGTCTATATGACGCACGCGTTTACGGAGTTTTATAACTTATAAATGCCTGCTACTTTAAGCGGCCTTGGCCGACTAATAATAAATAAGTGGAGAAAAAAATAAGGATGCTCTTAGGAGCATCCTTATTTTTATGGTGGTTGGAAAGTGAAACCGAGCGATTAGCGGAGGCGTATTTTCTGGCCTGGCTTGATTTTTGAGCTCGATTTGATACCGTTGATTTTGCATAGCTGACGCACGGTAGTGCCGTTGCGCGAAGCGATTTTCGCGAGGGAGTCGCCTTTGCGGGCGGTGTAGGTTTTGCTTGCGGTTTTAGATTTGCTTGCTTTGCCTTTTCCCTTGCCGCTGGTTGAGGGAGTGTTGTCGTACTTGACGGGATGCTGCTGGCGATACTCGGCGGCATAAGCGGAGTTGGCAGCGGGGTCGAAGTTACGCGCATTCTGATATGTGTCTTTGCTGAAGGTGTATATATCAGTGTGGACGGTCTGGTTGGCGAAGTCGAATATCGCAGAGGGGTTGATCGCATAGCCCATATAGCGGGTCTCGAAGTGGAGGTGGGGGCCGGTAGAGCGGCCGGTGTTGCCGCCGAGGGCTATCGGGTCGCCAGCCTTAACGTATTGGCCTTGCTTCACGAGGAATTTCGAGAGGTGGCCGTAGACGGTCTCAAGCTGGTTGTTATGGCGGACAATCACGTAGTTGCCGTAGCCGCGGCCTTCAAAGTTGGTAAGGCGGATGCGACCATCGAAAGCCGCGCGGACAGTGTCGCCGACGTTTAGCTTGATGTCGACGCCTTTGTGCATACGGCCGAAGCGTTTACGGTAGCCATAGGGAGAGGTGAGGTATCCGGGGTGGGGCATAGCGAAGTCGCTGACGTCGATTTTGGCGGTATATGGTACTTCGCTTGCGTTGTAGGGGTTGACAAGGCGCGAATTCCAGCCCTCCTCGAAGATGTCCATTTCAGGCTCTTCTTCCTCTTCAAAGAGGTTGTCGATATAGGCCTGAGTCGCATCGGTGCTGATTTTGTTGCCGATGTTTACCTGTCCGGCGATAAGATCGCGGTGCTGAGCGGCATGGGCGCCGGGGAGTTGATAGTTTTGGGCAGAGAGAGAGGCGGAGAATCCGAGGGATAAAGAGATTAGAAGGAATGTTTTGGTTATTGAATTAAAAAGCATTTTAATTAATGTTTAGCTCAGTCTAAGTGCCTTAACCAGGGCGGGCTTAGCTGTATGTTAGTATTTTAGGTTTAAGGGGCTATGAAATAGGAGCCGCTTATCTATTTTGAAAGTTCGTCGGCGGAGTAAGTGAAGTTGACCGCAACGGTGTCGTAGGAGAATATCTCGTCGGGCTTGAAGAAACGAGCCACCTCGATGAGACCGTTCTCTGGAGAGTCGGAGGCGTGGATGATGTTTTCCTGGCCGCTCATGCCGTAGTCGCCGCGGATAGTGCCTGGGGCAGCAAGGCGGGAGTTGGTCACGCCTGTCATGGAGCGGATCACAGCAACGGCATCAAGGCCTTCGAGACACATGACCACAACCGGGGATGCCATCATCGATTTGAGAATCAAGGGGAAAAACGGGCGGTCGACGAGGTGGGCGTAGTGCTCGCGAAGGATTTTCTCGTCGAGCTGCATCATTTTCATGCCAGCAATGCGTAGGCCTTTAAGCTGAAAGCGCTCGATAATAGGCCCGATGAGGCAACGCTGCACTCCGGAGGGCTTTATGATGACAAGAGATTTTTCCATTATTTGCTGTGTTTTTTACCTGTAAGGAAAGCATCTTTCGGGCTTCCGGTTACAAAGTTAGTAAAAAAACGGCGACGCGCAGCCATCGCAAGTTATAAAAAATGCTAATATAGCGAATGAATGTTAAATTTGTGTTGTGCCTTATCTTGGTGATGAACAGCAAGATACGAGGTTTTTATGTTGTATAGCATGGTTTTGGTTTAGTTTTTTTAACGTCAGCTTATCAGCGAGAAGTCGATCTGACGATTGAAAATCGCGGAAAGCATCATTGCCGCCAGGCGGTTCTCAGGGAGGGTGAGGGAGGGGTCACGGTCGAGAACTGAGTCGGCCGCGTCGCGGGCCATCTGAACGATCTGGCCGTCGGTGGCGAGGTTGGCAATAGAGAGGTTAAAGGCTATGCCGCTCTGCATGGTGCCTTCGAGGTCGCCGGGGCCTCGCATCTTGAGGTCGGCTTCAGCGATCTGGAAGCCGTCGGTGGTGGAGGTCATGAGCTCAAGGCGTTTGCGGGTGTCGCGGGCTATTTCGTGTTTAGACATTAGTATGCAGTAGCTCTGGCCTTCGCCTCGGCCCACACGTCCGCGGAGCTGGTGAAGCTGGGATAGGCCGAATCGCTCCGCGTTTTCAATTACCATAGTAGTGGCGTTGGGGACGTTTACGCCAACCTCGATGACGGTTGTGGCCACGAGGATGTCGGCCTTATGGGTGGCGAAGAGGTTCATTTGGTAATCCTTCTCGGCGGGTTTCATACGGCCATGAACAAAGGCCACTCGGTAGCTCGGAAAGGTCTCGCAGATGGTCTGATAGCCGTCTTCGAGGCTTTTCAGGTCGAGCTTCTCGTTCTCTTTGATCAGGGGGTAGACGATATAGGCTTGACGGCCTGCGCGGAGTTGAGCGCCGATGGACTTATAGACGTCGAAACGGCGGTCTTCGTATCGGAGGAGGGTGACGATAGGCTTGCGGCCAGGGGGAAGTTCGTCGATCACGGAGACGTCGAGGTCGCCGTAGACGGTCATGGCGAGGGTGCGGGGAATAGGCGTGGCGGTCATTACGAGCACGTGGGGCGGGGTTGTGTTCTTGACCCAGAGCTTCGAGCGCTGAACTACGCCGAATCGATGCTGCTCGTCGATAACGGCGAATCCGAGGTTGCGGAATTTAACGCGCTCTTCGACCACGGCGTGGGTGCCGATAAGGATGTGGAGTGAGCCGTCGGCGAGTTGCTCGTCGATAATGTCGCGCTGCTTTTTGGGAGTGGAGCCGGTCAGTAGCTTGACGTTGACGCCGATAGGGGCGACCATGCGCGAGATGGTCTCGAAATGTTGAGTGGCGAGAATCTCGGTAGGCGCCATAAGGCAAGCCTGGCAGCCGTTGTCGAGCGCGATAAGCATACATAGCAGGGCCACGAGAGTCTTGCCGGAGCCGACGTCGCCCTGCAGGAGACGGTTCATCTGCCGGCCTGACCCCATGTCGGCCCTTATTTCCTTGATCACTCGCTTCTGGGCTCCGGTGAGTTCAAACGGCAACTGATTGAAGTAGAAAGAGTTGAAGTAGTTGCCGATATGGGGAAAACGCTGACCGTTGAGCACCCTTGATCGGGAGCGGCTGTAACGGCGCAAATTCAGCTGCAGGAGAAACAGCTCCTCGAATTTGAGACGGAAGCGGGCGGCGTTGAGCTCGGCGGTTGATTTGGGGTTGTGGACGATGCGGAGGGCCTGAAGGGCAGGGATGAGCTTATACCGGGCGATGATGTCGGGGGGGATGGGATCGGAGAGGCGGGTGAGGGTGCTCAGGAGGGTCTGCACCCAGGTGAAAAACGTTTTGGAATTGATGCCGCGGTTGCGGGCTTTCTCTGTCAGGGGGTAAATGCCCCGTAGACCCTGCGTGGCCCCGATCGAAGAGCTGGTGTCGACTTCTGGGTGCACCATGCTCCAGCGGCCATTGAAGTTGGAGGGCTTGCCGAAGAGGATGTACTCGCTGCCTACGTGATAATGCTCCTGAAGCTCGCGGATACGGTTGAACCAAACGATTTCCATTGTCGCGCGGCCGTCGGAGAACAGCCCTACGAGACGCCGCTTCGCGCCCTCGCCCTGAATGGAGAAGGAAACGAATCGACCCTTAATCTGAACGTAGGGCATCTCGCCGGAGAGCGAGGCGATGGGGTAGATCTGCGAGCGGTCGATGTAGTGAGAAGGGAAATGGTGGAGGAGGTCGTGATACGTGCGTATGCCGAACTCCGAAGCGAGGAGCTCGGCGCGCTTGGGGCCTACGCCTTTGAGGTATTTCACATCAGTTCGCAGAAGAGGTATCACGGCAGTCGGGTGGTGGGGGATTTACGAAGAGGGGGGGGCTATCGGTCGTGTCGGGTGCTCTGGTTGAGAATCGCTTCGGCTATAGCCAGGTCGATAGGATTGGTGACTTTGATGTTCGACGGCTCGCCTGGGGAGAGGCGTATTTTGCGAAGCCCGGCGGCTTCGGCGAGCGACGCGTCGTCGGTGTATCCCATCGCGCCGCAGCGAATGTAGGCGTCGCGGAGCTGACCGAGGCGGAAGGATTGCGGAGTCTGCACAGCGACGTATTTGCTTCGGTCGGTGCTGTGGTGCTTACCGTCGACGAGCGAGCGGAGGGAATCAGTCACCGAGACGACCGGGATAATGCCGTCGGAGTCTGCGGGGATGATTGTTAGCGACTTGTAGAGACTGGGTGTGGCTAATGGACGCGCTCCGTCATGGATCATGACTGTAGACGCGGGATCGGCTCCTGAATGGTATAGGTAATCGAGTGCGTTGCTGACCGATTCGCCGCGCGACGCGCCTCCGTATACTACCCGCGGGGAGTCGAACCCGTGTTGAGCGCATAGGTCGTGCCAGAAACGGTCCATCTTCTTGTCGATAACCAAAACAATGTTGCTGAGGCCGATAGCATCGGCCATCCGCGTGATGGTGGTGAAAAGCAGGGGCTTGCCGCCGAGGTCGCAGAATTGTTTAGGTGTTCTCGAGCCGAAGCGGTTGCCGCTGCCGGCTGCGACGATGATTCCGTAGATACTGTTAGAGGCCATTGCTTGAAAATTTGGGCTTAAATTGTAAGTGCGGATAGAATGATTGGTTTGTAAGTGATGATTTACAATGCAAAATTAATGAATTGCGGATGAAAAACAAAATCTTATCGCACTTCATATTCGGCCAGGGGAGAGTATAAACCATAAAAAGGAGCATCTCACGACGCTCCTTTTTATGGTTTCCAATAGGTACAATTTCTAAGGTAAAAAAGATTGTTTTAGGTTTGTGATGCAAAGGTAGTCCTTTTGATGGGGTGTTTCCAAATCTTTTTATATGTTTAGAAACATATTTTTGAAACAACAAATCGGGTGAATGGTCGATTGTGCGGTGTTAATACAGTGATATAAAGCGTATTATGATACTTACGATACAAAAGGCGGATTTTATAAAAATTTGTTAAAATCGCTATTTTGTCTTACAAAAGGCTAAAATCAACGCGTAAAAGGGCGAATTTCGAGCCGTCGAACACACCGTATGAAAAATTTGTAAGCCAGTCGCCGAGAATCACAGCGCGGGTATGGGGGCCGATTTTCTCGTCGAACATCACGTGGCGGTGACCGAAAACGAAGAAGTCGATCGAGGGGTCGGTTTCGAGCGTTTCGCGGGCGAAACGTATCATCGTGTCGTCGGCGGGATTGAACGCCGGGTCGCTGTCGTTGGCGCGGCTGTGGGTCGACCAACCGTGGGCAAAAGGTATTGTCCAGCGGGGGTGAATACCTGAGTAGAGTTTCTGGCAAACACGATTGCGAAAAATAGATCTGATTAACTTAAAGCCGAAATCGAGCTTGCCGACGCCGTCGCCGTGGGTTATATAGAAGTTTTTGCCGAGAATGGTTTTCTGCAAAGCTCCGTCGACCACAGTCAAGCCGATTTCGTCGCGGAGATAGTCAAACAGCCATATATCGTGGTTGCCGATAAGCCAGGTTATCTTCACGCCGGCGTCGGCCATTTCGGCGAGTTGGCCGAAGAATCTCACGTAGCCGCGAGGCACCACCGTCTTGTATTCAAACCAATAGTCGAGTATGTCGCCGACAAGATATAGCTCGCCCGCATCGGGGGCGATAGATTTCAAAAAGCTGACTATCTCCCGCTCACGCGCGTGTTCATTAATAATATAACGCGCGCCTAAGTGAAGGTCGGATATGAAGTATGCTTTTTTCATCGGCTGCGAGGAGCTTAAAGGAAGCCGAGCTCAAGCTTGGCCTCTTCGCTCATCATGTCTTTATTCCATTCAGGCTCAAACACGAGGTTGATAGTGACGCTTTTTATGCCTTCGATTGATTCGAGCTTAATGCGGGCGTCCTCGATGATGAAGTCGGCCATAGGGCACGACGGGGCTGTCATGGTCATGTCGACGGTGAGATGGGCGTCGTCGTCGATGTCGATTTTATATACGAGACCAAGGCTATAGATGTCGACCGGGATTTCCGGGTCGTAGACCATGCGGAGCATGTCGATAACCTTCTCTTCGAGCTGTAACTTTTCTTCAGATGTCATTTTGTCAATTGGTATATCTACAACAAAGTTACGAAATTTCTCATTCAATAAGAAAATATTTGAAGATTTTCGGGATTATGTTGCGAAAAATGCGTATTTTTGCATCAGTCAGAAATATTCAACCATTTAACAGTATGAAATCGTTCAAAAAAATTCTTGTGGCTATAGCATTGATTATGGCTGTGGCTGTGCCCGCATCAGCGCAATTCCGTTTCGGTATCAAGGCCGGAGCGACTATCAACAAGCTTAGCTTTGACAAAGAAGTGCTCAACTCCGACAACCGCACCGGTTTCACCGGCGGTATCATGGCAGAGTTCACCGCCCCCATTATCGGCATCGGCATGGACGCATCGGTGCTTTACGCCAACCGCTCGATAGAATTCGGCGACGAGCATAAGACCCGCAGCTATATCGATATTCCCCTCAACCTGAAATACAAGCTCGGTCTCCCCGGTATCGGCAAAATCGTGGCTCCGTTTGTCACCACAGGCCCCGACTTCTCGTTCCTTTGCTCGAAGAAGAACATCGAAAACTCGATTAAAAACAAGAGCTTCGACTTCGCCTGGAACTTCGGCCTCGGCGTTCAGCTTTTCAACCACCTGCAGGTTGCGGCCAACTACGGTCTCGGTATCTCAAATTCAGTCTCGGGCAACGACGCTATGTATGACAGCAAGAACCGCACCTGGACTGTGACAGCCGCTTGGCTATTCTAATCACTCGATCACAAAGAGGCCAATAGCTCTGGCTCGGCCTATAACATCACCCATAATGGCGAGGTAGTCATCAGAATTGATTACCTTGCCATTAATATTTATATCACCTTTGCGCACCAAGTCGCCGGCTATCATGTCGGAGAGGCTTCCGCGGAGGTCATAGAGTCCGGTAAAAGCGGGATCGGCCTCGCCGATTTTCGCGTAAAGCGAATATAGCATCGAAGCGAGGAGAATCATTATTGCGGTGGCATGATCGGAGAGAAAATCGTCGAGAGCGCCGCTTGCCTGACATCGCTCCATAAACTTGTTAAGCGACAGAATCGCGTAAAGCGGTATATTCAAGACACTTTCCTGAACTTGCAGCGAGTCGGTGAGACTCCCGCCAGAGCGCATGAGCATGAGCATGGAAGTTGAGAAGCAGGTGTCGACCGCTCCGGCCATAAAAAGGGCTTCGGCGTGAAGGGCCCCGATACGGTTGCTTGCGCAAAGGGCGTCGACGGCAGGGAGATGCGCGTTGACCAGCGAGGTCCATTGGGCATCGGATATGGCTAAAGCTTCCCCCGTCAGTCGCACAGCTTCGTTGAACTCGCCGCTGTCGACCAGCGCATTGTATTCCTTCTCGATGTCTATGAAATTAACGTCTTGATTCATTGTTGTTATTGCTTTGACGACGCGAAGTTACTCAATATTACGTTCATAGTCAATCTTTCGACAGGCTTGCGCAGGTAAATCAGAAAATTTTCTTAACTTTGCGGCGGCAAAAAGAGTTTGCCGAAATTAGTTATAGGTGTGCGTTGCCGACAGCGACGCTGAGATCATAACCTTAGAACCTGATCCGGGTAATACCGGCGTAGAGAAATTAACTAACTATGGTAAAAAGAAAAAACCGCGCAAGCGCGACAGCGCTTCGCATCGCAGCAGCCACGGCGGCTGTATGCGCGTTTCAACCAGTGTACGGCGCCGAGAGCGAAGCGGCGGCAGATTCATTGAGTCTTAAACTGAACGAAGTTGAGGTGATGGCCAACCGCGCGTCATCGCGCTCGCCGATAGCGTTCACCAACGTCGAGAAATCAGAAATCGAGAAATCAAACACCGGCCGCGACGTTCCCTATCTTCTTGGCTTGACCCCTTCGATAGTGGCGGCGAGCGATGCCGGCGGCGGAATAGGCTACACGTCGATGCGCGTAAGAGGCTCTGATGCCTCTCGCATAAATGTGACTGCCAACGGTATACCTATCAATGATCCTGAAAGTCATCGCGTGTATTGGGTCAATATGCCCGACTTGGCTTCGTCGTTGCGCGACATACAGATACAACGCGGAGTCGGCACGTCGACAAATGGCGCGGGCGCGTTCGGCGCGAGTATCAATATGATTACCGACGCTCCGTCGGAAAGTCCTTACGCCGAGCTGTCGAGCTCTTACGGATCGTATAATTCTAATAAGGAGTCGCTTAGGGTAGGCTCAGGCTTGCTTGGCGACCATTGGACAATCGACGCCCGCTTGAGCCATGTGGGGTCTGACGGATATATCGATCGCGCGTTCTCTAAGCTATGGAGCTATTTCGGGCAATTGGCTTACAGCGCCGGGGGCACATCGATTAAATTCGTGGCCTTTGGCGGCAAGGAGCAAACCTATATGGCGTGGGATTATGCTTCGAAGGAGGAGATGGCGCTTTATGGCCGTCGATACAACCCTTGCGGCCGTTATACGGCTTCCGACGGGTCGACGCGATTTTATAGCGACCAGACTGACAATTTTATTCAGCATCATTTCCAACTTCTGCTGAGTCAGCACCTTTCGGATAAGTGGCATCTTTCGGCGGCATTGCATTATACCGACGACAACGGATATTACAATCAGTATAAGACAAAGCGCACGCTTGTGGAATATGGCCTTGAACCATATTTCTTGCCCGACGGCACTGAAATCACTAAATCTGACCTTGTGCGCCTGAAATATAACCGAAATCATTTCGGCGGGGGATTAGTGACGCTGCGTTATCTTTACGGACGATTGGACGCTACGGCGTCGGCAGCCGTCAATTATTTTCAAGGCAACCATTTCGGGGAAATCGACTGGGTGCGTAATTATGTAGGCCCGATCAATCCCCGCCAGGAATACTACCGTAACCGAGGGGAGAAATGGGACGCCAACTTCTACGCGCGGGCTAATTATGATTTCGGGTCAGGTCTGTCGGCGTATCTCGATCTTCAGTATCGTCATATCGATTATACTATCAATGGCGTGAGCGATAACTACGACTGGAATATAGGCGCGTTGACGAAACTTAATGTAGATCAGCTATACAATTTCTTCAACCCCAAAGCTGGGGTGAACTGGACCAACGGGGCGCATAGAGCCTACGCTTCGTGGAGCGTGGCGCATAAGGAACCGGTGCGCGATAATTTCACCGACGGCGACCCTGGCCGTTACCCTACGGCAGAGCGTCTATTTGACTATGAGGCCGGATATAACTACGATGCGCGGCTTTTCAGTGTCGGCCTCGGGCTGTATTATATGGACTATAAGGACCAACTCGTTACTACCGGTCAGTTGTCAGATACAGGCAACGCACTCAGTGTCAACGTTCCGCGGAGCTATCGCGCAGGCATTGAGCTGCAAGGGGCACTGCGCCCGCTGAGCTGGTTTGACTGGCAAATCAACGCGACTATTTCCCGTAACCGTATACGCGATTTCGTGGAATATATCTATGAGGACGGCTGGACTAATCCTATCACCATAAATTGTGGTGACACCCCGATAGCCTTCTCTCCGTCGTTCACCCTCAACAACGCGTTCTCGTTTCACCATCGCGGTATCGACGCGCAGATAGTGTCGCACTACGTCTCGAAGCAGTATATGAACAACGCGGGATCGGAGGAGACGGTTTTAGACCCATATTTCGTGACCGACCTGCACGCCGGCTACACCTTCAAGAATCTGCGTGGACTGAAAAAACTACGCATAGGGGTGTCGGTGTATAATGTTTTCAGCGAGAAGTATTTCAGCAACGGATACTCCGCTGCTGAATACACGATAGGTAGCGGCGGCGAGAAAATAATCACTCGCTATGCCGGATATGCCGCGCAGGCTCCCGCTAACTTCATGGCAATGGTCACTATAAATTTCTAACGTATGTGGGATATAGTTTTACAGGTATTAGGGCTTGCGATAGGGCTTGTCTACCTTTACTATGAGTATCACGCGAGTCACAAGCTATGGGTTGTTGGGGTGATAATGCCCGTGATTTCGATGACTGTGTATTTCCGGAAGGGGTTGTACGCCGATTTCGGCATGAGCGCCTACTATCTGCTGATGGCAATATACGGTTATCTCGCATGGACAGGAAAACTACGTATCGGTAAGCGGAAGGATGAACGGCCGCTTGAGATACGCCATGTGCCGCTGCGAAAACTGGCCCTTGTGGTATGCGTGGCATTGGCTCTCTGGGTAGCGATAGCGCAATTTCTTATCAATGCGACCGACAGCACGGTGCCATGGGCCGATGCGTTTACCACGGCGATGAGCATTGTGGGCACGTGGATGCTCGCCCGTAAATATCTGGAGCAGTGGATAGCCTGGATATTGGTTGACGGCGTTTGCGTCGGGCTTTACATATATAAAGACATTTATCCTTACGCGTTGCTTTACGCGGTATACACGGTTGTCGCGGTGCTCGGCTACGGCAAATGGAAACGCATGATGCAAAATAATCGATGAACTTACCCAACAATTTATGTTGGATAAGTACGCATATCTGAAAAGTAATTGCTATATTTGCATTTGTAAAACACCCTTGTCCCTTACAGTGCAATGAATCAGCATAGTTTAGTATCAATCGACGACCTCTCAAAGGAGCAGATCATACATCTCCTTGAGCGCGCGAAACATTTTGAAGAGCATCCCAACCAGACTATCCTTGAAGGAAAAGTTGTAGGGACGCTCTTTTTTGAGCCGTCAACCCGCACCCGCCTCAGCTTTGAGACGGCAGTGAATCGCCTCGGAGGGCGTATCATCGGTTTCTCCGACGCCAAGTCAACATCCACGTCGAAAGGAGAATCACTGAAAGACACTATCAAAATGGTGTCGAACTACGTCGACCTGATTATAATGCGCCACTTCCTCGAAGGGGCGGCAAGATACGCTACCGAGGTCACGGACACCCCCGTGATTAACGCGGGCGACGGCGCTAACCAGCACCCCTCGCAGACGATGCTCGACCTTTACTCTATCTACAAGACCCAGGGGCGCCTCGACAATCTCGTGATTACCCTCGTAGGCGACTTGAAATACGGGCGCACGGTCCACTCGCTGATTATGGCGATGAAATATTTTAATCCCACTTTCCGCTTCGTGGCCTGCGACGAGCTCCAAATGCCGAAGGAATATATCAAGTTCTGCGACGAGCATGGAATTTCATATACGCTCGACACCGACTTCTCGCCTGAGGTTATTAATTCATCCGACATTATCTATATGACGCGAGTGCAACGCGAGCGTTTCTCAGATCACGCCGAGTATGAGCGCGTCAAAGACCTCTACACCCTCCGCAAGGATATGCTCGATGGGTCGAAGGACAATCTTCGTATTCTCCATCCCCTCCCGCGCGTAAACGAAATCAACCCCGACGTTGACGACAGCCCAAAAGCCTACTATTTCGAGCAGGCGCGCAACGGCCTCTATATGCGTCAGGCGCTGATAACATCTGCCCTCGGCATGGATAAGTAAAAGATAAGTACACAATCATCATAAATATACCCACGGTGTCAAACGATAAGAAATCTCTTGCCGTTGCTGCTTTGAAAAACGGCACAGTAATTGACCATATACCGGCCGAATCGCTTTTCAAGTGCGTGAAAATTCTCGATCTTAAGAATTTCACAGGCCAGCTGACTATCGGCAACAATCTTCACAGCGACAAGCTCGGCGCTAAAGGCATCATCAAAATCGCCGACGTGATTCTTCCCGAGGAAGACATCAACCGCATTGCCCTCGTGGCTCCCACGGCGGTAATCAATGAGATTCACGACTATGAGGTGAAGGTGAAGCGCCCGGTGGTGCTTCCCGAGACTATCATCGGCATAGTGAAGTGCGGCAATCCCAAGTGTATTACCAACAATGAGCCGATGCGCACGAAATTTAACGTTGTCGACCCGGCCTCGCAGACTATTCGCTGCCATTATTGCGGCAACATGGTGAAAGGTAAAAAGGCCGATATAATCTAAAAAACGTTACGTATTGGCAAAGCAAAACTGGAAACCGGGCACGATGATCTATCCGCTTCCGGCAGTGCTCGTCAGCTGCGGAAGCGATGTTGATCATAGCAACTTAATCACAGTGGCATGGACCGGCACGGTGTGTACCAACCCCACTATGGTCTATATATCCGTGCGCCCTGAGCGTTTCAGCTACCCGCTGATTCGCGAGACCATGCAATTCACCATAAATCTCACTACCGAGGATATGGCCCGCGCAACCGATTGGTGCGGTGTGCGCTCGGGTCACGACTACGATAAATGGAAGGAGACAGGACTCACGCCGGCGAAGGGCGTGGCTGTTACCTGCCCCTATATCGAGGAGTCGCCGCTGAGTCTCGAATGTCGCGTGAAAACGATACTTCCGCTCGGTAGCCACGATATGTTTATCGCCGAGGTGCTTAACGTGATAGCCGACGAGAAATATATCGATCCCGCGACAGGAGCCTTTGATCTTGCGTCGGCCCGACTCATCAATTACAGCCATGGGCACTATTTCGCCCAAGGCCCCGAGATAGGGCGATTTGGCTGGACAGTAAAGAAAACAAAGAAAAAATAATCACTCTAAATTCCTACTTATGCAAAAGGATAGTGCTATTTTCGACATTATCGCGCGTGAGCATGATCGCCAGAAAAAAGGCATCGAGCTTATCGCTTCAGAAAATTTCGTCAGCGATCAGGTAATGCAGGCCATGGGGTCATGCCTTACAAACAAATATGCCGAGGGTTATCCCGGCCACCGTTACTATGGCGGCTGTCAGGTAGTAGACGAGGCCGAGCAACTCGCTATCGACCGCCTGAAGCAGATTTTCGGCGCTGAGTATGCCAATGTGCAGCCTCACTCTGGCGCGCAGGCCAATATGGCTGTGTTTATGAGCGTGCTGAAGCCCGGCGATAAGTTCCTGGGTCTAAATCTTGCCCATGGCGGTCATCTCAGCCATGGTAGCCCTGTGAATTTCTCAGGCCTTATGTTCAACGCTCTTGAGTATAACGTGAAGGAAGATACCGGTCTTGTCGACTACGACCAGATGGAGGAAGTCGCCTTGCGCGAGCGTCCGAAACTCATCGTGGGCGGCGCTTCGGCTTATTCACGCGAGTGGGATTATGCGCGTATGCGTAAGATAGCCGACGAAATCGGCGCGATTCTTATGGTGGATATGGCTCATCCGGCGGGCCTTATCGCGGCCGGATTGCTCGACAATCCTTTGAAATACGCTCACATCGTTACCTCTACTACTCATAAGACTCTTCGCGGTCCGCGCGGAGGCGTGATCCTTATCGGTAAGGACTTTGAGAATCCTTGGGGCAAAACCACGCCTAAGGGTGTCGTCAAGAAGATGTCGCAGTTGATTGACTCGGCTGTGTTCCCCGGCGTGCAGGGCGGCCCGCTCGAACACGTTATCGCCGCTAAGGCCGTTGCTTTCGGCGAAGCTCTCC
The DNA here is from genome assembly GCA_964544595.1 of uncultured Barnesiella sp. Classification (GTDB taxonomy): domain Bacteria; phylum Bacteroidota; class Bacteroidia; order Bacteroidales; family Muribaculaceae; genus JAGBWK01. Next base: position 47,374 of record CAZJBM010000001.1, read on the forward strand.
AACCTGAATACAAAGAATACCAGAAGCAGGTGAAGAAAAACGCCGCCGCTATGGCGCAGGCTATGGTCGATAAGGGCTATAAGATTATTTCGGGTGGCACCGACAACCACTGTATGCTCGTTGACCTTCGCACAAAATTCCCCGATCTTACCGGTAAGGTTGCCGAGAAAGCGCTCGTTGAGGCCGATATCACAGCTAATAAGAATATGGTGCCGTTTGATTCGCGCTCACCGTTCCAGACGTCGGGTATCCGCTTAGGTACTCCAGCCATCACCACCCGCGGCGCCAAAGAGCCGATGATGGGTGAAATTGTGGAGATGATCGACACCGTTCTTTCTAATCCCGAAGACACGGCCAAGATCGCCTCTGTCCGCGAGAAAGTAAACACTATGATGCAGGATTATCCTATGTTTGCTTACTAAGTCGGCATTCAGGAGACAGTCAGATAAAAAATCGCGCTGAGAATCAAATTCTCAGCGCGATTTTTTATCGGGTTACAAACTGATTAGTGGATGTTGGGGTTGATTTCGTTCCACTTCTCAACGGGGGGAAGCACGCCCATGGCGATAACCTGGTCGCGCAGAGCGCAGAGATGTTCGTAGCTCTTGTCGAGGTCGGCCATTTCGGTGGGAGTGCCTGAAACGATTTTGGTGTAAACGCCGTCGTCGGTCAAGCGGCTGGGCATAGCCATCATGATGTGGTGGTATTTCTCGCTTGCCACGTAGCAGCCTACAGGCCAACGGAATTCGAGACCACCCATAGCTGCGGCGATCATTTCAACCGAGAGGTAAGCCGGGCTCTGGAACGAAGAGCGGCCGCGGAGCTTGATGATAGCAGCGCCGCCTTGAGTAACGGCTTTCTTCATAGCTGCCCATTCGTCGTCGGAGAGCGCTACGCCGTTAACGGTTTTGCCTGTGCCGATAATGTCGAGGAGGGGAGTGCCGTCGATGGTAACGGGCGATGCGAACACTGCCATTTGCTCGCCGTGGCCACCGAATGTGCAGCAGTTCTCAACCTTGTACTGAGGAATACCGAAGTGCTTTGCGAGAGCGCTCTGAAGGCGGGTGCTGTCGAGAGCGGCGAGGGTGGTGAGCTGGTTGGGCTTGATGCCGGAGTAGAGAAGGGTTACAAGACCGGTGATGTCGGCAGGGTTGAAGATGATAACCACGTGCTTAACGTCGGGGCAATATTTCTTGATGTTCTCGCCGAGTTCTTTCGCAACGGCAGCATTGCCGGCGAGAAGGTCTTCGCGGGTCATGCCCTCTTTGCGGGGAGCGCCACCTGAAGATATTATATATTTAGCGTCTTTGAAAGCCTCTTCGGGATCGGTAGTGGCGGTGATGTTGATGTCATCGAAGCCGCACTGACGCATCTCTTCAGCCACGCCTTCGGGCGAGAACACGTCGTAGAGGCAGAGATTGTTGGTAAGACCCATCATGCAGACAGTCTGGGCCATGTTGGAACCGATCATGCCGGCAGCGCCGACAATGGTAAGTTTTTCGTTTGTGATAAAATCCATTGTTTTTTGTATTTAAAGAGTTAGAAATTGCTTAATGCGTCAAGATTTTTTATGAGCTGAAACCATTGCGTGGAGATGCGGGCCGCAACTGCGGGCCGACATTTGACGGCAACCGCATTAAACAATTTCAAAACATATTCAATCAATCAAATAATCAGATACCAAGATCCTTCTTGATAGCCTCGATTTTCTTCTCGGCAGCTGCGGTAGCTTCGTTGTATTTGTCGGCCGACTCAAGCTTATCGTGAACTTCGATATAGAATTTGATTTTGGGCTCTGTGCCTGAAGGACGGATAGAAACTTTCGAGCCGTCGGCTGTGAAGTACTGAAGCACGTTGGAAGTAGTAGGCATATCCATCTTGGTGATTTTGCCTGAGGGCACGTCGGTAAGGTTGAGGTCGGCGTAATCCTTGATAGTGACAACTGGGCTGCCTCCGAGCTCTTTGGGAGGATTGGCGCGGAAGTCTTTCATCATCTGCACGATTTCCTCGGCGCCCGATTTGCCTTTGCGCACAACAGAGATGCCCTGTTCGAGCGAGAAGCCGTTCTGCACGTAGATGTCCTGAAGCATGTGGAGGAAGTCGAGACCTCTATCCTTAGCCCATGCGGCGATTTCGGCCATGAGCGAAATAGCTGATACCGAGTCTTTGTCGCGGGCGAAATCCTCAGCGAGGAAGCCGTAGCTCTCTTCGCCGCCGCCGATATAGCGTTCGCGGCCTTCGAGGTCGCGGATCACCGCTGCGATCCATTTGAAGCCGGTATAGCAATCATACATCTTGATGTTGTTGTTTTCGGCGATTGCTTTGATTGTCTCGGTGGTAACGATAGTCTTCACGACAAATTCGTTGCCTTTGAGCTTGCCTAACTCGCGGTTGCGCACCATGATGTAGTTGAGGAGAATCATGACGATCTGGTTGCCGTTTAGAAGCTGATATTCGCCGTTTTCGAGACGCACAACGCAGCCGATACGGTCGGCGTCGGGGTCAGAAGCGAAGATAACATCGGCATTGGTCTCTTTGGCCTTCTCGATAGCCATAGCCATGGCTGAGGGCACCTCGGGGTTGGGTGACTCTACTGTCGGGAAGTCGCCTGAGGGAATATCCTGCTCGGGCACGTGGATGATGTTGTCAAATCCGTAGTTGCGGAGCGAGTCGGGAATCATCTTAACGCCAGTGCCGTGGATAGGCGTGTAAACGATTTTGAGGTCGTGGTATTTCTTGCATACTTCGGGGTCGAGCGAGAGCTCCTTGATAGCCGAAAGGAAAGCGTCGTCGACGTCTTTGCCTATAATCTGGATAAGGTCGGGGTTGCCCTGGAATTTGATTTCCTTAACGCTCTTGATGCGGTTCACGTTGTCTATGATATTGACGTCGTGGGGAGCGATGATCTGAGCGCCGTCGGCCCAATAGGCTTTGTAGCCGTTATATTCTTTGGGGTTGTGGGAAGCTGTGATATTGACACCGCTCTGGCAGCCGAGATGGCGGATTGCGAACGAAAGCTCGGGGGTGGGACGGAAGTCCTCAAAGAGATAAGCCTTGATGCCGTTGGCAGAGAAAATGTTGGCAACGATTTCGGCGAATTTGCGAGAGTTGTTGCGCACGTCGTGACCTACAACTACGCTGATCTGAGGAAGGTCTTTGAATGCCTCCTTAAGATAGTTGGCAAGGCCCTGTGTAGCGGCGCCTACTGTATATATATTCATGCGGTTGGAACCTGCGCCCATAATGCCGCGAAGACCGCCTGTGCCAAATTCGAGGTCTTTGTAGAATGACTCGATGAGCTCGGTTTTATCTTCGGCGTCGAGCATACGGCGCACTTCCGCGCGGGTCTCTTCGTCGTAATCGTTGCTAAGCCAAACGTTTGCTTTAGCGGTTACGTCTTTGATCAATTCATCATTTTCCATAAAAGTATGTATTAAGGTTTGAAATTCGATAGGTAAGAGGGAGTCTTGTAGGCCGACTCCGTGTTTCAATTGTGTAAAGTTAAACAAAATTCTGTGTTTACACAAAAAATATTTTCTATTTTTACGAAATCAGCTTGCAAGACTTCCTCGACGAGAGTTCAGCGCCTGTCATTCAGGCTATAGAGCCTGTCCCATAAAATCTGTTAACGCTGAGGCGGTCAGCCATTGTGCAGATTTGTTCGGGTGATGAGGAAGTGTACTTGACGTACACGACCGAAGAGCACGGACGAATATGCCAATAGCTGATCGAGGCGATGGTAATTTCCATCGCCTGCGGAGCTTCTATGTGAACATGTTGAAACGATACGGCTTACGGCAGCAAAATATGCTTGAGCAGCTTCATCATGAAGACCATTTTCGTCATCGCCGTCGCCGTGGTGAGCAGCTGCTCGCAGCCACGGCTTAACCTGCGGAAACGATCGAGCCATGTGATGGTGCGCTCGACCACCCAACGGCCCTCCAAGGGAATGAATCCCGACGTGCCGTAATTAGATTTAACGCACTGTAAACCAATTAACAGAATGCTCTTCGCGATTTCTGTCAATCAGCCTTTGTAGCCGTTGTCGGCCTTGTTCGTCTTGATGGAGGGATGTCGTGCGGCGATGCGGCCAATCAAAGGATTAGCCGCTTTTGAGTCGTGGACGTTGGCTGTCGTGACAACGACACCGATGGGCAAGCCTTGGCTATCCACGGCTATATGGCGCTTAATGCATTTAACCCGCTTGTTGCCGTCTATGCCTTTCAGTGATTGACGCAATCCGCTCTTGACGCTCAGGCAGCATCCGCCATTGGCATCAGGTATTCAAGACATATATTATTCCTTCTAAATGCCTAATGTTCAGCTTTATGTTCATTCTGGCGCAGAACGAGGAAAGCCAGCGCTTTTGTTTGGAGTTTAGTAGAGAGTAACGTTTCACATATCATTAACGAGCTGAAGGAGCGAATATTACCTCCGTATCGCATCTCTTGGGCGATTTCGAAGCTGCCGCTCGGTCACAATGCGACGGCATTGCTCCCTCCCGCCGCCTCCAAAATCACTCCAAGATATGCGACCTCAGCCTTAACATATTTATGGGACAGGCTCTAAGTCAAAAAGTGGCTTAGCGGGTGGCGAATAAGTTGATGCCAGTCTGCTCGCCGATGACGCGCTCGTAGGCGATGCGTCCGGCTTCCGAAACCTCAACGGTCTGGTATGTGCCGCAAGCGTCGAGCATGTTGACGTGGCTGTCGTCGATGAAGCTCATGAGCTTCACTGATTCGCCGTCGTTGACGCGGAGGCTCCAAGAGCGGTCTTCGGGAGTGAAGTCGAGGCGAGTGACGCTTCCGTCGTTTTCCGATGTGATGGTATAGCCGGTCTCGTTCCATTCTACGAGGTAGCGGCCGTCGTTTCCTTCCACTATTTTCGATCCGGCAGCCACGGGGTTGTCACCGCTCCAGAACTCTATCGAGTTGAGCACGATCAGGTCGGCGAGAGCGCAGACTTCGTAAACGGGAAGGAACCAGAAGGCGAAGAATACGAGCTCGTTGACAAATTTATTGCTGACGCCTTTGTTCCAAGAGAGGAGTTTGTTGGTAAGGCCGAAGCTACCAATACATGATGAGAGGCAAAGAGACGAGCCTACGGCGAGAAGTATCGCGACTCTGAAATAGAATTTTTTCATAGAGATAAATTATAAATGAGGGGTGAATGCTTTGAGAATCTTTTATATAACCAAAATTAATATACTTACTTATTAAGCCGGGTATTGCGCTTTGATGCGGTTGTAGTGGCTGAGGATTTTGGTGACGTAGTCAGTTGTTTCGCGTCCTCGCATATACCCGTATTTTACTTCGGGGGTGCGGTAATATTTGGGGTCAGATTTCATCATAACGCCACGCTCTGCGTTGCCGTACCATTTTGCGGGGTCTAAACCATGTTTCTTGGCGAGGCGTTGCGCGTCTGAGATATGCCCGATGCCGCCATTATAGCAGGCGAGCATAAATTTGATGCGTTCTTCGGGGTCGGGGATAGTCTTTTGGAGCGTGTTGTCGAGGTCGGTGAGTATCTTAACTGCTGTTTTCACCGAAGTCTCGGGGTTGGCGAGCTGACCGGGCGACACACCGTAAGCCGACCCTATTCTTGGCATTATCTGCATTAATCCCCGCGCGCCGGCCCATGATACCGCATTGGGGTTGAAGCGGCTCTCCTGATAGCTGATTGCGGCGAGCAGTCGCCAATCGAAGCCCGATTCAGCGGCGTATTTTTTGAACAGGTTGTCGTAGTCCGATACGTTCACTCCATTTCCGATCATGCCGGGGACATCAGATGAATTACCGCGCGACTCCTCAAAATAGCGTTTATAGAGCGCGGCGTTGTCTTGACGAGTCTGGTCAGTGTCGATCCATGAGTCTATATCGTCGGCAAGACGCTTGTTGTCGGGTGCGACGGCCCAGGCCGAGGTTTGATGGAAACTGATCTCTACCGATGTGTCGAGATTAGGGAAATATGGGGCATTGATCAAAGCGACATCGTTGTCGACTACGGTCATAGGGATTTTCCCGCGGGCTACCATTTCAAAAAGGTCGTCGGTGATAATCGTGTCGTTATCGATTGTTTGGATGTCGATGCCGCCTCCGAGTTCCTCGTTGAGATTCTGGAGTCGATAGAGATACTTGGAGTTTTCTTCGGCGTAGACCGTGTGGCCGGGGAGGTCGGTCACGTCGGCGATAGCCTTCTGCCCCCCTTCGGTCGGCTGGACGATAACCTGATAAGTCTCGTTGCGAGGGCCGCAGGGGAGGAGTTTGTCTTTGTACTCGGTGATTTCGGGCACTTCGTATGCGATGAGGTCGACTTTGCCGCTGTCGAGCATCTCGATGGCGCGGTTGAGCGAAGGGGCCACTTCGAGCTTCAGAGCCATTCCCTTATCTTCGGCATATCGGCTGACTATGTTGTAGTCGTAGCCCATAGGCTCATTGCGGTAGATGAAGTATGACCGCGGGCTGTAAAGCGTGACGACGCGGAGCGTGTCGGGAAGTTTCCCCCCCTCGGTCGGCTTATTAGACTTCGACTTACCGCAAGATTGCGGCAGAGAGAAGGATATGATAGCGACGACCGCGGCAAATAACGTGGCGGTAAATCGTAGTGGCTTATTCATAGCGCGCATGATCGTTCATTCGTGCTTAATACTCAAATGTGCCGTATTCTGATTTGATAGTCAGGTGGTTGGTTTCAGAGTCTTCGACGCGGCCCACGATGCGGGCTTCTATGCCGAATTGGGCGGCTATGTCAATCACCTTTTGCGCATTGGCGGGGTCGAGGTAGATTTCCATGCGGTGACCCATGTTGAACACCTTGTACATCTCCTCCCATGGTGTGCCCGACTGCTCTTTAATGAGGCGGAAGAGCGGCGGAGTCGGGAAGAGGTTGTCTTTGATCACGTGCTTATTCTCGACGAAGTGCATGATCTTTGTTTGCGCTCCGCCTGAGCAGTGAACCATGCCGTGGATGTCATTGCGCATCGTTTCGAGGAGTTTCTTTATCACGGGCGCGTAGGTGCGGGTAGGCGAGAGCACAAGCTTTCCGGCATTGACGGGGGAGCCTGCGACCTCGTCGGTCAGCGATGCGTGGCCTGAATAGACGAGTTCGGCAGGAACAGCGGAGTCGTACGATTCGGGATATTTTTCGGCGTACTTATGGTCGAAGACGTCGTGGCGGGCCGATGTCAGGCCGTTGCTTCCCATGCCGCCGTTGTATTCGGTCTCGTACACGGCTTTGCCGTACGAAGCGAGCCCTACTATGACGTCGCCCCCCTTGATGTTGGCGTTGTTGATAACGTCGGCTCGGCGCATGCGGCAGGTGACCGTAGAGTCCACTATAATTGTGCGCACAAGGTCGCCCACGTCGGCAGTCTCGCCTCCGGTGCTATATATCGATATGCCTTGAGAGCGTAATTCAGCAAGGAGCTCTTCGGTGCCGTTGATTATGGCGGAAATCACTTCGCCGGGGATGAGCAGCTTGTTGCGGCCGATGGTCGAGGAGAGTAGTATATTGTCGGTGGCTCCAACGCAGAGGAGGTCGTCGATATTCATTATCAGCGCGTCCTGGGCGATACCTTTCCATACTGAGAGGTCGCCTGTCTCGCGCCAATATACGTAGGCGAGCGACGATTTTGTGCCGGCGCCGTCGGCGTGCATTATATTGCAATATTCGGGGTCGCCACCGAGTATGTCGGGGATTATCTTGCAGAAGGCTTTGGGGTATAGCCCCTTGTCGACATTCTTGATCGCGTTGTGCACATCTTCTTTCGAGGCTGAAACGCCGCGGAGGTTATAGCGTTGGTCGGTCATTATATGGAGGGTTTACGTTAGTTGATCAATATAAAGAATATTACGGAAACTGGGATAACGAGCAGCAGTGAGTCGATACGGTCGAGAATACCGCCGTGGCCGGGGATTATGTTCCCGGAGTCTTTCACGCCGCAGGTGCGCTTGAAGAGCGACTCGAGAAGGTCGCCTAATGTTGCCGCGACACTAACCACGATGCCGAAACACACCATCTTGAGCAAAGAAAACTCTTTGCCAGAGGAGAGGCTGTCGAAGTAATCGGCGAAGCAAAGTCGCATAACTATCGCTCCGACCACACAGAACACCAATCCACCAGCAAATCCCTCCCAAGTCTTGTTGGGGGATATGCGCTCGAAGAGTTTATGCTTGCCGATGAGCGAGCCGGTGCAGAAGGCTCCGGTGTCATTGATCCAGATGAATATGAGCATGGCGAGCACCAGATGCGGCGTGGCCAAGCTGTCGTAGACAACAAACATGAGCGAGAGAGGAAGGCCGATATAAATGAGGCCGAGCATTGACGATGACAGGGCAGTCACGGGATTGGTCCTGACCGAGTAAAGCTGGCTCACCATGCGTGCGACTAAAAAGCCGAGGAAAAGCGCGGCTGAGGTCGCTGTGGCGCCCGGTAGGTCTTTTAGGAAATAAAAAAATGAGGTGAAAATAAGCGAAATGGCTGTGCCTATGTCGAAAATAAACGCCCCGCGGGCCACTTTGTCGCTCAACATCCGGGATATTTCCCATATTCCCAGCACGCAGAACACACACAATAGGGCTGCCAGCCATCCCTTGCCTAAAAGAATCGCACCTACGAGCACCGCAACGTAGATTATGCCGGAAAGGGAACGTACTATAAGATTTTTCATAAACTGTAAGTTGAAACTTTGGTTTCGGGCAGTAATATTGACCCTGATTTATAACGATAAATTCTAAGAGGTAAATGGATTAATCCTCTACCGAGGTGCCGCGGAGAAAATCAGCTGCCTTCATGCGCTTTTTCCCCGGCGCTTGAAGCTCAAGTATTTCGACAAGTGTATCGGAAGCTCCGATATACAAGTGGCCGTCGGCGGCAAAGACTTTTCCCGCTTTGCTTTCGGGAGTCGACTTGTCGGTTACGGCGGTGAGGTAGATTTTCGGGGTGATGACTTTGCCGTCGCTTAGCTTCATCTCGACCCATGCGGCGGGGTAAGGCGAGAGGCCGCGCACAAGATTATGGATCTTTATGGCGCTCTCCGAGGGCTTAATCTCGCAAGTCTCGCGGAAAATCTTAGGGGCCGGGGTCGGCTCGGAGTTTTGGATTAGTTTATCCTGAGGCTTTGTGGTAAAAGTGCCGTCGATGATTGAATTTACGGTTTTAAGCGTTAGCTCGGCACCGAGATGCATCAGGCGGTCGTAGACCGAGCCGACGTTGTCGTCGTCGGTGATCTCGATGCGCTCCTGGTCGATGATGTCGCCGGTGTCTATTTCATGCTTGAGGAAGAAGGTAGTGACGCCGGTCTCCTTCTCGCCGTTGATCACGGCCCAGTTGATCGGGGCAGCCCCGCGATATTTGGGTAGCAACGACCCGTGGAGGTTGAAAGTGCCTAAGCGGGGCATTTGCCATACAACTTCGGGAAGCATGCGAAACGCGATGACAATAAACAGGTCGGCGTCGAGAGCGCGCAGCTGGTCGATAAATTCAGGCGCTTTGAGCTTTTCAGGCTGTAGGAGATTGAGGCCATGGGCCACAGCGTATTCTTTGACAGCCGATTGCAGAAGCTTATGGCTTCGGCCCGCAGGCTTGTCGGTGGCAGTGACGACCCCTACGATATTGAAGCCGTTGGTCACTAAAGCGTCGAGACTCGCTACGGCAAATTCGGGAGTGCCTAAAAATACTATTTTAAGATCTTCTTTTTTCAATGTCGTAAAGTAATGAGGAGAAAGCTGATTAATATTATAGTTCGCCCCCGAGCACCTGCCACAAAATGTCGTCGGATGGCAATGGTGCCTCGACCGAGATAGGCTGTTTCGACACGGGGTGAACGAATTCGATTTTGCGTGCCAGCAACGAGATGCCGCCTCCGGGGTTGCTGCGCTTGTCGCCATATTTCAAATCCCCCTTTATGGGGCAGCCGATAGCCGAAAGCTGCACGCGTATCTGATGTTTGCGCCCTGTCAGCAGCTTCACTTCGATAAGGTTATATCTATCGGAGCTCGATAGGAGCTTGTATTCAAGCTTAGCTTCCTTGGCGTTGGGCTTTGGGGCGGTGTGGGCTTTTGATTTGTTGGTTTTCTGGTCGGTGGTGATATAGTGTTTAAGCGTGCCCTCGACCGGATTGGGGCGATTGCGCGAAATGGCCCAATATGTTTTATGGATTTCGCCGTTGCGAAACATGTCGTTGAGCCTTGTGAGGGCTTTCGATGTTTTCGCGAAGATCACAAGGCCGGCCACAGGGCGGTCGAGGCGATGAGTGACCCCGAGAAACACGTTGCCCGGTTTTGCATGGGTTTCCTTAATCCACGCCTTCACGGTCTCGCTTAAAGGAGTGTCGCCGGTCTTGTCGCCCTGCACAATCTCGCCCACCTCCTTGTTGACTATAATGATATGATTGTCTTCGTAGACTACCTGCATAATCTCGCGTAAATAGTTTGCCGCAAAGGTAGCAAAAATCCCGCAATAACCAACAATCAAACTCAACAAAGCCCCTCCGTTCACGCTATTTTAACCTATGAGATTTAGTGGCATATAAAATAGGCTGTTTTTGCGGCTTCGACAGCCGAAAGGGTAGGATTGGTCAATGAAAGCGCCGTGTTGGTAATTATGAGGCTCGGAATTTTGGATATGGGAAGCGGAAGTGTGAACTTTGCCACCGATAAGATAATCGAAACATGCTTATGAAATCAGTCAGTACACTCTTCGCTTCGTTGATTATGCCGGCAGGGATAATAACCGCTTCAAATGCTGTCTCACAGTCAGAGACCCTCGCTGCAAATACCGATGTGCTCGATCGTCAAAAGTTATGCAAAACCATGATAGATTTGGGAGAAAAAGCTTACGACAGTAATAAGCCCCGCAAAGCGCTCCAATATCTCGATGAGGCGTTAGAGCTATGCGACCCCACCGATAGCCTCTCCATCTTATATGCCCATAATATCAAATCATTAGCTTATAAGAAACTCAATGACTACGATAATTGGTTGTCGGAGAAAAATACCATCTCAGTTACTTATGGAGCGTATGTCGATTTAGATGACCTCGCGGCCGATTATGCCTATTTTGGCAAGTTGAAAGAATCGGATGAGGTATTGGCAAAGTATTACGAGGAGTGGGGTGGCAGTTTAAGTTACTATACTCAGGCCGCAAAGAACCATATGGCCAGAGGCGATTATCAAGCGGCTCTCGACCTATTGATTTATCCCCATAATTTATATCCTACCCGCGAGGTTTACGACCTTTCTTTCGAGTGCTTTATGAAAAAGGGGGATTATTTCAACGCGGCGAACGCGATAATTTATACCAACGACTCTTTTTCTTGGAATTTCACCGGCGACCAATATCAGAGGCTGGTCGAAGCTATTCCCCAAGCCATCGATTGCGATATTGATAGGATATATGTTCAGGCCGTGGTCGCGAAATGGGCCGAGGATTACGATAAAGCCGATGAGTTGTTGAGAAGCATCGATTATAGTGACAAAGATGCCAAGCCTTTCAGAATATGCCTTCCACAAATGTATATGAACCTCGGCGATCTCGACAAAACGATTGTCGAATTTGAGAGTTACCGTGATGATGTAGGCTCATTCGCATGGGGCATGGACTATATTAGTCGCACAAATCTCGCGATCCATTATTATTACAATTGCCAATATGACGAGGCTTTGGATTTACTCTACTCCTTGCCTGTAACTTATCATCTCGACCTTGCCTACTGCTATATGGGGAAACGCCAATGGGAGAACGCTTTGTCAACCCTTGAAAAAGGAGTGGAGACTGCCAATTTTAAATCGATTGATGAGATGAAACTCTATTTGGCCGACATGTATCATCTTCTTGGCAATGACGATAGAGCTAACGAATTATATCACGAAGTTATAGAAGCTGATGAGTTCGCGGAGGCTGGTTTAGCAACCGAAATGGCCTATGCGTCGATCGGCGAAAAGGATAAAGCGTTGTCATTATTGCAACTCAGATATGATGATAAGAAAAATTTTAAAGGATTATATAATTTATATGAGGGATGTGTGTATCTTCGCCTCGGCGATAAGAGTAATGCCCTGAAATGTCTTGAAAAGGCATTGAGCAACGGATTCTATTGCCCCGGATTGATAATGACTAATCCTGATTACGCTAAAATTGAGAATGATAGCGAATTCCGCTCAATAATGAATAAATATTTTCCTCACAACGATAATATGTTTAAGCACTAATAGATATGAAAACAAATCTCTTACTTTGTGGTTTTTTGGCTCTGAGCTCAGTTCAAGCAGGTTTCGCGGCTGCTACGCCCGACAAAAAGATGGTCAGCGTGATCGGCCCGGTGAAAACCGTTGTCACCGAAATCGAGGAGATAATCCCCGACACGTTGTATTTGCAACTGCCATACGCGACCCACGAATTGGCTATGGACGGTGTGGTTTATCAGGCGGGTGACACGCTTTACAATGCGGTTTCATTCGATAAAAATGGTAATTTCAGCCACTGCGCCTACTTATTGGAGGCGCCCGCTGAGTTAGACTTCTCGAAGCACAACCCGACTGAAAATGTGTTTATTGAGAAAGGAGACTTCACAGGGACTGATGAACCCTTCGATGCCTATCGTTTGAGACTCGTACGTGGCAGTGACAACGAGATTTTGGAATTGAGTGGTGAAATTAGTTATGGTTGGAATGATACAAAGAGACTATCTTACGGATACGGAGGTTATCCATTATCCTATACGTATGTGTCAGCTTCTGACGGTTACGCGGATTTTTGTGCTGTATATTCCAAAGGATGGCTTGAAAACGCAAAAACAATAGTGGTTGATGATGAATATTCGTTGTCAGAGTATCTGAAAACTATGGTGGTCAGTCAACATCTTAGTGCGCAGGATTTCGTGCCGCTGACTGTATCTGTTGTTGATTACTCCGACTACGAATTCGATAAATACGGCAATTGGATTTCGCGTAAAGCAACGGCCAAAACGTTTGAAACTGAAGCGCCGTTTATCAATCATCCCAGCTATGGGGGTGGAGATGAAGATGAAGAGGACGAGCAGGTTGAGAAAGAGGAAGCAGCCGCTTCAGAGCCTCTTGTGACAAGTTGGATCGAACGCCGCACGATTACATATTACGAATAATCAGTTTGAAAAAATCAAGAGAGCCTGTCGACCGATAGGCTCTCTTGATTGATATTTAGCGAGTTGCTTTACTTGTTTACGCGGAAGCGGTCAATCCCGTCGCGGAGAAACGCGACTACCTGACGCGCCGCGGCGATGCCGGCGTTTATATTAGCCTCGGCTGTCTGCGCTCCCATTTTCTTCGGGGTGAAGAACACGCGGTCGCCAAACTCGGCTTTCAGAGCATCTGCCGAGTCGGGAGCGATGTCGGCAACATACTTTATGTCGGGACGCTGGCGAAGAGCCTCGGCGAGACCGGCCTCGTCGATCACTTCTTTGCGCGCTGTGTTGACGAGTAAGCCCCCCTTAGGCATTCGGAGGATAAGATCCTTGCCGATAGATCCGCGGGTTTCGGGAGTGGCGGGAATATGGATTGACACTACTTTGTTGGCATACAGCTCCTCGATAGAGTGTAGAGGCTCAACGCCGGCCTCAACCATAGCCTCGTCGGGGCAATATGGGTCGAAGGCCGAAACCTTCATGTCAAAGCCTTTGGCAATACGGGCCACGCAACGGCCTACCTGACCGAAGGCGTGTATGCCGAGGGTTTTGTTCATGAGTTCAGAGCCAGAAGTGCCATTATACATGTTGCGCATGGCCATTACCGCCATACCGAAAACAAGCTCGGCCACGGCATTCGAGTTCTGGCCCGGAGTGTTTTCGACGCAAACGTTGTGTGTCGTAGCTGCCTGGAGGTCAACGTTGTCGTATCCAGCTCCGGCGCGTACAACTATTTTAAGATTTTTTGCCGCGTCGAGCACTTCCGCGGTCACTTTGTCGCTGCGGATAATGAGGGCGTCGACATCGGCCACGGCCTTGAGGAGATCGGCCTTATCGGTATATTTTTCGAGAAGAATAAGCTCGTAGCCGGCTTCTTCGATCACTTGGCGGATGCCGTCGACCGCGATGGCCGCGAAAGGCTTCTCGGTTGCTACTAATACTTTCATGATAGCGGTTGGTTGTATGGTCGTCGGGCAAGTAGGGTAAGATATTGGCAAACCCCGCTTCAATCCCGAAGGCAGCTGTTACTAAATCTTGTTTTCAAATTCTTTCATGCAATCGACGAGGGCTTCGACGCTTTCCATAGGCATCGCGTTGTAGAGCGAAGCTCTGAAGCCGCCCACGTCGCGGTGGCCCTTAATGCCGACCATGCCTTTCTCGGTGGCGAAATCGATAAATGCCTGCTCCAGTTCCTTATATTCGGGCTTCATCACGAAGCAAACGTTCATTATCGAGCGCGCTTCGGGCTCAGCCGTGCCGACGAATACCTTGCTTGAGTCGATAGCGTCGTAGAGCTTGGCTGCTTTAGCGAGATCGACTTTCTCGATTTCGGCAATGCCGCCGAGACTCTTATAATATTTGAGAGTCTGGAGCGCGGAGTAAATCGGGAGCACAGGAGGAGTGTTGAACATCGACCCTTTTTTCACATGGGTCTGATAGTCGAGCATGGTGGGTATCGGGCGAGTCATTTTGCCGAGGCAGTCCTCTTTGACGATTACGATTGTCACACCGGCGGGCGCGAGATTTTTCTGCGCCCCGGCATAGATGAGGTCATATTTGCTTACGTCTACCGGGCGCGAGAAAATGTCGGACGACATATCGGCTACCAATGGCACGGGCGAATCGGGGTCTTTGCGAAGCTCGGTGCCGTAGATGGTGTTATTGGTCGTATAATGGAAATAATCGGCGTCGGCGGGGATGGTGAAATCGGCGGGAATGTAAGTGTAATTCTTATCTTTAGACGAAGCCACGACATCGACTTCTCCGAAAATCTTAGCTTCTTTGATGGCTTTTGACGCCCACACGCCGGTGTCGAGATATGCGGCTTTGGTTTTGAGTAAGTTGAAGGGCACCATGCAGAACTGCAGGCTCGCGCCTCCGCCGAGGAAGAGCACATGATAGCCGGCGGGCACGTCAAGCAGCTCTTTAACGAGAGCCTGCGCTTCGTCCATCACTGCTTGGAACTGTTTGCTACGATGGGAGATTTCAAGGATTGAAAGGCCCATGTCGGCGAAATTGAGCACCGCGTCGGCGGTATTCTTGATAGTGTACTGGCTGAGGATAGAGGGGCCAGCGTAAAAATTGTGTTTCTTCATCTCGCTGATATTAATAAATGAGTAGTCGAGTTGGATATTATGCCTGATATGGCAGGGCACTTTGCAAATTTAATTATATTCGATAAATATAAAAATTTTTTTGCGGAAATATTTTTATGCTTGCCGGCGCATTATTTCCAACGCGAGGCATGCAAGGCGGCTATACGGTCTTCGGCCGGATTGGAGCACGGCGTCCAGAATTGTGAGCCTTTGATTTCGTCGGGCAGGAACTGCTGCTTGACGAAGTTGCCTGGGTAGTCGTGGGCATACTTGTAGCCGGCATGGTAGCCAAGTTCCTCCATGAGCTGGGTAGGGGCGTTGCGCAGATGCAGCGGCACGGGCAGGTCGCCTGTCTGACGCACCTTCTGCAGCGCGGCGTCGATAGCCATATAAGCCGAATTGCTTTTGGCTGATGTGGCGAGATAGACGGTACACTCGGCCAAGGGGATGCGTCCCTCCGGCATCCCGATTTTGCGTATGACATCGTAGGTCGCGTTAGCCAGCAAGAGCGCGTTGGGGTTGGCCAGGCCAATATCCTCCGCGGCGAGTATCGCAAGTCGCCGCGCTATGAACTCAGGGTCTTCTCCCCCCGCGATCATGCGCGCGAGCCAGTAGACGGCGGCGTCGGGGTCTGATCCGCGCACGCTTTTTATGAAGGCTGAGATAATATCGTAGTGCATCTCGCCATTCTTATCGTAGGCGGCGGGATTCTCCTGGAGGCGGTCGGTGACGGTCGCGTCGTCGATCACGATAGGCTGGTTGATTGGGGCAGACTGCTCAAGTATGTCTAATATGTTAAGGAGCTTGCGCGCGTCGCCTCCTGAGTATCGGAATAACGCGGCGGTCTCGCGTATGTCTACCTTGCGGTTGCGGAGTATCTCGTCGGTCGATATTGCGTGACGAAGCAGATGGTCGAGCTGAGTGGCGTCGAGCGGCTTCAGGGTGTAGACCTGCGCTCGCGACAACAGCGGGCGTATCACCTCAAACGAGGGGTTTTCGGTCGTTGCTCCGATTAGCGTCACGATACCGCTCTCAACGGCTCCAAGAAGCGAATCTTGTTGAGATTTACTGAATCGGTGGATCTCGTCAATGAAAAGAATCGGACGCCCCTGTGTAAACATCCCCTGCATGTCGGCTTTGCAGCGTTCGAGCACCTCGCGCACATCCTTCACTCCGGCGCTGACTGCGCTTAGGGTGTAGAACGACGAGCGGGTGGTATTCGCGATAATTCGCGCGAGGGTGGTTTTGCCTACGCCCGGAGGCCCCCATAATATGAATGAGGCTACCTTCCCCGAGTCAATCATGCGGCGGATGACTGCCCCTTCGCCCACAAGGTGTTCCTGCCCGATGTAGTCGTCGAGCGTGTGTGGGCGAAGTCGCTCGGCGAGCGGCGGCAATATGGTGCTATTGTTGTCGGTATGGTTCATAACTGCGAATTTAGCAAAACTTTTTAGATTTCGCAACCGCTGGTGAAATGTTCATATCCCTCATCAACTATTCGCACCTGTCTCTCGTGTTTATCGTCAGTCAGATTCTAAAAGTTATGTTAATTTTAAAAATAATTGTTAACTTTACGCAGCTATAGGAGCGAACATTCCTTGCTCCGCGTTGTTATACTTTAAAACGATAATTAAACAACTAAAAAATACAATATTATGAGCAACAGGGATAACGCAAACATGCCTAAGGGCTTCAGATTATTTTTCGGCATTTTTATGGGCCTTGTATTCATTGGCGCAGGCTTAATGCTTCTTTTCAACTGGTTTAACGTGATTTATGATCCGTCGTGGAATCTCCTCCGCTGGATCGGCGGCCCGATATTCATTCTCTACGGATTCTTCCGCGGCTATCGGCTCTACAAGGGCAATCCTATGCAAAATGAAGGTTAGGAATAGCCTTGTTTTCAGTAACTTGTAACAATCAGTTCTTATGAAAATAAAGACATTTATACCCCTTTTGATGATGGCGGCGCTTACGGTGTCGCTATCGTCGTGTAAGCACAAAAAGGAGCAGAAACTTGAGTCGATATCAGCTACCTCAGGAGTGGCGAAGATGGTATGCGACCAGTCGTTTGAGAAAATAATGCAGCAAGAGGTCGAAATATTCTCCTATCAGTATCCCACAGCAACCGTTCTCGACAAATATATGCCTGAAAACGATTGCGTCGACTCGCTTCTGCACGGACACGGCTATCGTCTGGCCGTGATTACCCGCGAGCTTAGCGATGCTGAGTTCGATTATCTGAAGGCGCGCAAAAAAACTCCCCGCTCCTCGCGTATAGCGGTTGACGCGGTGGCTGTGATCGCCAATCCGAAAAATCCGATCGAAGCCATTTCTACCTCCGACCTCAAAAAAATAATGTCGGGCGAGATTACCGATTGGAAATGGATTGAACCGGGAAATAATTCGGGCGAAATCAAGGTCGTGTTTGACGACCAGAAGTCGAGCACCGTTAACTATATTCGCGATAACGTAATGGACGGTCAGAAATTTGCCTCAAACGTCTACGCTCAGGGGTCTAACGATAAGGTGTTTGAAACCGTAAGCAAGACTCCCGGCGCAATAGGTATAATCGGCGTCAGCTGGTTGTCGAAAGAGATGGACGGCCAGCGGTTGTCGGCAAAGGAACTATCTGATTCGCTTGTCAACTCCGACAATAACCTCAAT
The DNA here is from genome assembly GCA_964544595.1 of uncultured Barnesiella sp. Lineage (GTDB taxonomy): Bacteria > Bacteroidota > Bacteroidia > Bacteroidales > Muribaculaceae > JAGBWK01. The sequence goes on from CAZJBM010000001.1 coordinate 65,296, forward strand.
ATCGAGCAGCGCGAATTCTCCAGCGATATAAAAGTGCTCGGCGTATCCGGGCCCGACTCGCCGCGCGCCTATAAGCCCTATCAGGCTTATATATATGAGAAAGGCGCTTACCCGCTCGTCCGCTCCATATATATGATTTGTACGGCTCCGGGCAATACTCCCGACGGAGGCTTCTATTCGTTTGTCACCGGAGTTGTAGGCCAAAAGCTCATAACGAAGACGGGGGTGCTTCCCGGTCAGATATATCAGCAGATTTACACTACTGAGTGATCAGCATTTCGTCGGCTCGGCAACAGGCTATATAAGTCTATTGCCGAGCTGATTCTTTAGGATTATTAAGCAAATCGGCGTTAAACTTTCTCCATATCTACGCATCTAATAGTTAAAAGAAGAAAATTTTCATCATTTTTCGCTTCTATATTGAATAATTAGCCGATAATTGCGTAACTTTGCTAAAATCTAAGCGCAATGTGCCCGCATAAGGGGCAATTTGCTTCATAACGAATAATTAAAAAACAAAAAAATACCAATTATGAAATTTAAATTCCTGTTCTCGTTCCTTATCGCCGGCGCATCGTTAGCCTCGGCACAAGGTTTTACCGACGCCGTGCAGTATTATCGCGCAGGTCAGCCGGCCGACGCGGAAGTCATCATCTCGCGTATCATCAATGAGCCTACTACCGACAAGGCTATGGCTAACTACTACCTCGGCCTCATCGCTTTCGACAAAGATGACTTCGCCAAGGCTGAGTCTCTCTTTAAACAGGGCCTCTCGACCGACTCCAACAATCCTTACAACTATGTCGGTCTCGGTAAATTAGCTTTGAAGAAAGGCGATAAAAAAGCCGCTGAGGAGAATTTCAAGCTCGCCAAAAAGCTCGTTAAGAAAGACGCTCTTGTGCTTACCGACATCGCCCGCGCTTACTACGACGTCGATCCCGTAGCTAACGCCAAAGAGGTTGCCACATATATCGCCGACGCTAAAAAGGCTAATAAGAAATGCCCCGCAATCTATGTGTTCGAGGCAGAGCAGTTTGCCGACAAAGGTGACATCAACAATGCGGCCGGCATGTTCGACATGGCGATGGCATTTGCCCGCGACAACAACCTCGGCTCTGAATATTCAGGCGCGTTTGTAAACTATGCCCGTATCATCGGTCATGTTAACAAAAAGGTAGCCCTTGACGACCTTCAGAACTTCCTTCAGATCGCTCCCGAATCTGCAATCGCGCAGCGCGAGCTCGCAGAGATGTATTACAACAACGACCAGCTCACCAAAGCAGCCGAGGAATATGGCAAATATGTGCAGAACCCCAACCACTTCCAGGGCGACGAGCAGCGCTACGTAGGTCTTCTCTACTTCAGCAACAACTATCCCGAGTCAGATAAGTGGGCCGACATAGTTCTCGCTAAAGACCCCAATAACTTCTTCATGAAGCGTATGAAATTTCTCAACGCCGTGAAGTTGGGCAATAAAGACGCCGCTTATGCTGCTGCCGACGATTTCTTCCCCCGCAAAGGCGAGTTCACTTCTAATGACTACACTACCTACGCTGAGTTCCTTATGGACAACAAGCAGGACTCCGTTGCAGCTATTCAGTATGAAAAGGCTATCGCTCTCAATCCTGAAAAGAACGCCGGCATTAACAAGGAGCTTTCGGCTCTCTACACCAATCTCGGAAGATTTGACGACGCTGCCGCCGCACAGGAGAAATTCATCGCCGCAGGCGACTTCGCGGTTAATGACCAGGTGACACTTGGCCGTCGCTATCAGCGCGCCGCTACCGCTCATGCAATCGATGATCCCGCCCGCGCCGAGTATGTTAAGAAGGGTATTGCCGTGATCAACGAGGTTTCAGAGAAGGTGCCCAACAACGTTACCGTGCTCAATACACTGATCGGCATTAAGATGGCCGGAACAGGCAATAAAGTCAACGAAGAGATCGCGGCCGACCTTGAGCAGATGCTTAAGCTCCTTGACGCCGATACCGAAAACAAGGCTTCCAATAAGGGCAGCTACATCTACGCTTACGGTATGCTCGGCAACTACTATCTCCAGAACAACAACATTCCTTTGGCTAAGGAATATTTCTCTAAAGTGCTCGAACTCGATCCTTCTAACACCAACGTCGCAACTCTTCTCCAGAAGATTTAATCGTCGTTGGCCAAATACAATAAAAAGAGCAACGCCCTCAGAGTCGATGGGCGTTGCTCTTTTTATTGTCGAAACTGTCGTCGTTAAAATAGTCGTTTAGGTTTTGTTGCCTGAAAGTCTTTGAGATAGGAGGGCGTTGAGTAGGCGAGATCGAGAAATTCCCTGCGCATATAAGCCTGCTCGGCAAGCGGCAACATATCCACGGCGAGAGGGTAGACATCGGGGATAAATCTCATATAACCCGGTATAGTCGGAGAGAACGACTCGCGGTATTTGTCAGACCCATCGCCGAATATCAGGAGCCGACGGTCGGCATACTTTTCAAACGAATCAGCCTCAAGGATGAGGGGGGTGGGATTGACAATAGGGGTCAAGGCCATGTCGTAGACAGCGGTGTATACTTCCATGCGGCGCGCATCAATCATCGGCACGAATAGTTCGTCGCCGTCGAGCATCTCTTTAAACATAACGTTGACCGCCATGATTTTAAGCGTGTCAATGCCAATTAACGGGATATTAAGCGCATAGGCGAGACCCTTGGCCTCTGACAGGCCTATGCGAAGGCCTGTATAGGAGCCGGGGCCGATGCTTACCGCCACAGCGTCGAGCTTCATCTCATGGTCGGCCAGATGGTCGAGGCAATCCTTTATGAATCCCGAAAGGAGAGTGGCGTGATTCTGTCCGTCGAAGTTTTCCCGATGAATGAGTATCATGCCGTCGGAGCAGAGGGCCGTAGAGCATACACGGGTCGATGTTTCGATGCAAAGTATGGTTGCCATATATGTTTCAGGTTGCTATTCAGTAAAAAAAGTAGAACAAAGTTAATGATTTTTGATGAAAAAATGTTAAATTTGCTCATAAATAAAAAAGTAGTAGCTATGTTACTCTCTATGACAGGCTTCGGTAAGGGCATAGCCTCTACCGAGCGAATGAAATATATAGTTGAGATTAAGTCTCTTAACTCCAAGCAACTCGATCTCGTCAGCCGTATCCCCAGCGCATATCGCGATCTCGAAGGGGATATACGCAACGCGATTTCCGAGGGGCTACACCGCGGTAAGGTGGAAGTGGCGTTGACGGTAGAGCATATCGGCTCTGCTACCGACACCACTCTCGACCTCGATAGGCTTGTCGGCTATAAGGCGCAAGTGGAAGAAATGGGCGAGCGTCTCGGCCTGCCCGCTCCAAACGACTGGTACTCACTCTTGTTGCGTTTCCCCGAAGTCTTTCGCAGCAACACTAATCAGGAGCTGCCCGCCGAAGAGAAGGAAGCGGTGTTCGCGGCGCTCAACTCCGCGATTGCGGCCTTAGTTGACTTTCGCACCCAGGAAGGCGCAAAGCTTGCCGACTTTTTCCGTATGCGTATCGCCAACATCCGCGCGCTCCTCGACGAAGTGCCTACCTATGAGGTGGAGCGCCTCGAACGTATCCGCGCTCGCATGGAGGAGGCTCTGAAGCAGATACCCTTTGCCGACTACGATAGAGGTCGCTACGAGCAGGAGATGATTTTCTACATAGAGAAGCTCGATATAACTGAGGAGAAGCAGCGACTCTCGCAGCACCTCAATTACTTCCTCGAAACGCTCGACGCGGCAGCCGGCCAGGGTAAAAAACTCGGTTTCATATCTCAGGAAATGGGCCGCGAAATCAATACCCTCGGCTCAAAGAGCAACCACGCCGAGATGCAGATCACCGTGGTAAAAATGAAAGACGAGCTTGAACAGATCAAGGAGCAGGTGCTTAACGCTTTATAATTTCCGAAACTTACTTATAAAATCAGTATATCCTACTTATGGCAGGTAAACTCATAATAATTTCCGCCCCTTCGGGCAGCGGCAAGTCGACGATAATCCACGCGATGGAAGATCGCGGCAACTTTGAGATGAAATTTTCGGTTTCGGCCACTAACCGCAAGCCGCGTGCCGGCGAAGAACATGGTGTGCACTATTATTTTCTTTCGACCAATGAGTTTAAAGATCGTATAGCGCTGGGCGATTTTGTGGAATATGAAGAGGTGTACCCCGGTCGTTTTTACGGAACGCTTAAGAGCGAAATCAACCGCCGCCTTGAGAATGGCGAGACAATTGTGCTCGACATCGATGTCAACGGAGGCATAAACGTGAAGAGCCTATATGGCGACAAGGCTTTATCAATCTTCGTGATGCCCCCATCTATCGACGCTCTCCGCGAAAGGCTCATAGCGCGCGCTACCGAGTCGGCAAGCCGCATCGACGAGCGACTTGCCCGCGCCGAGTATGAAATATCGGTAGCCGATAAGTTTGACCGTGTTGTGGTTAACGACGATCTCGCTAAGGCTGTTGACGAAACCGAGAGCGCCATTCTTGATTTTCTCAACTCTTAAATCACAATCGAATCCGCGACGATGAAAATCGGTGTGATGGGAGGATCGTTCAATCCCGTTCATATAGGACATCTTGTCGTCGCCGACAACATCAGGCGGCAGGCAGGGCTTGATAAGGTGCTATTGATGCTGTCGCCCCTCAATCCGTTGAAGGCCGGGAGCTGCGATCTCATTTCAGATGCTCATCGCTTCGCTATGCTGAAAATAGCCTGCGAGCCATATAAAGATATCGAAGCGTGCGGTCTTGAACTTACTATGCCGCAGCCGTCATATACAATCAATACACTGCGTCGCCTTCACCACGACCTCGGCCCCGATGTTGAAATATCGCTTATAATAGGGGAAGACAACTGGCGCCTCTTTGACCGCTGGCGCGCTTACGATGAAATACTCAGCGACTATCGTGTCATCGTCTATCCCCGAAACGGAGCGAACGGCGCCGCCTCAATAGATACTCAACAAGACGGTCAACCTCATTTCGTGGCTTCTCCTACAATCGACGTGTCGTCTACCGAAATTCGCGAAGCGATTGCCGCGGGCAGCAATGTGAACAATTATCTTCCCGCAGGCGTATTCCAATATATTAAAGATAATAACTTGTATGGATATAACTCTTAACAACAATGTAGTGGCTTTCATAGGCATTGCCAACGAATATTGCAATACGCTTGAAAACTGCCGCGAAATGGAGCGGGAAGATTTCGTAGCTTCAATGCTCAAAATGCTTCCCCGGCTTTATATCATGGCTACCGACCTAAAGGAAAATCTGATAATGGATGAGCAGGGATACATTGCCGACGCTCTCGATGAGGATTACTACGACGCGGTCCGCCGAAACGCCGAAGCGCTTATCGGCGCCGACGATGTTTACCTCGAAGTGTTTGAGGAAGATATGAAGTATAGCGATACACCGGTTTCGGCAAGCATAACGGAAGGGTTGGCCGACATCTTTCAAGTGCTGTACAATTTCATAGCAACAGTGCGCGACGATGCGACTGACGATACCGTAGCGCTTGCGATCGAGTCGGTGCGCGAAGATTTCCGCAACTATTGGAGCCAGACGCTGTGCAACACTCTCCGCGCTCTTAACGCCATTGCCTACGCATAGCGTCATGTTTTATTGATGTCATGTATTATTGATGATGTAGCTTGATTTTGCCACATCATCTTTCTTTTTTATTTCAGCAATTGCTGTTTCAGCCATTCGGTGACTATACCTATCACGTATTCGGGAGAATAATTGTAAGTATGATTTTCTCCCGGAATAATATGAAGGGTACTGTTGACAAGTGCTTTGTGATATCGCTCCGCGTAAGTGTAGGGAACAACAATGTCGGCCATGCCGTTGATGACAAGCGCGCGACCGGTATATCCGGCGGATGTCTCATATATAGGTAAATTCATGGCAGACTGAATGTACGGACGACCGACGGAACGACCGCCTCCAACTGGATAAGTTTCGTCGGACAAATGCCAGGGGTCAAAATGACCGCCATGAGTCATCCCGCGCAGGGCATCGTCGCGTAGCACGGCTGCAGCTGAAAGCAAAACCTCACATTCGATTTGCGGATAGCCGCATTGTCCGCTTGCCATTGACGTGACGACCCCTCCCTGAGAGTGGCCTAACAGCGATATGTTTCTAGTGACGGATAATTGGCGGACATATGCGATGACGTTGATTAGGTCGTCAATTTCATTCGTGACAGTCATATCCTCAAATTTGCCGTCGCTTTGACCGCATCCGTTAAAGTCAAACCTGAGGACACCTATACCATACTGATTCAAATTTTTCACAAGAGGCTCAAAAAGGTGGAAAGTCATGTCTCCACCGAAGCCGTGCGAAAAAATCACTATCGGGCACTTCTCGCCGCTTTGCATAGACGGCAACGAAATCCGGGCAGCTAACTTGCCTTGAGATCCGTCGATATAAAAGAGTTGGTTGTTTTCCGGAATTTCAGGAGACACAGCAACGGAGTTAAGGTCTATTTCAGCCATAGTTATTTCAATAATTTTAAATTAGTCATGCCAATTTTTGTCTTTCGGGGAGACGGCGATAGTACGTTTCTTGACAAATTCAGAAATAAAAGCGGGAGAAATAGATCAGAACAGGTCTATTTCTCCCAAGATGTTTATTCTACCTTTGAGAACTGGTCTTTGCCGACTCCGCATATCGGGCATACGTAGTCGTCGGGAAGGTCTTCAAATTTTGTGCCGGGAGCGATGCCGTTATCAGGATCTCCAATTTCGGGGTCATAGACCCATTCACATACGTCGCAAATGTATTTGTCCATAATCGTTAAGTGGGGGATAAAGGGTTAAAGTTTCAGGGAAGTGCAATGGATAGCTCTTCATCTTCTGAAACATCTTTTGAGGCTTGATTGTTCATTAGTTGATAATTCGCGAAAACGCGACATATACATTTACATTGTCAACAAAAATTTTCATAAATGAAAACGACAATACTTACCAAACGAGCTTATGAAGCGGCATCGCCCTGCGACGGTTTTAGAATTTATGTCGATCGGCTTTGGCCGAGGGGTTTATCTCATGAAACCTTTCACTACGACCTCTGGGATAAGGAAGTGGCACCCTCAACCGAGTTGCGCCAATGGTTCCATGAAAACCCCGAATCGGAATGGTCAGAATTTGAGACGCGCTATGAAAACGAGCTTCATAGCAATCCAGCATATATTGCGCTCAAAAAACTTGTCGATGATAAGCCTAAAGTGACACTGCTTTATTCGTCGCGCGATACGGTGCACAACAACGCAATCGTGGTTCAACGGCTCCTTTTATCCGAACTAACTGAATGAATAGTGTAGACTTGGTTTTCGCTCTCAATGATTTTTATGTCTCACGCTCAATGCAGACGGCAAAAGTATTAACTAACCCCCAAAGAGTCTCTTAGCGGGCAAGGTTGAAGTTGAGGGAGAGGCCGTAGGATGAGTTGGAGGTCGGGTAGGAGGATGTGGTGACGATCGGGGTATTGACTTGATGGTCAAAGAATGCGCCGAGAGTGAGTTTGCGGCTCATTACATAGTTTGCCGTGAAGTTAATCGAGAGGGTGCGAGTGCCCGATGTGGGTTGAGTGTAGTTGCTCTCAATGCGGCGAATGAGCGCTTGGGTGTTTTGCAGAGAAAAATCGGCTTTGAGGGTCAAGTCATTGCTTACGCCTTGTTGCGACCCTTTCATTTTAAGGATAGTGTTGAAGCCCACGATTGTATATCCTGCGCCGAAGGTAAGACCTTTGGTAGTGGCCTCCACGACCTGTCCGGCCGAGGTATTAAGCGTCAGCGTACGCTGGTCGCGGTACTCAGCGTTGATGTTAAGGCCATTCTTGAGAGTAACAGCCGCTCCGATAAGCGGGGCGAATCGCTCTGTTATCGCCACCGACGAAATATTGTAGGGCGAGGAGGGGAGAGGTTGCCCCGAAATATCATCGTAGACAAACCCGCGGCCGTCGCCTATGCCTACCCAGTTGAGGAACGACCCGTAGTTGCCTACCGAATATGTGCACTGATAGGCATGAGAGAGGGTAAACGACTTCAGGTGGTCGCGAAGCCCGAAGTAGTTGATTAATCCGTCGTAGGTGATACGCCAGTTGGGTAACACGGCTCCGAAATCGGGGAAAGGATTAGTCCAGACCGTCTTGGGATCTTTGCCTGAATATGCTGCCACGAATGCGGGAATGAGCACATCTGATGATGTTGTGCTTACGGTGCCGACTTCGGGATTGTAAGGCGCTCCGGCGACCGGACTGTTTTGCATGAATCCTGTTGTCGGATAGGTTGTGCCCTCGTAGCTTTGGTTAATGCGGTCGCGAACTATAGGGATATATTCGAGGAACTTATTGAACGACTCCGAGTTATAGCCGTCTTTGGCCGAAGAGCCTTTGAGCGCCGAAGCGAGTGCCCAGTGGGTCATGGTGAACGATCCGGCGAGCGACGTCGGCATATCGGCATACATGAATTGGGTCTGCTTGGTCTGCGAGGCCGTGCGGTTGAATGTGAGTTGGATTTTCAAGCCTTTGATCGGTTCGAGAGTAGCCTCGATGTTAAGCTCGTTGGAGTTGCTCCAGAGAGCGGGGGAGGTCTGACCGTTGTCGGTGATGAGCCATCCGCGTTCAAGAGCCTTCTGCATATATCCTTCGCCGGCAAAACCAAAGGCGAAATCAAGGCCTGGAGCCATTGGCCCGTAAGAGAGTGACTGGCCGAAGATATTGCCGATTTCGGGCGCATAGAGAGGCAAAGTCATAGTGTTGCCTTTTTTCCAGCGCACCGACACGTTGCGCGGGCTCATGATGAGACGGGTAGTGTATTCGGCCACTTCGCGCCATGGGCTCTTCTGGTCTTTCAGCAACTCGTCGATCACGAAGTTGAGCGTAGTGTCGGCTTTTGTCAGAATCTCAACATTGTTGGCGTCGATGATTTTATGCTTTATGGGGAATTTTGCGCCATCGGTAGTGGTGGCGGTAATCTTAAGTTTATTGGTGCGCAGATTGTGCTTAATCGTCAGTGTCGTGTCGGATTTGAGCTCAAAAGTGCGCTCGAAATGCTTGGGCTGTCGCTTGCGTTGCGGCTGATTGTTGCGCTGCGCGGCGAATCGCTTATCGACATCCTTTACAAATGGTATCTTCTTGTAGAGAGACTCGAAGTTGAATCGTCCGTCGGCATTCCATGTCGACTGGTTAGCAACCGTGTTGCCAATGCTGATTCCTTCGTACGACGCGCCTCTATCCCACCTATAAGTGGAGTTATAGGTGACGTTGGCGGTAAGGAAATCGAGTACGGGGATACGGCTGAACGGCGCCTTATATGACGCGGTGAAAGTCTGGTTGTAGCTCCAGGGTGTACCCATCGAGAGGATTGACGACCATACGGTGTCTTTCCAAGCTTTGTATTGGTCTGGGAACAGTTTTTTGTTGACAGCTCCGATCGTCTCCTCGATTCTGGCTGATGTATTTGATGAGAACGAGAGATTAAGCGACTTGGTTAGGTTCCAAGTGATGTTAAACTGGCGATCCCATAAGAAGTTTTTGCTTACCGAAACCGGGAGCTGGAACATTACGTCGCGCTCCGAGCGCGTCTGCAGCTCGTAGTAATAACGCGACATTGTGGTAAGGAACGAGATGGAGTTGGGAAGATAGGTGAGTTCCCAGTCTTTGATAAATTTCAGATTCTTGTTTTTGCTCTTAATGAAGCTGAAAGGCTTCACATTGGCGTTGTAGGGAGAGTATTGGTAAGAGAAAGAGCCTCGGTAGTCGTTGGTGTTCTCATACTCGGTGGTGGGGTCGATTTTCGACCGCTTGTTGAATGAGAAATTAAACGTGAAGTTGGCAGGGTCCCAAGGCATAGGCTTTTCGCCCTTCACGTCAAATTTCATGCCCGACAAAGAGAAGCTCTGGATAGTGGTGCGCTCTACCGCGAAAGCGTTAATCGAGTCCTTGCCGTGCTTTGTAGGCTCGGCGTCGAGCGCATCTTTCAGAAGCACGTCTTGGTCGAGGGGATTGTATTTAGGAGTGGTTTTCTCTTTAGAAACAGAATAGTAGACCGGGGCTTTGAGGGCGACTTTCTCTGGGAGGAAGCGGCCCATATCGGCTTGCACAGCGAAATTGTACTGTTCGTAATCGTCCATGCGGCGCTCGTTGAGACTCTGGTCAACGCTGCCGAAGCCGGCGGTCTCTACATGTGCCCCGAAATTAAGCGTCGCGATGTCGGAGAGGCCCAGGTTGACATTTGCTTTGGCCGCCCAGCCGCCATCTTCGTTGAAGTCAGTGACCTTAAGCTCATTGACCCACACGGTGCCGTCTTTGCGTACCGACGACTTGTTGCGCACGCCGACAAGCATCACGCGCACGTCGCTGAGCGACGGATTACCCATCACGGCAATCGAGTTGCGCTCGTTGTCGGGGTCGCGGCCGGTGAACAGCGTGGCGTAGCCAACTCCGCTCCCTTCCTCGTTTTTGGCCCGGTTGCGCTCATTCTTGAGGTCGACAAGGCTTTGGAAGGCGAAGTCGAGGAAGTTCTCGCGGGGCCATACGATGTAACGGTCTGATACGAGGTCGTTGTTGTATTTTCCGTGGGGAGTGAGCGTAAGAGGCATCTCATACTCGTAGAAGTTGCTCTTAACGTCGGTGCCGAGGCGGACAACGAGAGACAACTCTCCGTCGCGCAGGTTGGTGACATCATCGATCAGGCTCTCGGCGTGAACCCACATCTGCATACGTTTGTAGTTACGCAGGTCGCGCTGCGTGTTAAGGTAAATGGCGCGCGCGTCGCCGGCATCGAGATTTGTGACTTTAAGCGAAAGTGACTGCTCGTTGAGCTGCGTGATTTGCGACTGGCCAGGGTCGGTGGCGCGTGTCACGCCGGGAGGGAGCACGTAGTTGACAGGCTCGCGCGAAGCGTTCTCCTCGATATTAACTACCGACACGTCGAGATTGCCCTCGGCCGGAGTGTCGCCGCGGGTGTTCAGGTTAAACTTGTAGGGGCGCCATTCGCCTCTGATAAGCTCAAGGGTGGCGAATCGAAGGTGGGTCACCTCCTTAAATCCGGTCATGAATATGCGGGCGAAGCGTATCGAGGAGAAATCCTTGATAGAGCCGACCACTTTCTCATACTCGGCCAATGGAATCTTAAACTGATACCATTCAACTTCCTGGTTGTTGCCGTCGCGGGTCGGAACGATAGCGGTGCGCTTGTCGGTGATGTAGTTTTTACCCACGACCAGGTCCTCGGGGCGGATCGAAACGCGATATTGGAAGTAACGCTCGTATTCATTGAGGGTGTTGTCCTGGTTGATGTCCTCGACGTCGGGCACTGAACGAGCCGACTGGTAAAGTGGTTCAGGCGCATCGTCGGGGTTAAGCGAGTTGCCCTCGACGCCGTTGTATCTTTTGTATCGTTCAAGCACCGAAAGACGCTGCTCGTCGTAGTCGTAGCCGCGGAAGAAGTGATAATTATCGCCTGCCGGGTCATTGAATGGCGAGAACTGGTCGGCGCTCATCGCGGCCACGGTTTCTGGCGAAAGTGTCTGGCGCAGCTGCTCAAGGTAGGTTTGATAAGAGGGGAACGAGAACTCCGCGTCGTTGCGCAGACCGTCGAGACCGACGTCCTGAGCGTTGCGGCTACCGGTATTGTTGTCGAAGGAGTAAGTGAGCGAATTTTGCGACGACACGTTGCCCCAAACGGTTTGTTTGAGGAACTCATCGTTGCCGTCGTAGGGGATGCCGTTCTCGTATGACTTCAATCCGTCCTTAAGAATATCCTCTGAAATCTCGCCGAAGTTGAAATAGAGGTCGCCACCCGAATAGTTGGGGTTATCAGGGTCGAGGAAAGGATTAAGCATCCAGAACTCGATATATTCGATATTCGACTGCTCGAAGTTGGTATTCTCCATTTTGCGCATGATACCGCCCCAACGGCGTTCGGGATTAGTGAAGGTGCCGTCGGAGTTAAGGTTGTGGGCATCAAGGTTGTAGGGGCCGCGCTCGGTCGGGTAGAAAGAGAGGTTGAATGTCTGCACGAGATTAGACTCTCCATAGCTCAGTTCGCGTCCGGGCCAAACCTCGGTCGATTTCACCTCGCGCACGTAAGGATTGGAGAGTTGCTTTAGGTCGGCTCGGATGTAACCGGGGCAGAGCGACGAGTTGCGGTCGGTAAACATTCGGTCGATTGTGTACCAGTTGAGCAGGGCGCGGTTTTTGCCGTAGTCGACATTGTTGGACAGGGCGGCTTCGGGGAAGAGCGCGCCAGGGGTAGGGTCGTAGGGAGTTGAGGCGAGGAACCATGAATAAGGCGATCTCAGGTCAATACCCATCTGAGCGTTCTCGAAGTCGTCGAGATATGAGCTACCCTTGTTCGACCCGCTCTTTTGAGCATGGGGAACAAGCTTGGCGTACTCGGCCGTGACGCTGAGTTTTGATGGCGCGGTGGCATTGACGGTCGGAATCTTGTTGAGCAGGTTTGTAAGCCACATGAATTCCGATTGATAGGCGAGATTAAAGCCGAACATCGAGTTGTTGATCAGCTCGTCGCCAATATTCACTTTTTCAGTAAGAGCGCGCTCAGAGAAGTGGAGCAGCGTGGCGCCCACATTGAAATTCTTATTGATCTTATATTGCAGATCGAGGCCGAGGAGCGTTTTACGTTGCATCGAGAACAGCGATTGATTCTCCATGGTCACCGAAACGCTCTGCCCTGAGTCGATGATGCTTTGGTTAGTGATAGTGACAATACCCATCGAATAGTCGACCGTATAGTCGCTATTCTCGATCAGGCGTTGACCTCCGGCCATGACGATAACCGAGCCGCGGGGCACGTTCATGGCGTTCAAGCGAATCTGCGAGCCCGACGACGCCTGATACTGGCCTGAGAGGATGAACTTATTCTTGTCGGCAAACTGTTGAGCCACTACGAGGGTAGAGTCATAAAGCTCTTTGTAGACGTAGTTGCGCGCGATAGTGGGGTCGCCGATGACGCTTTCGAGATGAGTGCCGAAAGGCTCCGCAACCGGGAATATGATTTTGCCTTGAGCCGCTTGCACTGTATACCCTTCGAGGAAATCGAAGAAGCCATCGGGATTTGACTCCTCGTTGGTGTCGAGTCGGTCGAGGTTCATCAACTGCAGTATAGGCTTGTTATTGAGCCCTGCTATGGGGAGATAGTTGATTTGGGTGCCTGTGGTGTCGCTCAGATATTTGATATTGAGGCGAAAATTCTGTTTCTGCACCTGGTAAGCCCCGAGCGAGTAAACGTTTCTCATCATCAGCTTCCATGCGGGAAGATGCGGGTCGATGGTTGTAGACTTTATCATCTTCACGTAGAGCGACTGGTCGGTGGAAGTGATGTCGGATGAGAATTCACCTACCTGATATACCTGGCCGTTGAGCGTGTATTCGAATGCGACGCCAAGCACCTCGTCGGAGTTGAGCGCCGACTTGATCGATATGTAGCCTAAGGTGGAGTTGAAGGTATATTCCGACGATGTCAGCAATCGCGCGCTCTCAACTTTCTCATAGTCTTTACCCCCTTCTATACCGTAGGCGCGGAGAGGCTCAAGGGCCTGGGTCACGGTGTTGATGTTTCGCGCCTCGGGATAGTCGTTCTTTATTGTCGACAAGAGGTTATTGGAGTGGTTTGAGGGATTGATGTAAGCGGTGTTTGGAATCCAGTGATTGTTAGTCAGATTACTGGCTTCGCCGAGGTCGGCGAAGGCCACGATGTTACGGCTCTGGTTGTAATTGTTGCTTTTGTTGGTAATCCACACCTCAAGTCGGGTGATTTTTATGCCTGAAAGCACAAACGGCAACTTCGAGGCGAAGTAGTCGTAGTTGTCATAGAAATATTGAGATAGGAAGAAGTGGCGGTTTTGGTCGTATTGGTCGGCATTGACCGAGAATTCTGTCGTCTGCACGCCGCCCTTGGTGTTTACTGTTTTAGACTCTGAGTTTTGCTGCGATACCAATAGGGTAGCGGTAAGTTTGCCGAATTGGAGTTGCGACTTCATACCGAAGAGGGCCGTACCTCCGCGAATGAGCGATGAGCCTGTGGTCATTGACACATTACCGGCTTCGATTGACTTGACTATATCGTCCTCTTCGCCTTCGTAGGCGAGCTTGAGATTTTTAGAGTCGAAGTCGAAGGTCGCGTCGGTGTTATATGTCATGTTGAATTTCAGGCGATTACCAACCGAAGCGTTGATATTGGCCTGAATTTTCTGGTCGAAGTCGAAATATGTTTTTCGGCGAGCGCTAAGCGAGAGCGAAGGGTTGTCGGTCTTATTGGAGTTGATGCCCATTTTGAGCTGAATGGAGCCGGTGGTCTGGAGCTTGACGCCGCCGGGGCCGAAGATTTTTTCCAACGGACCGAGAGCGAAGTTCATGTCAAGGATATTAAACGGCTCTTTCTCCTTCTGCTCAAAGGTTTCGCGGTTGCGTTCCTGGAAATAATTTGACATCGAGCGGCGGATCTGCCAGTTATTGTACTGCTGCTCGGTCAGAATGAAGGGCGTGGCGATCTCGTGGTCGCCAACCTTTGTGCGTATGATGTAGGTATGCGTAGATGGGTCGTATTCAGCGACTATCTGTACGTTGGATGGAGTGGCGAGGTCAGCGGCCAGTTCATCCTCCATCAGCTGTTCGTAGGACACGGGCACGGTCTGCTGCACCGGAAACGGCATCATTATCGAATCGTTGGTGTTAGCAGGGCCCGGAAGAAGATTTTGAGGCGAAGAAGGCACGGGGAGCGGCGGTGGCGTCACTCCCGCAGGCTTGATCAGCTGGGCCATGCCTGTAGCGAAAACCGTAATGATAATCGCAACCGCTGCGGCGATTGAATATATGCGTCGTGAATATCGTTTAAGTGGTTTGCTCATTTGGTGGCTCTACGCGGGGCGTATGCTCGGTGCATACCTTGCTACGTGATTAATGGAGCATTGCCATGGCCTTCTTTATGGCAGTGTCGACCTTGATGGATGGGTCGGCCTCGAAAAGCTTTTTCAGGGCTTTGACCGAAGCCGCTTTTTGGAATCCGAGCACGACGAGAGCCGACAGCGCTTCGTCGAACACGTCGGATGAGAATGAAGGCTGATTTAATAACGTAGAATCAGTCGGTTTTATTTTATCCTTGAGGTCAACAATTATTCTTTCGGCTGTTTTCGCCCCTATTCCCTTCACATTTTTGAGAATACGCACTTCCCCGGCGAGTATCACCTGCTCAAGTTCGGCCACAGGGATAGCCGATAAAATCATGCGGGCGGTGTTGGCCCCTACTCCCGACACCCCTATAAGCAGCCGAAACATCGCGCGCTCGGGCTCGTCGAGAAATCCGTAGAGTGTCCATGCGTCCTCTCTTATCACCTCATGAACACGAAGCGTAGCCGATGAAGCGTTTTCGAGCGAGTTGAAGCAGGGGAGCGATATGTTGATGAGATAGCCTACGCCTCCCGCGGTCTCAATGACCGCGTAGGCCGGAGTCAATTCGGTAATCTTGCCTTTGATGAATTCTATCATTACTGCGTGCGCTTAGCTGTTGACTTTCTTTAATGTGATAATCTCCTTGCCGTCGGCGTCGAGAAGAAGCACCTTATCGTTGCCTTTGGCGATAGCCGACTCCACCTGTTCGAGTGCAACGAGGAGCGCGCTCTCGATTTCAGCGTCGGGGCAATAACGCGAAGTCGCGGCCATGCCTATGAATTGGAGTGAGTTGGTCTTGTCTGGGTCGATGAATATGCTGCCGTTGACAACGTTGCATCCCGTGTTGCCATGAATACGGTTAGCGTCAATATCTATGGCAAGCTCAACGGTCTCATTAGTGTTGACTGTGTCGTTGATGGTTTCGACTTTCCATATACCGGTGAGGAAATCCATGTTGTGGCGACGGAGCACCATAACCGGAATTTTTGTAGAGGCATAGAGGTCGGCGTAAATCTCATGGCCGATCGAGTACACGCGATATGATCTTACCGTGGTCATGGCCGCGCGTATCAGGGTCTCGAATTTAGCGTCGGGACAAAGTTGCTGGGTCGTGATGTTTTTGGTGAATTTGAGCGAATTATTCCGGCCGAGCACTATGTTGCCGTTCATCAGGTTGCAGCCGTTGTTACCGTAGTAACGCTTCGCTTTGAGGTCGAAATGAATATATGGGCGCTCTTCGCCGTCGATCACATCCTTATTTACTTTGGTGATAGTCCATTCGCCCTGGAGGGCATCGGCTGCGGTTATGTCGATGCGCAGAGGCTCTGATTTCAGCGCGTCGGCTTCGGCCGAGGTGCCGACAGCGGCGTGGGTCGCTTCCTGGCCAAACGGCACGCGGGTTTCGGATATAGGCACACTTTCAACCTTTGGTTTCTTCGCGCGCTTAATAGGAGTGGCCGCTTGGAGCTGAAAAGAGGGTATAGCCAAAGTGAGAGCTAAGGCTACGGCATATATTTTATTCATTACGATGCGATATTTAGTTACTACAGCGCAAAATTAGCAAATATAACCCTGTTTTACAAATAAAACTAACACCGGGCTGGAGATGCCCGGTGTATATTCTATTTATATATGTAGGTCGTGATCGAAATGCAAACGTTATTTCCAGATTTGCTTGGCCACGTCCTGCAGATGCTCTATTTTACGCCATTGGTCGCTCGGCTCAAAGGCGTTGGTGTTGTCGGGAAGGGAGAGAAATCCTGAGCGAGGGCTGATTGAAAGCCGCTCAAACGGGAATTTAAGCGACGCGCGGGCGACGCAGTCCTTGATAGCGTCTACTTCAACCAGTGCCGGGCTCCAGGGGTCGCTGAGACCGAGGCACACGTCGGCCGACTTGTCGATCTCATCGAGGAACGCGAAATCGCTGTCAAGACCGCAGTCAACGATGAAAGCGTCGGCGTTGGGATTGGCGAAGGCAAACTTCGCGAATTCGCTATAGTTGGGCTCGGCGGTCCAGATATGGCTGTGAGAGTGACGACATACAAACATGATTCTCTGCAAGTCGGCAGGCATATTACTGAGAGTCTCTGTGTTGATTCTGACGAGCTTGTCTAAAACGTCGCGTAGGTCGAGTCCGGCGTATAATATTCGCTTCAGATAGTATTGGTCGTAGATGAAGCCCCATACCGGGTCGTCGAATTTCACCGAAACGCATCCTGCGGCATGAAGAGCCTTTATTGTCTTACGGTAAGCGAGGATAATGTCGTCGGCGAGTATATCGACATCCTGATATATGGCTGAGTAAGATTCGGGCTGTCGAAGGAGGAGGAAAAAGAAGAGCGCGGGCGACGGCATGGATACGCGGGCGTAGAGGCCGTTGCCGAAGTTCTCGTCGTTGTCGAGATCCTCGTCGGGAGCAGCATCAGAGACCGTGGGGAGGTTGTCGCGCAGAAACTGGAAGTTGCTCAATACGGGATGCTCGGGGTTGAACTCGATGCGGCCGTTGAGTTTTAGCACATCGGTCAGGGCTTCGCTCTCTTGATGCACGTATCCGTAATCAATGCGCACTTTCTCTACGCCGTTAAATCCGAAGAAGAAGCCGTAGTCCCATGACTTGAAGCGGAATTCGCCGTCGGTGATTGCCTTGAGGCCGCAAGCTTGCTGCTTGTCAATGATGTCAAGCACCTGCTGGTCAATGAATTTTTCTGATTCTTCCGAAGGGTTAGATAGAGCTTCGTAAAGCTGATTGGAGCGCATATAGGCTCCGAGCGACTCAACTTTATCGAGATGTTTCTTTTGATTCATAGCGATTGGTTTAATAAGGGGGATCCGTCTCGGTCCCTGATATTCTTTTTTACCTAAGCGCAAAGGTACGAAAAAATTTCATTTTTAAGGAAAAAAACGTAATTTTGTTGCCTAAACCGTTTAGCGCTTCCAAAGGTTATACTAATATGTTTGACAAGATAATCAATAAATTCGTGCTTATTAAGCGTAAGGTGGTGAGGCTGTACAAGTACAGCACCGAGGGAGTGTGGAGCGATGTGCGACCGCTCTTTTGGGTTAAAGTCATGAAAACCGCCAACCTCTCGGTGCGAGCGTTTTTCAACGGCGATATTCAGACTAAGGCCTGCGCTATGACTTACCGCTCGGTGCTTGCCATCGTGCCCGCTTTGGCGCTGGTGTTTGCTATCGGTAAGGGCTTTGGTTTGCAGGGCGTGATAGAGGATGAGCTTATCAAAAGTATCCCTTCGCAGCGTCAGCTTCTCGAGAACGCTTTTGTCTTTGTCGACTCTTACCTGAACCAGTCCTCCGAGGGGTTGTTTGTGGGTGTCGGCATAGCGCTGTTGTTATGGACTTTGATTTCGCTGTTGGGCTCGGTTGAGGATGCCTTCAATGGTATTTGGGGCGTGAAAGAGGGTAGGTCGCTTTGGCGTAAATCTACCGACTATCTCGCCATGTTTCTGGTATTGCCGGTGCTTATGATTTGCGCCGGAGGTTTATCGGCTCTTTTCACCACCTCAATGGTGACGTTGCTCCCCGCGTCGTTCTCGACCCCGGTGGTCAACACGGTGATGGATGTGGCTTCATTCGTGGCGATATGGCTGTTTTTTACCGCCGTGTATATAATGGTGCCGAACACAAAAGTGAAGTTTAAGAATGCCTTTGCGGCCGGAGTCTTTGCCGGGACGGCTTTTATAGTGCTTCAGTGGCTTTTCGTCACGGGCCAGGTCTATGTGTCGAAGTACAACGCTATATACGGTAGTTTCTCCTTCCTGCCTTTGTTCCTGATTTGGTTCCAGCTCGTCTGGGTTGTGACGCTCGCCGGCGCTGTGGTGTGCTATGCTTCGCAAAACATAATACGCTATAACTTCAATCAGGAAATCACCGACATATCGACCGACTACGATTTGAAATTCAATCTCGCTCTTCTGTCGGTATCGGTCATAGAATATGTTGAAAACAGTCGTGTGCCTGATGAAGAGGAGTTTGCTGTCAAATATGAGCTTCCGAGCCGCCTTGTGTCGATAGGGATAAACAAATTGATGGAGGTGGGCCTGCTGATGAAGGTTGTCAAAGACCCTAAGAAGGAGATTTTTGGTTTCGCCCCTGGCGTGGATCCTTCGACGTTGACAGTGGGGCAGGCAGTGCGCCGCATCAGAAAATATGGAGCCGAAGGTTTCATCCCCGATTTCGATTTGAGGTTCAGGTCGATGATCGGGGTAGTCGACAGCGCGCAAGCCCTCATGCTCGAAGAGGAGGATAAGACCCTCGTCAAGGATATGTCTATTTCAGAAGTGAAAGAAACGCTTTCAGAGCGCATTATGCGCTTGCAGAACGAGAAAAAACAGAAAAATAAAGAAGCGACTAAATCAAAATAATAACCCTATTACATTTTTTAAACATGAAAAAAGCAATCGCAACTACAAAAGCTCCCGGAGCAATCGGTCCCTACAGCCAGGCAATCGACGCAGGTTCGTTATTATTCATATCAGGTCAGATTCCCGTAAACCCCGAGACGGGCGCTGTGGCTGAAGGCATCACCGCTCAGACCGCACAATCTATCGCCAATATCAAGGCTATTCTCGCCGAGGCTGGCCTGACTATCGACAATGTAGTTAAAACTACCGTTTTCCTGGCCGACATGAACGATTTCGCAGCGATGAACGCTGTATATGCCGAGAACTTCACTTCTCCCTTCCCCGCCCGCTCGGCTGTCGCTGTGCGCGAACTTCCCAAGCAGGTGCTTGTTGAAATCGAGGTTATCGCAGTGAAATAACTTCATATTAAGTAACAAAAACATAATTAGAGGCCCGGAATGCATAATCTCCGGGCCTCGTGCTATCTGTTAATTAATAGTCTGACTGACTCTTAAGAGGGTTGTTGTTTAAGCCGGTTAACGTTTTCTTGCGACGCGTCCTGAAGTCGCTGAAATATCTCCTGAGCTTCTGCGGCCGAAGTTCGCGTCGGCAACTCCGTGAATCGGGTCTCATCGGTAACTATTGTGTCGACCGACTGGGGCGGCTCTATATCGGAGTCGACGATCAGCGGATTATCAGCGCCGTTGCGTGGCGCCGATGCGCCGAAGGCGATGATGTTTTCCTTAACCCACGGCTTGGGTGACCACTTAGGAGGCGCGGGCATGGCCGGAGACAAGGGGTAATCCCACGGTTGGTCAAATTGCAGCGCGTTCTCCCCTTTGGCGGGATTGAAACGGTAGATAGGCCACATATTGTTTTCAACGGCCTTACGCTGTTGTATTACCGAGTGGCTCATCGACTCCTTGATGCCGTGCATAAGACAAGGACAATATGCTATGACGATAGAGGGGCCGGGGTAGGCTTCAGCTTCTTTAAGGGCTTCGACCACCTGATTCATGTTGCCGCCTATGGCTACCGAAGCGACGTAGACGTTGCGGTAGGTCATCATCATCTGGCCGAGATTTTTACTGAATTGGCGCTTTCCGTCGTAGTTATATTTCGTGCAGGCTCCGTAGGGGGTGGCTTTGGAGGTTTGGCCTCCGGTGTTGGAGTAGCATTGCGTGTCGAGCACAAGCATATTAATGTCGGTTCCCGAGGCAAGCACGTGGTCAACGCCCGCAAAACCTATATCGTAGGCCCAACCGTCGCCGCCTACGGCCCATACTGATTTACGCCCGAGCAAGTCGGTCATAGCTCCTATTTCGTCGGCATATTTTGCCGAGGGATTCCGGGCGATGAATTGCTTGACGTCAAGGCCCGCGTTATATGATTTCTCGTAATCATCTTTCACTTCGAGCCAACTCTGCAATGCAGATTTCAATGTCGGGTCGGTAGCGCTATCGGCGACCGCCTGTTGGGCAAGGTCGATGAGCCTATTTCGGCGTTGGGTAATAGCAAGGGCGATACCGTAGCCGTATTCAGCGTTATCTTCAAAGAGCGAATTGCCCCAAGCCGGACCGAGACCATGCTCGTTTCGGCAATAAACCATTGAGGGAGCGTCGGCGCCCCATACCGAGCTACATCCCGTAGCATTAGCTATTACGATATGCTCGCCGAAAAGTTGCGTGAGGAGTTTCACGTAGGGTGTCTCGCCGCAACCGCCGCACGCTCCCGAAAACTCAAGCAGCGGGGTATATAGCTGAGAGCCTGGGATGGAGAAGCGGGGGAGTAGCCCCGACTTGGAGGTGACGTGATTGCGGGCGAAGTCAAGGTTAGCGAGCTCGGTTTCGCGAACTTTTCCGACTGCCACCATCGGGAGGGCGCCCGCAGGGCATACCGTCGAGCAAGAGGCGCACCCCGTGCAGTCGTCGGGATATATCTGAATACGCCACTTCATTCCTGCGAGTGGCTTTGCCCAAGCGTCCTTGGTGATATATGATGCGGGAGCCGTCTTCATCTCGTCGGCTGTGGCGACGAACGGGCGGATAGCAGCATGAGAGCATACGAATGAACATTCCGTACATTCGATGCATTTCTGCGGGTCCCACTCGGGCACAAACTCGGCGATGCGACGCTTTTCGTAAGCCGATTCCCCGGCGGGAAAAACTCCGTCGGCAGTCATTTTCGACACAGGAAGTTTCCCACCCTTCATCTCAAGCATTGGAATGGCAACCTCGCGCACCCATTTGGGCATCGTCGAGAGGTATGCCTCGCGGGCTGCAAGTTCGTCTGAGACGGGGATGTCGGCCCAGCTTGCCGGATAGTTGATTTCGGTTATCGCGTTAAGGGCATCGTCGATTGCCGCATTGTTGGCCTCAATCACATTCTGCCCTTCATGTCCATACATCTCCGCTACCTGTTGTTTCAACGACGCGATCGCGGCATCAAGGTCGAGGTTGAGTTGCGAGCCGCACATCAGTTTAAAGAAAGCCGCCTCCATTACTACATTGATATGCTCCCCGAGACCATGCTTATGCGCGATTGCTATAGCATTGACATTGTAAAACCGCAATTTCTTTGATGCGATTTGTCGCTTCACCGTAGGAGGGATTGTCGTATCCATCTGCTCCTGGGTCCAGAGGGAGTTGAGCACGAAAATACCACCTTCCCTGATATTGTCGAGCATAGGGAATCGGCCCACGTAGGTAGCTTTGTTGCAACCGACGTAGTCGGCCTCGACTATGTCGTATGCCGCTTTTATCGGGTGCATCGCGAAGCGCAGTTGCGAGATAGTATAGCCGCCCGATTTTTTCGCTGAATATTCAAAATGAGCTTGAACGTGATAGTCGGTGTCAGATCCAATGATGCGAGCGGCTTGTTTAGTGGCGCCTACTGTTCCGTCGTTTCCAATGCCGTAGAAGGTCACTTGCTTGGTGTCGGTGACTATCGGGTCAAGCGTGTGGTCATAATCGAGCGACAGGTTGGTCACGTCGTCAATTATGCCTATGGTAAATCTATTCTTGGGATTGGGTTTGGCGAGTTCGTCGAAAATGGCTTTGCCCATACCTGCATTGAAATCTTTGCTCGACAGGCCATAACGCCCTCCAATTACTTTAATTGACTTCCCGGCTTCAAAAAGCGCGGTGCAGACGTCGGTAAATAGTGGCTCGCCGACAGCGCCCGGCTCTTTGTCGCGGTCGAGCGCGGCAATGGCTTTAACTGTCGACGGAAGCGCGGCAATGAAAGCTTCCGCAGCGAAGGGGCGGTAAAGTCTTACCTTTATATGCCCTACTTTGTAGCCAACGGAGTTGAGGTAGCGCACTGTCTCGTCCATAACGTCGCAACTCGATCCCATCGATACAGTCACGTATTCAGCCTCAGGATGACCGACGTAATCAAAGAGATGATATTGCCGACCTGTGATATTGGCGACTTTGTCCATTTGAGCCTGCACGATTGCCGGAAGAGCGTCGTAATATTTATTGCAGGCCTCGCGGTTCTGGAAATAAATGTCGGGATTTTGCGCTGAGCCTCTCAAGTCGCTGTGCTCGGGATTCATGGCTCGCTTTCTGAACGCCGCGATTTTATCCCATGGCATCAAGGGGCGTAGATCTTCGTAGTCGACCACGTCTACTGTCTGGATCTCGTTGGCTGTACGATACGCATCGAAAAAATGTAGCATCGGCAGCGAGGATTCCATTGCGGCCAGATGGGCCACGATAGCGAGGTCGTGATTCTCCTGAACAGACGACGAGGCCATCATCGCGAAGCCAGTGGCGCGGCAAGCCATCACGTCGCTGTGATCGCCATATATCGACAGGGCATGAGTCGCCACGGTTCGCGCGCCAACATGGAATACCGCTGGCAAAAGCCCTCCGGCCATTTTATACATATTCGGTATCATCAGCAGCAGGCCTTGCGAGCAGGTGAAGGTTGTGGGATAGGCGCCTCCGGCCGCGGCTCCATGAATGGCTCCGGCGGCTCCGAGTTCCGACTCCAGTTCACGTACTACCATCGGTTGCCCAAACAGATTTTTCACTCCGTTAGCGGCCCATTTATCGGCCAGTTCGCCCATCTCGGCAATAGGAGATATAGGATAGATCGAAGCGACTTCGCTCATCGCGTATGCTATATAGGTCGCGGCGGCGGCCCCGTCAATAATTTTTTTGTGTTGTGCCATGTCGGTTTGATAATGTATGAGTAAGTATCGTAAATTACCTTAAAGATAAACATAGCTCTCGCGACAATTGTTTTGCGCTCCGATAAGTTTTTTCGACGAACAAAATGCTATAAATAATGTTTAATTTTTGTAAATAGATGCACCGCATGGATGTAAAATCAATATACAATCGATTATGAAAGTTATAGGAATAAACGGTGGTGCCAGAAAAAACTGGAACACCGACACTCTCGTAAAGAAAGCTCTTGAGGGAGCAGCTTCGGCAGGAGCTGAAACTGAGCTTGTTGAACTATATGCCGAACCTGTCAAGGGTTGTCTTGAATGTTTCGCTTGTAAGCGTAAAGGAATAGATACCGGCGGTTTATGCGCAATCCGCGATAATCTTCGCCCCTTGCTGGAGAAGGCACATGCCGCAGATGCTATTATAATAGGCTCGCCTAATTTCTTCGGTTACCCGACGGGAATGGTCCGTTCTTTTATAGAGCGATTCCTATATCCATTGTCATCATATCAGATTGAAAACGGTCAATTCAAAAGGGTGTTGGGTAAGCGTATTATTCCCGCGGGAGTTATATTCACGATGAATTCTGATGAAGATTTCTATAAAACCGGAGGTTATGAAGTTTCGCTTGGAATGACCAAAAGCAATCTTGAAAACATTCTTGGCTATGCCGAGCAATACAATTCATATGCTACTCTTCAATTCAAGGATTATTCTAAGATGAACGCGAATTATTTTAGCGAAGAGGAGCGAATCAATCGGCATGCGACGCAATTTCCCATTGATGAGCAAAATTGCTTCGAGATGGGAATACGATTAGTCGAAAAGGCGCGGACCCTCAATGAGTGAGTAGCTTAGTATTGACGCGATCAGCGCGTTTACATACCGATAAAGGCAAGATTCTTTAAGAGCCTGTCCCATAAAAAATGTTAAGGCTGAGGTCACATATGTTGGAGTGATTTTGGAGGCGGCGGGAGGGAGCAATGCCGTCGCATTGTGACCGAGCGGCGGCATCGAAAGCGCTCAAGAGATGCGAGACGGAGGTAATTTCAGGAGTCTTGCCTTTTTTCAATTGGCCATTGGGCCGCATAGCCCCAAAGATGCCACGCAATGGTTGGGGCTAAAAACAAAAATAGCGATTGGATACGCTTGCTAATTTTTGTAACTTTGCGGCGCGCAAGGATTGTCCTTCGTCATTGTAATTTTTAATGGCTTATGAACATATATCTTCAGCTGTTTCTTACGTTCTTTAAAATCGGGGCCTTCACATTTGGCGGCGGTTGGGCCATGATTTCCATTATTGAGAAGGAAATCGTGGACAAGCATCATTGGCTCGCTCGCGAGGATTTCCTTGATTTGCTCGCTGTGGCTCAGTCGTTACCCGGAATCCTGGCTGTCAATATTTCGGTCGCGGTTGGCGATAAGCTTCGCTCCAGCCGCGGAGCGACCGTCGCCGCACTCGGCACGATAATGCCGTCATTCCTGATAATTCTCGCGATAGCGATTTTTCTTACCCCCGATCTCATAAAGAACAATCCTACTTTATCGGCGATATTCAAGGGTATTCGTCCGGCGGTTGTGGCGCTCATCATAGCTCCGGTGATTACATCGGCAAAGTCGGCGAAAATCACTTGGCGCACAGCTTGGATTCCGGTTGCCACCGCATTGCTCATTTGGAGCGGATGGCCATATATTTCAAATCCCATACTCTTCATCGTGCTCGGAGCCGGGGCGGGTTATATTTTGTATGTTCGTAATAATCGTAAAGCTAAAGTGTCATGATATACCTACAACTGATCTGGAGTTATCTGAAAATCGGGCTGTTCGGCTTCGGCGGCGGATACGCGATGTTGTCGCTGATCGAGAAAGAGATCGTTTCGCCCGGGTGGATTACGGAGCAAACATTTACCGACATCGTGGCTATATCGCAAATGACGCCCGGTCCAATCGGTATCAACTCGGCTACTTATATCGGCTACGTCGCTCCCGGGCATAGTGACCCGATGTTTTCGGGGGTGATATGGGGCATACTTGGCTCGCTTGTGTGCACGCTTGTAGTGGTGCTCCCTTCCTTCATTTTAGTAGCTAAAACAAGTCATTTTATAGCCCGCCATCACGAAAGTGGGGCTATCAAAAGCATTTTTTCGATATTGCGTCCGGTGACTGTAGGGCTTATCGCTTCGGCCGCGTTACTACTCATGAACGGTCAGAATTTCGGAACGGAGACCCTCGATATTGTCAAGTCATCCGCGATATGTGTCGGAGCCTTTATCCTTGTTTATTTCGTTAAACTTCACCCCATTTTCGTCATTTTAATAGCCGGAGCGGTCGGCTTCTTCATATTCTGATCCATGACTTACTCTGAAACAGTCGAGTATCTGTTTAACGCTACCCCGATGTTCCAGCAAATCGGGGCAGCCGCTTACAAGCCGGGTCTCGACACAGCCCTTGCGCTCGACTCAGCCTTTTCGTCGTCTCATAAGGCTTATAAGACCATTCACGTTGCCGGAACAAACGGCAAAGGCTCCACCTGCCATACCCTCGCCGCTATTCTGCAGGCTCAGGGCTACAAGGTAGGCCTGTTCACCTCGCCCCATCTGATTGATTTCAGGGAGCGCATACGAGTTGATGGAAAGAAGATCAGCGAGGATGCGGTGGTAGGCTTTGTGGAGAGGTATAAGAATATGAGTCTCGGATTAAGCCCATCTTTTTTCGAGCTCACCACTATAATGGCGTTCGATTATTTCGCGCGTTGCGGCGTTGACATCGCCGTGATTGAAACAGGATTAGGCGGTCGCCTCGACACTACTAACATTATCTCGCCGATAGTTACCGCGATTACCAACATCTCATTTGACCATAAAGCTCAGCTCGGCAACTCTCTCGTTTCGATAGCCAAAGAGAAGGCCGGCATTATCAAAGAGGGGATACCGGTAGTGATTGGGAATGATAAGGATGTGCGCCAAGTTTTTGTGGATAAAGCCGGGGCCGAGTCAGCTCCGATTGTATTCGCGCAAGAGAAAAAATTGTTCGACGAAGCTGTGATATACGAAGACAGGATCGAGTATAAAGAGAGCATGGTCGGAGATTTCAAGGGGAAGCTTACGGGCGACTGTCAGCCTGAGAATACCGCTACCGTTTTGTGTATTGTGCAGGAATTGCGCGCGCTCGGAATTGAAATTAGCGACATGGCAGTAAAAAAGGGTTTCGATCAAGTTGTCGAGTCAACCGGGCTTTTGGGCCGGTGGATGATTCTGCGCCGTAACCCGACCGTGATTTGCGACACAGGCCATAATGAAGGGGGCTGGAAGTATCTTTCACGGCGATTGAGCGGAATAGAAAACCTGCGCATGGTGATAGGTTTCGTCAGCGACAAAGAGGTGGAGGCCATTTTGAAGATGATGCCGCGCCACGCCGCTTATTACTTCGCTCAGGCGTCGGTTAAGCGCGCAATGGACTCTTTTACACTCGCTGAGAAAGCCGCCCGCATCGGGCTGAAAGGCAACGCTTATCCTACGCTGGCCGACGCTTACTATGCCGCCATAAAAGAAGCATCCCAGACAGATACAATATTCGTCGGGGGCTCTACTTTTATTGTGGCTGATTTGCTCAGCTCTTTCAGTGATTTTTGACCCTCTTAGAGCCTGTACCAAAAAATATGTTAAGGCTGAGGTCGCATATGTGGGAGTGATTTTGGAGGCGGCGGGAGGGAGCAATGCCGTCGCATTGTGACCGAGCGGCGGCTTCGAAAGCGCCCAAGAGATGCGAGACGGAGGTAATTAAGTTCGGGAGGCGATGGGAGCGACCGTCGCCTCGGCCATCCATTGGCATATTCGTCCGTGTTCTTCGGTCGTGTACGTCAAGTACACTCCCTCATTACCCGGACAACTCTGCTCAATGGCTGACCGCCTCAGCGTTAACAGATCTTATGGGACAGGCTCTTACTTGCCTATCCAAGCCGGATTGTATATGGTGTGGTCGGCTGTGGAGCGATACAATGAATCTTTTTTCGGAATACGCACGCGATAGGTTTTGCCCGACTTGTTTGGAAGGCTCTTGTCGCGAATCCATGGATTAGCCTCGCGGAGCTGCTGATAGGTGATACCATGTTTTTTTGCCCAATCTGGCCAGCTCGAAACAGGCGATTTCACCTCCTCAATGTCATACTCCATTGGAGTATAGAACTGGTCGGGGTGAAGATAGAATCCGTAGGCGCGGGGATTTTCCATGATCAGTTTCATCGCGAGGATGCGAAACATATATCGCGAGGTCTCATCGACGAGCTGAAGATCCATCGCTGTCTCCACGTTCTGTGAATTAAGCTCGCGGGTAATTCGCCCGGGTCCTCCGTTGTAGGCGGCGAAGGCCGACTCCCAGTTGCCGTATTTATTGTAAAGCGACTTAAGCATGCGGCACGCGGCGGCTGTTTCCTTCTCAATATCGTAACGCTCGTCAACGTAGTCGTTGACTTCGAGACCATATTCTTGGGCGGTAGCCGGCATGAATTGCCATAAACCCGCTGCTTTGGCCACAGAGCGGGCTGTAGGGTTAAGAGAGCTTTCGGTGCAAGCGAGGTAGACGAGATCCTCGGGCACACCGTTTTTCTTCAATATAGGTATGATCTGCGGGAAATAGCGGTTGGCGCGTTTCAGCTGTAGCATTGTCTGGCCGTGAGTGTAGGAGATTCCGGCGAGCTCGCGGTCCATACGCTCATACATATCAGTGCGGTCGAAGTCGTAGGTCTGTCCCGCGAAAGTCATGGATTTTGGCACAACCGGCGAGCATATCTGCGGCATTGTGACTGTATAATTCTGAGCTGTTACTTCACATGCCGAGCATATCGAGGCAAGTGCTAATGCATATAATATAGGTTTCATTCTTATAGATTTCTATTCGGTAACTTCAACGCTACCGTTTTTCTGACTGTAGTTGATTATATTAATGTCGCCGGCGAGGTCGTATTTCACTCCGTCGGAGCCAACGGCCTTGATGACGTAGTAATACACTCCCGAATTCACCGTCTTACCCTTGTACGTGCCGTCCCAGCCTTCAGAGGGGTCGTTGAGCTCGATTATCTTCACTCCCCAGCGATTGAATATAGTGCACTCGAATTTCACGATTGATTTATATGAAACTTTCCAAATGTCGTTGACGCCGTCGCCGTTGGGCGAAAAGGCGTTGGGACACTGAAGCCTCGACTCGCTGACGTTGACGGTATAAGTTTCGGAATACTGCTCGCAGTCACCAGATCCGTTGGCGCATTTGAAGCGCACGTAGGTGTTGCCGTAATCCTCAAATACGTAATCGAGGTCGAGATCGGTATATCTCAGGTTGATATTGTTGAATTCGGGGTCGGAGGAAAATTGCCATTCGGTGAACTGCACTGCATCGGTAACCGCTGCCTTGAAGCTGATTTCCACAGGTGCGGATCCTCCCAAAGCGTCGGCTCCGGCATTTACCTCGTTATCATTTTCGCGTTGAAGCTGAGTGGCTGAAGTGTGGGTGTCGACGGCCACCGCAGTGTAGTAGTCGGTCTCCACAATCTGTTCCTGGCCCCATTGGCGCAGGAATCGGTCGCCGGAAAGAGTGAAGCGCGTATCGCATAGAGGCGCCTGGAGCGGAAGAGTGGCCGAAAGGTGGGCAACGTCGCGCGCGGCCTCGATTTGCGCGAATGACTCTTTCGTCTCGTCGTATCGCAAGGTTGAATATCTTATCGCGATTTCTCTGTCGAGTTCCTTTGGCGCGCGGTTGATGGTATAGTAGGTTATCGCGGGTGCGGACCCGTCGATGGTCAATACGGTGTATGAGCAGTCGCTCTCAGGGCTGATACCGAGAGAGTTGACTTCCATTTTATGATTGGCGTAATTGATTACCCAGTAATAATGGGGGCGACCGGCTTCGGTCACTGCATAGCCCATATCGCTATCTGTCAATGTTATAAACGTGCGCGCGCCGTCAATCGCCCAGATGAATGGCGCGTCAGATAGGCCAGATTGGTCAAATTTGTTCCACTCAACTCGGTCGGTTGAGTTGGCTGCGGTATATGATGCTTCGACACCAGCCGTTGACTTCAGCACGTATATCGCGTCAAGACCGGTCGATTTATCTGGAACAATTGTGATCGCATCTCCGGCTGAGAAAGTCAAGCCAGCGGCGTCGGCGCAAAGCGCGCCAACGGCAAAACACAAGAAAGAAAGGATATAATGGCTTAATTTCACGATTTGATATAAGAGGGTTAATATGTAATAAACGTGAAAAGTAAGGTCAATCGTATAAGTTTACGTCAAAAAAAGCTCACGACATGCGGCTGCGATAGTCTTCATAGGTGAATCTCCGCAGCAACTCAGTTGAGCCGTCAGATTTGACGAAAACAATATCAGGGTGCTGAATACCGTTGAACATGGTGGTTTTGACCGTAGTGTAATGGTTCATGTCCTTGAGGGTCAACCGGTCTCCGGCTTGTAGCTGGCGGGGAAAATACCAGTCGCCCTTGTAGTCACCGCTTAAGCATGAATTCCCGCCAAGACGGTATGGAATGAATTCGCTATCGGCGGGTTGCTCTGTAGGGCAGTCGGTAAGTGATTGGTCGGCGTTGAGCAGGGCGGCATTAGGTTGATAGGGCATTTCGAGCGTGTCGGGCATGTGACAGGCGAATGAAGCGTCGATAATAGCCGTACGTATGCCCTGATTGTTGACCACGTCAACCACTGTGGTAATCAGGTCGCCGGTTTGCCACGTGAAGGCGCTTCCGGGCTCAAGGATAACTTCGAGGTTGGGGTGGCGCTGTCTGAATCCTTTCAGTAATTTCACCAAGTGGTCTACGTCGTAATCTTTGCGGGTCATTAGATGTCCGCCGCCGAAGTTCACCCACTTCACTTTATCGAGAAATTTACCGAATTGCGACTCAAAGGCTTCAAGCACCTTCTCAAGGTCGCGTGACGATGACTCGCAAAGCTGGTGGAAATGCAATCCCTCGATGCCTTCGGGAAGAGTGTCGCCCAACATCTCGGCCGTCATGCCGAATCGCGAGCCTGGGAGCGCAGGGTTATATATATCGGTCTCTATGACTGAGCATTGCGGATTAACGCGCAGGCCGGGAGATACGCGATGATGGCCGTTCTCGGCGTTGAATCGGCTTAATTTGTCGCGAAATCGCAGATATTGGTCAACGGAATTGAAAGTTATATGAGAGCTGCCTGACAAGAAATCATCGATTGTGGCGTCGGTATATACCGGGCAATAGGAATGAACGAGTTGACCGAACTCGTCGTTGCCCAGACGCATCTCGTTAAGCGAGCTGGCCGTGCTTTTAAAACCGTATTCGCGGAATATACCGAACGTTTTCCAAAGCGCGTTAGCTTTAAAGGCCATGATGATTTCAACTCCCGCGCGCTTCCTTACCGAGTCGATTAATTCGAGATTGCGACGCAGCTTATCCTCGTAGACGACAAAGGCGGGCGTCGGGAGCGCGTTTACCGTATCGGGTTGGGTGTACATTTCAGGCATGAGGGTCATTGATGTATTGTCATTCCGATAATCTCTTGTTCTCGCAGCGGATCACTTTGCCGGGGAACTGATCGAGGAATGCTAAGTTATGGGTAGCGATAACGACAGCGGTGCCACCTTGGGCTATCTCCCGCAACGTGTTGATGATTTGCGAGCCGGTCTCGGGATCGAGATTTCCGGTCGGCTCGTCGGCGAGAATGAGCTTAGGCTTATTGAGCAGCGCGCGGGCTATCACTATACGCTGTTGCTCGCCGCCAGAGAGCTCATGGGGCATTTTGTAAGACTTATTGAGCATACCTACCTCTTTGAGAACTTCCTCGATGCGCTCGTCAATCGCGTCGCGGTCGGTCCATCCGGTGGCTTTTAGCACAAACTTCAGATTCTCGTAAATCGAGCGGTCAACGAGGAGTTGGAAATCCTGAAACACTATGCCTATCTGGCGGCGAAGGTAGGGTATCTGTTTACGCTTGATCGAGGGGAGGTCGTAATCAAATACGCGCGCAAAACCGCTCTCTATCGGAATTTCGGCGTAGATGGTTTTCAATAGACTGCTTTTGCCGCTACCCACTTTACCGATAAGGTAGACAAACTCGCCCTCGTTGAGCTCTAAATCGACGCTTTTAAGCACCACGTGTTCTTTGCGCAGCACATCGACGCCTTTATATTTCAGTATACTCATGATAAATCAGGTTTTATATTAGGTGAATAGCGAGCCGTCGACCGCTTAGTCTGGCGGTAGGCGCGGGCACGGTGTCAATTGCCGTGGTCGGAGAGGAATTTAATGCGGGCAAGACGTATCTCCTCTTCGGTGAATTCCTGGCCGAGCTCGTTGATCGCCGCTTCGAGGTCGTCGCTCTCGCTTTCCTTGAAGTATTCCATTATATCCTCAACGCGGTCCTCTTCCATTATCTCGTTGAGGAAGTAGGTGATGTCGATGCGCGTTCCGGAATAGACTATAGCCTCAACCTCGTCGAGAAGCTCGTCAAATTCCATGCCCTTGGAGTTGGCAAGCTCATCGAGAGCTATCTTTCGGTCGATGGCTTGGATTATAGAGATTTTCACCTTGCTCTTATTGGCCACGGAGCGCACTCTGAGGTCTTCGGGACGCTCAATCTCATTATCCTCCACGTGGCGCTTGATCACCTTAATGAATTCCTCGCCGTAGCGCTTGGCTTTGCCTTGGCCGACGCCCGTGATGTTGGCGAGCTCATCGATAGTGATGGGGTAGGTGGTGGCCATCGCTTCAAGCGACGGATCCTGGAATATCACGTAGGGGGGTAGATTGTTTTGCTTCGCGACCTTGCGCCGAAGGTCTTTAAGTATTGAGTAAAGCTCGGGATCTACGGCGCATGACCCGCCGTTCTTTTCCACAACCTCTTCCTCATCCTCGATGAAGTCTTTATCTTCGACGATTTTAAACGATGTCGGCTTCGATAGGAATTTCTTGCCTTTAGGCGTGATTTTAAGCACGCCGTAGTTTTCAATCTCGCGGTCGATATATCCGGCGATGATGGCCTGGCGGATGATAGCGTTGAGCGTTTTGGCATCGCTGGCCGACTCGCATCCAAACACCTCAAGCTCGTTGTGGCGATATGATTTTATGTCGGCGGTCTCTTTGCCTAAAAGCACATCTATGATATATTCAGTCTTGAACTTCTCTTTCAACACGCTGATTGTTTCTAACACAGCGCCTAACTCTTCTTTTGCTTCCACTTGTTTTTTGGGGTTTAAACAATTGTCACAATTTCCGCAATTCGCGACGGGAAATTCCTCGCCGAAATAGTGGAGTAGTGTCTTGCGACGGCAGAGCGAGCTCTCTGCGTACGACGCGGTTTCGATCAGTAGCTGATGCCCGATTTCCTGCTCGGATAGGGGCTTACCCTGCATGAATTTCTCCATTCGCTGGAGGTCTTTGGCCGCATAGAAGGTGATGCATAGGCCTTCGCCGCCGTCGCGTCCGGCTCGCCCGGTTTCCTGATAGTAGCCTTCGAGCGACTTGGGCATGTCGTAATGGATCACGAAGCGTACGTCGGGCTTGTCGATACCCATGCCAAACGCGATAGTGGCCACAATGACGTCGACGTTTTCATGCAGAAACGCGTCCTGATTGGCTGATCGGGTTGCTGAGTCCATGCCGGCGTGGTAGGGGAGTGCCTTAATGTCGTTGAGCTTAAGCATCTCGGCGAGCTCCTCCACTTTCTTGCGGCTGAGACAGTAGATGATACCCGATTTGCCGGGATTTGATTTTATGAATTTTATGATGTCGCGGTCGATAGTCGACGTTTTCGGGCGAACTTCGTAGAAGAGGTTCTGCCTGTTGAACGACGATTTGAACACGGCAGCGTTTTGCATTCCGAGATTCTTCTGGATGTCGTGCTGCACCTTGGGAGTGGCAGTCGCTGTCAGTGCTATGACCGGGCGCACCTGTATGTCGTTGATTATGGGGCGTATTCTGCGATACTCAGGGCGGAAGTCGTGACCCCACTCCGAGATGCAGTGCGCCTCGTCAACGGCGTAGAATGATATTTTTACCGTTTTAAGAAATTCGATGTTTTCCTCCTTTGTCAGTGACTCGGGAGCCACGTAGAGCAGCTTGGTCAATCCGGCCCTTACATCCTCTTTTACCTTTTCTACCGCGTTGCGGTTGAGCGACGAGTTGAGGAAATGGGCTATCCCCTCGTCTTCGCTGTAGTTGCGCATCGCGTCTACCTGGTTTTTCATCAGAGCAATCAGGGGAGAGATTACTATGGCGGTACCCTCAAGCATGAGGGAGGGGAGCTGATAGCAGAGAGATTTGCCTCCCCCCGTGGGCATAAGCACGAAAGTGTCGCGGCCTTCAAGCAGCGACAAGATTATTTCTTCCTGGCTGCCCTTGAAAGTGTCGAAACCGAAGTGGCGCTTAAGCGCTTGTGTCAATTCTTGTTTGCTCACCATATAGATTTAAGGATTATTGTTGATGATTGATGACATGGTTGCTGCCTGAAAAAACTTCGGGCGGGTGGCTCTTCGCTTTCTTTGCAGCATTTTGTTGACCGGTTTTTATGGTTTTGTTGAAGGATGAGTGTTTTTGATTGGGCGGGAGAGAGAGTGTGGCTCAGCTGATGGCGTCGAGATTGGTCTGCGCGAGCTTCTCGCGGGCGTAATCCTTGGTGACGGTGAATTTCTTCTTTTTGCCTGAGGGTATCTCAAACATAGAGTCGATCATTATAGTCTCCACTATCGAGCGGAGTCCGCGCGCGCCGAGCTTGTATTCAATCGCCTTGTCGACGATGTAGTCGAGGGCGTCGTCGTCAAAGCTGAGTTCCACGCCGTCCATCGCGAACAGTTTCTTATACTGGCGGGTAATGGCGTTGTTGGGCTCGGTAAGCACCTTGCGCAGGGCGTCGCGGTCGAGCGGCTCAAGATGAGTGAGAATAGGGAGTCGGCCTATGATTTCGGGAATGAGGCCGAACGATTTGAGATCCTGCGGGGCAACATAGTTGAGATAGTTGTCGCGGTCGACGGTGCGCTTGGCAGCGTCAGTGGCGAAACCTACAGCATGAGTGTTCAGGCGATGGGCTATCTTCTGCTCTATGCCGTCGAATGCGCCGCCGCATATAAAGAGGATATTCTTCGTGTCGACCGGTATCATGCGCTGCTCAGGGTGCTTGCGGCCACCTTGCGGAGGCACGTTGACAATCGAGCCTTCGAGCAGCTTCAACAGACCCTGCTGCACTCCTTCGCCCGACACGTCGCGCGTGATCGACGGATTGTCGCCTTTGCGGGCTATTTTGTCGATCTCGTCGATAAACACTATGCCCTTCTGAGCTTTCTCCACGTCGTAGTCGGCGGCCTGGAGCAGGCGGGTCAAGAGGCTCTCTATATCCTCGCCCACATATCCGGCCTGGGTGAGGACGGTAGCGTCGACGATAGTGAAGGGCACGTCGAGCAGGCGGGCAATCGTTTTGGCAAGAAGCGTTTTGCCTGTGCCGGTCGGCCCCACGAGTATGATGTTGCTCTTCTCGATGTCAACGTCGTCGTCGGTAGGCTGCGCGAGGCGTTTATAGTGGTTGTAGACCGCGACGGCGAGATATTTTTTCGCGTCTTCCTGTCCTACAACATACTTGTCGAGAAACTCCTTTATCTCTTTGGGCTTTGGCAGCTCTTTGAGCGACTTCTCGTTGATGTTGGCTTCGGGTGCTTTTTTAGTGCCGGTTAAGTCGCGGATCTGGTCGAGGTGGCTGTGCATCATCTCCACGCAGTCCATGCATATATATACGTCCTGGAACATTCCGGAAGGGAGCAGAATGCCTGCCTCCTTCTCAGAGCGTCCGCAGAACACGCACATTTCATGATTCGTTTGATCTTTCTTTGCCATGTATTTCAGAGGCTCGTCAGGCCTGATTTACTGAATTAAGCTTAAAATTAAGCAAGTCTCGTAAATTGTTTTATAGCAAGCCGAAGATTGGTATAAACAATATTACGATACTTACTTACCTGGGAATAAGTTTATTTCTCGCGGAGAAGCACATCGTCGATCATGCCATATTCCTTCGCTTCGAAAGCGGTCATCCAGTAGTCGCGGTCAGAGTCTTTCTCAACCTTCTCGAATGGCTGGCCCGAATGGTCGGCTATGATGGTGTAGAGCTCTTTCTTGAGCTTCTGGATTTCGCGGGCAGTGATCTCGATGTCAGATGCCTGACCCTGAGCGCCGCCCATGGGCTGATGAATCATCACGCGGGAGTGCTTGAGCGCGAAACGCTTGCCCTTCTCTCCGGCTACAAGAAGCACAGCGGCCATTGAAGCGGCCATGCCGGTGCAGATAGTCGACACGTCGCTCTTGATGTATTGCATGGTGTCGTAGATGCCGAGACCGGCGTAAACCGATCCACCGGGAGAGTTGATGTAGATCGACACGTCTTTACCGGGGTCGGCTGAGTCGAGATAGAGCAGCTGGGCTTGGATCACGTTGGCGGTGTAGTCGTTAACGTCGGTGCCGAGGAATATGATGCGATCCATCATAAGGCGCGAGAACACGTCCATCTGAGCCACGTTGAGCTGGCGCTCCTCGATAATTGTGGGACTGATGTAGCTTGAAGTGATTTGTGGGGTTGAAGCGATAGCGGTAGCGGCGGCCGACTGCTGCGCAGCGACATACTGGTCGAGTGCCAAGCCGTTCATGCCGAGATGTTTTACCGCATAATTTCTGAAGTCGTTATTCATATTATTCATCTGTTGTTTTAATTTGTTTGCGAAATAGGGCGTTGATTGCCCCGAAGTCGCGTGAATGGTAATATCGCCCCGAAGCTGCAATAATCATGCCAAAGCGGTTGCGTCGCGTTTTGCCGATATGCGTTGCGGGCGTCTTTGGTGGCGGCCTCGATTAAGGCCGCAGTGAGTTACTTATTCAAAATTAAGCAATTTTTTTGTATCTGCAAAATTTTTTCAAGATTTGGGGCGAAAAATCGCAAAAAACTTCGCAAAAAATCAGGTGGAAGCTTTCGGCTCCCACCTGTAATAAAGTATGTGTGCGCTTAGCTTGCCTGTCTATTATTTCTGGGCGGCTTCTGCAACGTTTTTGAACTCGTCGAGGCTGACGGTCTTAACCTCTGTGTTGGCCATATTGCGGATAGCGTTGAAGAGCTTGATGTCGTTGACCTGCTGAGCGATACGCATACGGCTGTTCTTGTCGTTGAGAATACGGGTAGCGTACTGGCCGAGGGTCTCGTCGTCGAGGTTATACATGCCGTATTGAGCGAGCTGCTGCTGAGCGATAGCCTTGGCGAAGCCTTCGAGGTCAGCTTCCTCGATTTTGTAGCCGGCCTGCTCGGCGATGCGGTTGCTGATGAGTTCCCACTTGATTTGGGGCTCGATTTTCACGAATTCCTCGTCGATATTCTTCTCGTTGAGGGCTTCTTCGCGCGACGCGAGCCATTTTTTGAGGAACTCGGCGGGAAGCTCGAAGTTGCCGAAGTCGGCAACGAGCTGCTTCTCGGCCATGATGCGGAAGAGATTGTCGCTGTTGGGTGCGAGCTGAGCGGCGATCATCTGCTCGATATTGTTGTAGTAATCCTCCTCAGAGGTGACTTTGTCTTTGCCGAATACCTCGTCGTAGAATTCCTGGTTGTGCTCGGCGAGCTTGTTGACGATGATTTCAGAGATGGCGATCTCGAAGTCGCCTTTCACTTCGGGTGCTTTCTCCTTGTCGATATTAAGCATCGAGGCGAGCTCGGCTACGTTGCCGTCGCAGGTGTTGTAAGGATTGAAGCGGACCTTGTCGCCTACCTTCTTGCCTACGAATTTGTCGGCTTCTTCCTTCGACTTGAAGAGGAAGGGAGCTACGATGCCGGCGGTTACCTGGATAGCGTCCTCATTGGTGTTGACTGTGCCGTCTTCGTTGAGCTGCTGGATGGGGCCTTTCACGAGAGCGCGCTCCTCAAATTCCTCGCCGGGAACCTGCGAGCCGAAGCGTTCGCGGAGAGCTTTGTCCTGCTGCTGCTTCATTTCGTCGGTAACCTCGATCTTGTAGTAGGGGAGGGTCACGTTCTTGTCGAGTGTGACGTTGAATTCGGGAGCGAGGCCGATTTCGTATTCAAAAGTGAAATCCTTGTCTTCGAGCGAGATTTCCTTCACTTCTATGGGCATGGGCTCGCCGAGGATGTTGAGATTGTTGTCTTTGATATAATTGATGACAGCTTCGTAAACTTCGCGGTTGAGCACGTCGCTCTTCACCTGCTTGCCGAAAAGGCGAGTGAGCTGGCCGAGGCTTACGTGGCCTTTGCGGAAACCGGGGATATTGTGAGTGCGGCCGATCTCGCGGAGCTGTTTTTCCACTTTTTCTTTGTAGTCGTTTTCAACAACGTTTACGATAAGCTTGGCGCTACCGTTATCGTTTTTTTCGAGAGTTACGTTCATAGCGTATATTTGTGTAAATCTTGTGAATATTCTTATCGGGCTGAAAATCAGCCCATTTGAAAAGAATAACAAAATCAGGCCGATTTTTCCGACTGCAAAATTAATCTTTTACGCCAAATTAACCAAATTTTATGAATTTTTTACATTCGGCTTTTTAGATAAACATAGATGCGACTGCGTTTGAGTAACAATAGTGCGAGTTAGGGGATAGTCAAAGAAAGAAATGGAGAGACTTGATACGACATAACAACCGTCCGCGCTTTCAATATGATACTGCGGACGGTTGGTCATTTGTGCTAAGCGGGTGTAACTTCAATTATCTAATATGATTACTTTAAATCTAATATTAAAGTTAAATAATTATGAACCCCCTACCATTACATATTTGACATTTACCTGTGCCATGACATGTAGTGCAATTTCTGTTATTTATTGGATCTATTCCATTGCCATTACAGTTCCAACACTTACCTGACTCATTACAAGATTTACAGGGATATTTATGGTTGGTAGTACCTCCACTATTTCCTATAGAAGTTCCTGATGGATTCGATGAGCTATAAACACCTCTTAGGGGAGAAATACAATTTGCAGATACATCAAGTTTAAAAAAGAGTTTGCCATCATTATCTACTGCATATCTTAATTGAGTATCTTCATATTGTATCATTAAATCAAATTTGCCATTTGACTCAAGATTTCCATAATAATCATCTGAATATTGTAAATATGGCCCATCTATGTTGCTCCAAGGAATCTCATAAAAATTGTGCCAACCTGTAATTGGGAAAAAAATACTTTTACCATTAGGGCCAGTAACTTTTACTCCTTCAACGCCATCATATTTGCATCGTTTCCAAGTGCACTGTTCTTTAAGCTCATTTATTTCATTTTTTGTTGGGAGTCTCCAATTATTCCCCATTAGATGTCGTATTCTATCCCATTCTGAACCAGATATTTTTGATGGAATAGAAGTGGATTTTCCCCAATATACAGATATTGTAAAATCGCCGGATTGCGACGGTTTAAAAGCTCCATAATTACAAACTGCCCATGGTACACTGAGTCCTATGTCTATATATTCATATCCGTCAGAGCTGCCTGTTGCAGAGAAAGAATTATTGTCTTGTCTTTCTTCGGACGGTTCCTCATTAGAGCAAGAAATCAAAGCAGCGCAGAATATAACTGTAAATAAAAGAAAAAGTTGTCTAAAAGTCATAATAAGAATAAGAAAGTTGTCTAAAAATCAATATAATAGTTGTTAAATCAGATACATTACAAAACAGTATACTGGTTAAAACGCTTGGAAAGAAGGGGGGCTTTAATGTTTTGGAAGATGCCGCATAATTGCGGATAATCAGAAGTCTAATTGTTAATTCATGGGCTAAATGTTGCTAATTGTTCAAGTTTCGCAGGTTGGTTAGCAACAGTCTAATCGACCTGCGAAACTTAGGATTAATCTATTGCCTTACCTCTTAAGTTAATTAAAGGCTCGCGGGTGAAGCATAAACGCATTGCCAAAATTTCATTATCGAACATATACCCCGATGTATCGACTTTAAATCTACTATAAATAGTACATTCTGAGGCCGGGGATTTCCAGTTGCCTCCGTACCCATATGTATAAGCCCACATAGCATCAATGAATTTAGCGGTTTCGTAATTATTTTCTCTAATATAGAGATCTATCTCATCGCACACTAATTCAGAGAAATTACCGCTCATATCATAAAATCCCAATTTGTTTGGCTTTTTTTGCGCCACGAAGTTTGCGCGTGTGCTGTTATTCGCATACCACGCTACTTCATTGATGTCATCAGAACCACTGTAGATGAATGAGTTGTTTTCATCACCACCCGTTGCCGCGATAAGCCATTCCTCAGAAGTTGGATAGCGGAGAGGAATCCAGGACCCCCATAACCTACTAATTAATTCTCTCATCATTCCCTTAGTAAATCTTTCATCGATTCTATCCCAATTAGTTAGACTTACACTTATATCTCCTAATGCAATGGTAGTTGTGTGCGCTAATGGCAACTCTGTTTGCATCATACTGGTCTGTCCATAGGGCCCATTGATTTTTATGAATTTGTAGGTAACCCCATTTATAGAATACGTAAGTTCAGGGGTGGTGAATTTTTTCACTTCTCCCATTTCGGTTTTGCCATTAATCTTCGCATAACTGCGATAATAATAAGTTGTTTGGTCCATCATTCCATAAATACTCATTCCGAAGAGGCCATTTTTGGATTTCATAGATAAGGTTTGTGTCTTAGTAAAATCTTTATCTGTAGAAAGGATAAACCCCACTTCAGTTTCATCTGATGCACCGCGAAGCGCACCATGTAGATTTAGACTGAATTGCTCTTGATCTGTATGATTATAAGTCGTTACATATTTTGACTCAGTAAATCCACCGCCCTTATTATTATCTTCATTCTCATCACTATTAGTCCCTAAGACTTCATCTAATTCCTTTTCTGAAGATCGACTGAATATTAATATGTCGTCAGTATCATAATTAAGAGTTTCATTCGCATACATCATGCAAATTCTCAAATCTACAGCTTCGCTGTATTTATCGTTAGAATAGTAGTCAGTGATATCATCAAGTTCTACAAGACTCAATGTGTTTTTCCCTAATCTCAAAACCTTATAAAGCTCTAAGCCACACTATTAGGTTTTGAGATGCTGTTGTGAATAATCAATAGTTGATTGTCTACATCATAGGTATAATAACCATCTTGTCCACTGCCATTTTGAAAGCTAATTTCATATATAGCAATCCTGTTGGCCGAACTGAATTTCAGGAAAACATCTTCCCCCTTCCAAATACCACGGATTAAATCTTTATCATTGGTTGAAGAAGTGGGCTCATCAACTTCATCACTGCTACTGCTACAAGCATAAAATGGTGTACCAATGATAATAGCTATTATCGTTGCAAAAAAAGCTTTAAATATTGATTTCATGTAATAGTTTATATGTTTTTGATTAATTCATCAGTTGATTATTTCTGAATATATCGATTCACAATAAAAAAGTATCTACTGTCGATAATTACCTGTACTGACGGCTCATAACTGTATTTGGCTTGAGACTCGTAGGTGTTAAGTTCTTTTTGTAAATCTCTATATAACTCCCTCTCATCTGATGATAAATTATTGTAACCTTGATTTGTCAGTGCTATGTATGAATTATAAAACATCTGACAGTTTGCACTAGCCTCATTGTCTGTTTGCGACATCCCGAAAATAAAGTAAAACCAGAAGGGATTTTTGAATTCTGCAATCACTTTGATGCCCGATGTGGACTTATTATATGCGAATGCCTGGGTGCCTACAGAAACTGATTCGTTTCCGTTGATGACTCCATGACCGATTCCAAACTCTATGTTGTGTGATGGAAATTGTTGGTGGAGCGTTGACGCTATTTTGAAATTCCAGGTATATGAGGCATAAGTAGCTGTAGAGC
Organism: uncultured Barnesiella sp.; assembly: GCA_964544595.1. Classification (GTDB taxonomy): domain Bacteria; phylum Bacteroidota; class Bacteroidia; order Bacteroidales; family Muribaculaceae; genus JAGBWK01. The sequence goes on from CAZJBM010000001.1 coordinate 106,640, forward strand.
TTACATGTTGCTTAACCAGATCATAGACCTGAGAGCGTGTCAATCCGTCGATAATTGCGGATGGATTGCTTGGTTCCTCCGACGATGGCGGATAGTAGGGTTCGGGCTCGTCATCGTCGCCACCGCATGAAGTTAATAAGACAGTTGCGATACCCCCAAGGACTAAGAGTAGCCAAAATTGTATTTTTTTCATTATTCAGTAGTGATTTGTTCGTTGTGTTTTTGTAACCGGATGAGAAGCGTACTAATGTAGGTACGCTACGTAAGCTGAATCATCTGTTAGGGATCTCAAAAGTTGTATCCGATACCCACTTCTATGTTTTTGTAGAGTTCGTCGGAGTCGTGGCACCATCCGAACTCAAATCCTGCGTTCAGCATAAGTCGGTTGTGGCGCAAGGTGATCCCGGGGGTTAAGGTTATACCTCCGTTGACTTTCACGTCGGTTGATGTGGCGGTAACTCCATTGAGCTTGGAGTAGGAATAAATAAAACCTCGCAAAGAGCCATTAACCATCACATGGTCGTTAAAGGCGTAGCCATACATGGGCCCGAACTTCGTTAAAAAATTCCCGTTGTCGACTAAGCCCCAGTTGCCATGCATACTGAAAGTGGCTCCGAAACCCGACGATGCTAAAGAATAGAAGCCTATGCCATAGAAACCCTTGTCGAAAAGCTTCGGGTCAGCTGAATAATTTATCCATACGTTGGAGAATTGATGAGGGTCGGCGGTGGATTGTACTTTGCCGAAGTCAACGGCCGATGATGTAAGGAAATTGACAACGCAGATTACAGCTAATAAGATTTTTTTCATAAAAGTAAAGTGAAAAGGTGAGTTTTAGATTGATACTTCAGAGTCTTAATTAAAATGCTAAGTGAGGTGGCAGGATTTAGGTTCGATAATGTTAGTAGCGTGTTTGAATTAACATCAAGGAAGTATTGTGTACATACCTCAGTGTTAATTCAAACTCGCTATTTAGTGGATTGCGTATGTTTTATTTATAATCATTACAAACGTGTGTATTCTGTTTCCTCGGAAGAATCAAACTTCAGAGTAAGTTTGTCCCCTCGAACTGAATATGTCGCATTCAATTTTTCTCCTACTTTAATCCATTTTTTGTCTGAAGTTGCTGTGCAAGTAAGAGTTAAACGTCCGTTTTTAGCTGTGTATGTGCCTGATGCCTCACCCTGAAATAGTTCCCCGTGGTCATATTCACTTATTTTAATTGTCCACTTTCCGTCTGAATCTAAAGTAAGCCATTCGGTTGCTTCTAAAACATCCTTCATTGAGCCGGTGGGGCCTTCTTCATAGATGTAATACATCCATTTGCCGACGATCGCTTTGTCGATTCCGGTCTCTTCATTTGGGGTTTCGGGAATCACAGGCTCGTCGTCGTCATCACCGCAAGCAACGAAAGAAAAACCCATTGTCAATACCATTACCATCATGACAATGTAAGAATAAAACTTTTTCATAATAATATGAATTGCTTGTTCGACGCAGCCCTAAGCGAACAATAAATTAATTAAGAATAATAATAAATAATAGAGGCGTGGACTGCTATGCCACGCCTCTCGAGTAGGTGCTAGGAAAACCTTAGTGGAAGATGTGGGATAACAGTTCCACGCCTATGACGCGAGGAACCGTTCTGTCCACACTTGCTCCACTTGAGTTTAAGTTTCCTAGGCTTTACTCGAACAAGCATAAGACATAACGTCTCTAATTACCGAAAAAATCATTTGATTAGCCGCTGCTAATCATCCGCAAATGTAAAATAATTTTTTTAATTTGCCAAAAACAAAAATTATTTGTTATCCAAAGTCGTTCTGTAATGTAACGGAGTGCGCGGAAATTTGAGGCGGGGGCGTTGCGGGTTTAACTTTCTTTTCGTATCTTCGCGCCACGGAATAAATCTTCACTTACCCGTTTCCTAATGGTAACATTTTTCAAAAAGGGCAGCGGCACCATCTATGCCGTAGAAAGCGACCATAGCTTCAATGAGTTAGAGAAAGAAAAACTGTCGTGGCTCCTTTCGGGAGCGAAACCCCTCGCGTCAACCTCGATTAAGGGGCGCTTCATAGGCCCGCGCCGCGAAATGATAACCCCCTGGAGTACCAACGCCGTGGAAATCACCATGAACATGGGGCTTGAGGGCATCTCCCGCATCGAGCAGTTTGAGAAAGCGACCGAATCGACTACTTACGACAAGATGCTTTCACGCGTTTATCCCGACGGTCTCAACTCCCGGGTTTTCACTATCGACAAGACTCCCGACCCGATTGTCTACATCGACGACATCCACACGTATAATCTTAAAGAAGGTCTCGCGCTCAGCCCCGATGAGGAATCTTACCTCTCGCAACTCTCCGAAAAGCTCGGCCGCAGCTTGACCGACAGCGAGGTGTTCGGCTTCTCGCAGGTCAATTCCGAGCATTGCCGCCACAAGATTTTCAACGGCACATTCATTATAGATGGCGAGGAAAAGCCCCTCTCGCTCTTCAAACTCATCAAGAAAACATCGCAGGAAAACCCCAACGGCCTCGTTTCGGCATATAAAGATAATGTGGCTTTCGTGAAGGGCCCGAAGGTTGACCAATTCTATCCCGTCAACCCCGATAAGCCCGACTACTTCACCGTCAAGCCGCTCGACACAGTGATTTCACTCAAGGCCGAGACCCATAACTTCCCTACGACCGTCGAGCCCTTCAACGGTGCCGCAACAGGCTCTGGCGGCGAGATCCGCGACCGTCTCGGCGGAGGCAAAGCGTCGCTCCCGTTGGCCGGAACCGCTGTCTACATGACCTCTTATCCCCGCCTTTCTCCTGAGCATCGCTATGAGCTGATGATGAATCCCCGCGCATGGCTTTACCAGACTCCCGCCGAGATTCTCATCAAAGCCTCAAATGGCGCGTCGGACTTCGGCAACAAGTTCGGCCAGCCCCTTATCTGCGGCTCGCTGCTTACGTTCGAGCATACAGAGGAGGGCCGCGTTTACGCTTACGACAAGGTGATAATGCTCGCCGGCGGCGTTGGCTACGCGGCTAAGAAAGACGCGATAAAAGGTGTCCCCGGTGCGGGCGAGAAAGTTGTGGTGATGGGTGGCGACAACTACCGTATCGGAATGGGCGGCGGAGCCGTTTCGTCGGTCGAGACCGGCCAATACGACAACTCGATTGAGCTCAACGCCGTGCAGCGCGCCAACCCTGAGATGCAGAAACGCGTCGCCAACGTGATCCGCGCGCTTGCCGAAGACGAAAACAACCCCATAATCTCTATCCACGACCATGGCGCCGGCGGCCACCTCAACGCCCTCTCTGAGCTTGTTGAGGCCACAGGCGGTCATATCAACCTCGACGCGCTTCCTATAGGCGACAAAACCCTCTCGGCCAAAGAAATCGTCGGCAACGAGAGCCAGGAGCGCATGGGCTTCGTGATCAACGCTAAAGATATCCCCTACGTGGAGCGCATCGCTCAGCGCGAGCGCGCGCCGCTCTATGTCGTTGGCGAGACCACCGACGACGCTAAATTTGTCTTTGAGGACAACAACGGCGTGAAGCCGATCGACCTTAAAATGGCAGATATGTTCGGCAACTCGCCTAAGACAGTGATGCGCGACGTCACGGTTGAGCGTCACTACTCCGACCCCGCTACCTCCGACAGCGATATCGAGAGCTATCTCCTAGGAGTGCTTTCGCTCGAAGCCGTCGCTTGCAAAGACTGGTTGACCAATAAGGTCGACCGCTCAGTGACCGGACGTATCGCCCGCCAGCAGTGCCAGGGCGAAATCCAGCTCCCCCTTAGCGATTGCGGCGTTGTCGCGCTCGACTACAACGGCAAAGCCGGCATTGCCACTTCAATCGGCCATGCCCCGCAGGTTGCCCTCGTCGACTCGGCTAAAGGCTCTGTCATGGCGGTGGCCGAGTCGCTCACCAATATCGTGGGCGCTCGTCTTGCCAAAGGCCTTAAATCAGTGTCGCTCAGCGCCAACTGGATGTGGCCCTGCAAGAATGAGGGAGAGGATGCTGCCCTCTACCGCGCCGTGGAGGCTTGCAGCGACTTCGCTTGCCACCTCGGCATAAATATCCCTACGGGTAAAGACTCCCTCTCGATGACGCAGAAATATGGCGACGACAAAGTGTTCGCTCCCGGCACCGTGATTATCTCGGCTGCAGGCGAAGTGACCGACGTGCGCCAGACCGTCAGCCCCGTGCTTCAACCCAAAGTCTCCACATTATATTATATAGACTTCTCGTCCGACTCGCTTAAACTCGGCGGCTCGGCCCTCTATCAGTCGCTCAACAAGGTAGGCTCAGAGGCTCCGACCGTCACCGACGCCGACAAGTTCGCGACTGCGTTTGAAGCCGTCCAGAAGCTCGTGCGCAACCGCAAGCTCCTCGCTATGCACGACGTATCGGCCGGAGGTCTAATCACGACGCTCCTCGAAATGACATTCGGCAACACCGCCGGAGGCGTGCTTTTCCATACCACCGGCTTCGACATGATCGGCGAGAAAGACCTCGTCAAGATTCTCTTCGCCGAGAATCCGGCTGTCGTGATCCAGGTTGATGACAAGAAGAAGGAGAGCGTGGAGAAGATTCTCGACGACGCGGGCGTGAGATACTTCCCGATCGGCTATCCTACCGATCAGCTGGTGCTCAACGTTGCCCACGGCGAGCGCACTATTCTCTTCAATATCGACACCCTCCGCGACAAATGGTTTGAGTCGTCATATCTCCTCGACACCCTGCAGAGCGGCGAGCAGTGCGCCAAACTCCGTTACGAAAACTACAAGCACCAGCCTATACGTTATCGCATACCCGCCGCATGGAAAGGTTCGCTCGAAAGCCGCGGACTCAGCCGCGTGCATGAGCCTTCGGGTATCAAGGCGGCCATTATCCGCGAGAAGGGTGTCAACTCCGACCGCGAAATGGCTTACTCGCTCTATCTCGCGGGCTTCGACGTGAAGGATGTGCACATGACCGACCTCATGAGCGGCCGCGAGACACTCGACGACATCAACCTGATAGTGTTCTGCGGCGGCTTCTCCAACTCCGACGTTCTCGGCTCGGCAAAAGGATGGGCCAGCGGCTTCAAATGGAACGATACCGCTCGCGAGACCCTTCAGCGCTTCATCAATCGCCCCGACACTCTCTCGCTCGGCATATGCAACGGATGCCAGCTGATGATCGAATTGAATCTTATCAATCCCGAGCACGCTAAACCGGCTAAAATGGAGCATAATATCTCTCATAAATTCGAGTCGCAGTTCCTCGGCGTCAAGATTCCGAAAAACAATAGCGTGATGCTCGGGTCGCTCTCGGGAATGAAGCTCGGCGTATGGGCAGCCCACGGCGAAGGCCGTTTCAATCTCCCCGAGGCCAAAGAGAAATACAACATTGTGGCTCAATACAATTACGCCGCTTATCCTGCCAACCCCAACGGCTCGAAATGGAGCGTCGCGGGCATAGCCTCGGCCGACGGCCGTCATCTCGCGATGATGCCTCACCCCGAGCGAGCGATGTTCCCCTGGCAGTGCGGCTACTATCCCGCGTCGCGACGCAATGACGACGTCACCCCGTGGCTTGACATGATGGTCAATGCCCGAATATGGATTGAGCAAAACCGTAAATAACCTTTTATGAAAAAGTTAAGAGTGGCGCCCCGGCGGCGTTGAGCTCTTAACTTTTTTAAGTTAAAGGCCACGCTTTAATCCTGCGTTTTCCTTTCATTAAGATAACCGAATCAGAGGCGGCTCTGCCCCTCGTCATTCAATACACACAACCTCAAAACTTTATTTCCAGATGGGCGGCTTCTTTGGAGTAGCAAAAAAAACATCATGCGTCAACGACCTCTTTTACGGCGTTGACTATAATTCCCACATGGGCACGAAACGCGCCGGTATGGGTATAGTATCAACCGACGGCATTTTCTCGCGCTCGATCCACAACATCGAGAACTCATATTTCCGCACGAAATTTGAGCGCGATCTCGACGAATTCTCAGGCAATTCGGGCGTGGGCGTAATCTCTGATACCGACGCCCAGCCTATCATTATCAACTGCCGCATAGGCAAATTCGCCATTGTGACCGTAGCCCGCCTTGTCAACATCAATGAGCTGGTGGAGTATCTACTCGCCGAAAACCAGCACTTCTGCGAGCATAGCTACGACATCGTCAACCCTACCGAGGTGATTGCCACTCTTATCTCTATGGGCAAGGATGTGCTCGACGGCATCAATAATGTCTACAAGCGCGTCAAAGGCTCATGCTCGATGCTTCTGCTCTTTGACAACGGCGACATCATCGCGGCCCGCGACCGCCTTGGCCGCACTCCGATAATACTCGGTAAACATATCGACGGCAACGCGTGGGCCGCCACCTCAGAGACCTGCGCTTTCCCCAATCTCGGCTACGATATAGCCTATAACGTCGGTCCGGGCGAAGTGGTGCGGTTCAACGCCGATGGCATGGAGCAGCTTCAGAAGCCCATGGACAAGATGCAGATATGCGCGTTCCTCTGGACTTATTACGGCTATCCTCCCTGCGAATACGAGGGGCGCAACGTCGACGAGATGCGCCACGCCCTTGGTATGGCAATGGGCCGTCGCGACGACACCGAGCTCGACTTCGTCAGCCCTGTGCCTGACTCGGGTATCGGCATGGCTCTCGGATATTCCGAGGGCAAAAAAGTGCCTTACCGCCGCGGTATTGTGAAGTATACTCCGACGTGGCCACGCTCGTTCACCCCCAGCACTCAGGAGCGCCGCGAGCTTGTTGCCAAGATGAAACTTATTACCAACAAGACCCTCCTCAAAGACAAGCGAGTGGCCTTCTGCGATGACTCGATAGTGCGCGGCACCCAGCTTCGCGACAACGTGAAGGATATTATGGACGCCGGAGCCGTGGGCGTTGACGTGCGTATAAGCTGCCCGCCGCTTATCTATCCTTGCGAATTCCTCAACTTCACGAGCTCGCGCAGCGCGATGGAGCTTATCGCGCGCCGCGTGATCGACGAGATGGAGGAGGAGAAGCGCCGCGGCAACAAGGCTCACACCGAGACGAAAGATGAGATCCCGACCGAGGAAGTCGCTGACAAATGCAAGAACATCGACCTCAGCCGATATGCCGACGCCTCGACTCCCGAATATGCCGAAATGGTTGAGCGCATACGCCGTCGCCTCGGCCTTACGACGCTGAAATTCAACACTATCGAAGAACTCATCGACGCTATCGGCCTGCCTAAAGAGCGCGTGTGTACCCACTGCTTCGACGGCTCCTCATATTTTTGACGCTTAAAGGGTCGCCACGACCCGAAATTTATACCAAAAAATCCGATAATCAGGCGCGAAAACGTAAGTTTTGCGCCTGATTTTTTGAATATTTGCCAAATATTGTTAACTTTGCAACCTTGAAAAGACTATCGTTTTGTCAATCCTGCATATTAGCCTCATCTAATGCCCTATAGAGCATTGTATCAGCCACTTGGCTGTTTCGTAACACTTAATCGGCGGCGTAGCGGCCACGACTTAAACTTTAGTCGCACCGAAAGCGAATTTTTCATTCTGAATAATCGTATAATATAAAATAAATAGTATTATGAGTTTAAACATCATTGTGCTGGCAAAGCAGGTACCCGATACCCGCAATGTCGGTAAAGATGCGATGAAAGAAGATGGCACAATCAACCGTGCGGCTCTGCCCGCCATCTTCAATCCCGAAGACCTTAATGCCCTTGAGCAGGCTCTCCGCCTCAAAGACGCAAATCCGGGATCAAAAGTCACCCTCCTCACCATGGGTCTTCCCCGCGCTTCTGAAATCATCCGCGAAGCTATCTACCGCGGCGCCGACACCGGCATAGTGCTTACCGACCGCGCTCTCGGCGGCGCTGATACCCTCGCTACTTCTTATTCTCTTGCCCAGGCCGTGAAAAAATTCGGCAACTACGACATCATCCTCGGCGGTCGCCAGGCTATCGACGGCGACACCGCCCAGGTAGGCCCTCAGATCGCTGAAAAACTCGGTATTCCCCAGGTTACCTATGCAGAGGAAATCCTCGACCTCAAAGACGGCTACGTTACTGTGAAGCGTCGCCTCGAATCGGGCGTTGAGACCGTTAAGGCCCCCCTTCCCTGCGTCGTTACCGTGACCGGCTCGGCTGAGCCCTGCCGTCCGCGCAACGCGAAGCGCCTCATGAAATACAAACGCGCCGTAAGCCCCAGCGAAAAGGCTAACCTCTCTGAGGCCGAACTCGCTATCGTCGAGGCTCGCCCCGACCTCCAGCTTCAGGAATGGAGCGCCGCCTACGTCGACGCTGATCCCAACCAGATCGGTCTCGCAGGCTCTCCCACAAAAGTTAAGGCTATCGAAAACGTGGTGTTCACGGCCAAAGAGAGCCTCCGCCTCGAAGATAACGACGAGCAGATCGAAACCCTCATCAAGGATCTCATTCATAACCACACTATCGGCTAACAAAAGATGCTTAAAGCGAATCGCGATTCAGCTTTAACTTCATGCTTTAATAATTCAAAATCATGACTGACAATAACAACCTCATAGTATATTGCGAATTTGAAGATGGCAAAGTGGCCGATGTGAGCCTTGAGCTCCTTACCAAGGGCCGTCAGCTCGCAAATGACCTCGGCGTGAAAATGGAGGCAATCGTTATCGGCGACAACCTCAAGGATGTCGAGAAGCAGATTTTCCCCTACGGCGCCGACGTGGTCTACAAAGTGGAAGACAAGCGCCTCTATCCCTACACCTCTAATCCCCACGCTGCCATTCTGATCAACCTCTTTAAGGAAATCAAACCGCAGATCTGCCTTATGGGCGCTACCTGCATCGGCCGCGACCTCGGCCCCCGCGTTTCGTCGTGCCTCCACAGCGGCCTTACTGCCGACTGCACCGCTCTCGAAATCGGTGACCACAAAGACCCCAAAACCGGTAAGGAATACACCAACCTTCTATATCAGATTCGCCCCGCATTCGGTGGCAACATCGTGGCTACGATCGTCAACCCCGATTGCCGTCCGCAGATGGCAACCGTGCGCGAAGGCGTGATGAAGAAAGAGGTGGTCGACCCCAACCATGTAGGCGAGGTGATCGAGCTCGATCCTAAGAAATATGTCGACGACTCTGACTTCGTCGTTGAGATCATCGACCGCCATATCGAGAAATCCAAAATCAACATCAAAAACTCCCCTATCATTGTGGCAGGCGGTTATGGCGTAGGTTCGAAAGAAAACTTCGAGCTGCTCCACGAACTCGCCAACACCCTCGGCGCTGAAGTCGGCGCTTCGCGCGCGGCTGTCGACGCGGGCTTCTGCGAGCATGAGCGCCAGATCGGTCAGACCGGTGTCACCGTTCGCCCGAAACTCTACATCGCTTGCGGTATCTCTGGTCAGATTCAGCACATCGCCGGTATGCAGGAGTCAGCGATCATTATCTCGATCAACAACGACCCCAACGCTCCTATCAACGCTATCGCCGACTATGTCATCACAGGCGATATCGAGAGCGTGCTGCCCAAACTCATCAAATACTATAAAAAGAATTCCAAGTAAACATTATAGCACTGAAAAATGGCTAACTTCTATACCGATAATCCGGATCTTAAATTGCATCTCAACCATCCTTTGATGGAGAAGATAGTTGCCCTCAAAGAGCGTAACTATGCCGATGCTGAGAAATACGACTACGCCCCTGTGGATTTCGCCGACGCTATGGACAACTACGACCGCGTGCTCGAAGTCGTTGGTGAACTTTGCGGCGATGTCATTGCTCCCAATGCCGAGGACGTTGACCACCAGGGCCCCCACGTTGAAAACAACCGCGTGGTTTATGCCGACAAAACTAAGGAAAACCTCGAAGCTTGCCGCAAAGCAGGCTTGATGGGTATGTCTATGCCCCGCCGTCTTGGTGGCCTTAACTTCCCCATCACTCCCTATATCATGGCCGCTGATATTGTCAGCCGCGCCGATACCGGTTTTGAGAACCTCTGGGGTCTCCAGGACTGCGCCGAGACTATCTACGAATTCGCTAACGAGGATCAGAAATCTCGTTTCATTCCCCGCGTGTGTGAAGGCGAAACCATGTCGATGGACCTCACCGAGCCCGACGCCGGCTCCGACCTCCAGTCGGTTATGCTCAAAGCAACAGAGCAGCCCGACGGCACCTGGCGTCTCAACGGCGTGAAGCGTTTCATCACCAACGGCGACTCCGACATTCACCTCGTGCTTGCCCGCTCTGAGGCCGGCACAAAAGATGGCCGCGGCCTGTCGATGTTTATTTACGACAAGCGCGACGGCGGTGTCAACGTGCGCCGTATCGAGAACAAGATGGGTATCAAGGGATCTCCCACTTGCGAGCTCGTTTACAAAAACGCTAAGGCTGAGCTTGTAGGCTCTCGCCGCATGGGTCTTATCAAATATGTGATGGCCCTTATGAACGGCGCTCGCCTCGGTATCGCCGCTCAGAGCGTCGGCGTGAGCGAAATCGCTTACCGCGAAGCTCTCGCTTATGCCCGCGACCGTCAGCAGTTCGGCAAACCTATTATCGAATTCCCCGCTGTCGCTGAAATCCTCTCGGTTATGAAGGCTAAACTCGACGCTACCCGCTGTCTCCTTTACGAGACTTCGCGCTACGTCGACCTCTACAAGGCTTACGAGGATATCGAGAAAGAGCGCAAGCTTACTCCTGAAGAGAAGGCCGAGCTTAAGCTTTATCGTAAGTATGCCGACGCCTGCACTCCGCTCGCCAAAGGTCTCAGCAGCGAATATTGCAACCAGAACGCTTACGACTGCATCCAGATTCACGGTGGCTCAGGCTTCATGAAGGATTACGCCTGCGAACGCGTTTACCGCGACGCGCGTATCACCTCTATCTACGAGGGTACAACCCAGCTTCAGGTAGTGGCAGCAATCCGCCACGTCACCACCGGCACATACGAAGCCCTTATGGACATTTACGCCGGCATGGAAGTGAGCGAAGAGCTCCGTCCGATCGCCGATCAGCTTAAAGGTCTCGTTGAGATTTATAAATCGGCTGTCGAGAAAGTTCAGGCTGTCAACGACACCACTTACACCGACTTCATGGCTCGTCGCCTCGTCGAAATGGCAGGTAACATCATTATGAGCTACTTGCTCGTCACCGACGCGAGCCGCTACAACTCAGAGTCGATGGCCAAGAGCGCTAAGGTTTACTTCAACCTTGCCCGCGTGGAAGTGATCAAGCACGGCTCGTTTATCGACACCGTTGCTCCCGATCAGCTCGACGCTTACAAAGCTTAATAATAGCGCGATTTATCGTGACTTTTCAAGAAATAGGACGCTTTTTGCGTCCTATTTCTGCTTTTTTATGGTGTAATTGGCTTGTATAACATAATTTTTCATACCTTAGCGTATCAAAAACACTCTTAAAATCGCTCGTCATGGTATATCAACTCAAAATACAGTTAGATGGAGTAACTAAGCCGCCAGTATGGCGTAAAATACTTATTGATTCGAATATGACCTTTCATCAACTTCATTTAGCGATTCAGGGCGTGATGAAATGGGAAAATGACCATCTATATGCTTTCGGCCCGCAGGCATATTCAAGAGACTTCAGGATCACTATGCCGGGTTACGGCGACGATTGGTACTCCGGAAGGCAATTAAGCAGCCGCAAGGTTAAAATACAGGAATTTCTCAACGATAGAAGAACCAAGCTCGTCTATACCTACGATTTCGGCGACGACTGGATACACAATATAACGCTTGAAAAAATCCTCGACTCCTACGACGCGCATCTCCCCGTCTGTATCGGTGGTAAAGGTGTATGCCCTATGGAAGATAGCGGGGGTATATGGAGCTTTATGGAGTTTAGGGAAGAAATCAATGAGCTTCAGAAGACAACCAATCTCCATGATGTGATAGATTACGATAGCCCTGATTTTGATGATGAATTAGCGTGGTTAATCGATGAGGACTATATTGACGATAATGGTAAAATCAACTTCCAGGCTTTTGATATTGAAGCAACCCAGAAGAGGCTTAAATCCTACATGAAATGATGGCGCGTGAGCTTTAGAAGCGGTAGGTCTTCGTTGTGAGTTCTTTCTTTTTTGGCATTACGTTGATTTTGTACTGAACGTGCAGCAGCACATAGCGGGGGAGGGTATTGGTGAATTTCTCGACGCGGCCCGATGCGCTGACGTTGTAGCTGATGTTTGTTAGCTGGCGGAGCAGGTCGAAGCCGTCGAGTGCGATAAGCCATTTCCCTTTGTCGAGGCTCTTCGATATGCGGGCGTTCCATACCAGGTCGGATGTGTTGAGCAGATTTGAGTCGTAGCCGCGACGTTGGTACACAATGAAATCAGTGGAGATGCCGAAGTCGTAGGGGAGTTTGAAATGGCCGCTGAGGCCGTATTTGAAGTCTCGCGAATTTATGTCGCTCGATTCAGGGCGAGTCGATACGCTGTGGCGTATAGTTACTTCGCCATGCAAGCCTATACGCTGTTTGCCAAACTCATATCCCAGCGAAATCATAGGTGTGTATGTGTAATTGTTCATTTTGTAGAGCGATGGCGTGAGAGAGTTTTCTCCAATCATCTGCAGATTTCTCGACTGCATGGATCTGAATTTGGCAGTTGCTTGAAGGCATCTGTTCGGCCCGAAGAAAAGCGATCCGTCAACGCTTTGCTGCAATGAATATGTCAACGCGTCGGCGTTAAGCCATTGGTAAGTGGTGTGGCCGGTGGTTGTGTCGTACGTATAGCTTTGAATAGCGCTATTGCTGTCGAAACTGCCGCTTAGCTGCATAGAGCATGAGAATTTATTTCTTATCGATTTTACAAGGCTTAAGCTGATGCTCTGGGTCAACGACGACTTCAAGTCTCGATTGCCGAGATAAGTCTTTAGCGGGTCGGTAGTGTCGGTGATGTCTATCATGTGCCTGAGCTTAGGCAGTTGGGTGTCGATATAGTAATTGAAAAAGATTGAGCTGTAGTTGCTTTTGTCTGATATCGAATAATGAAAACTTGTGTTGGCTTTGCGCACGATCCATTGACGATGGCTTATGGGATACAACGTTGCCTCGCGGGTATAATCGAGATGACGGTTCATGTAAGCGATAGGCAGGTCGATATTGAAGTATATTCTCTTGCAAGAATAACTTACTGATGGGTTGATCTGGATTCTGTGGGCGGTCTCAAGGCTATTGTATGAATTAGCAGGGTCAAAAACCTCTGATAGCGATACGAGGTTGTCGAGCGAGAAATCGCCCGAAGCTTCGGCTGAAGCCTGAGCCATATAGAAACATGAGTTTCTCACGTCGTGGTCGTAGCGCGTGTCGGCTGTGAAAAGCAGCCGCCAGTTGTCGGCCAACTGATAGTTGTAAGTGACTTCGGCTATCACCGCGTTGTTGTGATTAGGGCGACCCGCGGTGTGCTGCCGTCTGTATAACGGCTCCCGCATCTGATCGCCGTACCCGATCATGTAGTCAGAGCGTGAGTCGGTGCGGTTGTTTGTATGGTTATATTGCAGGAACAGATGTAGGAAGTCGGTAGTCTTTGGTATTTTTATCAACGAGTTGGCGATGGTGGAGAATCTGAGGCGGTTGTTGCCTGAAAAGGCTTCGGAGTATGTGGCGTTGATGAGCTGATCGCGGTCGATGCTTCCAATGCCGTGGGTAAACACCTTCTCCATATCGGCGATGACTTCATCGGCCGGTTTCTCAACATTCAGGTTAATGGCGCGGTTGAGCGATCGGCCGCGGGAGCGCGTGTAGTCGACCGACGGCTCGATGCCGAGCGAAAAACTGTTTTTCTCGATATAAAGCTTATGGCTGGTACTTAACTCAAGCGAGCGGTTGATGTTGTTCGCTTCCGAGCGGCTCGACATATTGCCTGAGGGGTAGAAGTTGACGGCGTCGGTGAGCGATGCAAGGTGAGAGCGGTCTTGCTTCACTGTCGCGTTGCCCGCGACGGTCGATTTCCCCTCGTCGCCGATTTCGTTGTAATAATCCACGCCGGCCTCAATATGGCGCAGCAAGCCCGACTGGCTGTTCTCAGGCTTCCACGAATCCTCTTCGCCCGGTTTGCGCTTGTCGTTGAGATTATTGACATTGGCGTAAAATGTGTATCGGGCTGCCGGATTGAAATGCATTCCGAAGAAGCGGCCCATGTATCGGTCGGCGGTTCCGTAGCCCCCTTCGGCGTTGAGAATCATGCCTCCGATATAGTCTTTTTTGAGGTTAACGTCCATTACAAACTCGTTTTCCTCTACTTGCTGGCCTATAAAACGGTTTTTGTCGGTCTCTTTTTCGTAAACCTGCACGTTTTTCACCGTGTATGCCCCTAAATTCTCAAGCATCACCTCGTTTTTCCCCTTAAAGAAGTCCTTACCGTTGAGCAAAAGACTCTCTACGTATCGGCCATTGACATAGATTTTCCCCCCTTCTTTCAGCTCTACTCCCGGCAGTTGTTTTATCAGCTCGTCGAGCATTGAGCCCTCGGCGAGATTAAACGCGTCGGCATTGTAGACGATTGTGTCTCCCTTGTTGTAGAATTTCACTTTCGATGCGGTGACGTTCACCTCATTGAGCGTTTTCGACATTTCGCGCTCAAGATAAAGCGTTCCGAGATTTCGCGAGAACTCTCTCTTGCCGAGGTCGGAGAAGTTAAGCGTGAGCAGCAGCGACTTATATTCGGGGTAATCGACCGTTAAGAGATAATCACCCTCCTCCACGGCGGGGATTGAAAAATAAAACCCTGATGTCTGCGATATTTGCCGCGAGTTTCTGGGGCCGCTTTGCCGATACGACTCTGCCTTCGTCCTGATAGTGTCGTTTGAGGGCGATACTAAGATAAGCTCCGCCCCTATGAGCTGAATATTTGTGTTCGCTGCCCTGACCTGCCCCGTAAGCCTCAGTTTGTGAGGGTTGGTTGCGGCTAAAGTTGTTAAGGCGAACATCGAAGCGACGAATATGCTGATAAAAAGTCTTGTGCGGTACATGAAATTAGGGAGGTGGGTGAGTGGAACTGGTTTACTCTGCGTCGCGGTTGTGGTGGACCATATCGGTCGGGAGGGGGATTGATAGCTCGGCCAAGCCAGCTATGCTACCCTCGTCGTCGCGCCACGGAGTCTGGAATATGAGCTTGCGTATGCCGTTTTTCTGCACGGTGTAAGTGTTGGTTTCTCCGGAGGCAAGCAAATGATTGATAATTTCGCGCGAACGCTCGTTGTGGCAGTTCATGAGATTAAACCCGATTAGGTTGCCGCGCTTCTTATAGGTTTCGCGTGCTCGCTCGTTCATGTAGAGTATGATGCCTTCGCGGTCGCATACAGTTGCGGCGCAACCGATCGCTTGCGTCCAATCGGCTATTTCGGCGGGGATTTTAAATTCGTTATTCATCGCGTTGAGGGTTAAAGTATGTTGAATTTAGCGAATTTCAGTAGCAGTGTTTTGGTTTCGAGCGAGTCGAAGCGCACCACTACGCGCGTATTCGTGCCCGTTATGTCGATTTCCTCGATCGTGCCTTGGCCGAATCGCTCATGCTCTATCCTCATGCTGGTCGCCAACTCTTCTGCGATATGCACGCGGAATTTTCCCGTTGCGGCCGATTGAGATGTCGCTGGCGTCGGACTTGTCTTCGCCGAGTCGGCTATGCGCTTGAAGTTGCCGCTTTGGGTGGGGCGCGAATTCCATCCGCTCCCGGCCGGGTCGGCGCTCTGGCGGCGTTGGAACGGCGCCGAATGGAATGAGTCGCGATACGACTGCACGGGGTTGAACATGGCGTTGGTCTCTACCGAGCTGCCTGCCGTAAGGCGCAGATAGCGGGTGTCGAGGTCGCGGATGAAGCGCGAGGGCTGGGTGGTGACCGTCTGGCCGTTGCGGAAACGACTCGACGCGTAACTTATCATGCAGAATTTCTTGGCGCGAGTTATCGCCACGTAGAGCAGGCGACGCTCCTCCTCGATTTCGGCCGGAGAAGCCGAGGCCATAGCCGAGGGAAACAGCTCCTCTTCAAGGCCGACGATAAACACGTTGGCAAATTCCAGCCCCTTGGCGGCGTGAACGGTCATTAGCGTGATATGCGGCTCGTCGCTTTGGTCGACGTCTTGATCGGTCAGCAGCGAGATTTGGGCGAGATAGTCGGCGATGGAGGTTTCGGCGTTGTCCTCCTCCTGGCGCGTGGCCGCGAACTCTTTCACGCCGTTGAGTAGCTCGTTGAGGTTCTCCTGTTTTGAAATGCTCTCAGGGGTGCGGTCGGTCAGCAGCGACGACAGCAGCTTGGTGTCGCGGATGATTTTTACGGCAACAGTCTCGGCGTCGGCCCCCGCGGCGTTGGCGTCGATAAAGCCCTGAATCAGCTCGCGGAAACCGTCGAGTTTTCGGGCCGTGCCTGAGTTGATGTTGAGCTCCGCGTTGGTCGCGTTGTTGAGCGCATGCCATATCGAGATATTGTTGTCGAGGGCGTAGCGCGTGAGTTTGTTGACGGTGGTTTCGCCTATTCCGCGGGCCGGGGTGTTGATGATGCGGCGCAGGGCCTCGTCGTCGTCGGGATTAGACGCGAGTCTGAAATACGCGATTGCGTCCTTGATCTCCTTTCGTTGGTAGAACGACAGCCCTCCGTAGATCTTATACGGGATATTGCGTTTACGCAGCGATTCCTCCAGTATACGCGACTGTGCGTTCGTGCGG
Organism: uncultured Barnesiella sp.; assembly: GCA_964544595.1. GTDB lineage: Bacteria > Bacteroidota > Bacteroidia > Bacteroidales > Muribaculaceae > JAGBWK01. The sequence continues at coordinate 123,317 of CAZJBM010000001.1, forward strand.
TAGAGCACGGCGAAATCGTCGTATGAGTCGCCCGACTCGATTTTGCGTTGCGCTATTCGGTTGGCCACTATGAAGCTCTCCTCATAGTCACTATAGCATTTGGTCACCTCGATCAGGCTGCCGACCTCATTTTTCGAGAACACCTTTTTGGGTATCTGAAACTTGTTTTTGGCGATAAGCGAGTTGGCGGCGTTGATGATGTTCTGCGTTGAGCGGTAGTTCTGCTCCAGTTTGAATATCGCGAGATCGGGGTAAGAGTTTTTGAGATTGAGTATGTTCTTTATGTTGGCCCCGCGGAATGAGTATATGCTCTGCGCGTCGTCGCCCACTACGCAGAGGTTGTGGCTCTGGTTGCATAGCTGCGAAACGATGAGATGCTGGGCGAAGTTGGTGTCCTGATACTCGTCGACAAGTATGTAGCGGAAAAACTCGCGGTAATGGGCGAGAATGTCGGGATTGTCGCGGAGAAGCACGTTGGTATAATACAGCAAGTCGTCGAAATCCATCGCTCCCGCCAGGAAGCAGCGGCTCTTATACGCTTTATAGATCTGGCTCATCATGGGGCGGCGCGCGCGTCGGTCAGCCTCCATCAGCTCCCGGTCGAGCTCGTACATCTCTGGCGACAATAGCGCGTTTTTGGCCGCCGAGATCGCGCTCTGCACCGTGTTGGGCTTATACACCTTGTCGTCGAGCTGCATATCCTTTATTATGGTCTTGATGAGCGAGCGCGAGTCGGCTGTGTCGTATATGGTGAAGTCGCGTTTGAATCCTATGCGCTCCGAGTTGAGGCGGAGTATCTTTGCGAAAATGGAGTGGAAAGTGCCCATCCATAGCCTCGATGCCGTTTTCTCGCCCACGAGCTTCTCGATGCGTTCGCGCATCTCGCGCGCCGCCTTGTTGGTGAACGTCAGGGCGAGTATGCGGTATGGCTCGAAGCCGTTGTAAAGCAGGTGGACTATCTTGTAGGTAAGCACGCGCGTCTTGCCCGACCCCGCTCCGGCTATAACCAGTGCCGGGCCGTCGAGATATTCCACCGCCTCACGCTGAGGTTTGTTGAGTTTGCTTAGATAATCGTTGCTATCCATGCCTCAGATGAATTTGTTGAGTTGGGGGTTGTAGACATAGCCTATTTTCGCGAGCTTGGCTATTATCTCGTTTTTGTCGGCATCTTCGTCATAGCATAGTTTATCGAGCGATGGATAATTGTCGCGTAGCTTGGTGTTAACCCAGCTTAGAAGTATTATGGGGTCTGAGGGTATCATAAATCTATACTGTAAATTGATGCAAAGATACGCGAAATAAGCGTAAAAGCCGCGCCTCCGCCCTCAAAAAAGCTGATTTGCGCCTCTTCGCATGACACTTTAGCCACTCCTACGCAAAAAAAACAACAAAAAAATCAGATTTGTCGCAAATGAGTTAGAAAATATTATAATATTTTGGTATATTTGTGTTTTCTAAAAGGATTATTAATCGCATACGGCTATGAAACTACAAAAAACACTTCTGACGATTGCTTTGTTGCTATCCTGTTGTGTCGGTGTGCTTGCTGCTGATGGAAATTTATTAGGCCTTGAACCGGAAATTGTGTCAATTAAAAACGTTGAAATAGTACCAGTAGGAGATTATAAGTTTCGAGCGCAATTTGAAGTTGAATATTCGGGTGCGGATTTAGTATATGTTTCTATTAAAGAGGAGGGAGATAGCAAGCTCAATGAAAGAAATTATCGTGAGCCCAATATTGCTCATATCGTTACCAACGAAATGTATATATTTTATTATCATTGGATAGATGTAATAGTACAGAATGAGTACGGAACGGCTACCAAAACTCTCGAAATACCTGATTTAAAGAATGTAAATGATTATTTCATAAGATTATCAAATGTAGAGTACCAATATACTTTCAAAACTCCGACGTGGGCCGAAGGCTTGTTCTCTTTTGACGTGTTGACAAACTATCCCGGTCAGCTCCTCGTAAACATTAAAGCCCTTGGGGCTAAGCTCCCATGGAATGTGAAGTGTCCTATTGTTGAACATCCTGTTTATCAAAGGTTCAGGTTTGAACATAACATAATGCACGGTTCAAAGATGATGGTTTCTATTCCGGGCCAAAGCGTGCAGTCAGAGATTCTGGAAGTCAATAACTATATGTCTCAAGAAGATAGGGATAAGTTGTCAGGAGTAGAAGACGTGTCATACGCTGCTGATCAGGATTTCAAGGTAGAGGGTAACACTCTGAAATTCCCTGCTAATCTTCTAATGGAGACCGTGGCGGTAGAAGTAATGGATATGAATGGCAGAGTAATCCGGCGATATTACGGCGAAGCGAGTGCTGTTGAGTTAGACTTAACGGATATTGCTCACGGAATCTATATTATAAAAGTAATGATGGGTCAAAAACAAATCATCAAAAAAATCGCGATCTGATTATAACCCCTAACGTTAAATCCGCGTGTTAAATTTGTTAAATGTGTTAAATTCAAGGAAATGACCGACCGCTGAGAGTTTTATTCGCGGAAATGTTTGCAGATGTTGCGGAAAAGTCGTAGCTTTGTAGGCGATTTGTAACATCTGCAATCGTATGCCTCTTTTTTTAATAGGATAAAGTGATGAAAACTCTCGAAGAATACGTTAATTTCGTTAATGATATAGTCGAGAAGCTCGACTATTCCAATTGCCGTCCGGCAAATCTTTTCGCCCCTATTACCTACTCACTACAAGGAGGCGGCAAGCGCATTCGCCCGGTGCTGTTCGCCGCGTTCGCCGACGCGCTCGGAGCCGACATCACTCATCTGAGAGGCACGATCACTGCCTTAGAGATGTTTCATAACTTCACCCTTATCCACGACGACATCATGGATAAGTCTAATTTCAGGCATGGTCGCCCTACCGTGTGGAAGAAGTGGGGTGAAGCTACAGCTATCCTCGCCGGCGACACAATGCTGTCGATTGCCAACACGCTCGTGGGCGACCGTAAATATCTCCCCGCCGACATTCAGGCTGCAATTTACTCTTCGTTTAATATCACGGCTGTCAAAGTGTATCGCGGCCAGCAATTCGACATGGATTTCGACTCGCTCGACAACGTTACCGTCGACGAATACACCGTTATGATCGGCCTCAAGACCGCCGCTCTTATCGGCGCCGCTTGTCATATCGGCGCGTTGGCTGCGGGAGCAGGCAACGATTCGCAGAACGGCGCTTATGAATACGGCTTTAACCTCGGTATGGCCTTCCAGCTTCAGGATGATTTGCTCGACACGTTCGGCGATCAGGCTACATTTGGCAAACCAATCGGCGGCGATATTGTCAACAATAAAAAGACCTGGCTCAACATTATCGCTACCGCCGAAGCGCCCGAGCGTATGGCCGAGGCGATGAAGCTCCAAGGCGAGGAGAAAATCGACGCCGTCCGCGCCATTTATACCGACCTTGATCTTCCCGCACGTTGCAACAAGCTGATCGACAGCTACCTTGAGCAATCACTTAAGTATCTTGGCGATGTGAAAATGTCCGACGACGATGCACGATTCTTCATCGATTTCGCTCACAAACTCGCCGGCCGCCAGAAATAACGCCGCGCCTCACCCCCTTACCCGCAATGCTCATCGATACTCATACCCACCTCTATCTCGACGATTTCGAGAATGGAGGCAGCGAAGCCGTGCGTCGCGCTATCGACGCCGGGGTTGGCCGCATGATTTTCCCCAATATCGACCGCCAATCGGTAGAGCCGATGAAGCGGCTCCACAATCTGTTTCCCGCGCAGACGTATATGGCCATGGGGCTGCATCCTACCGAGATCGACGGCTCGCCCGTCGATGATCAGCTGCGATTCGTGGCCGAGCAGCTCGTCGAGCCTCGGCGTTACGCGGCGGTAGGGGAGATAGGCATTGATCTTTACTGGGATAAAACCTATCGCGAGCAGCAGATGATAGCCTTTGAGCAGCAGATGCGATGGGCGGCCGAGCGTTCCCTGCCTGTCATCATTCATTGTAGAGAAGGTCTCGACGAGGCCCTTGAAGTGATCGGGGGCTTGGAAAAAGTGCCCGAAGGGGTGTTTCACAGCTTCGGGGGGACGCGGAGCGACGTCGACCGTATTCGCTCGCATGGCGATTTCTACTTCGGCATTAACGGTATCGTGACCTTTAAGAACTCAAAGCTCCGCGACGTGCTCCCCGAGATAGGCATCGATAGGGTGTTGCTCGAAACTGATTCCCCTTATCTCGCCCCTGTCCCTCATCGCGGGCGGCGCAATGAATCAGCCTACCTGATCCACACCGCCGCCTACGTCGCCTCGGCTCTCGGCGTGACTCCCGACCGTATTGCCGAAGCGACAACCGCCTCGGCGACAACCCTTTTTCGTCTCTGACGCGCCTGCCGCTCCGCTCATATTCAGTCGGTAAACCAGCCATTTGTCATCGCGATTCCGTAAAAATCGTCACATTTCTTTTATTATCGTTGGTAAATTCGTAACTTTGCGGCTTAAGAAAACATCAAAGAATTAAACCCATACCTGCATAGGTTATGCCACAAGTTTCACTGCGCGGCGAAATGATGCCCGCGTCCCCTATACGCAAATTAGTGCCGCTTGCCGACCAGGCCAGAAAACGCGGCGTGAAGATATATCACCTTAACATCGGCCAGCCCGACCTTCCTACCCCCCGCGAGGGCCTCGATGCGTTGAAGCGCATCGACCGCACTACCCTTGAATATTCACCCTCAGAAGGCTTGCTGTCGCTCCGCGAAAAGCTTAAGGAATATTACCATACATTTAATATCGAGGTCGACGTCGACGACATTATCGTCACCACCGGCGGCTCCGAGGCCGTGCTCTTCGCGTTCATGGCCTCGCTCGATCCCGGCGATGAGATTATAGTCCCCGAGCCCGCTTATGCCAACTACATGGCTTTCGCGATTTCATGCGGCGCGAAAATCGTTACCGTCCCCTCCCATATCGACGAAGGCTTCGCTCTTCCCCCGGTCGAGAAATTCGAGGAGCTTATCACCGACCGCACCAAGGCGATACTCATTTGCAACCCGAATAACCCTACCGGCTATCTCTACACGCAAAAGGAGATGGATCAGATCCGCGACATCGTTAAGAAGCACGACCTCTTCCTTTTCTCCGACGAGGTTTACCGCGAATTCTGCTATACCGGCGCGCCTTATATCTCGGCGTTTCATTTAGAGGGGATAGAGAATCAGGTGGTGCTTATCGACTCCGTGTCGAAGCGTTACAGCGAGTGCGGCATACGTATAGGCGCGCTTATCACCAAGCATAAAGCATTGAAAAATAGCGTGATGAAATTTTGTCAGGCTCGCTTGTCCCCCCCGCTCTTGGGCCAGATTGTGGCTGAGGCTTCGATTGATGCCTCTAAAAGCTATATGCTGATGACGTATAACGAATACGTGGAGCGCCGAAAATTCCTCATCGATGGCCTTAACCGTATCCCCGGAGTGTATTCGCCGATACCGATGGGTGCGTTCTACACTGTGGTGAGTCTCCCGGTCGATGATGCCGAGAAATTCTGCCAGTGGTGCCTGAGCGACTTTGAGTATGAGGGGGCTACCGTGTTTATGGCTCCCGCGTCCGGTTTCTATACCAGCCCCGACCGCGGCAAGAACGAGGTGCGCATGGCATATGTGCTCAACAAAGAGGATCTCGCACACGCCTTGACCGTTCTCCGTAAGGCTCTCGAAGCGTATAATTCCCTCAATCAGTAAGCCGTCACCCTCTCGCTTAGTCTATCGATTTGCGTACCGACTTTTTCATAGCGCGAAGGCTTAAGCTGCGTCAGCAAGGATCGCGGCGCAGCTCGGTGTCAATCAAGGTCTCGACGATAGGGGTTGTGCTCTCAATGGCCGTGATGCTCCTCACTATCGCTATCGTGACCGGCTTCAAACGCCAGATCACCGACAAAATCATCGGCTTTGACTCCGAGATTTCACTTACCGCCCTCGACAACACTCTTAACGCCGAGAAGCCGTTGCGGCTGAGCGACACGCTCCTTACCGTCATCAATCAGTCGCTCGCCGAGTCGCTTGGCGATGAGGTCGCCGGCAGGGTAGAGGTGTCGCAATCGCTCTCCCACCCCGCCATGCTTAAGACCGCCGACAACTTCACGGCTGTCATAGCCCGCGGGTATTCCTCTGATCGCGACGACTCCTTTCTCCGTCAAAACCTTGTTGAGGGTTATGTGCCCGATTTTAAGGCCGACAGCTCCTCCAATCTGATAGTCATATCCTCGGTGATGGCCGATAAATTAAACCTCACGGCGGGGGAGAAAATCAATACGGTGTTCTTCACCGGGTCGAAGCTCAGGTTGCGTAATTTCACCGTGGCGGGCATTTACTGCTCCAATTTCGGCGAATACGACGACCTTATGACCTTCGCGTCGCTCTCGACGCTCCGTAAGATATGGGGCATCGGCCCCGATGAGTCAACCCGCATAGAGGTTTCCGGCTTGCCGTTCGATAAAATCCCTGCTGCGACCCAGGCGTTGCAGAGCGCGCTGTCGCAGGCCTATTACGCCGGGGTGCTTCCCGATTATCTCCGCTGCCGATCGGTGCTTGAGACCGGCGCCCTTTATTTCAATTGGCTTAATCTGCTCGACACCAACGTGCTGGTTATCATAGTGCTGATGGCTTCTATTTCGGTGTTTACCCTTATCGCGTCGCTGTTTATCCTGATACTTGAGCGTATCAACATGATAGGCACCCTGAAGACCCTCGGCGCGACCGACGGCTTGATTCGGCGCGTGTTTATAATCCTTGCCTCGAAGATACTCCTCCGCGGCCTTGTAATCGGTAATATCCTTGCGCTCGCTATCATCATAATTCAAAGTCTTACCCACGTGTTGCCGCTCGACCCCGATGCTTACTACATATCTTTCGTGCCGATGAGTATCACCCCCTTGCAGGTGATAACCGTTAACGTCGCCGCCGTGGTGGCGGGCGTGTTGGTGATGGTTGTGCCGTCGATGATAATATCGAGGATGTCGCCTGCTAAGACCGTAAGGTTCGAGTAAGAGCCTGTCCCATAAAATCTGTTAACGCCGAGGCGGTTCGCATCTCTTGGGCGCGTTCGAAGCCGTCGCTCGGTCACAATGCGACGGCATTGCTCCCTCCAGCCGCCTCCCAAATCACTCCAAGATATGCGACCTCAGCATTGACATATTTTTGGGACAGGCTCTAATCTTTTTGGCATAACTTTTGTTATAAAATTTGGTATTGCTCCTTACTTATTCGTATCTTTGCAACTTGCATCGGGCGTTTAACTATTTATTAAGCCTATTGCGCTTTAATTTTTTAAAACATATCTTACAACTTGAAATAAATAATGACTGATAATAAAGATCTTCAGCAACTCATTATCGAGGGTATACAGGAACGTAAGGGTCGCGGTATAACTATCGTCGACCTCTCTGATATTGAAGGCACCTCGGCGTCTAAATTCATCATCTGCGAGGGCAATTCGACTATGCAGGTTGGCTCTGTGGCCGACAGCATTCGCGAGTATCTGCTCGACAACGCAGCCATTAAGCCCTATAACTACGATGGATACGCTAATTGCCAGTGGATCGTGATCGACTATGGCGATACGTTTGTCCATGTGTTTCTCCCCGAAGTCAGAGAGCGTTATCGGCTCGAAGACCTCTGGAGCGACGCCAAAATCACCCGTATTCCCGACCTCGACTAAGCGGCTCGTTTCCGCGCAGGCGCGCGGCTCCGGGCCCCGTCGAGTTGACCCAAAAGACTTACTTAGAGAAATTTAAAGCAAACGAAACAAAATGTCAATCTTCCCCTCAAATAACAACAAGCCTAAAGGAAACAAACCGGGAGGTTTCCGACGCAATAATCTGAGCATCTTCTGGATGTATGCCATTATATTCCTGTTTCTGATAGGTATATTCTACTTCGACGACAATTCGGTAAAGATTGAGAAGTCTTATACCGAGTTCGAAAGCATTGTGGCTCCCCCGCTGCCTGCCGACTCCCTCCAGCGAGTCGAGGCGCTAAAGCGCGAGTCGGGCATCGAGAAAATCGTGGTGCTGACCGAGAAAAAGGTTGTCGAGGCTTATCTCACCGATTCGTTGGCGTCGAAAGTGCTCGGCGAGCGTTTCAGTAAAGACTCCAAAACCCTTATCTATACCTCAGTCCCTTCGGCCGACAGCTTTGCCCGCACATTGGATGAATGGAAGCAGGAGGGGCGCGTGTCGCCTAATCTCGACGTGAAGTATGAGCAGGGGGGCAACTGGACCTCTTGGTTATGGTCGTTTGGCCCCATTGTGCTTCTCATCGTGTTCTGGTTCTGGATTATGCGGCGTATGTCGGGCGGTGCCGGAGGCAGCAACGGAGTTTTCAGCGTAGGTAAATCTAAAGCTCAGATATTCGACAAAAACGGCCCTAATAAAGTGACGTTCAAAGATGTCGCCGGCTTGGCCGAGGCTAAGACCGAGATTGAGGAAATCGTTGAGTTCCTTAAAAATCCGCAGCGCTACACCGATCTTGGTGGCAAGATACCTAAGGGCGCCCTTCTCGTAGGCCCTCCCGGAACTGGTAAAACCCTCCTCGCGAAGGCTGTGGCGGGCGAGGCCAACGTGCCTTTCTTCTCGCTCTCAGGTTCTGATTTCGTCGAAATGTTTGTTGGCGTGGGTGCTTCGCGTGTCCGCGACCTTTTCCGCCAGGCCAAGGAGAAATCTCCCTGTATCATTTTCATCGATGAGATCGACGCGGTCGGCCGCGCCCGCGGCAAGAACCCCAACATGGGCTCTAACGACGAGCGCGAGAATACCCTCAATCAGCTGCTTACCGAGATGGACGGCTTCGGCACCAATTCGGGCATCATAGTGCTCGCTGCAACCAACCGCGCCGATATTCTCGACAAGGCCCTTCTCCGTGCCGGACGCTTCGACCGCCAGATTTACGTCGAGCTTCCCGACCTCAACGACCGTATCGCCATTTTCAAGGTCCACCTGAAGAAAATCAAGATTGACGAGAGCGTGGATATCGACCTCCTCGCCCGCCAGACTCCCGGATTCTCAGGCGCCGACATTGCCAACGTCTGCAACGAGGCTGCTCTTATCGCTGCCCGCCACAACAAGAAGACGGTCGAAAAGCAGGATTTCATCGATGCGGTCGACCGTGTGATCGGCGGTCTTGAAAAGCGCAATAAAATCACTACCGACGAAGAGAAGCAATCGATTGCTATACATGAGGCTGGCCACGCCACAATATCCTGGCATCTCAAATATGCCGACCCGCTGATTAAAGTGACCATAGTGCCCCGCGGTAAAGCTCTCGGCGCCGCCTGGTATCTCCCCGAGGAGCGACAGATAGTGCCCTCTCAGGCCCTGCTCGACAAGCTTTGCTCTCTGCTCGGCGGACGCGCTGCCGAAGAGGTGTTCTTAGGCCATATTTCTACCGGCGCCGCCAACGACCTTGAGCGCGCTACTAAGCTTGCGTATACCATGGTGGTCTACTACGGCATGAGCGAGAAGCTCCCCAACATCAGCTATTACGACTCCACAGGGCAGGAATACGGCTTCACCAAGCCTTATAGCGATGAGCGCGCCCGCCTTATCGATGAGGAGGTTTCGCGTATCATCACCGAGCAATATGAGCGCGCCAAAGAGATTCTCCGCAAATATGCCGAGGGCCACAACAAGCTCGCGCAGACCCTTATCGACCGCGAGGTTATCTTCACCGAGGATGCCGAGGCGATTTTCGGCAAGCGTCCATGGGTTTCGCGTACCGACGAGATTCTCGCTGCTCAGGCCGCCGACGGCCAGGCGAAGAATGGCGCCGACGCCGACCAATCGTCCGACTCCTCTCCCGACAACGTCTCTTCAACGGCCTCCAATGATATTGTCGATGTCGACGCCTCGGAGGTGGCGCCCGACGACAAGCCCGACGACAAGCCCGGCGAAGCTGCTCCGAAGTCCGATACCGACAAATAATTCACCCCTTTAACGATGCTATATGGCTATTATAGTGGCCTGTGGCATCGTTTATGTTTTACTAACCTTAAAAACTCACTATAGTGCCTAAAGCCCAATCATTACCGGTCGGAGCTATTCTCGATAGCGGCCAGTTGCAATACAAGATAGAGCGTGTGCTCGGTGCCGGTAGCTACGGTATCACCTACCTCGCCACCGCTCAGATAAGAATAGCCAACGTCACCTCGCGAGTGAAATTCGCCATTAAGGAGCTGTTTCTTGAGTCATGTTTCCGCGACGCCGACGGCGCCACTATCCGGGTCACGAATCAGGAGCGGGTGTCGTTCGACGAAGCGAAAGCCGATTTCCTCAACGAGGCCCGCAGATTGGTGCGTCTATGCAATCTTACCCCCTATATCGTTAACGTCAATGAGTCGTTTGAAGCCAACGGCACCGCTTATTTCGTTATGGAGTATCTCGACGGGGGCATCGTCGGTAAAATGGATGAGCCTCAGGCTTTGGAACTCATCGCGAAAGTGGCTCGCGGCTTGGGCATAATCCACGACTCAGGTTTGCTTCATCTCGATATTAAGCCCGACAACGTGATCCTCACGCGCGACGAGCGAGGCAACGCCATTCCCGTCATCATCGACTTCGGTATCGCTAAGCACTTCGACGCCGACGGCAAACCTACCAGCCGCATCGACGCCAAAGGCGCGACTAAAGGCTATGCTCCTATGGAACAATACTCCGGTATCGCGACCTTCTCGCCGAAATACGATGTCTATGCCTTAGGCGCGCTGTTGCTCTATATGCTGTCAGGAAAGAATCCGCCTGATGCTTTCGACTTGGGCACAAACCGCAACCTCCTCAACACCGCCATTCCTCCGGAGGTCACCGAGAGGACGCGCCGGGCTATACTCCACGCCATGAGTCCGAGCGCTTTTGAGCGCACACCCGATACCGCGACCTTCCTGTCAGAGCTTGGTATTGACGCTGCAGCGGCTGTGGGTGGCTCCGATCTCCCCCCTGTTCCCCCGGTTTCGGTAGGCAATGCCGTCAATTCAGCCGATCCCGCTCCCAAAGCAGGTGCCTCGCAAGGACCGAAGAAGAGCACCAGGGCTACAGATCCTATTCAATCGTCGCCTGTGATTCCTCACCCGGCTCCCGCAGGCAGAAAAAATAGTAAATCAAAAATATTGCTCGCTTCGATAGCGGGCGCGATCGTGGCCGTGGCGGCAGTCTGCGCGATCTTTTTTCTCAATAACGACTCCGACGATAAGCGTATGTTGCCTGTCGCTGATAAGAACGCGCCCTTAGTGATGAAGGTAAGAGGCGTCAAGTTCAAGATGATACCTGTTGAAGGCGGCACGTTTTCGATGGGTGCCTCAGGGGCCTCGGCTTATAGCGACGAGTCGCCCGTCCACGAAGTCACTGTTTCCGATTTCCTTATCGGAGAGACCGAGGTGACGCAAGAGTTGTGGAGCACGCTCGTTTCTACCAACCCTTCCCACTTCGGAGGCTTTTCCCACCCGGTTGATAATGTGAGCTGGCATGATGCCCAAGTGTTTATCGACGCGTTGAACCGCGAGACCGGGATGCGTTTCCGCCTCCCTACCGAGGCCGAGTGGGAATTTGCCGCCCGAGGCGGTAACAAGTCGATGGGTAGCGTCTACAGCGGCTCCGACAATTTTGATGTCGCGGGATGGACTTCGGCCAACAGCCGCAACACTACCCACCCGGTCAAATCAAAGGATCCCAACGAGTTGGGGCTGTATGATATGACGGGCAACGTGTGGGAATGGTGCGCCGACTACTACGGTAAATACGACGCCTCGGCGCAGATCGACCCCGTCGGCCCCGCTACTGGCTCCGAGAAGGTGGCCCGCGGCGGCAGCTGGTTTAATGAGGCGGGCATGGCCCGGCCCACCAACCGCGGCTCCAACAAGCCCTTAGTCCGAGCTACCCGCATCGGTTTCCGCCTCGCCCTCGACCGATAATCTGTTAAGAGCCTGTTTGATAAGAAATTGACATTGCCTTGTAAAAAGTCGTGATATTCCGAAGTTGAAACGGGAGATTGACCCTGTAATTAGATAAGTAAGTATCGTAAATTAGTTTATAGCAAGTTGAAGATTGGTATAAACTAATTTTCGATACTTACTTATGTTTTATCCCAATCATAAATATGGCCATGCAATAAGAATACCTGAAAATGCGGTGTAAAGAAGCTTATCCATAATACTTATACATAATATAAGAATTATCTTAAATATTCTGATATACATTTTAAGGAATATCAAATTCAACTTGGAAATTTCCATTTTCAAGCTGTTTTAGAGTACATTTAATCCCCCTTCATTAGATGGCTTAAAACTTCATCTGTCATAGGGGGATTTTTCTATAGATAGTGAAACTGGGCATACAACAGCCTTCCGAAGATAGGGCTGTAATATTCATCAGAAGCAGCTAACCACCGCTGTGTAAATTTGCCCTTCAGTTCACAAAGTCATTCATTTGAAGCTATGGCAGCCTAGCCTTCGAGACCAGTTATAAAAAGGGATAAATCTATATCTTTCATTTTATCTTTTATGAAGGAAATAGATTGTTCTTTTGTCATAGAAAGTAATGGGTGTTCAAAAAATTCAAATTCTTCTTTCAAATCCTTTGCTAATTCATAAAGCCAGTACGAATTACTCATTTGTATAACAAAATCGCCATTCCTTCTCGCTATATTGAACACGTTACTATCTCTACCTAATTTATCAATAAGTATTACTGTAGTGGTGTAAAGCCTTCTATTTCCCCTTTCTGAAACACGTTCATAGCGACTAAGTTTGTCAGCAGGTATTTCAGAATTACCTTCACCGACAAAACCAATATCAAATCTTACACCAAATCCTGCTCGTATAAGTAAGGTGGCATCACATTCCCTTTTTTCTTCTTCAGTTTGTGATAACCAAAACACCATCTTACGTTGGCTAGCGTCTGTCTTATCAATGTATTTTGCCCCTATTAAGGTTAAAGCTGCTCCTAAAACTAGTTTTTCAAATAACTTTCCGTACATTGACTTTTCAGACCCCCTTATTGTGAGTGTTTGTGCACCCATAGCAAGCATACATCTAAGCAAAGATGGCCATTGCATTAGATATTTAACACCGTTATTAGATAGTGTAATATCTAAGTTCCCATAGGTTTTAGTAATGTACTTTGAAATTTCACCTAAATTAGAGTCTAATTCAGTCAAATATCTTTCAAAGCCTTCATCATCTCTAACTACGTTCTGAATACTTTTACCAGTTAATCCTAAGAACCAATATAAATAGGCCTTTACATTAGCAGATAACCGTTTTGTTTTTAGTTCATCTTTTACTATGAAAGATAAGTTTTCAGTGAAGTTATCTATAGAATTTAGAGCCTTTAGATAAGTTACTATTAAAGAAGCGTTCATTAGCAGAATCCTTCTTTGAGTAAGCCCTTCTGTTAAGTGTCGGATATTACCACCGCATAATACAGATTCCACTACATTAGATATTACATCTTTACCTAACCTTTCTATAAGGTCAGTAGCAGAATACTTAACCAGTTTTATGCTAGCTTTAGGAATTAAATCAATTAGCTTTCCCATTACAGTTCTTCAGGTAAGTTTGGATAAATCCAGTTTACATCTAAAATATTATCTTCTGAATTATTTGCTAAACTCTCCCTTAATACTTTTGCATACAATTTTTCCTTTTCAAAAATCGCAAACCTTCTATCTAAAAGAATCGCTGCTTTTGCTGTTGTACCAGTTCCACCAAAGGGGTCTAGTACAACATCATTCTTAAAGGAATAATAAGTTATTACCTTTTCTGCAAGTTCTAAGGGGAAAACAGCAGGGTGTATTTTTGAGTGTGCTGGGGTTATCTTCCAAATATTTGTTACTTCATAACCATCTGCTATCTTAGAATCGGATACTGCCTGTTGGTCTGGGTGTTTCCTAATAAGCCAATCTATAAGTTTATCAGTTTTCTTTCTGTAAACTAATACATATTCTGTTACTGGCACTGGTTTATATTGCAGCGGATTTCTATCTGCTGCAAATCTTCTCCCCCTGCCAGTAGCCCAACCTGCTCCTTCAGGTTTAACCCAAATTATATCATCAACAAATTCAAAGCCTTCTTCAATGAAAAGCTTATGAAAGTCAAAGGGTACAGCTATTCTTTTTGAGGCTTCACTTCTGCTAGCCCTTCTTATTATAACTGGTGAAACATTAAGCACAAAGAACCTGCCTTCATTAAGAACACGATGACACTCATGGATAATTTTTCTCATTTTTAATAAATAATCTTCATAGGAAAGATATTCCGCGTATTCAGGTCTAGCGTTATAGTATGGTGGGGAAGTAAAAACTAAATCAACGCTGTTATTCGGAAGTTCCTTAAGCAATATTTCAGAATCTCCTATGCCAATAGTGTTTCTAAGCATAGAAATTTTAGGAACATCATTCTTCTTTTTAGCTTTTTTAGCTTTGGGTTTTCTTCCTAGCAGCCTATTTTCAAGTAGTTCCTTTGCAGTAGTTTTGTTGGTATCAATAAATGTACTGATAGCGTCTATTACTACTTCTCCAATAGTTTCTCCATCTTTTGATTTTAGGGGTATTCGCCAAATATCAAACCGATCATCAATTTCAGGAAGCCCAAAACTAACAGCATTTTCTAATTCAAGTTGCTGCAAATAGGCAAAGGCTACTTCTTTAGCAGCCTTAACAGTTTGGATTCTATATGTAGACTTTTTATTTTGCTTTCTCATTAGAAAAGTAATCTTTTGGACTGAAAGGGTATGAAAAATCTGTGAATTAGACACTAAGAAAGGACTACTATTTGTGAAGTGAGCCCCAAAAGTTGGACAAAAAAACTTTTGGAGTGCAGTTCACTTTAGTGTAGTTGGAATCAAGAATATCCTGAATGAATTGTTCATTGTATAACTCTTTGGCTCTCTCCGGGGCCTCAAGCATTTCCCATCCCATATTATGCTTTCTAAAAATGTCGTCTGCATTTATGCCTATGAGGATGCGGATATCCGAAATGTCTCCAAGTTCTTTATGAAGTTTAAAATAGCCTGATGAACGGAAATAGCCGACTACGGCAAGGAATCGATTGAATCCATGCATGTTGTCGGCTATCCCTTTTAGTTTTTCAAAAAGGGTATTGGAGGGAGTATTATTGAAGAACTTGGTGCTCATTCGGATAAAAAAGACCCATGAATCTCCGAATGAGTCGAATAGATTAATATTTTCAGACCATATTACAAAAACGTGGAGCCTCAATCGTTGCTCGCTCCACTGTGTAAGGCTCTGGAAAATGCCCGTCAATCGAAACGAGCAACGCCAGCCCCACGCTGTGCATATATAAATCGCCATGGCACACCTCCGGCAATACACCTGAGATATGCAGATGGGATATAATACACACCCATAGGGCGTAACGTTGCCTCTTTTCTCCTGATTGACGTTTTGAATTTTCCAGATTCTACACAGTCAGAACAAAAGCGCAAATTACGCCTTATAATATGTCTACCCTCCCTATAAAAGTGTCAATAGACCCCTCTACGTGGGCTGGCGAGTGCAAAATTACAAAAAATCCGGGATATGCGCAACCTAATTGGAATGTATCTACAGCTCTCGCTACGCTCCCTCGCCTGCATGTTAAAAATCCCACCGCGATATGCAACCCCGCCGTTAACGTTTCTTGTCTAACACGCTCTTAGAATCAGTATAAATAAGGGTCTACTGTTTAGAATCAGTATAAATAAGGGCGTGAAAATTTGCTGACGACGCGAAAATTTCTCAACTTCGCGTTAGTTAAACAGCAAGATATGAGATTATCCGACCTCAATACAGGTGAAAAGGCCATAATAGTTAAGATATTAGGTTACGGCGCATTTCGCAAGCGCGTCATGGAGATGGGCTTTGTGAAGGGTCGTGAGATTACGGCGGTGCTCAATGCCCCGCTCCGCGACCCCGTGAAATATCGGCTGATGGATTACGAGGTGTCGCTTCGGCGCAGTGAAGCCGGGATGATAGAGGTTGTGCCCCTATCGGAGTATAGCGACACGACCGACATGAAAAACGCGGGCGCCCGAATCGACGATAACGACGACGTCTATGAGAATTCGCTGCCGCGTCAAAGCCACACAATCAATGTGGCTCTTATCGGCAACCCCAATTGCGGCAAGACGTCGCTCTTCAATATCGCCTCCGGGGCTCAGGAGCATGTGGGCAATTACAGCGGCGTGACCGTCGATTGCAAGCACGGCACTTTCAAATACCGCGGATACACCTTCAACCTGGTTGACCTTCCCGGCACCTACTCCCTCTCGGCTTATTCTCCCGAAGAGTTATATGTGCGCAATTACCTGAAGGACAATAACCCCGACATTATCCTTAACGTGGTCGACGCCTCCAATCTCGAACGCAATCTGTATCTTACGACCGAGCTTATCGATATGGATCACCCCATGGTGATCGCGCTCAACGTCTACGACGAGTTCAAGAAGTCAGGTAAGCGTCTCGACTATAAGACTCTTGGCAAAATGATAGGTGTGCCTATAGTGCCTACGGTCTCGCGCGGCGGCGAAGGTATCGACAAGCTGTTCGACACTGTCATCGACGTGTACGAGGGGCGCGACAAGTCGGTGCGCCACGTCCACGTGCGCCTTTCTGAGGATACCGAGCGGGCTATATCCGAGGTTAAGAAAGCTATTAAGGCCGACCACTCGATCCATCGCGGCTTCTCGCCCCATTATCTTGCCATTAAGCTGCTTGAGCGCGACAAGGAGGTCGAAAAAATCATTTCGGAGGCCAACGACGCGAAAAATATCATGGCTCTCCGCGATAAAGCCGCCGCGCGGCTCGAAACGGTTTCGTCGGAGGATATTCCGGCCCTGATAGCCAACGCTAAATACGGTTTCATCTCCGGAGCTTTGGCCGAGACCATGACGCAGAGCGAGAACGACAAGGTAACCACCACCCACATTATCGATACGTTTGTCACCAACCGTCTCTTCGGCTTCCCGATATTCATCCTTATAATGCTATTCATCTTCTGGATGACATTCTACATCGGAGCTTTCCCGATGGAGTGGATTGAGAGCGGCTGTTCGTGGCTCGGCGAGATAGTGAATGAAAATTTGCCTGTCGGCCCTTTAAAAGATATGATTTCCGACGGCATCATCGGCGGTGTCGGCGGCGTTATCGTCTTTTTGCCCAACATATTGATACTATATTTCTTCATTTCATTCATGGAGGATTCAGGCTACATGGCCCGCGCCGCCTTCATTATGGATAAGCTGATGCACAAGATCGGGCTTCACGGTAAGTCGTTCATCCCCTTAGTGATGGGCTTCGGGTGCAACGTGCCGTCGGTGATGGCTTGCCGCACAATCGAAAGCCGCTCCAGCCGCATGATCACTATTCTTATCAATCCGTTCTTCTCTTGCTCGGCGCGCTTGCCTATCTACGTGCTCCTCGTCGGCACATTCTTCAGCTCTCACGCGGCCTTGATGTTTCTGCTGATATATTTGCTCGGCATCTTGGTGGCCGTGGTCACTGCCCGTATGTTGCGCAGTTTCGTGTTCAAGAAAGATGAGACGCCGTTTGTGATGGAACTCCCCCCTTACCGTATCCCTACGCTTAAATCTACCTTTCGCCATACGTGGTGGAAGGGCCAGCAGTATCTTAAGAAGATGGGCGGCATCATCTTGATAGCCAGTTTGATAGTCTGGGCGTTGAATTACTTCCCTCGTCATAATCAAGATGTTGCCCGGCAAGAGGCCGTCGAGCGCGTTATTGATGAGTCTGTCGACAATCCGGTCGCCGACACTCTCGATAAGGCCGAGGTCGTGAAAATGAACGATGTCGCTGACGATGCTATCGACCTGTCGCGCGACTCTTATCTCGAAGCTATCGGCAAGGCGATCAACCCGATGTTTAAGCCGCTCGGATTCTCGTGGCGCGCCTCCGTCGCCCTCCTTGCCGGCATCCCGGCTAAGGAGATAGTGGTGTCTACCTTGGGCGTTCTTTACACCGGCGAGGAGGAAGTCGCCGACGAGACTCTCGGCCAGCGACTGACAGCGCCCAACCCATCGACCGGCGAGCCCGACTTCACCCGCGCCTCGGCTCTCTCATTCATAATATTCGCGCTGCTCTACTGCCCCTGCATCGCGACGATTGTGGCGGTGGTGCGCGAGACCCACAGTTGGAAATACGGTCTATTCTCCGTTTTCTACAACACCGCGGTGGCGTGGATTATCGCCTTTTTGGCGTACAGAATCGCGCTTTTTTAACGCGTTTTAGTGCACTTTTTGCGCATTTTTTGCGCGTTTTTGCGCGAAAATGTGGTCAAAATTGACGTAAAATGCACTAAAAAATCACTAAATTCGCGATGATTCAACCTTCATAATTTCGGAATTAAGTAAGTATTTTATGAAACGATACATATTAAGCGCGGCCATCGCCCTGGTCGCCTCGTTGATAGGCGCTGAAGCGCAGTCGCCGCTGTCCGCGCCCCCTCAAAAACAATCTTCATCACGCGCTCAGAAGACTGCGCCGGCGCGAAAAAAACGTTCAACCCCCGCCGCTGCCTCATCTCCAAGAAGCTCACAGCCAAGGCGTTCGGTGCTCTACAACCTCGGCGCGGGGGAGGAGCTGTATATAGGCGAATGTAACGTCGCGATGAAGGGCGGGAAGAAGAATTTCGTATGCATCACCCACAACAAGAACAGCGATAAGTACTCGCTGATATTCAACGGCGCGACAAAGATTTCGGGCGCCGACTACATTTACGCCGAAAATCTCGACCCCGACAATTACGATAACTGCAGTTATGTCTACGGTAAGAATGACAATAGGCATGCCGTAGTCAACGGAGTGACCTATGGGCCTTATAATTGCGGAGTTGCGGTCGGCGGAGGGCCTGAACTTGGTGTGTTGTCTTTGTACCGCAACGATAATTGGACCTCGTACTATGGAGGAGAGGCCATTGACCTGAACGCCCAATGCTATAAGCGTAAAAACGAATTCGAGCCGAAAAAGCTGACAAGCGTGAACGGCAAACACTCGTTGATCGCCACCGGATTCAACTCTTATATACTCGACGGCACGAAGTACACGCCCACTTCTTCTCCCGATAAATATGTCGCCGTCGACATAATGCTGTATCCTTCGGGCAACGCGGTTCTGCGATTTATCGACGACAACTACAACTCTGATTACTACTCCCTTAAAAACGGCAAGAGCACAAAAATGGCCTCCAATATGTATTTCAGATATAACGACGGGGCTTTCGTGAATCAGCTTGATGAGGGCAACGTTATTATGGAATGGAGTAACTATTGTAATCCTAACTGGGCGGACGATTACAATTACGTGCGCAAAGTGAAGGATGCGAGCGGACGACACACGATCGAAACGTCGGGCATGTATGACTTCGTGATGATCGATGACAAGTCATACGGCAAGTCGTGCGCGCTCAACGTATGGTACATCCCTGAGGACAACGCTTTCCGCTGGACAGCGGTAGAGGGCAATGAGCTTGTGGTTTACAACTATTCACTGTAAGAAAATCGACGGATGCAATCATTGCTTATCGCGCTGCTGACCGCTGTCGCCGGATATTTCGGGCAATATCCCCGCGAAGCCG
Source organism: uncultured Barnesiella sp. (assembly GCA_964544595.1). Lineage (GTDB taxonomy): Bacteria > Bacteroidota > Bacteroidia > Bacteroidales > Muribaculaceae > JAGBWK01. The sequence continues at coordinate 142,935 of CAZJBM010000001.1, forward strand.
ACGAAGCGATACACTACGCGGCCCGTAATCGCGCGGAAATCGAGTCGATAACCGATTATCTGTCGCGAAGCGAGGGGTTAGAGGCAATGTGCATCGCGGCTCCTGAGATAAGCCAATATTCCAAACTTTACGATGCGGCTGAGGTGTATGCCTTAGCCGCATTGTACGTAAGCGCGGGGAGGTCGGATTTCAGTGTGGGGCCGTTTCAGATGAAGCCGTCATTTGCCGAGGACGTGGAGCGCAGGGTTGAGGCTGACGCCTCGCTCAGAAAGCGATATGCAAAGCTCATCATCGCTGATGAAGGGCGTAAAGGGCGGGGCATAAGGGTGTCGCGGCTGTCGTCGCTGAAGTGGCAGATCGTTTATTTATCGGCTTTCTACGACATCGCGCGGCAAAAAACCTCGAATATCGTATTCAAAGACGCGGAGGAGCGCGTGAGATATTACGCCACGCTCTACAACGGAGGGATGGGGCTGACCCGACAACAGGTGGAGTCGAGGCAGCGCGTAAAGCAATTCCCTCGCCGAGGGAGCGTGAAATTCAATTACGCCTCGATCGCGGCTGAATATCTCGCGAAAGATGAGTATTGCCGCTTTTTGAGGAAATAGAGGGCAGGGAAGGGTTATTCGAGGGTGACGACAGTGATGCCCGCTCCGCCAAACTGCACATGCTCATCGCGATATGACGCCACGCCGGGAACGGCGTTGAGATACTGACGTATACTTTGGCGCAACGCCCCGGTGCCGGTGCCGTGAAGTATGCGCACCTCGCCGGCCGAGAACTGGATAGCGTCGTCGATGAAGTAGGTGACTGCCTGCAACGCCTCGTCGACGCGCATGCCTCTGACGTCGATCTCGCGGTTGAAGTTGAGCTGGCGATCGCGGCTGCTGGCTGAGGTCTGGGTTGAGATGTAGGAGGAGACTTGCGACGCTGAGGTCTGAGGCTTGGAAAGTGTGCGGCGAAGACGATCGGTTTTCACAGTGGTCTTCATTACGCCGAAGCTAACTACCGCGTTTTTGCCGTTAATTTCCATGATAGTGCCAACTGTAGACTGTCCTTCGAGCTTCACGTTGTCGCCGACCTGGAGCGGACGCTCTTCCTGAACCGGTTTCGCCGCGAGAGGCTCTTGTCGGCGGCGTTTCTGCTTATGCTTCTTATTGAGAAGAGGATGGTCGGCTGCAAGATTTTCCTGGAGCAGAGCGGCCTTTTCATCAGCCAGTTTCTGGCGCAAGGCTTTGGTTTTCTCCTTATCGGCCTGCGCGTTGCGGATTTCGCGGATAGTGCGCTCGACCGAGGCGTTGCTCTCCTCGATGATGCGCTTGGCTTCGCCCTGGGCCTCTTTAATGATTTCCTTACGCTTGGCGCGCAGCGACTCGGCGTCCTCCTCGTATTGGGCCAACACGGAGTCAATCCGCTTCTCCTTCTGCTTGATAGACTCGCGCTTATTCTCCCAATATCGGCGGTCGCGGGCAATATCGAGAAGGTAGCGGTCGAGCTTCACGTAGTCGCTGCCGGCGATCTCCTCGGCGTCGGCTATAATTGAGGCCGGGAGCCCCGTCTTGCGCGCGATCTCGATAGCGAATGAGCTGCCGGGGTTGCCGATCGACAATTTGAAGAGCGGTTGCATAAGATGTCGGTCATAGAGCATAGAGCCGTTGATCAGACCGGGGGTGTCGTCGGCGAAATTCTTAAGATTCTGGTAGTGGGTAGTAATGACTCCCCACATCCCCTTTTCGTTGAAATCCTTTAGGATCGCCTGGGCGATAGCGCCGCCAATCAGCGGCTCGGTGCCTCCGCCGAACTCGTCGATGAGGAGAAGGGTAGAGGCGTTTCCGCGGGCGAGGAAGAACTTCATGTTGCGCAAGTGGGAGCTATACGTACTGAGGTCGTCTTCAATAGATTGGTCATCGCCAATGTCTATGAAGATGTTGTCGAATATGCCAATATGGGAATTCTCATAGACCGGGGGGAGAAGACCTACCTGAGTCATATACTGCACGATACCGACTGTTTTGAGGCACACGGATTTGCCACCTGCGTTAGGGCCGGAAATCACCAGAATACGATCGCTCGCGGTAAGCCGTATGTCGAGCGGAACAATCTCCTTGCCCTGTTTGCGGAGGGAGAGAAGAAGCACAGGGTGAACGGCATGGAACCAGTCAATTTCGGCGTTCTGCTCAAGATGAGGCATTTGCCCTCCGATCTCGTTGGCGTAAAGCGCCTTAGCCCTGATGAAGTCGAAAATGCCGAGAATTTCCACCGTAGCGACGATAAGCTCGGCCTCGGGGCGAATGAGGTCGGTGACTTCTTTGAGTATGCGGGCGATCTCGCGTTTTTCCTCTATCTGAAGCTCACGGATGCGGTTGTTGGCCTCGACAAGCTCGGCCGGCTCAATGAAAAAGGTCTTTCCGGAGGCAGACTCGTCGTGGACAATACCGCTGATTTTACGCTTATTCATCGGCGAGACAGGCAGGACGAGGCGTCCGTCGCGCACCGTAGGGGCGGCGTCGGCCTCAAGGTATCCGCCCTCGATAGCTCTCGACATCACGCGGCGCATAACGGCGCTCAGCGAAGCCTGAGTGGATGATATTTGGCGGCGTATCTGACCCAATTCTGGCGATGCGGAGTCTTTCACTTCGCCGAAACGGTCGATTGTGCGGTTGATCAGCGCGGTCACCTGCGGAAAATAGCCGAGCCTGAGCGCGTGAACGTCGAGCAGAGGGAATCGCGAGCGGCCATTCTCGTCGCGGCGTTGGCCGAAAAAGTCGGCAAGAGAATTGGCTGTTGAGAGCGAAGTGTTGATCTGCAACAGCTCGTCGGGGGCAAGGAAAGTGCCCTCGGCTTTGGCGCGGGCGAGGATGACGCTGACGTCGGCTATCGATCCGAGCGAGAAATCCTCGGCCCCGGTGATAAGGCCAAGCATCTCAGACGTTTCGCGCAAACGGCGCTCAACGATTGAGTAATCGGAAGAGAAGGTGAGCAGTCGGGCGGCTGCACGCTTGCCCGGAGCGCTTGAGCAAAGATTCTCAATCTCGGAGCGAACGGCGTCGAAGCCTATTTTGTGTTCGTAGCTATCGGGATAAATCATAACGCGAATTTACGAAAAAAAATATTACTTCGGGCGATAAGGGGGAACGCAATGAGGATAGATTTTCTAAAGTCGGAAAAAATCGCTAACTTTGTGGATAAATTAAATTATAAACATCGCTCGAAGTTAATGGCAAAAGCTAAGCAACATACAGGCGCAGAGGTAAATACAGAGGCAATAAGCGAAGTGCTGGGAGACTACACCCCGTCGATGTCAAACGGACCGGAGGAACCGGAGGCCGGGAAGAAACGGCTTCTATCGCTGTTTTCGGGCTGCGGCGGCATGGACATAGGCTTTGAAGGCGGCTTTATATGCAATCGAAAATCGGTCAGTCCCGAGTCGGGGTGGATCGAGGGGGATGTCAATGCCGACTGGGTAAAACTCCGCCCAACGCAATTCAAAACCATATTCGCCAACGATATACTCGAAGAGGCTAAAAACTCATGGATCTCGTATATGGTGCCCCGCGGCCATGCCCCCGAAACATACCATTTCGGGAGCATAGTGGACTATGTTAAGGATTTCAGAGAGGGCAATTCGGTGTTTCCCGACAATATCGATATAGTGACGGGCGGTTTTCCGTGCCAGGATTTCAGCGTGGCCGGAAAGCGCAAAGGTTTCGAGTCAAACAAAGACCACAACGGAAAACTGTCGGAGTCAATCCCCTCTGAAGAGACCCGCGGAAAGCTCTATTTCTGGATGAAGCAAGTAATCGACATCACGCGACCGAAGGTTTTCGTGGCCGAAAACGTAAAGGGGCTTATGAATCTCGGAGACGTGAAGACGATAATACAAAACGATTTCGCGCACGCCGCCGACGAAGGGTACATCGTATTGACGCCGCGAGTGCTTCATGCGGCCAACTACGGAGTCCCCGAATCGCGCGAGCGCGTGATATTCATAGGATTGCGCAAGGACGCGCTGCGCAAAGAGGCTATCGAGGCCCTTGAAAAAGATGAAGTGCCCGAGGAATTCAATCCATATCCGGCTCCCACGCATGGCTACAACGCCAAAGGGGAGGGGCTGATGGCGCCAGTGGTGTGCGGCGATGTGTTTAAAGACTTGGCAGAGCCGGAAAACTCGGCTGACCTGTCGCAGAGTAACTACTCCAAAGCCAAATACATGGGTAGTCATTGTCAGGGCCAGAAGGAAATATCGCTCGACAAGATAGGGCCGACAATACGCTCGGAGCATCACGGAAACATTGAGTATCGGCGTCTGTCGGCAGAACATGGCGGCGAAATCAAGAGCGAACTGGACAACGGCCTCAAAGAGCGTCGCCTCACCCCCAGGGAGTGCGCGCTTATACAGACATTCCCGCCCGACTATAATTTCGTAAGGAAATCGACCGCCACGCCTAAGTCGAAGTTCGCGGTCAGCGCTTCGGGCGCGTACAAGGTGATCGGCAACGCTGTTCCGCCCGTGCTCGCCTATAATATAGCGATGAGATTACAAAGCATCTGGGATAAACTTTTCAAATAACCGGGGAGGCTGTGGATAGCTACAGATCGGAAAATCAGGATAAGCCTAAGACACCGAGTGATTTCAAGGAACTGATGGCGAGAACGGAGCGATGGCTTAACGACCTGTCGCACCGCGACCCTTCACGATTCAAAGGCATCTCGGCCCACGATTTAGAGGAGATAACGCTCGAAACGATGAAGCGGGTATGCAAGGGCACGCCGTTCGCTCCCGAAGATTTCATACTGGTATCGGGGCAGACTTTCCCCGACATAGTGGTGGCCAACACATACGGCGTAGAAGTAAAATCGACGCAGGCCGACCACTGGAAAAGCACCGGTAGCAGCATAGTAGAGAGCACCAGAAACCGGAATGTGGAGAATATCTATATGCTGTTCGGCAAATTAGGGGGCGAAGTAGAGTTTCGCTGCCGCCCCTATCAGGATTGCCTGTATGACATCACGGTCACTCACTCCCCTCGTTATCTGATAGACATGAATATCGAGGAGGAGGACACGATTTTCGCCAAAATGGGTATCGGATACGATGAATTGCGAAATTCGCCAAAACCGATATCGAGTGTACGCAAGTATTACCGCGACAAGGCAAAGGCCGACAACCGCAATGAAATGCCCTGGTGGCTTGACGAAAGCCCTGAGGAGAATCAGGAGATGATGTTGAGGTTTTGGGGGTCGCTGACCCAAAACGAAAAAGAGCGAATCAGGAGGCAGATCTATATTCTCTTCCCGGAGCGGATAATAAAGAAGGATTATTCGGAGCCGGCAATGTGGCTCGTAGCATATCACAAAGTCGTGTGCCCCAATATGCGCGACCTATTCAGCGCGGGAGGCACAGCCAAATATTTGAACGGCCAACCATTGCCAAAACCAGTTCCCGCAATCGTGAAGCGATTTCTCGATATGGCAAAATATGCCCCAAGCGTAATCGAAGATAACAAAGAGATAGTCGAGCTTTACAATCCCGCGATTTGCCCTAATGTCGCCACGCCGACCCCGGCAGTGTCGGAAGCATGGGTCGCGGAGGTGGATAAGCTTATGAAAGCCAACTTCGGCGCCGACATACACTTCGGGGAATGGGTAGCCAGCGGCAGCACTCTCTCCACGGATTAGAGGATCTATATATAATATATTTACGATATAATATATTTACGATACTTACTTAGCAGCTCGGAGATAAGTAAGTATCGAAGATTGGTTTATACCAATCTTCAGCTTGCTATTGCGATCTTTTATTTTGCTCATCGGTCATTATGGAACCCCATAACTCCCTCTTCGCAAAATCCAATCTCACTAATATCAATCTCGAATCTTAATATAAACTAATTTGCGATACTTACTTAAGAGCTGTTTTTTTTATTATTATTTGCATGGGGGAGTGAACATTGCGCGACGAAATTTCGTTAATTTTATAAAACGAAACGATATTTAACCCGTTTCGCAGTCCGAAAGGTCGGACAGGTAAAAAAAGAAAATCGTTTAACTAATCTTAATATATTATGAAAGCCATTAATTCAAAAGTACTTGGTCAGACCAAATATTGGTGGGCCATATTAATCGTAGGTATCGTTCTCGTATTGGGCGGGTTTGCATATTGGTTCTGGCCAGCAGCAGGCTATGCAGTAATTTCTCAGATATTCGGCTGGTTGCTTGTCCTTACGGGAATCGTTCAACTCTGTGCGGCCGCAGGGCCTAATCAACCTAAAGGCTGGGGCTGGTGGATAGCCAGCGGCATAGTCAATATGTTCATCGGATTCGTGATGGTCAGAAGCATTTTTATCTCTGAATTCATATTCCCCTTCTTCCTCGCATTGATATTCATTATGGCCGGTATAATGGCACTCTGCGCTTCGGTGCAGAAACGTCATCAAAACTACTGGTGGCTTAACCTGATCAACGGCATACTTCTTCTTATCATCGGTTTCATGATCTGCGACGGCGGATACCGCGCAGACGAGGCAATGGTAAGCTTTATCGCCGCACTCGGATTTGTATACTGGGGCTTTACAGTGGCCATGACCGCTCTTGACCTCCGTCCGCTCCCCGAAAGCAAATAAAGCAGAAGAAGGCAAAAGATAAAACCTAACCTTATATCGAAAGTGCGCGATCAAGTTGGTCGCGCATTTTTTTATGGTAATAGGGGGTGTCAGGTAATAGGGGGTGTCGACGGCTGAAGCCGTCGGCCAGTAAGAAAGGGATGAGGGGGTGGAGATGGGAAAGGGGCGGGTCGGGGGATTTTAGTTAAAAAATCCACAAAAATAGTTAAAGCGGTTGGTTTTTGTTGCAATTAGGAGCGTAAACGCGTATATTTGTAAAAATTAGGCTACATGGCGTTAAACCAACGCAGCGGTTTTGTGTCTAATAACCACAGCATGTTTAGCGAACTTAAATCCCGCTAATTTCGTTTTTTTTGAAAACTCATTTACGGTACACAGATATGAGAAAAACATTATTATTTGCCGCATTGCTTGCCGTCGCTAACACAGCTTTGGCTCAGAGCTATTACGACGATGACATATATTATGACGCCTCCAAGGCTAAGAAAGAAAAGAAGGAGGAGAAGGGGAAGGATACCCGACGCAGCTCGGGCAACTCCGTGACAGGCCATTATGTAACCACCGCCGACGGCACTAACTATTTCGTCGACGAGAACGGCACGGCTTTCCCCCTGACGGTGATCAACACTCCCGGCTCGGACACATACATTATCGACACGGGCAACACCCGCGACGTCGATGAGTATAACCGCCGCAACGGGGGAAATCAGTATTACGCTTCGACCGACTCGATTTCGGCCGAGGATTTCGTCAATACCCGCCGAATAGAGATGTTCTCCAACCCGGATATCGTATCGGGCTCGGGCGACAACACTCTGATCACGCTTTACGATAACGCGACCAACCCAGAGGTCAACATCTACGTAGGCTCTCCTTACGGATATACGCCTTATTATCCCTACGTAAATTCATGGTACTGGAACTCACTTGCCTGGGATCCGTGGTATTATGGAGCGAGCTGGTACTATCCCTCGTGGTCATGGGGCTGGGGACCCTCTTACTCATGGTCATGGGGCTGGGGACCGTCGTGGGGTTGGGGCCCTTCATGGGGTTGGTCGTGGGGCTGGGGAGGTCCAGACTGGGGCTGGCATCGCCCACCACAGTCGTCGCCCGGCGCATCAATGCCTCATCGTCCGGGTCAGACCTACGGCTCAGGCGTGGCTTCACAGGGTGGATTCCGCGGGAATCACGCGACTACCGGAGGGCGACCCTCGACAGCTGCGGGCACGACCTCAACAGGAGGCTACCGCGGCGGTTATCGCGGAAACGCGACCACAACGACAGGAAACAGGCCTGCATCTACCGGCATAGGCGCGGCAGGGTCGCGCCCGTCGACGACAAGCGGTTATGGATCGGGCGGCCGACGCACGTCGGCTCAGGGGAGCATCGGCAACGTAGTTAACTCGCGCCCGGCCTCATCGGGCTCCTATAAGAGCTCAGGCACAAGCGGCAACGGCTCTCGCACAGGAGGCCGCGGGAACTATAACACGACCCCGTCGAACAACACGTCGAGAGGCTCCTACACCCCGTCGAACAACTCAGGCGGTTACCGCAGCTCGGGCAGCTACGGAGGAGGCGGCTCGCGCGGAGGGTCGACAGGCGGAGGAAGCCACTCGTCGGGCGGAGGCCGCGGCGGACGTCGCTAAACCAACGAGTATCTCTCTCCATGTAAGTTAATAATGTAGCCTGAGGGCATTTTACACATACCTTCAAGCTGTGAAATCAGAGGAAGGAAAATTAATAATTTATGAAGAAGATATTACTTGCGGCGGCAGTCGCGACAATGCCGGCAGCCATGATGGCTCAAAGCGCGGTCAGCGCATACCAACTTTCGCGGAATGATTTGCGAGGAACAGCACGCTTTATGTCGATGGGCGGCGCCTTCGGCGCACTCGGGGGCGACCTCTCAACGCTCAATCAGAATCCGGCCGGTATAGGCGTATACCGTTCGAGCGAAATCGGGGTGTCGATGAATATCGACATGCAAAGCTCGACGGTAGACAACGGCAGCATAATGAATAAGTACAGCAACACGTTTGTCACCTGCCCGAACTTCGGCTATATAGGGTCGATTTATACGGGCAACGACGTAATGCCATATTTCCAATGGGGAGTTTCGTACGGCCGCATCGTGTCGTTCAACCGCACGTTTGCGGGGGGATACGGCTCTCTCGGCACCTCGCTGTCGAATTATATAGCCAACTTCTCCAATGGCTATTCGCCGGAATTGCTCGGCCAGTCAAATTCGTATAACCCATATTTTGAGTCGTATGCGGACTGGATGAGCATTTTGGCCTATAACTCCTATATAATCAATCCGATAGGCAACACGAGCAATTACAATGGCCTGTTCAATGAGTCGCCGTCGGCTTCCAACCCCAACGTGACATACGGCGACGCACAGTACAGCGTGCATCAGCATGGTCAGGTAGATGAATACAGCATCAATTTCGGCGGAAATCTGTCGAATGTGGTGTATTGGGGCATAGGATTCGGTATCACTGACATAGACTTCTATGAGGAGGCGTACTACGACGAGCAGCTCACACACGCCAATATACCGAGCTCACAGTCGATGACAGGCGCGACCCAGGCCGGTAACGCTTACTACGAACTCGCAAACCGGAGCCGCGTGTCGGGCTCGGGATTCAACTTTAAGGTTGGCGCAATCGTGAAGCCTATCAACGAACTGCGATTCGGTTTCGCAATCCACACCCCAACGTATTACAACCTCACCGAACAGTATGACGGCTCGATCGCATACAGCTTCAGCGACAATGCCCATATCCCCGACGGCACAGCTTACACCGATTTCGCCAACTTCGACTGGAAGCTAAAAACGCCCTGGAAGCTCATGGCTTCGGCGGCTACAGTGGTAGGCGGACGTTTCATACTCAGCGCCGACTATGAATGTGATTTCTACAAGGATATGACGGTGAAGAACTACGACGGCCAGGAATACACTGATCTGACAAGCGACATAAAGTACTACTATAAGCCGCAAAACACTATCCGAATCGGCGCTGAATTCAGGGTCAGCCCTAATTTCAGCCTCCGCGCCGGCTTCGCCAACAGCTCGTCGGCCGTGAATAAGAGGGTGAATAACGGTGGCGACTTCGACTCAGCCGGAAATCTCGTAGGGGATGCCGTAGAGGTAATCACCTCGGGCACAAATCCGGCCTACACATTTGACAACAGCACCCGCTACATCACCTGCGGCATGGGCTACCGCTACAAAGGATTCTATATCGACGCGGCTTACGTCAACAAGCACCGCGAGTCGACTTATCATCCGTTCACATCGTATGTCGACGCGCAAGGCTCAATGCTCGCGCCGCTGACTGACTTCACCACCAATGACAACCAGATAGTGCTCTCAGCAGGATTCAAATTCTAATCCCGAAAAGGGGCAATTAAAGCCGCAGAAGGAGGCCGAAGGTCAAAGATTAGACACTCATTGTCGGATTTTGACTTTTGGTCTTCGGCTTTTTTAGCTACCTTCGCGAGAGAAAAAACGATCGAGAAATGGCAAAGGAGCAGCAGAGCAACATAGATCTTGACAACCCGGAGTTTCAGACGCTTTGGAAACTTGTGAAATTCACAAATCAAAGTCTGTTTCTGACCGGGAAGGCCGGAACAGGCAAGTCGACATTCCTGAAGTATATCTGCGCGAACACGTCGAAGAAACATGTCGTACTCGCTCCTACGGGTATAGCAGCCGTCAACGCGGGGGGCGTCACAATGCACTCCTTTTTCAAGATACCGTTCAAGCCACTGATGCCCGACGACCCGGAGTTTTCGCTGGAGCGACTGAGAAAGCGGATGAAATACACCCGCGAGCAGCAGAAACTGATACGCGAGCTGGAACTCATAATCATCGATGAAATATCGATGGTAAGGGCCGACCTGATCGATTTCGTCGACAAGATACTCCGCGTTTATTCAGGAAATATGCGTCAGCCCTTCGGCGGGAAGCAGATGCTGTTTGTGGGCGATATATTTCAGTTGGAGCCGGTGGTGACAGCCGATATGCGCGATATATTGAGACAGCATTACCGGAACTCGTATTTCTTCTCGGCAAACGTATTCTCGGAGATGGAAATTGTGCCTATAGAGTTGCGCAAGGTCTATCGGCAGCAGGATGAGCATTTCGTAGGGCTGCTCGACCGCTTCAGGGTAGGCTCGCCGCTTCCCGCCGACGTGACGGAACTGAACCGCAGGGTTTCGGCAGCAGCCGAAGCGAAGAGCGAGGAATCGTTCATAATGACCCTCGCCACGCGTCGCGATATGGTAGACCGCATCAACGAGGAGCGGTTAACGGAATTGAAGGCACCGGCGGTGACTTACCACGGGGCGATAGAGAAAGATTTCCCAGAGAGCTCGCTGCCGACCGCCAAAGAGCTTGTGCTGAAAACCGGGGCGCAGGTGGTTTTCGTAAGAAATGACCGGGAAAAGAGATGGGTCAACGGCACGGTAGCGAAGGTATATAGCGCGACTCCCGATAAGCTTGAAATAGAGCTTGAGTCGGGGGCGCGGCACGTGATCGAGCTGGAGGTATGGGAAAACGTGATATATAGATATGACGAGGAGACGAAGAAGGTGGCTGAAGAGGTGATCGGCACGTTCACCCAATACCCCGTAAGGCTCGCATGGGCACTCACTATCCACAAAAGCCAGGGCCTGACATTCAATAACGTAATCATAGATGTGGGCCGCGGGGCATTTTCGGGCGGGCAAACCTACGTCGCGCTGTCGCGGTGTCGCTCGCTGGAGGGAATCACGCTCAGGAGCGCCGTCAATGAGCGGGATGTGTTTGTCAATCCGGCGATATTGCAGTTCAGCCGGCAGTTCAACAATCAGATGCTCGTGGAAACGGCAATGGCTCGGGCGGCCGCGGACGATGCCTACGAACGCGCGGCAAAGGCGTTTGACGAGAGGAAATTCTCGGAGTCGGTCGATGCATTCGCCGAAGCGGTGAAGGCCCGCAACGAGCTCTCAAACAAGGCCGCGACGCGGCTGATGAAAAAGAAACTGTACGCTCTCGGCAAAGCGGAGAAGGAGGTCGCGGAATTGAAGGCCGCGATAGAGGAAAACCGAGCGAAATTCCGTCAACTCGCTATGGAGTATGTAGCGATGGGGCATGACTGCATAGACGAGATAGGAGACTTCACGTCGGCGCTTGCCAATTACGATAAAGCGCTGTCGATCAGCCCCGACTTAACAGAGGCTAAAATCGGGAAGGGGAGAACGCTGCTTCTCGGAGGAGACTCGGGGGGAGCGATAGAACTGCTTGAAGACGCGCTCAGGGATGAACCGGACAATCTGGAGGCGTTGCTTGCGTTGCACGACGCGTATCGCTCGGAGGAGGATATGCACAACGCCCTTGACACGCTGCTACGCGCGCTCAAGACTTACCCGAAGCGCCCCGAAGTGCACACCGCGCTGGCCGACTTCTACGACCGAATCGACGAAGAGGACCAAGCGGAGTATCATCGACGCCAAGCTATCAGATACGCTAAGCGCAGCAAATGAGGGTAAGCGGCCGCGATGCTTGCTTATTTAGTAACATTTATTGTGGGCCGGGGATTTGGATAAATCGGGTTTTTGGCGTAAATTCGCGGTCGAAACCGGCGAAGCGTGATTTGGCTTTGCCAGGCCTAACAACGATATATATAAACCAACCATAACTGATACTGACAATATGTTGACAGCTAAAGAAATACGAGAGTCGTTCAAGGACTTTTTCCGCAGTAAGGAGCATCAGATAGTGCCGTCGGCTCCGATGGTGATAAAAGATGACCCGACGCTGATGTTCACCAACGCGGGAATGAACCAGTTTAAGGATATAATTCTCGGAAACAAGGCGGCGAAATATCGCCGCGTGGCCGACTCTCAGAAGTGTCTCCGCGTCAGCGGCAAACATAACGACCTCGAAGAGGTAGGAATGGACACGTATCACCACACGATGTTTGAGATGCTGGGCAACTGGTCGTTTGGCGACTATTTCAAGAAAGAGGCTATCGACTGGGCCTGGGAATATCTGGTGGATGTTCTCGGCCTCGATCCTGACAGACTCTACGCGACGGTATTTGAAGGCTCGGCAGAAGACGGCATAGAGCGCGACAACGAAGCTGCGGCAATATGGGAAAAACATCTGCCCGCCTCGCATATAATCAACGGCAACAAGCATGACAACTTCTGGGAAATGGGCGACACAGGCCCCTGCGGCCCCTGCTCGGAAATACATATCGACCTGCGCCCGCAGGAAGAGCGCGACGCGATACCCGGCGCAGAGATGGTCAACAAGGATCATCCGCAGGTGATCGAAATATGGAACCTGGTGTTCATGCAGTATAACCGCAAAGCGGATCAGTCGCTTGAAGCGCTTCCGGCAAAGGTTATAGACACTGGTATGGGATTCGAGCGTCTGTGCATGGCACTCCAAGGCAAGACATCGAACTACGATACCGACGTGTTCACGCCGCTCATCAATAAGATTTCGGAGCTCTCAGGGAAGAAATATGGCGAGGACGCCAAGGTAGCCATAGCGATGCGCGTGATAGCTGACCATGTGCGCACAATATCGTTCTCGATCGCCGACTCGCAGCTCCCCTCGAACGCGAAGGCGGGATACGTGATCCGCCGAATACTTCGCCGCGCGGTCCGCTACGCATACACGTTCCTCGACCAGAAGCAGGCATTCATGTATCGCCTGGTCGACACGCTGATCGAGAATATGGGCGAGGCTTATCCCGAAATCGCGAAGCAGCGCGAGCTGATAATGCGCGTGATAAAGGAGGAGGAGGAGTCGTTTCTCCGCACTCTCGAAAACGGCATAAAACTTCTCGACAACGCTATCACTGCCGCAAAGGCAGCCGGCAAAACCGAGATTTCGGGCAAAGAGGCTTTCGTGCTCTACGATACCTACGGCTTCCCGCTCGACCTCACTGAGCTGATACTCAAAGAGAACGGAATGACACTCAATCAAGCCGAGTTTGACACCGAGATGGCCGCACAGAAAGCCCGCGCCCGCAATGCGGCAGCTGTCGAACATGGCGACTGGGTGGTTGTAGCCGACGGAGAGGAGGAGTTTGTGGGATACGACGAATTCTCGACCGAAGCGAGAATACTCCGCTATCGTAAAATCAAGCAGAAAAACAAAGAATACTACCAGATAATACTCGACCGCACACCCTTCTATGCTGAGATGGGCGGTCAGGTAGGCGACCGCGGCACACTCACCGACAACGCGACCGGCGAAGTGATAGAGATATACGACACGAAGCGCGAGAACGGCCTTGGGGTGCATCTTGCGACAAAGCTTCCCGCTAATGTTGAGGGAGTGTTTACCGCAGCTATCGACGCGGATGCCCGGCAAGCCATTTCGTGCAATCACACGGCAACACACCTTCTCCATGAAGCTCTCCGCGAAGTGCTCGGCACGCATGTGGAGCAGAAAGGCTCGTTTGTGTCGCCCGATATGCTGAGATTTGACTTCTCTCACTTCCAGAAGCTTACTCCCGAGGAAATCTCGAAAGTGGAGAAGCTGGCCAACAAGAAGGTGCGTCAAGCCATTGCCCGCGACGAGCACCGCAATGTGCCTATAGCCGAAGCGATGGATATGGGCGCTATGGCGTTGTTCGGCGAGAAATATGGCGACGAGGTGCGCGTGATACGATACGGCGATTCGGTTGAGCTTTGCGGTGGAACCCACGTGGACAACACCGGTAATATCGGCATGATAAAAATCATGAGCGAGAGCTCAATCGCTGCAGGAGTGCGCCGAATCGAGGCAATCACCGGAGCTAAGGTTGAGGAGGCAATAGATGAGACGGCTGATACGCTCAAAAAGATTGCCGCGATGTTCAACAACGCTCCCAATGTGCTTCAGGCGCTCAAGAAGTCGCTCGATGAAAACACCGAACTCCGCGCTCAGGCTGAGGAGTATTTTAAAGAAAAGGTCAACAATCTCACCAAGCAGCTTATTGCCAATGCTCAGGAAATCAATGGTATAAAGGTTGTGGCTGAGACCGGGGCGCGAATACCTGAAGTCGTGAAGAACGTGGCATTTGCCGTCCGCGCCCAGTCGCCTGAGCATACAGCTTTCATCGCCGCAACGAAGGACGCATCGGGCAAGCCATTGCTTACAGTGATGTTTACCGATGACCTCGTGGCAACTGGCTTGAACGCATCAAAGGTTGTTCGCGAGGCTGCGAAAAACATCAAGGGGGGTGGCGGTGGCCAACCCGGATTCGCTCAGGCAGGCGGCAAAGAAGCAGCAGGGCTTGACGCAGCGTTTGCCGCAATGCTTGATGCCATAAAGGCATAGGCAAGTAAGTATAAGTAAGTATCGAAAATTAGTTTATACCAATCTTCAGCTTGCTATTGCGATCTTTTATTTTGCTCATCGGTTATTATGGAACCCCATAACTCCCTCTTCGCAAAATAAAATCTCACTAAGATCAATCCCGAATCTTAATATAAACTAATTTACGATACTTACTTAGGAAATTAGTTAATATAATAGAAGAAAGGCTACCGGACAATCATTGTCGGGCAGCCTTTCGATATGTATGTGCTTTACTGTTGTTTATTTGAGGTCGGCGATTACGGTCGTAGGGATGATTTCACCTTTGAAATTCTCCACGGAGTTGATGAGTGTGCCGTCGGGACGATAGAAGTAGGTGATGTCGTTTACCTCAACCGAGCTGGCCGCGATTTTTCCTTCAACCTCAACTTCGTAGAAGATGTCGGAACCGATACGCTCGTACAGATGGACGTCGTCGACAGTGTAGTCAATGCCTTCAGTGGCATTTTCAATGATGGCAAGCTGCACTGGCTCGGGAAGAACCGAGATAAGAGGACGTTGACCATCAAAGTCGGTCACCGACATTGTCCACCGCCCGATTTCGTCGTACCAGGCATCCATTTCGAGCGAGCCCTTTTTGAAATCGGCGACGTAATAGCCGTATTTAGATTCCCAATCAACGTTGGTCGCCTCGGGATACATTTTAGCGAATTCGGTGCGGATGTTTGCCGGCACTTTGTCGGTTTTAATATCGTCATCGTCGCTACAAGCCGCAACAGAGAAAAGACCCGCTAAAGCCACTAAAGAGATAAACAGTTTTGAAGTAAAGGTTTTCATAGTAATGCGTTTTAAATCAGATTGAATTTTATGGGAAAACGCCGAAAACGTGCGCGATGTTCAAGGAAATTAGGGCGTATTGATGAATTTTCATAATTTTTAAGTTATCAATGCTTAAAGAAAGTTATATAACTTGTAATATATCAGTGAGTTATTGCGTATTTAAGTAAATGTTCGTACCTTTGCAGCGGACTTGAAAAACAACACAACAATCAATGCGATTTTTGCTCATGTTTTGAATATTTCTTGCTCATTATGATTAATGAATCAGAAATCAGGTCAAGGCGTAGCCGACAGATGGCCGTAGTCTTGGTCTCATATATATAGGTCTTTTCGATTTTTGAGATTTTCCATAATATATGATTACGCCTTCCTCCCGCCTATCTCTCTCTGCAGCGTGCCTGCGAAGGTTTCTCTCCGGGAGGAATATAAATTGTTCAGGTCCTTTATTTTAATCTATCTATGAAAGCGCGCTAATAAATTTTGGCGCGCTTTCTGCATATTTTTTGTATCTTTGGGCTGAAAAGATTTTGTAAGTTATGAAGTATATACGATTGGTTTTAACAGCGATGGCAATGGTTGCCGCCTCGTTGATATCGTCAGCTCAGATTTCGGGCACATGGCATGGATTCTTGCAGCTAGGCGCTAATCAGCTGCCGGTGGTTTTCAATATAGATGAATCGACAATGGATTCTCCGGCTCAGGCGGCTTATGGGATACCAGTAGAAATAACGGTCAACGGGGATACGCTTGCCGTAGATATGGCGGCGTTAGGCGCGAAGTATAGGGGAATTAGGGGGGAGGGATCGATCAGCGGCACGTTCGCGCAGCGAGGATATGAATTCGCACTTCAGCTCACGGAAGGGGAGTATGTGGCTCCACGTCCGCAAACTCCTCAACCGCCTTATCCTTACTATGTTGAGGAGGTTGAATTTTATAATCCGATTGACTCGGCTAAACTGTCGGGCACGCTGACTGTGCCATTGATGGCAAACGTGGTCGGCAGAAGTAAAATACCCGTAGCTGTGATAGTGTCGGGAAGCGGATTGCAGAACCGCGACGGCGAGGTGTTCAATCATAAGCCGTATCAAGTGATAGCGGATTATCTGGCAAAAACCGGAATCGCGGCACTGAGATATGACGACCGCGGATTCGCTAAATCGACAGGCGAGGTGGGCGATGCGACCACGGCCACTTTTGCCGGCGACGCGGAAGCCGCTATTGATTTTTTGCGCAATCAGGAGGCGCAGTTCAAAAGCGTCGGTGTGATAGGGCATAGCGAGGGGGGCACGATAGCTTTTATCCTCGCCAAAAAAGGTAAGCCCGACTTCATCATCTCGCTCGCCGGAGCAGCCGTAAGAGGAGACTCGATATTATTGAAGCAGAATGAAATGCTGCTTAAGGATTTAGCCGTGTCGGATGAGACTGTGTCGGAATACGTGACCGGATTGGGCAGAGTGTTAAATGCGATGACGGCTGAAGGACGATGTGATGTGGACAAGGTAACGGAAGATTTATCCGCTTTGCCTCCGGAATTCGCCCAGAACTTGCAAGCGATAGCCGATAAATGGAATCCATGGCTGAGCAATTTCGTCAGCTATGATCCATCGGAAGCAATATCTGAGACCTATTGCCCGGTTTTCGCTCTTAACGGCACGTATGACCGACAAGTCGATTCGGCGCAGAATCTGGGCGCGATAAAGCGATTGCTCCCTCCAAATAGCCATAATGTGGTAAAAGAATACCCGAGGTTGAATCATTTGTTTCAGCACGCTAACTCAGGGAATGTGTCGGAGTACGAGAGTATAGAAGAAACCATCTCGCCCGAAGTGCTGGCCGACATCGCGAAATGGATCAAAAGCTTGTAGGCGTAAAATCTACGGTTGAAACGCACGGCAAAATATTTTTGCGCGTTTCGCGGATAATTGTTAAATTTGTGGATTAATTACCGAATAATAAAATAACATCATAAAGGCATGAAATTCAAAGTTCAAAGCAAAGCCCTCTACTCGGCTATCTCGGCTGTCAGCAAGGTCATTAACGCCAAAAACGCAATGACCATACTAAATAATTTTCTTTTTGAAGTGAGCGGCGACATCGTCTCGATAACCGCCTCCGACCTTGAAAACACATTGACGGCGAGAGTGCAGCTTGCAGAACTAGAGGGAGAGCCGATGAAATTTTGCATTGATGCCCGCCGCTCGGTAGAATTGTTTAAGGAACTTCCTGACCTGATGGTAGAGTTCACGGTTGAGGATAACCTCGCCATCGTGATTGACTATCCCGGCGGCAAATTCAACTTCGTCGGTGTCAACGGCAACGAATACCCCTCTACCCGCAATGAAGAATCAGATTCTCAGCCAGTATCGTTCACATGCCCGACAGAGCAGATGATACTCGGCATAGACAATACGCTTTTCGCGGTAGGCACAGATGATCTGCGCCCGCAGATGATGGGTATTTACCTCGACATCAAGGAAGACGCCATCACATTCGTGTCGACCGACACGCGCAAACTCGTGAAGTATCGCAACTGGCAGAGCGCACCCGGCGTTGTGGCCTCATGCATACTGCCTGTGAAGCCCGCCAATATCATCAAGAACGTTTTTGTAAAGGAAGAGAACCTGACAATCACTCTCGACTCCAAGTCGGCATCGATCGAAAGCGGGATGTACACATTCAATTGCCGCTTTATCAAGGGTAATTTCCCCGACTATAACCGCGTGATTCCCCAGAATAATCCCTACGTGCTTACGGTCGACCGCAAGTCGATGCTCAATGCTGTGCGTCGCGTAGGCGTCTTCGTTGATCCCGGCCATGGTCTTGTGAAATTCCGCATCCACCCCGAGTCGATCGAGCTTAAGGCTCAAGACAACAATTTCTGCACCTCGGGCCGCGAGGAGATACCCTGCGGATTTACGGGCACGGAAATGGTGATCGGCTTCAGCGCGCCCTTCCTCATCGAGATTTTCAATACACTCTCGACCGAGAACGTTGTGGTCAAACTTGCCGACCCCAGCCGCCCTGGCGTATTCCTGCCGGAGGAGAATGGAGAGAACAGCGAATTGCTGATGCTCCTTATGCCTATGACCGTCGGCGAATTCTAAGTATGATTTTCACAACTTATTCAACAACTTTACCTCATCAATAAAGTGGCTCTAAATCTCAAGAAACCCATTATATTTTTCGATCTCGAAACAACCGGCACGTCGATAACCCACGACCGCATTGTGGAGATTTCGATGATTAAGATATTGCCTAACGGGGAGGAGCGCGAACGCACGATTCGCATCAACCCGGGAATGCACATACCCGAAGAGGCTACCGCAATACATCATATCACAGACAGCGACGTGGCAGATAAGCCGACATTTAAGGCAATAGCCAAGGATCTTGCGCAAAGTTTCCTCGGATGCGACATAGCCGGATTCAATTCCAATAAGTTTGATGTGCCGATGCTTGCCGAGGAATTCGGCCGCGCGGGGGTGCAGTTTGACTTCAGCAGAGCCAAGTTTGTCGACGTGCAGACCATATTCCATAAGAAGGAACAGCGCACGCTCGTGGCTGCCTATAAATTCTATTGCGGAAAGAACCTCGAAGGAGCTCACTCGGCTAACGCCGACACCCGCGCCACCTACGAGGTGCTTCTCGCCCAGCTTGAGCGATATGATGACCTCCCGAACGATATCGACGCATTGTCGGACTTCTCGTCGCAGAACCGCAATGTTGACCTTATGGGCCGCATAGTGCTCAACGACAAGGGCGTAGAGGTGATAAACTTCGGCAAATACAAGGGGCAGCCGGTTGTGGAGGTGCTACGCCGAGACCCCGGGTACTACAGTTGGATACTGCAAGGAGATTTCCCTCAGAATACCAAAGACGTATTCACGCGCCTGAAGCTCAAAGGTTGAAGCCGTCAGATACACGGCCGAGACGAAATCTTAAATATTTCCTAAACGAAAAAACCGAGAAATGAAGGGCAAGCATATAATACTGGGAATCACAGGCGGCATAGCGGCATACAAGTCGGCCTCGCTGGCGCGCCTATTTGTGAAGGCGGGGGCTGAGGTGCAGGTCATAATGACTCCCAACGCCAAGGAATTCATTACTCCGCTGACACTCTCCACGCTTACAGGCAAGCCTGTCATATCGGAATTTTTCACGGCCAACACCGGCCAATGGAACAGCCATGTGGATCTCGGCTTATGGGCTGACGCAATGGTCATAGCGCCCGCAACGGCCTCCACAATAGCCAAGATGGCCAACGGAGTAGCCGACAATATGCTCGTCACGACATATCTCTCGGCCAAGGCTCCCGTATTCATCGCTCCGGCAATGGATCTCGACATGATGGCCCATCCATCGACAACCCGCAATATCCAGCTGCTCGAATCTTACGGCAACCATATAATACAACCTGCCGAAGGTGAGCTCGCAAGCCATCTGATAGGGAAGGGGCGCATG
Organism: uncultured Barnesiella sp.; assembly: GCA_964544595.1. Classification (GTDB taxonomy): domain Bacteria; phylum Bacteroidota; class Bacteroidia; order Bacteroidales; family Muribaculaceae; genus JAGBWK01. The sequence continues at coordinate 163,167 of CAZJBM010000001.1, forward strand.
GAAGAGCCAGAAAAGATATTTGACGCGCTCGACGACTTCTTCTCAGGGGATCGGTCGCTCGAAGGGGTGAAGATGCTGATAACCGCCGGGCCTACCCGCGAGAAAATCGACCCGGTAAGATACATCGGCAATTTCTCGACCGGGAAAATGGGGTACGCGCTCGCTGACGAGGCTGCCCGCCGCGGCGCAGATGTCACGATAGTTTCCGGGCCGGTCGAGATCGAGCCGCGCAACTTATCGGTGAAAGTGGTTAAAGTAGAGTCGGCTAAGGAGATGGCAGCGGAGTGCGACAACCTGTTTGCTGACTGCGATATAGCCATAATGAGCGCGGCGGTTGCGGACTATGCCCCCAAGATGGTCGCAACGAAAAAGATAAAGCGCGAAAAGGAGGAAGCGCCCGTAATACAACTGGTTAAAAATCCCGACATCGCGGCAACGCTCGGCGCAAAAAAGAACGCAAATCAGTTGCTAATAGGTTTTGCGCTGGAAACCGACTCTGAATTTGCCAACGCTCTCGACAAGCTGAAGCGGAAGAATCTCGATATGATAGTGCTGAACTCCCTGCGCGACAGCGGAGCGGGATTTGGGGTCGATACAAACAAAGTGACCCTCTTCACGGCTGACGGCTCGGCCCGATCTTTCCCGCTGAAGTCGAAGCGCGAGGTCGCAGCGGATATTATCGACGCCATAGTGAAGATGATGTGACCAATGAAATCGAGTATGTTTCATAATCAGGAAAAAGGTCACATTCAAAATATATCGCCTCTATTTGCGTTAAAGTTATATAAGTATCGGAAGATACGCACATAATTGAAACATACGAATAGATGAATTCTTCAAGAAACATAGTAATATTAATAATATGTATGGTGAGCTGCTGTGTCACGGCATGGTCGCAGGAGCTTAACTGCATGGTTGAAATCAACACAGATAAGATTCAAGGCACAAATAAGAGCACATTCGAGACTCTTAAAACCGCCATTACCGACTATTTCAACACAACCAACTTCACCAACGCCCAGTTTGCCGCCAATGAGAAGATCGATTGCAGATTTTTCCTGACGGTCAGTGAGGTGGACGGCGACAAGATTTCAGGCGACATACAGATACAGTCGTCGCGCCCTGTATATAACAGCTCGTATACCACAACTCTGCTCAACTTTAAGGACACGAAGGTCGACTTCAACTACCAGGAGGGTGATCAGCTGATTTTCTCAGAAAACACGTTTGAAAGCCAGCTAATGGCGATATTGAATTTCTATGCCTATCTGTTTCTGGCCGTGGACTTCGACTCGTTCGCCTTGCATGGGGGAGACCCTTATTGGGAAAAGCTGAAGTCGATAGTGCAGATGGCGCAATCGTCGGGCGAATCGGGCTGGCGACAATTTGAAGACACGAAAAACCGCTCGGCGGTGCTGAGCGCATATACCGACAACGCCACTTCGGGCCTGCGCGATATGCTGTATGAGTATCACCTTAAGGGGCTCGACCAGATGTCGGTGTCGCCCGATAAGGGACGTCAGCAAATATCACAGTCGCTACAGCATCTCGACAAGGTGTATAAGGCTAATCCTATGTCGGTAGGGCTGTCGATGTTTAAAGACGCAAAGCTCGACGAGCTTGTCAACATATATTCAAAGGCTTCTCAAACCGAGCGCGACGGCGCCTACGAACTCCTCAACAAGATATATCCGACGGAGCAAAACCGCGTCAACCAGATAAAGAAAGGCGCAGAAAAATAAGCAGTCATGATAGAAACGCTCTCAATATCCAATTACGCGCTCATCGATAAAATCGAGCTGAGTTTCGCACCCGGATTCAATATCATCACGGGCGAGACCGGAGCGGGCAAATCGATAATGCTCGGCGCGCTGTCGATGCTTTTCGGTAACCGAGCCGATACGGGAGTGGTGCGCGACAAGGGGAAGAAATCGGTGGTAGAGGCGGTGTTTGACGTCAGCCGTTACGCGCATCTGCGGAAGTCGGTCGAGTCAAACGATATAGAGTGGGACGACCGTCAGCTTATTTTGCGTAGAGAAATCACTCCGGCGGGTCGGTCGAGGTCGTTTGTCAATGACGTGCCGGTCGCGTTGAGTGTGCTGAAGGAAATAGCGACGCAGCTTGTCGACATACACTCGCAGCATCAGAATCTGTTGCTCTCCAACAACGAATATCAGCTTGGACTCGTCGACACGTTGCTGCCCGACAAGAGCGTTAAGCAGGCTTATGATGAGGCGTATGAGCAGTATCGGCAGGCCATGAAGAAATATCAGGCCGTGAAGCGCGCGATTGCAGCAAGCAAAGCCGAAGAGGAATATTTCAGGTATCAGCTCGGCGTGCTCGACCAACTCGACCCGCAACCCGACGAGCTCAATCAACTTGAAAGCGAGCGGGATATGCTCGCCAACGCCACTGAAATCAAAACCACGCTTTCGAGGCTCGTCGACCTGCTCAGCGACGGCGAGGAGAACGTGGTAGGGATGCTGAAGTCGGCCGCAAACGAGGCTATGAAAGTATCAGAAATCAAGGGGTTGCACCAGATGCCCGACCGCATAGAGTCGATACGCATCGAAGCCGCCGACATAGCGTCGACGTTTGAGTCGCTTAACGGCTCGATAGAGGCCAACGGCGTCAGGCTCGAATTCGTAGAGGAGAGACTATCGGAGATATACGAGGCGCTTCGCAAATTCTCGGTAGAGACGATTGACGAACTCATAGAGAAACGCGACGACCTGCGCCTACGTATCGACGCGATCGACAATGGCGACGAGCGGTTAAAGGCGTTCACGCTCAAAGCGAAGGCCGCTAAGAAAAACGTGGTAGCCCTGGCCGCTGAACTGACGGCGGCGCGCAAGAGAGTGGCAGCCGAGCTGTCGACCATGCTTCGCGACAAGGCAATGCCGCTCGGTATGAAGAATCTCAGCGTTGAGGTTTCGGTTGCCCCCGCCGAGTTAAGCCCGAGCGGAGCCGACGAAGTCACGCTGCTCGCGTCGTTCAACAAAAACCAGCCGCTTATGCCGGTCAAAGACACTGCCTCGGGCGGCGAGATATCGCGCATGATGCTCGCCGTAAAGAGCATAATAGCGGAGTACAAGCAATTGCCGACGATAATCTTTGACGAAATCGACACGGGAGTATCGGGCGACGTGGCAAACCGCATGGGGGATATGATGAAGCGTATGAGCAAAAACATACAGGTCATCTCAATCACTCATCTGCCGCAGATAGCCGCGAAAGGCGACGTTCACTTCAAGGTCTACAAGGAGGACAGCGCCGAGGCCACAAACTCCTACGTAAGGCCCCTCACGGAAGGGGAGCGGATCGGGGAGCTGGCCATGATGGTAAGCGGCGACGCCGACAACGAAGCCGCCCGCGAGACCGCCCGCTCGCTCCTTGCCCAAAGTTAACCCAAAACCCAAACGCTCTCTCGAAGCATTTAGCCAACATAATATATTATGGAATCGACTGACTACATCTACGGTATACGCGCGGTGATAGAGGCTATAGAGGCCGGACGCGACATCGACAAAGTGCTAATAAAGAAAGACCTTGACGGCGAACTCGCCAACGAGCTTTTCGACATCATACGCCGCGACCGCATATATTCCCAGCGAGTGCCGCTGGAGAAGCTTAATAAAATAACCCGCAAAAATCATCAGGGCGTGATAGCGATACTCTCGTCGGTGGTCTATCACCGCCTCGACCACTTAGTAGCGGAGCTATATGAGGATGGGGTAGTGCCGTTTGTGGTAGTGCTCGACGGAATAACCGACGTCAGAAACTTCGGAGCGATAGCCCGCACGGCTGAGTGTGCCGGAGCCGACGCGATAGTCATTCCGCTGTCGAAGAGCGTGTCGGTAAGCGGCGACGCGATGAAAACCTCGGCCGGGGCGCTGAACTACATACCCGTATGCCGCGAGAAGTCGATAGCCGGAGCTGTTAAATTCCTAAAAAACACCGGATATAAAATCGTGGCGGCGACCGAGAAAGCCGACATTAACTACACGCTGGCCGATTATAAAGACCCCGTAGCGATAGTTATGGGCGCTGAGGACACTGGCATTTCGCCGGAGGTGCTGAAGCTGTGCGATACTCTCGTCGGGATCCCGCAATTCGGGCATATCGAGTCGCTTAACGTGTCGGTCGCGGCGGGAGTGCTGATGTATGAGGTGGTGCGTCAGCGTCTGCAATCCAATATGGAAATCATCTAAAGCGCGATTCTTCGCGACTAACGTATATTCAACTATTTAACATCATAATTCCCAACAATGAAAATCGGATCTGTATTGACCCCTGTGGCTCGCAAAGCCATGCTGCTCGGCAGTGGAGAATTAGGCAAAGAAGTTGCTCTCGAACTGCAGCGCTACGGCGTAGAGGTAATCGCCTGCGATAAATATCCCAATGCTCCCGCCATGCAAGTGGCCCACCGCAGCTACGTCTTTAATATGCTCGACGGAGAGACACTGCGCTCGGTAATAGAGCAGGAAAAGCCTGACCATATCATCCCCGAAGTCGAGGCGATAGCAACAGATGTGCTCGTCGAGATGGAGAAAGAGGGTTACCATGTCACCCCGACCGCCCGCGCTGCTCGCCTGACGATGAACCGCGAGGGAATACGCCGACTCGCAGCCGAGGAATTGGGCATCAAGACCTCCCCTTATATGTTCGCCTCGACCGAGGAGGAATTTCGCGAGGCAGTGGCAAAGATCGGCATACCCTGCGTGGTGAAGCCTATCATGAGCTCGTCGGGCCACGGACAGTCGACCATCAAGTCGGCCGACCAGATCGACGCCGCATGGAAGGAAGCTCAGGAGGGGGGACGCGCAGGAGCCGGACGAGTGATTGTAGAAGGATTTGTCGACTTTGACTACGAGATCACGCTACTGACGGTGCGCAGCGTGTCGGGCACACTCTGCTGCGAGCCTGTAGGCCATATTCAGGAGAGCGGCGACTACCGCTACTCATGGCAACCGCAGCCTATGACAGCAGGCGCTATCGAGAAGGCTAAGGAGATAGCCAAGAAGGTGACCGACGCGCTCGGAGGTTACGGAATCTTCGGCGTGGAGCTCTTTATCAAGGGGGACGACGTGATCTTCAGCGAAGTTTCGCCCCGCCCCCACGACACAGGCATGGTGACGATGATTTCGCAGGATCTCAGCGAGTTTGCCCTCCATGCCCGCGCCCTGCTCGGATTGCCGGTGCCGTCGATACGCTTCTTCGGCCCCTCGGCTTCGCGCGCGGTGGTCGTTGAGGGCGATACCGACAAGATAGAATTCGACAACCTCGAAGAGGTGCTTTCGGAGCCTGGAGTGCAGATACGCATTTTCGGCAAGCCCGAAATCAAGGGGCACCGCCGCATGGGTGTCATCCTGGCCACAGCGGATACTCTTGAAGAGGCCCGCGCCAAGGCTGACCGCGCTTACGACAAGCTGCGTGTCAACGTACTTTAATCAGGCGTCATGAGCAAGAAGATATATTATAAGTACAATCCGGCTACCGAGGAGTATGAGCGGGTCTACCCCTCGCTGTCGAAGCGTATATGGACAGTGGTGGCCCGCGCGCTGGAGATAGGGGCTATCACGGCATCTATCTGCGTGCTTATTTATATCTATTTCGACCTGCCGAAAGAGAAGTCGCTCATAAAGGAAAACGACAAGCTGCGGCGCGAGGTGGAAGCGCTCGACGACCGGCTCAATGAAGCTATCTCAGTGATGGACGACCTGGCTGAGCGCGACAACAACTTCTACCGCGTCATCATGCAGATGGATCCTCTGACCCCCTCGCAGAGGTTTGCCGGGCTTGAGGCAGTGCCCGCTCTCGACACGCTGCCCGGCTACAGCCACAGCCAGCAAATCAACTCGCTGACCCACAAGCTGAAGTTTTTCGAGCGGCAGTTGGCGGCTCAGTCGCTCTCTTACGACGAGGTGACGCGCGCCATAGGGCAGAACGCCGACCGCATAGCCCACATACCGTCGATACAGCCAATCTCCGAAAAGGATATGACCTCGATGGCGTCGGGCTACGGCTATCGCGTCGACCCGATTTACGGCACCACCAAGCATCACGACGGCATGGACTTCGCGTCGCCGATAGGGACGTCGGTCTACGCCACCGGCGATGGGGTGGTGCTCGAAGCGGGGGAGCACGGCAACTACGGCAATCTCATCATCATCGACAACGGCTACAACTACACGACCCGCTTCGCGCATCTGAGCGAGGTGCTGGTGAAGGAGGGCCAGAAGGTGAAGCGAGGCGAACTCATAGGCAAGGTGGGGAGCACCGGCAAGTCGACCGGCCCTCATCTTCACTATGAGGTGCGCATCAAGGGGGAGCCTCAGAACCCTGTCAACTACTATTTCCAGGACCAGACGCCGGAGGAATATGCCGAAATGATACATCTGGCTGAAAACGCCGGGCACGTTATGGACTAAAACAAACACATGTCAAAGTGGACGATCTTAACAAAAAATATTACAAGATAAGCGAGGTGGCCGAGATACTGGAGATACCGACGTCGACACTTCGCTTCTGGGAAAGCCAGTTCACGGTGATACGCCCCAAGCGCAACAATCACGGCTCGCGATTCTACACCCCCGCCGACATCGAGAAGATACGCATGGTGCGTTATCTCGTCAAGGAGAAGGGGATGAAACTTGAGGCCGCGCAGCAGAAGCTGAAACGTAACTCCGACGGCATATCGCGGCATCACGAGGCATTGACGCGCCTGAAAAACGTGCGCGACAAGCTCGCCGCCGCCCTCCAGGCACTTAACACAATGAAACGCTAATCATATTTATCATGGAAAAAATCACTGAAAACCAAGCAAAAGAGTGGATGGAAAAAGGGGAGTGGGCCAATGGATGGGCCGTGAAGCCCCACGCATCGGTCAACGCCGTCGAATTCGCCACCCAGTATGCCGCCAACCGCGAGCTCTGGGACACTCTCTTCGCTCATCTCGCCAAAACCGACCTCAACACGATAGCCGAAGGGAAGCATGAGATTGTGCCCGGACGCCTGTGGCTCAACGTGAGCGAATACACCCCCAAGCCCGCCTCAGAGCAGCGCATCGAGCAGCATCACAACTTTATCGACCTCGACTTCACCCTCAAAGGGAACGAGCTGATGGGTCTCGCCGAAAACGTCACCCCGACCGACGAGTACAACCCGGTGAAAGACGTGATACACTACGCCTCAGACGACGTCAAGTATTACCCGACCGACCCTGAGCATTTCTTCATCTTCTTCCCCTGCGACTATCATCAGCCGTCGGTGCGCGCCGAGGGCCCGGTTGAGACCTCACGACGCGTGATCGCCAAAATCGAATACGTAAAGTAAGCGTCAACGATAGCCATAATTCAACGCGGCCCGCGGATTTTCAGGCGATAAATTCCCGAAAATTAGCGGGCTGTTGCTGTTTAATGGCCGCGATTGCCGATTTTTTTTTGTAACTTTGTCGGCTGTATATATCATTTCGCTTATAAGTGACATGAAAAAGCCTGCAAAAAAGAAGAAAAAGCCGAGCAAAAAAGCGGCTATCAACGCGAAGAAGAAGAGAGTAAGAATCTCCCTCATCTCCGCGGGGGCACTGATAGCGATTGCGGCGGCTCTGCTGCTGCCCCTTATCCTCAAAGGGATGAAGAGCTACGAATATGAGCCTGTAAGGGTCTATGTCGACGGCGACAAGGGCCCCGAGGCTCTGCGCGATTCGCTCGAAGGGGCTTTGGGCAAAGAATACGGCAACGCGGTGTACGACCTATGGGGCAAAATCGCTGATAAATCACGCATACGCACAGGCTCATACGCCGTAAAGCCCGGCGATAAAGCCTACACGCTCGCCAAGCGCCTACGCAACGGCCAGCAAGACCCCGTGAAGCTCACGTTCAACAATCTGCGGCTTATGAGCGACCTGGCCGACCGGGTCGGCGCGCAGCTCCACATGACCCCGGCGCAATTCGCCGCCGCCGTCGACTCCGTGCTGTCGGCGAGGGGAGTGGCTAAGGAGATGCAGCCCGCGTATTTCCTGCCCGACACCTACGAATTTTATTGGACGGCATCGCCCGCGACTGTTGTCGACCGCCTGCTATCATATCACGATAAATACTGGAACGAGGAGCGCACGGCCAAGGCAGCTAAACTCAATCTCAGCCCCGAGCAGGTTGCCGTCGTGGCCTCGATCGTCGAGGAGGAGACGGCGATGAGCGACGAGCGCCCCAAGGTGGCGCGGCTCTATCTCAACCGCCTCTCGAAAGGTATCAAACTCCAGGCCGACCCGACCGTGAAATACGCCGTCGGCGACTTCGGGCTGCGACGCATACTCAACAGGCACCTTGCCGTTGACTCCCCTTACAACACGTATAAATACGAAGGCCTTCCGCCTGGGCCTATACGCATACCCTCGGGGCGAACGCTCGACGCGGTGCTCGACGCCCCTGACCACGACTACATGTTCATGTGCGCCAAAGAGGATTTCTCTGGCTACCACAACTTCGCCGTTGATTTCGCCACTCATCAGGCCAACGCCCGCCGCTATCAGCAGGAACTCAACAAGCGTGGAATAAAGTAAGCACAATAATAAATCATTAAAATAAATCAATCATGGTTCAACAAGTAAAACAACTTCTCAACGACAAGGCGTGGGCCCGCTGGACGGCGCTCATACTCATCGCTTCGATGATGTTTTTCGCCTACATGTTTGTCGACGTGATGTCACCTCTGCAGTCGCTTATCGAAAGCCAGCGCGGGTGGACTCCGAGCGCGTTCGGTTACTACGCCGGCGCCGAGTATATCCTCAACGTGTTCGGCTTCCTGATTATCGCCGGTATTATCCTCGATAAGATGGGCGTGAGATTCACCGGAACGCTCTCGGCCTCACTTATGGTTGTAGGCGCGTGCATTAAGCTCTACGCTATCAGCGACGGCTTCCAGGGCACCGCTCTTCAAGAGTGGCTCAACTCGTGGTGGGTTGAGATGCCCGGCTCGGCCAAGCTCGCCGCGTTCGGCTTCATGATTTTCGGCTGCGGCTGCGAAATGGCCGGTATCACCGTGTCGAAAGCGATCGCCAAATGGTTTGACGGCAAGGAAATGGCTCTCGCTATGGGTCTTGAGATGGCAATCGCCCGCATCGGCGTGTTCGCTATCTTCTCGATCTCTCCCCGCTTGGCCACCTGCATGGGCGAGCCTACGGTGGTGATTCCCGTGGCGTTCTGCACCTGCCTGCTTTTCGTGGGCCTGCTCTGCTTCACCGTGTTCACCTTCATGGACGCGAAACTCGACAAGGAGCTTGGCGCGGCAAAGGCCGGAGCCGACCCCGAAGAGGAGTTCAAGCTCTCCGACGTCAGCGGCATCCTTTCGAGCAAGCTCTTCTGGATTATCGCCCTGCTTTGCGTGCTCTACTACTCGGCTATATTCCCCTTCCAGCGTTACGCGGCCAATATGCTTCAGTGCAACCTCGGCATCTCGGCTACCCAGGCATCTGATATATTCCGTTGGTTCCCCATCGGCGCGGCAATCCTTACCCCTCTTCTCGGCTCATATCTCGACCATAAGGGTAAAGGCGCATCAATGCTGATACTCGGCGCTATTCTTATGATTGTATGCCACTTGACGTTCGCATTCCTCGTTCCGGCCACTAAGTCGAGCCTGCTGGCGTTCGCGGCTATCGTGGTGCTCGGCATCTCGTTCTCGCTTGTTCCCGCGTCGCTCTGGCCCTCGGTGCCCAAAATCATGCCCGCTCGCTTCCTCGGCAGCGCCTACTCATTGATTTTCTGGGTACAGAATATCGGCTTGTTCCTCTTCCCGATTCTTATCGGCAATGTGCTTACGGCCACCAACCCCGGCGTTACCGATCCGTTGGACTACAACTACACCGTGCCGATGCTTATGTTCGCTTCGCTCGGCGTGCTTGCCCTCATCTTCGGTATCTGGTTGCTCGCCCTCGACAAGAAGCACCATTATGGTCTTGAGCTCCCCAACATCAAGGCCGATGACAAGGCTGCCGCTGAATACAACGACGGCATGGAATAATCGTTAAGTCATTAACGTAGACCTAACTGACGGCTCCGCTGGCACGACGCTTGCGGGGCCGTTTTGCGCCCGAAGACAAAAGAAACAGCACGAAACGCCGCAATGCATTGATATATAGTGTATTACGGCAAGTGTTGCTGTTTCTTTGGCTTTCGTGTTTATGTAAGGTATTTGGCGCATTAAGGACGAGACAAGATTTATAAGTTTTATAAATTTTATAAGACTTATAAGATTTATAAGACTTATAAGACTTATAAGATATTACTAATTGATAATCACTAATTAATACGCCCCCCTTACACTAATTATCATTTAATTTCGAGAGTGGGGGCGGGGAGATGTTGACGGGTAACATCGGGGCTATCTCTCAGATATTATGACAATCAGCGCAAACGGAGGCGGAAGCATGTGGGCGAAAGAAACAGAAACAGTTGCTGTAAGGTGTTGTAAGTTAGTGAGTTGTGGTGTTTTGTGCTGTTTCTTCGCGTTTTGAGGCGGGGTAGAGGGTAGAAGGCGGAGAGCGCGATCGGGCCGATCTATCCGGTCGCGAAGTTAGCGATTAAGAGGAGCGGAGTTTGTAAAAAAGAAACTTTTAACGCGAGAGCCGCCGATTATGTATTGCGCGGATGGTTTATAATGATTAAATTTGCAAATTAAATCAGTCAGCACTATTATTGAATCATCACTATGGACCAATATTCCAAGCAAGAAGCACTTGATCGCCGCTATCTGCGCATGTCGAGGATCTGGGCCGAGAATTCTTACTGCCGCCGCCGTCAGGTAGGCGCGATTATCGTGAAAGACTCGATGATCATATCCGACGGATTCAACGGCACACCCTCGGGCTTTGAGAACGTCTGCGAGGATGAGGATGGCGTGACCAAGCCCTACGTGCTTCATGCCGAGGCCAACGCCATAACGAAAGTGGCCCGCTCAAACAATTCGAGCGAAGGCGCGACGCTCTACGTGACGGCCTCGCCCTGCATCGAGTGCGCCAAGCTGATAATCCAGGCCGGAATCAAAAGGGTAGTTTACGGCGAGCTTTATCGGCTGAAGGATGGCATCGACCTCCTCAACAGGGCTGGGGTGGAAACGGTGCTGATAGAGGATTTCTAAGGACAAGATTTTTCAGGGGGTGTCATTCCCCCCCCGCATACAATTACTTATCAAGCAAAATGAAGAACATAAAACCTATAGTCTGGTTCCCTCTTGTAGCGGCCATAATGTTTGTGGCCGGACTTCTCTGCGATTCGCTGCTCAGAAAAGACAGCGGCCGCTCACTGGCCGAGCAGAAGCTGAGCCATATACTTAATCTTATCGAAAACGAATATGTCGACGACGTGGATCTCGACAGCCTTCTCGAAGTGACCTTCCCGTCGCTTCTCGCCAATCTCGACCCTCACTCGGTCTACATCCCGGCGTCGGAGCTTCAGCAGGTCAACGAGGAGCTTGAAGGCTCGTTCAGCGGCGTGGGCATACAGTTCAATATCGACACCGACACTATCGTCGTCGTTGAGGCTATCGCCGGAGGCCCCGCTGAGAAAGTGGGCATCAAGGCAGGCGACCGCATCATCAAGATCGACAACAAGAACGTGGCCGGAAAGGGAATTACCAACGAAGACGTGTTCAAGCAGCTCCGCGGCGAGAAGAACACCAAAGTGACCCTCACCATCAAGCGCGCCGGGGCTAAGAAGCCGCTGACGTTTGAGGTGACGCGCGGCGACATACCAGTGGCTTCGATCGACGCCGCCTACATGGTGAAACCCGGTATCGGTTACGTTAAGGTAAATAAATTCGGCCGCACGACCTACGACGAATTCTACACGGCGCTCGGCGAGCTTGGCAGTCAGGGAGCCGAGAGCTTTATCCTCGACCTGCGAGGCAACACCGGCGGGTTGATGGATCAGGCGGTGCTGATGGTCAACGAATTCCTCCCCGCAGGGCTTAAGATAGTGGAGACCCGCGGCCGCAACGGCTCTGACAACGCTATCATCGGCTCCGACGGCTCGGGCCGCTATCAAAACGCATCGGTGACGGTGCTTATCGACGAATACTCGGCTTCGGCCAGCGAAATCTTCGCCGGGGCTATTCAGGACAATGACCGCGGCCTCGTGATCGGTCGCCGATCGTTTGGCAAAGGGCTTGTGCAGCACCAGATCGATATGCCCGACAACAGCGCTATCCGCCTGACGGTTTCGCGTTACTACACCCCCTCGGGCCGCTGCATCCAGAAAGATTATACCAATGCGGCCACGTATGAGAACGACCTGCTCATGCGCTACGAGCATGGCGAGGCTTTCGAGGCCGACTCGATAAAGCTCGACAAGCAGCTCGAATTCCTTACCTTAGGCGGCCGCAAGGTTTACGGCGGCGGAGGCATCATGCCCGACATCTTTATCCCGAACGACACTATCGGCGTGACGAGCTACTTCGTCAACGTGGCCAACGCGGGTATGTTCCAGAAATACGCGCTTCAGTACACCGACAACAACCGTATCGGCCTCGAAGAAGCCAAGAACGTCAACGAGCTCCTAAAGATGCTCCCCCCCGACGATATTCTGCTGCGCTCATTCGTCAACTACTGCGCCTCGGTTGGCGGCATACCGGCCCGCTGGTATTACATCAACATTTCGCACGACTTGATTGTTAATCATCTGAAGGCTCTTATCGCCCGCGATGTGCTCGGCATGGGCGCTTACTTCGAGATAATCAACCGCACCGACCCCAACGTCGACTCGGCCATCGAGCAGATTATCTCAGGCAAAGCCAAAGCCCCGATTAAGGATGACAAACCCGATAAAATATCGATGGCTCCCGCAGGCCGGCGCTCGCTTCCGATTTCAGCCTTGTGTAAACCCGCGCTTGCTTCTGGCAAGTCCTAAAACCCAAAATTCAGATGAAAAAGGAAGATATACGCCGTAATATCAAAGCCCGCAAATGCCTCCTCTCGGCTGTAGAGCGCATGGAGGCAGCCGAAAGGGTGTTCGAGCAACTGGAGCGCACCGCCGCTTTCATGATGGCCGACAATATACTGCTTTACCATTCGCTGCCCGACGAGCTTTCGACAGTAGAGTTTATCAACAAGTGGCACGACCGCAAGCATTTCTATCTGCCCCGCGTCAACGGCGTCAACCTCGACATTCTACCTTACGACCGCTCTCGCCTGCATATCGGCGCGTTTAACATCGAGGAGCCCGACGGCGACGAGCTGACACCTATCGACATGATAGAGCTGATCGTGGTGCCGGGCGTGGCTTATGACGTCAACGGCAACCGCGTGGGCCGCGGCAAAGGTTATTACGACCGCCTGCTGGCCGAGTCGCGCGCCACAAAGATAGGCGTTGGCTACGACTTCCAGCTAATCGACGAGATCGAGGCTGAGCCTCACGACGTGCGCGTTGACATCGTCATCACCGACCGCCGCCGCGTATCACGCCGCTGAGCGCCGCGGCCTCTCCCGCCGTTTCCACCAAATATCAAAGAAACACATCATATCGCCGTAATGCATTGAGTTTCAGTTGCTTGCGGCGTGTGTTGCTGTTTCTTTCGTTTTCGTGCCACGGGGTGAAATTTTCATATGCTCAATGGCTGACCGCCTCAGCTTTATCAGATTTTATGGGACAGGCTCTAATTCTCAGGGGAGGGTCGGAACAAGGTTTTGCGGGATGACGGGAAATTTCGTAACTTCGCGGCATGATTTCGATAAACAACCTGTCGGTGGAATTTAGCGCGGTGCCGCTATTCGACAATATCAATTACGTTATCAACAAACGCGATAAGATAGCCCTCGTCGGCAAGAACGGCGCGGGCAAGTCAACCATGCTAAAGATTATCGCCGGGCTGCAGCGTCCGACGTCGGGCAGCGTGGCCGTGCCCGAAGGGGTGACGGTCGGTTATCTGCCTCAGCAAATGGAGGTAAGCGACACGCTGACCGTGGTCGAGGAGGTGCGTAAAGCCTTTGGCCATATCGATGAGCTCCGCAGGGAGGTTGACCGCCTTAACGCGCAGCTCGCCGAGCGCACCGACTATGAGAGCGAGAGCTATCAGAATCTTATCGACCGCATGACCTCGGCCACAGAGCGGCTCGCGATAGAGGAGAGCGACAACGCCGACGCCGAGATCGAGAAGACGCTTCGAGGCCTCGGCTTCGACCGCAAGGACTTCAACCGGCCGACATCGGAATTCTCAGGCGGCTGGCGCATGCGTATCGAGCTGGCCAAGATACTGCTGCAGCGACCCGACGTGCTGCTTCTCGACGAGCCTACCAACCACCTCGACATCGAGTCGATACAGTGGCTTGAATCGTTTCTCATTCAGAAAGCCAATATGGTGGTGCTCGTCAGCCACGACCGCGCGTTTATCGACAACGTGACCAACCGCACGATAGAGATTTCGCTCGGCAAGATTTACGACTACTCGGTCAATTATTCCCACTACGTAGAGCTGCGCAAGGAGCGTCTGGAGCAGCAGATGAGGGCTTATCAGAATCAGCAGAAACAGATAAAGGAAACCGAGGATTTCATCGAGCGGTTCCGCTATAAGGCCACGAAGTCGGTGCAGGTGCAGAGCCGTATCAAGCAGCTGGCCAAGATTGAGCGCATAGAGGTTGACGAGGTCGACACCTCGCGTCTCAACCTCAAATTTCCCCCCGCTCCCCGCTCGGGCGACTATCCGGTAATCGCCGACAACGTGGGCAAAGCCTACGGCGATCATCAGGTATTCGACCATGCTACCTTTACCATCAAGCGAGGCGAGAAAGTGGCTTTCGTCGGCAAGAACGGCGAGGGCAAGTCGACGCTCGTGAAATGTATTATGGGCGAGATTCCCTTCACCGGCAATCTTAAGATAGGCCACAACGTAAAGATAGGATATTTCGCTCAGAATCAGGCTTCGATGCTCGACGGCGAGATTTCGGTCTTCGACACGATCGACCGAGTGGCCGTAGGGGATATACGCACAAAGATACGCGACATATTGGGCGCGTTCATGTTTGGCGGCGAGGCCTCCGACAAGAAGGTCAAGGTGCTGTCGGGCGGCGAGAAGACCCGCCTGGCGATGATACGCCTGCTCCTTGAGCCTGTCAATCTCCTTATTCTCGACGAGCCCACCAACCATCTCGACATGAAGACTAAAGACGTGTTGAAGCAGGCTATCAAAGACTTCGACGGCACGGTGATAGTCGTCAGCCACGACCGCGAGTTTCTCGACGGCCTTGTTGAGAAGGTCTATGAATTCGGTGGCGGCCAGGTGCGTGAGTGTCTCGGTGGTATCTACGAGTTCCTTGAAAAGAAGAAAATCGATTCGCTTAAGGAGCTTGAGCGCACAGCGCCGGCCAAGAGCCGCGCGAAAAGCGAGCCGACCCCGACTAAACCGTCGGTTGAAGCAGTTGCGGCAGATTCGCCCAAGCAGCAGCGCAAACTTTCGTACGCCGAGCAGCGCGAGCATCAGAAGCTGATCAAGCGCGCGCAGAAAAAGGTGGAGGAAGCCGAGGCCGAAATCGCCAAAATCGAGGCCGAAATCGCGGATATAGAGGCAAAACTCGCGGCGGGCGATACAGATCAGCAACTATATACCGAACATGCCGGCCGCACCAAAGCCCTCGAAAACGCCATGAGCCTCTGGGAGCTCGCCTCGCTCGACCTCGATTCGCTCAAAAGCGGCGAATAAGCCAGGGCGCTCCACGCTCTTGCGGCCTCAATACGGTTTGCGATATTTGTCGGGAGCGGCGTCGTCGAGTATGCTGAGGTAGGAATTGTAGCGCGACTGGGCTATGCGATGCTCCTCAAGAGCTTGACGCACGGCGCAGTGAGGCTCATGGGTGTGGGTGCAGTTGCCGAAACGGCAATCCTTGCTCGCCGCGAATATTTCGGGGAAATAGTGCGAAACCTCATATTCGTCCATCTCAATCGTGCCGAAGCCGCGCACTCCCGGAGTGTCGATAATCCATCCCCCCTCGGCGAGCGGAAACATTTCGGAGAACGTCGTCGTGTGGGTGCCCTGGTCGTGCACCTCTGATATTTCCGCAGTCTTGACGTTTAGCCCCGGTATCAAGTCGTTGATTATCGTTGACTTGCCTACGCCTGAGTTGCCCGATAGGAGGGTGGTTTTCCCGGCGAGTATGCCCCTCAGCTGTTCGATTCCGTGGCCAGTTTTGGCGCATATATCGATTACCTTATAGCCGATGGAGCTGTAGAGATAGCTTACGGCTTCAAGCAGCTCGCGGTCGGCCTCGTCGGTCAGGAGGTCGATTTTGTTGATTACGATAATGGCCGGTATGCGGTAGGCTTCGGCGGTGGCAAGGAAGCGGTCGATGAAAGTGGTGGAGGTCTCGGGATGCGCGAGCGTCACGATCAGGAGGCACTGGTCGATATTGGCCGCGAGTATATGGGCCTCTTTCGAGAGATTGCTTGCTCGGCGTATTATATAGTTCTTGCGGGGAATGATGCGGGTGATGAAAGCCGTTCCGTCGGCGTTGGGAGCGATTTCCACTCTGTCGCCTACGGCCACGGGGTTGGTGGTGCGTATGCCTTTTATGCGGAAATTGCCTTTTATCTTGCAGTTAATCTCGCGGTTGTCGTCGGTGAGCGCCACATACCAGCTCCCCGTGTTTTTCGTAATGAGTGCCTCCATTAGCCGATTTTGTTATAAATAAGTTGTAAAAATAAGCAAATTATTGCATAAAAAAAAGATATTTCGATAAAATCATAAAAGCCTGTAAATTAACTTGTTATCACATAATAAAATATTTATTATCTGATTATCAGGCAAATAATTGACCGTAAAAATTGCGGCTTTAACAATTTTTTATTAATTTTGCAGCGGTTTTAGGAATTCACTTTCTAAGTTTTTTTATTCAAAGAACTTTAAAACCTTACTTGGTTTGAACCAAATTTTTAACCTGTTTGTTTAATTTTTATATTACAAACTTACTAAAATTTTATCAACATGAACGCAGATGTTATCGGAACTTGGGCTGGCCAAGTATGGGAAGCCCTGAACGAAGCTGATGTTTTAGGTATTAAACAGCTCAAAAAAATCACCAAACTCAAAGACAAAGAACTCTTTGCCGCTATCGGTTGGCTTGCCCGCGAGGACAAACTCAATATCCAGACCAACCCCGAGGACGAGAAAGAGCTTCTTATCGCACTCGCACAAGACAAATAATCATCTCCGCCGTCAGCGGAAATTTTACCTATAAAAAGAGGCCGAGACGCGAAATATCGTCCCCGGCTTTTTTTATGCCCGAAATATTTCGTAATTTTGCGTTCTGGCGTCTCGTTCTCATTGACGCTTCCTCCCTTGTATGAAAGTTTTAGCCAAAATATTATCAAACGTCGACGATTTCTCAACCGATAACAACTCTTTCCCTAAACTGCAGGTATTCGATAAGGTAGACAATCTGACTAAGTACAACTTCCCGATTAAGAACACCAACGTTGTCTCGGTGGTGTGTATCTCTGGCTCGGCCCATTTCGTGTCAGATATGAGGCCGGTCGAGATGGGGCCCCGCACGATCGCCGTGATTCTGCCCGGTCATCTTATCGAGGAGTATTCGACAAGCGACGATTTCCACGGATTCATGATAGCCTCGTCTGAGCGCAATTTCGCGGCATTTCTCCCTATGATGTCGCGGCTGTTCATGTGCTCGATGTATTTCCGCGACAATCCTGTCGTAAGCCTTACCCCGGAGGAACTCGACAATCAAGTCTACTTCCACAAGCTGCTGAAAAACAAGCTTAAAGACTGCCATTCGAGCTTCGACCGCATGGTAGTCAACAAGCTCATTGAGGGCATCTTCTGCGAGACTCTGAATATTTTCTTCAAGCGACTCGACATTTCGCTGACCACTTATTGCAACCGCAGCGAAGCGCTTTTCTACCGCTTTATCGTCGACATCGAGAATTACTACAAGCGCGAGCGCTCGGTGAGCTTCTACGCCGACAAGCTCTGCGTTTCGGCTAAGCACCTCTCTTCGGTGGTTAAGGAGATCAGCGGTCGCACAGCCTCTGACTGGATTGACTCGTACGTGATCAACGAGATCAAGCGTCTGCTCGCGACCACCGATATGACCATTCAGGAAATATCATGCAAGCTCAATTTTGCCAATCAGTCATTCTTCGGCAAGTATTTCAAAGTGCATATCGGCATGTCGCCCCGCGAGTTTCGTAATTCGCAATTCCGCTAAAACAATCGCTCTATATCCTGCATCGCTATCTCGCCGATGATTCTCAGTCCATCGGGGGTATAGGCGGGTGTGCTGAGGCTGAAGAGGTCGCTTAGCAGTTGCTCCATCTCAGTGTCGGTCAACGTCTTGCCTCCTCTCAGCGCCGTGGCTTTCGCGAGTCTCAGGGCTATCACTTCCCTTACTTTCTCGCGGGTGATGTCGTTGCCTTCGAGCAGGTCGCTTAATATCGCTTTAAGCACCTCCCCGGCGCTCTCCTGCATCTCTGCTGCCGGAGTCCCCTCGATGGCCCATGCGTTGGGCGCGGCGTTGGTCAGCTCAAACCCCATTTGCTCGATAGCCTCTCTCACTTCAAGCAACTTGATGTTTTGCTGTGGCGACAGCGTCACTATTTCCGGGAACATTACTTTCTGAGAGGGCATCCGCTCTTCCGAGGGCTTGTTGTAGCGCTCAAACAGTATGCGCACGTGGGCTCTGTGCTGGTCAATCACCGTCAGCCCTGTCTTGCTTTGGGTGATAAGGTATTTGTTCTTGAATTGCAGTATGCTTCGCGCGCTGCTCTCGATCGACTCGCCAAACGGAAGCGCTCCGGCAGGCTGCGAGTTAATGCGGCTTGCCACCTCGTTTCGGGGCAGCGTGAAGTCGTCGGCTGTCGGGTGCTCTTCGGCGGCGTTCTGAAATTGAGAGTACAGCTTATCCCAGTCGTTGAGTGTGGAATTCGCTCTGCTTCGCCATTGCGAGTCGGTCGATGGGCGTTTTGGCGCCTGTTCAGCGAAGGGGTTGTATGATGTGTCGGGGGCAAATCCCGATAGATCTGGGCGTATGTTGGGGTTGAACGCGGGTAGATTGTATCCTTCGGGCGAGTCGAAGTCGATCGACGGCACCGCGTTGAATCTACCTAACGACTCGCGTATCGCAGCCGTGAGAATCTGCCAGATTGGTTGCTCGTTCTCAAATTTTATCTCGTTTTTCGTCGGGTGGATATTGACGTCGATTGTGGCCGGGTCCACCTCGAAGTTGATGAAATAATTGGGTTGCTCGTCGGGCCGTATAAGCTGCTCGTAGCAGTGTATCACCGCTTTATGAAAATATGGGTGACGCATATTGCGGCCGTTGACAAAGAAATACTGCAGCGCGCCTCTCTTGCGGGCGTTCTCGGGCAGGCCTACGAAGCCGCTGATTTTCACCAACGATGTCTCGGTCTCAATCGGTATAAGCTGTCGTTCAAGCGATTTGCCGAAGAGCGACCCTATTCGCTGCTTCAACGGCCCTCTCAATAGCTGATGCAGGGTCTGGTCGTTGTGGATTATGGTCAGATCCTTGTCGGGATTGACAAGCGCGAGTCGCTCAAATTCGTGGAGTATGTTGCTGAGTTCGACCGAGTCTTTCTTCAGAAACTTTCTTCGTGCCGGAACGTTGAAAAAGAGATTCTTGACCATCATGTTCGATCCCGGGGTCGTGGCCGCAGGCTCTTGCAGCTCTACCTTCGAGCCGTTGATTACCAGGCGGGTTCCGAGCGAATCGTCGCGCCGTTGGGTCTTAAGCTCAACCTGAGCTACTGCCGCTATCGAAGCCAGTGCCTCGCCTCTGAATCCCATAGTGTGGAGCGAGAAAAGATCGTTGGCTACGGTGATTTTCGAGGTCGAATGGCGTTCAAACGCAAGGCGCGCGTCGGTGGTCGACATTCCTATGCCGTTGTCAACCACTTGGATAAGCGTTCGCCCCGCGTCGCGTATTATTACCTGTATGGAGTCGGCTCCCGCGTCGACAGCGTTCTCCACCAGCTCCTTTACCACCGAAGCGGGCCGCTGAATGACCTCCCCGGCCGCAATCTGGTTGGCCACTGAATCGGGCAGAAGTTTTATGATGTCGCTCATTTATCGTGTTTATTATTTATTTCGGTAAAGTTAGCAAATTAAGTTGTCAAGCCCCAGCGGTTGTTGATAAGTGGGTCTATTTGTTGAAAATTCACTACCTTCGCGACCATGAAGAAGGCATGGATGTTTTACCCCGAAAATGATATTGCTCTCGGCAGTGGTCTCAGGCGATTCACTGCCCCGAAAAATGCCGCTCGACTCCGCCTCGACTGCGCCTTTTTGCTTGCCGCGGTCGCTGACGATGGCGATGCCGTTGTCTACACTCCTCGCGATGAGGCTTTCGAGCATGGTTTGATGTCGGCGTTAGGCAAGTCGGTCAATGCCGCTATCGGCGATGCCGAAATGTTTCGTCCATGGGGTTGGTCGTTGGCTTCGAGGCAAATGCTTATCGATCACGGCGCCGATCCCGCGGATTTGCCCGACTATAAGGCGGTTGAGCGCATCAGGGAGTTGTCTCACCGTCGTGTTTCTATCGAAATCAACAGGCGATTGTCGCTTCGAGGTATCGATGTGCCTCCCCGATCGCTGGAGATAACAGATGTCAGTCAGCTTGATATGTCTCGGAGGTGGATGATTAAGACTCCATGGTCGAGCAGTGGGCGAGGGGTGATTGATAGCGATGCGGTCAGTTTCGACATGCTTTCCCGCCGTGTTGAGGGGATAGTCAGGAAGCAGGGAAGCGTTGTGGCTGAAGCGTTTTTGTCTGAAGTCTGTAATTTCGCCATGCTATACGATGTTTCCGATGGCAGGGCGCGCTATATGGGGTTGTCGCTTTTTGAGAATTACCCCGGGGGTGCATATTCGGGCAATCTTGTGGCTTCGCCGCAACTGCTAAAGGAGGAGCTGACTTCGGTGGTGCCAGGCGCGTATATAGATTATCTTTCTGCCGAGTTGGAGGCGGTGTTGACCGGGCTGATAGGGGAGTCCTACAGCGGATATTGCGGAGTTGATATGATGGTCTACGACGACCACGGCGCCATGAAAGTAGCCCCTTGCATCGAATTGAACCTGCGCATGACTATGGGTACCGTGGCCTATCTCCTTGCCGAGAAAGTCGTTGCGCCAGGGTGTAAGGCCATGCTGAGCATGGATGGCAGCGAGTGTCGCCGAAGGCCTGTTTTTGTCAATAATCGCCTTGCGGGGGGCGATTTGATGTTGGCTCCTCCCGGCGGTCAATTCGGCTTCTGTCTCAGAAGTTTATGAGGTTGCGGTAAAGTGCGGCGGTCGGTAGCCCCATGACGTTGTAAAAACACCCTCTAATTCCCTTCACTGCTGTCAGCCCAATCCACTCCTGTATGCCGTAAGCACCTGCTTTGTCGAGAGGAAGGTATTTGTCCACGTAATATTCTATTTGCTCTTTGGCTATAGGCAGAAACTCTACTTCGGTGGTTTCAGAGAAGCTGATCGACTTGTTTTTGGAAGTCAACGTCACTCCGGTGACAACTTTATGCGTGTCCCCCGCAAGTTCGCCGACCATCCGTATCGCGTCGTTTCGGTCGGCCGGCTTACCGAGGATTTCACCTTTGTGGATTACCACGGTGTCGGCTGTTATAAGCAGGGTATCGTCGCTTAATTCGTCGAGATAGCTTGCGGCTTTAAGTCGCGACAGATATTCAGGAACCTTTTCCGGGGCAAGATCTGAGGGATAGGTCTCGTCTATATCCTTAATATGCGCTATATCAAATTCGATGTCCATGTCTCGCAGAAGTTGTCTGCGACGCGGAGAGCCGCTTCCGAGTAAAATTCTCATTCTTGATTGGTGGTCTTTATTGGTTTATTGTCGCATGGCGCAGGGGAAATGCCTGATATAGCTTGTTTTACCAGCCAAATGCCTTTTCGGTCGACATCCATTTGCCCTGTGCTTTCATCACTTGCTCGATTATATCTCGTGCCACACCATGGCCTCCCTCGGCTTGCGACACATAGCCTGCGACTGAAAGAATTTCGCTTGCGGCATCGGCCGGAGCCACTGACAGCCCCGCTTCGAGCATACATTCATAGTCGGGTATGTCATCCCCTACGTATACGGTGCTCTCAGAGGTCAGCTCGTTATCCGCCATCCATCCTCTAAGTATCGGAAGCTTCATAGCCGAGCCCATAAACACATCCGTAATGCCCAATGCATTATACCGGTTTTTTACTGCTTCTGAGATTCCCCCGGTTATTATGGCTATCTTATATCCCTGTTTTATAGCTAATTGCAGTGCATAGCCATCTTTAATGTTAGCCATGCGGCATGGCACTCCGTCCGCTCCCATCGGTATGGTTGAGGGGGAAAGCACGCCGTCGACATCAAAGACGAAAGCGCGTGTTTTCGTTAGGTCGTAATTATGTGTCTTGTCGGAGTTCATCGGTTATAAAGTGCGTAAATTTTGTCGGAAAGCAGCTTGTAGATCTCAGCCTGGTCGGCCGAAAGCATAGATAGGTGCTTCTCGATAGTATAGAAATCGCCTCTGCGGGCAGGCCCGGTTTGGCCCTCGGCCGGAGAGATGTCATTGAGCTTGTCGAGCGTTTCAGCAAGCAACGGTTTCAGCAAGTCGAAGCTCAACCCCGATTTCCGAAGCAGATCATCGGCCTGAATCCACATATAATTCACGAAATTACAGGCGAACACGGCGGCCACGTGCAGCTGTCGTCGCTCTGTTGAGACTGCCTTGCGGCAATTGCGGCTTATCCTTTCTGCCAAATTGAGCAGCGAGACGGTGGTATCTTCGTCAGAACCCTCTATCAGCATAGGCACTTCCGCGACCTCTACTGCTTTCGATTTTGAGAACGTCTGCAACGGATAGAAAACGCCGTGACGCGACTTTTTTCCCCGGAACACGTCCATCGGCATGCTTCCTGAGGTGTGCGCCCATATTCCCGAATCTATCCCTTGCGATGCTGCCGTGATTTCCTCGATATGATCGTCGGGTACCGAGATCAGGTATAGATCCGCATCCTTGCGCAGCGCTCCGATGGTGTCAATACCTTCGGCTCCTATTAAGTCGCCAAGCTTGCGCGCGTTGTTGATGTCTCGGCTGTAGACTTGCTTTACGCCAATCTCCTTCGATAGGGCTTGCGCTAAGTGCCAAGCCACGTTTCCGGCTCCGATTATGCAGCAGGTCTGTATCATGCTTGCGGTCAATGATTAGCTGTTCTCTCCTTGCCAGCGTCCTAAATGCACGTTTTCCCAGCGCAGCTTCTCTACGTCTTGCGGTTTCCGCTCCTCGTCTTTGTATCCGAATGTTATGACGCTCACGATCGGCATAGTTTCAGGTATTCCGAGAAGCTCTTGGATGACCTCCTGCGCGGGGGTGCCGTCGGCCTGATAGCGGTCGCGAATCTCAATCCAGCACGACCCTATGCCGAGGTCGGCTGCTTGAAGCATCATAAGCGTTGATGCTACCGATGCATCCTCGATCCATGCGTCGTCTTTCGCGCAATCCATTGCCACAACCACAGCGAGCGGCGCTTTGGCTATCGGCGCTGACCCCGCGGCTTTGCATTGGCTCATGCGTTCAAGCGTTTCGCGGTCCTCGACAACCACAAGCTGCCAGGCGCGCGAACTTTTCGACGAAGGCGACAGCAGGGCTGCTTCGAGTATGAGCCGCACGTCATCGGGATTAAGCGTGTCGGGTTTGTACCGACGTATGCTACGGCGGTTTATCAAAAGATTGTGAAGGTTTTCCATAAATTTGTGTATAGGAGAATCTTAATTGACTTTGCATACCCAGGCTTCAGGGTAATCCTCGCCGACCGCTGTGTTGGCTTTGAGGTCGACTAATTTTTCTATCGACCCGGTCGCGATGTAAACGCGGTATTTTCCGTCGGCAGCATAGATTTTCAAATCATACCCCGACCCGGCTTGCTGGCTGATGAAGAGCTTGGCTTGCTTGAGATTAGCGAGAGAGCCTATCACGAGGCAGTGGCTTGCGTCAGGCTTAAGCGCTGTGTTGTCTTTTTTAGCCTTTTTCTGAGATGTCTTCTCTGCCTCCGCATTTTCTTTGGCTGCTTTTTCCTGAGCATCATCCCCGGGGCTGTTTATGTTTTGTCGCGCTGCTTTATTGTCAGCTTCAGGTTTGGTGGTATTAGTATTAGCTATTTCAGGCAACGCCAGCTCGGACGTGGTATCAATGGCGTTTGCGAGGGTGTTAACCTCTGCTCCAGTGATTGATTCGCTGACTTCATCCTCTGGTTGGATTGAAGAGGCGCGATTATTTTCCGCTTTGAAGATTGATGAGGTGTCAATCTCCGATAGAATAGAAGTGGTTGAAGCGATCCCTGCCAGATTATCGTTCCGATTCATCACCGACGGGATTAGCATGGCCGCGCCTACGCTGACAGTGACGGCGATAGCGGCTGCGATCTTCAGAGCCCTGAGCCCTATGCGACGCGGAGTGGCGGGAGTTGGTTTATATGCGGGCTCGTCATCCTCGATTGCTTGCTCTATCACGGGCTTAACCTCTACGGGGCTCATCCCGCGCGATTCCTCCCGGAGCAATTCGCCCGAAGGCTCGAAAAGAAGGCTCGACTCGCTTTGAGCCACAAATCGGCCTATCGACCCGAGGCTGATTTCTCCGTCAGCTTCGAGCTGGCATTTCATGGCATCGACCTCCTGAGTCACTATTTTCGCGGCTTTCGTGAATGGAATATCGAGTTTACGGGCTATCGATGCGGTGAGAAGCCCATCGTTATGGTCGACATTCACATTAAACGATATTTGACGCATCGGGGGCATATAGAGCGAAGCCGTCGGGTCGTAGCTCGCCGCCTGATGGTGCGCGATAAATGCGCCCCAAGAGGGGATTACTACGCAGTCGTGACGGCGTATTAGGTACTCGATATGCTCTATGACGTTGTTCATCCCTGCAAAGATAGGGATTTTGACGTATATGACAAAATCATTCGCTCGCTTAATTTATAAACATTTTTTTAACAATTGTTTTCAACCTCCATTTTGTGCTTCCGATATTTATTGCGAATTTCGCGGGTATGAACAGGTTAACTATCCTTTTGCTTTTGGTCGTGATGTTTGGGGCGGGCTGCAGAGCCGTCGCTGCAGACTATGAGTCAAACCTATCTGCAATCGACAAAGCTGTAGCCGGGGAGGATTGGCTTAAGGCCGACTCGTTGATAGTAGCTACTATGCGTTCCGATCCCGGCAACCCCGGCAATATAATGTTGCTTTCCAACCTTGGCATGATTCGTTTCTATCAAGGCAACGACTCGCTTGCGCTCGCTACCCTCAATCAGGCCCATGCAATGGCCCCCAATTCTGTCTCAATTCTCGCTAACCGCGCGAGAGTGAATACCTCTATTGGCGATGTTAAGGCCGCCATAGCCGATTATGACCTTATCGAGCGTATCGACTCCCTTTATCCCGACACATATATAAATAGGGGTATTATCTACTTATACGGCGGGTTGTTTGAGCTTGCGGAGAAAGATCTCAATATCGCCAGTCGGCTTGCGCCCTCAAGAGTGGAGACGCTGATAGCTCTCGCTTCGCTATATTCCATCACTTCCCGTCCTGAGCAAGCTCTTGATTATTACTCTAAACTAATCCGCCTTAAGCCCGAGCCTGAGTATTATGCTGCCCGAGCCATGAGCCTTCTTGAACTCGATCGTCTTCCGGAAGCAGCCGAGGATATTGCTTCGGGGCTTGAACTCGATTCTGACTATGGCGAGCTTTATCTCGCCAGAGCTGTGCTCAACAAGAAGAGCTTCGAGCGTGATGCCTCGCTCGCCGATGCTCAGCGCGCGATCACTCTTGGTGCTAATCCGGCGAGGGTTAAAATGATGCTTGGCCTCTGATTTACTGCATACTGCAAATTAGCTTTTTTCTCCGTTTTTTCGTTTTTTTAGGATTTTTTTTGAGTTTTTGCGAAAATAAATGTAATTTTACGCCGAATTTGTCTAAATAGATTTTAGCGAAAACGAATGAAGACGTTATAATTTCTAATTAAGATTTCGTAAAACTTATTGTAATTATATTCAAAAAAATTATGAAAAAACATGTTTTGTATGGCCTAATGCTGTCGGCTGGAGTTCTCGTCATGGCGGGATGTTCCGACGACTTCGTTCCGGGCAGCAAGACTAAGGGTAAGATCGCGCCGCGTATCAGTCTCGACACCGAGGTGACTAACGCGCTTCCTACCCCCAGTCGCGCATCGGCAATGGGCATTTCGGTCAGCGACTTGAAGCTGAGGTTAACGCCGCAAAACGGCAAAACCTCGCCGAAAGAGTGGAATTCAGTCGATGAATTCAACACCAATGAAGAGTTTACTGTAGGAGCATATACCCTTGAGGCATACTACGGTGACATCAATGAAGAGGGATTCAACAAACCGTATTACCACGGTTCTTCAACCCTTACAGTTAACGAGAATGAGGTCACCAGCGTTAGCTTGCCTGTCGCGCTTGCGAATACAATGGTGACCGTCAAGTCGACCGACGCTTTTCTCGGTTACTTCGCCGAAGCTGAGTATGCCCTTCAGTCAGCCGGATCAACATCAGAGGTTGCATATCCCGTGTCGGCTTCCGACGCGGCTTACATGAAGCCGGGTGAGATAACTCTTTATGCCGACGTTACAAAACCCAACGGCAAAAGCGCCCGCGTTGAGGCTGCTCGTTTCAATGCCAACCCCAAATCTCACTACACCGTTACCGTTGACGTCAACAACGGCCAGGTTGGAGATGCGGTCATGGTAATCACATTCTCCGATGATCTCGACGGGGTTGAAACAGTTGAAATTGAGCTCAACGATGAGCTCTTCTCCACCCCCTCTCCCTCAATCACCCTTTCGGGCTACGACCCCGCTCAAAATTACAGCTATATTTCAGGTGTTCTCCCCGACGGTCTTGCTCCTGAGCTTCTCGTGAAAGCTCCGGGCTCTATCGCCTCTATCCGTATGACTTCAAATTCGGCATGGCTTGCCTCTCAGGGTGTGGCCGACGATATTGATTTCATCTCCATGCCCGAATCCAATTACGCTAAGTTAAAGGGCTTAGGCATAAACGGAGAGTATCATCGCGTCGACAAGTATGCCCGCATTAATCTTACTGAGTTGCTGCGTAATATTCAGTATATGCCTAATGCTGACTCTAATGAAACAAAACTTGCTTTTGTCGTTGTTGACAAGAACCACAAAACTTCAGAGCCGGTCTACATCGTGGTTGAAATTGACAAACTCGATGCCTCTATCGCATCCGTAGGCGGTCTCGGTTTTGGATCCAGTGAGATGGATATGGTTGTGGCGTATAACGGCAGCAACTTTGAGAAAGACGTTAAAATCCAGTATTTCAACGATCGCGGCACCTGGAGCAATGCGTCATATACCGTGACTTCGGTTTCACGCGCTTCGGCCAACTACAATCTGCATCTTACTGGACTTCCCACCGAAGGCGACAACATCAATTTCCGTGTCGTGCTTGGTGAGGGTGCCGACGCCCATGTCGTTGAGACTAAAACCGTTCCTCGCAGCGACCTTAAAATAACTGTGTCGACCAACAACGTGTTTGCGAAATACGCGACTGTGTCAGTTACAAGCTCTACGTTCACTATTCCCGACAACTTGTCGTTCACTTCCAACGGCAACCCCGTGACTTCTCAGCACATTGCGGGAACTCACGACTTTAAGCTTACTGGTTTGACTCCCGGCAGTAAATTGAAAATCGCTACTGTGGTTGATGGTATAACTGTCGCTGCCAACATCGTTACTGAGGCTGCTTCTCCCCTCGAACATGGCGACCTGGAATCTTGGTCGAAAGGCGGCTCTGGCACCAATTGGGAGCTGATGATTCCTGAAGGGTGGGGAACGAATAACCCCATGACTACCAGCCAGGGGTCTGATTATGCTTACGTGAGAATATCCGGCACAACAAGCACAGAGGTCAATAAAACCATCACTAAAGGCAATAACAATAAGCTTAGTGACGCTCAGTGCGCGCCTCACTCAGGCAACAATGCCGCGATTATCCAGACTGTCGGTTGGGGATCAGGAAATTCGGCAACCGGTAGCAAGGGTACTTCAGGAGCATGTAAATACATCGATCCCGGGCTGTTGCACCTTGGCGCAAGCCGCTCAACAAGAGGTACCGATCTTATCGGTACCTCCGACCTTGACTGCGGTATCGAATTCGCGTCGCGACCCGAAAGCCTCACTTTCTGGTACAAATATTTCCCCAGAAATGCTCAGGATAAGGGCTTTGTCGAGATTTGGGTTAAGGATGCTTCAGGCAATGTGATAGCTTCTAATACCGCTACTCTCGACAGCGCAAGCGAATATGCCCAAAAGACCGTGTCTTTGACATATCCTGCCGGTGCTCCCAAGGGCGCTAAAATTTACGTCAAATTCCTTTCCACATATTCGGCCGACTTCCTTAAGAGAAGTGACAGCAATCTCGTGGGCCCCGGATTCGCGAATCTCAATAGAGGCACGTTCATGGGCTCTCAGCTTGTAGTGGATGATATTTCCCTCAACTACTAATGATTAAAGAGTAAATTAACGACTCAGCATTTTTTACGAAAAACATGAAAACAAAAATATATTCATTAATATTGCTGATGGGGGCTGTTTCCGCCGCTTGCTCCGACAATTGGGAACCCAATGTTAAGGGCGAAGGTTACGGTCATCTTGCGGTAGGCGACATCAATGTCGCTAACGGCGAGAACATCGTCAGCCGCGCCGGCGTCTCTACCGACAATTTTATTGTCAGCGTTGCCGATGCCGACGGTCAGCAGGTTGGCTCTTGGGTTTACTCTAAGATGCCCGAACTCATCGACCTCCCTGTAGGCGCAGGATATAAGGTTTCTGTCAAATCACATAATCAGGAGCCTCAGGCTTGGGATGCGCCTTACTACGAAGGTGAGTCCGATCCTTTCGACATCCGCCTCGACGATATCACCAATATCGGCACAATATCGGCTCGTTTCTCAAACATTGCCGTCACTATCCGCTACACTGAAGATATGAAAGCCGCTATGGGCGACGATTGCTCTGTCAAAGTTGTGGCCAATGATAACGGCTCTCTCGACTTCTCGCCAACTGAGACGCGCACAGGTTATTTCCAGGCTCTTCCCGACAGTCCTACAATGGTAGCCACCTTCTCTGGCACTATCAATGGCTCTAAAGTTGAGCTTCGCAAAATCTACAAAGATGTTGTAGCTGGAAATCACTATTATATCACTTTTGGTTACAAAGCTCCCGATCCTTCAGTTCCTGAAGAGACTGGCGATATTTTCGTGGATCCGACCACCGGCATTTCTATCGACATGACTGTGGATAGTCAGGATGTTCCCGGAAATGTGTCGGTTAGCGAGGACAACCTCGGCGATTCCGACCGTCCCGGCCATGAAGACCCGAAAGATCCTGTCGGTCCTGATTTGCCCGACGATCCCGTTGTGGATGCCTTCACGCTCAACACTTCAATGTCGCTCACTCAGCCCATGGTTGCTGAGGATGGCAAAGAATACGCTATCAATATCGTGTCGGAGAATCCGTTGACAAATCTTAAGGTTAATATCGAGTCTAATTATCTTACCGACGAGTTCCTTCAGAGTGTGGGCCTGATGAAAGAATTTGATTTAGCAAATCTCTCGCCCGAACTTGAGGAAACCCTCGGAAATCCTGAGGGATTCAACTTCCCCGTCGGTGATAAAGTCAAAGGACAGACCGATATCGACTTTGTGCTGACTCCCTTCATCCCGCTCCTCAACCTCAGCCCGACTCCCAACGACGTTCACAAGTTCCATCTGACGATGATTGATAATAAGGGCAATGAAAAAACCGTTACATTAACCTTCATATCCGGTGTGCAATGATGAAGAAGTCTATTTTCGCGATTGCGGCTCTGGCAGGGCTGGCAATCACAGCCGGATGCTCCGATAATTATAGCTACGATCTTGCTGGCGAAGGTAATGCGGTGTTTGCTTACACTTTCTCCAACGATGTGAAAACCGCTTCCCGCGCTGCGGCCGACGAACTTAAGGAGCAACTTGCCCAATCAGCCATTCTCTGGATTTCAAAGGCTAACGGCGACAATGGCGACGGCGCGGTGCGTAAGTATAATGGCTTGGCCAACATCCCTGTTGAGGGTGTGAAGCTTGCCGGCGGTAACTACGTTGCCGAGCTGTGGGCTGGCGACTCGGTGTCGGCCTCGTTCGATAAGAAATACTACAAAGCCCGCGTCCCCTTTACTATCTCTGCAGGTGCGACTCAGGTCGAACTCTGCGGTCGCATAGCCAACGTGGTAGCTTCTGTCAACTATTCTGCCGACGTCAACGATGTGCTTTCTGACTATACGATGACAATAGGCCACGACCGCGGGTCGCTTACATTTGATGATCCTGCCAATCAGAAAGGTTACTTCATGATGCCTTCTACCGATAAGAATCTTACCTGGACTCTTACCGGACGTAAAAACGATGGCTCTCAGTACACCCGCAGCGGTGTGATTGAGAATGCGAAACCTTGCACCGAATATATCCTTAATGTAAAGTGCACTCCCCAAAGTGAGGACACCGGCGCCGGATTCCTCGATATCTTCATCGATGAGACGGAAATTCCGGTTGAGGATGATATTACGATTATCCTGCCCCCCTCGATTAAGGGTTACGGATTTGATATAGCTTCAACTATCTATTCTCCGGCATTTGGCGTTGGGCGTAAATCGGTTTACATATCCGCTGCTACAGCGTCTATGAAAAGCGTTATCGTTAAGTCTTCGCTTCTTGAGCCTATATTCGGCGAAGATGATGTGGACTTGCTTAATTCATCTGCCGCTGTGGCCGAAACGCTCAATAATGCGGGTATCAACTGGGTTTACAACAGCAATCTCGATGGCGATTTGTCGAATCTTAAGCTTAATTTTGAAGAATCATTTATGAATAAGCTTGGATACGGCGAATATGACATTGAATTTACTGCCACCGACAGTGAAGGCAATGTCTCGGAGGCTACCATGCACATTTCGATTAGCGAAGCGAAAGTTATAGCTAATCCTCTTCCCGAATCGTCAGTATGGGCTACCTCGGTTACATTGAGCGCCGACATCGCTGCCGACGACGCTACCAACTGTGCTATCGAGTACCGCGAGAAGGGAGCTTCTGACTGGACTCGCGTTGAGCCAGAGCTGTCAAGAGCATCTACCTCGTTCTCAGTTACCATTAACGGTCTGAAACCTGCTACTACCTACGAATATCGCGCCGTTTGCGATGGATACGTTGGCTCAACAATGAATTTCACTACAGAGTCGGCCGAGCAAGTTGGTAATGCAGGCTTTGAGGAATGGAACACCTCAAAAGCTCCTTATCTGCTTTACACATCTGAGATGTATTGGGATTCTGGTAACCACGGCTCCGCTACGCTCAAAAAGAATGTAACCGAGCCCGATTCGCAATACAAACATTCAGGCAACTACTCCGCTAAGCTCGCTTCACAGTATGTCGCTCTCTTCGGCATAGGCAAATTTGCTGCCGGAAATGCCTTCGTTGGTAAATATCTTGCTACCGATGGTACCGACGGCGTGCTCGGTTTCGGCCGTCCGTTCACCTCCCGTCCTAAAGCGCTCCGCGTATGGGCCAAGTATCGCCCCGTGGCAGTCGATTACGCCAACAACAATGTCCCGGATCTTCCGAAAGGAGCAATGGATGAGGGTATCATCTACTTTGCCCTTACTGACGGCTCCGTAATGGATAGTGAATATCCCGAATATCCGATGGTTGTAAAGACCAAGAACGGACAATTCTTCGATGCGGCACGTCGCGCCAAAGGCGATGTGATAGCATACGGCGAGCATCGTTTTGTTGGCAACACTGAAGGCGATGATTTAGTCGAATTTGTGATCCCGCTCGATTACTACAAGCAGGATGCCAAGTCTAAGTATCTCATCATGTGCGTAGCGGCCAGCCGAGGAGGTGATTACTTCTGTGGCGGTGCCGGATCTACGCTCTGGATCGATGATGTGGAATTCATCTATT
The DNA here is from genome assembly GCA_964544595.1 of uncultured Barnesiella sp. Taxonomy (GTDB): domain Bacteria; phylum Bacteroidota; class Bacteroidia; order Bacteroidales; family Muribaculaceae; genus JAGBWK01. The sequence continues at coordinate 195,211 of CAZJBM010000001.1, forward strand.
AATCATCCGCAACATCTTCAAATACCTATAACACAAGAAATCCCGGACATTTGCTCCCGGGATTTCTTGTGTTATATACAGTCTTGAAAAACTGATCAATCGTCGATACGGAGAAAACGGCCCGCGCGGTCAAATTCAAGATCGGTGCCATTCTGAAGCTCTATTTGATACTTGTTGCGCTGCTTCTCGATGTTCACTATTTTCTGCCCTTTGAAATTAGAGCTAACGTAATCGCGGATTGTCTTAAGAATCAAATCTTTTGGAACGGCATTTGAGCCGCAGTCGATTTCTTTCCATTCTCCTTTGGCGTCGAATTCAATCTCTGTGCCGTTGTTCAGAATCACGTCATACTCAGTGCTTCCGAATGTCGGCTTATCTATTTTGATGTGACTGACCTTTTCCCCTCCGAAGTATTTGTTAAGCATGGTCTGTGCCGCCGGGGGCAGATCCTTTACGTTGCGCGAGTTGCGGTCGCGGGCAGTCATTGGCACTACGGCAATTATTGCCAGCATCAGAATTGAGAGTAGCTTTTTCATAATTTTCTATTGTTAAGTTATTGTTTTTCAAAAATAAGTTGTGTTGCTTTCCTAAATATATAACACTTGTCGCTTAAATAAAGTTTTTAAACATCGTGTAGGGAATTTGCCGAATTATCGCTAAATTCGCGCTGAAATATGCCCCTAAGATTATGTTTGGTATAAAAAGGTTATATACGTTCATGCTGCAAACATTCCTCCCTTTGTTTGCTATGACCTTTTTTATCGTTTTATTCATCGTGATGATGCAGTTCCTCTGGCGATTTATCGATGACCTTACGGGCAAAGGGCTGGAAATTTCGACCATAGCCGAGCTCTTTTTCTACGCAGCCTTGTCAATGGTGCCGATGGCGCTTCCGCTTGCCGTGCTTCTCGCTTCGTTGATGACTTTCGGTAATCTCGGCGAGAAATTCGAGCTTACGGCGATGAAAGCCTCAGGCGTTTCGCTGATTAAGGTGATGCGCCCGCTCATTATTCTTATGATACTCATATCTATCGGAGCATTCTTTTTCCAAAACAACGTGCTGCCCATAGCCCAGACAAAGATGTGGACTCTCCTTTATTCGGCTCGTCAGAAATCGCCTGAAATGGAGATTCCGGAGAAGGCGTTCTACTCCCAGATTCCGGGTATTTCGGTGTATGTTGAGCGTAAGGATCCGCTCTCAGGTATGCTTCGCGACGTGATGATCTACGATATGCGCGACGGGTCAGATAAAACCCGTATTATCGTGGCCGATTCTGGGCGTATCTCGCTTACGTCCGACAAAACCCACCTGTTGCTCAACCTATATAATGGCGAGCAATTTGAGAACCTCACGGCCCAAACCGCCGGAATCCGCTCAAACAATATGCCATATCGCCGCGAATCCTTCAGCAACAAGGATATTGTCATGCCGTTCGATGCCAATTTCAATCGTCTCGACGAGTCGGCTATGCGCAATCAGTATGTCGGTAAAAACATATCTGAACTCAATGCCACGATCGACTCCGTGCAACATCGCGTTGACAGCATCAACGCCGCATACGGCGAGGTGTTTAAGCATGAGGCGCATTTCGGGATTTATGCCAAGGACGTGGTGAATCCCAAGACTGGAGAAACCGAGGTTGTTATGCCTACGGCCGATATTAGGCATACGGTAGATATTGATTCGGTTTTGAACGGAACGGCCGGGCTCTCCCGCATGTCGATTTTGCAGCAGGGTCTCAACCGAGCGCAGCGTATATACCAGGAATATCAATTCAAAGCCCTTGATATCGAGGATGATATGAAGACAATACGTCGCCATGGTATCGAGCTGCAGAAGAAATTTACCCTCTCCTTTGCGGTGATAATCTTCTTCTTTATCGGCGCGCCACTTGGTGCGATTATCCGCAAAGGTGGCTTCGGTATGCCGTTGGTTATTTCCGTTTTTCTGTTTATCATATATTATATCATCGACAATACTGGCTATAAGCTCGCTCGCGATGGACGTCTCGACGTGGTTTCGGGCATGTGGTTGAGTTCGGTTATTCTCCTCCCGCTCGGTGTGTTTCTTACATATAAGGCCCTACACGACTCGTCGGTATTCAATATCGATGCCTACAAAGCTTTCTTTATGAGGCTTGTGGGCAAATATCCTAAGCGAACCCTCGAAGTTAAGGAATTCACAATAGAGGAAGTGGATACGACGAAGGCCCGGCTTCTACTCAACGACTTCTTGCATCAGCTCCAGGTGCTTGGAAAAGCTTATTACGGGGCCCCGTTACCGATGCGCTTGTTAGTGAAATTTAAATATCGCAAGCAGATGTCGGCCATGCAGGTTAAACTCGAGGAACTCGTTAGCTATCTCTCTAACTCAAAGAGTCATCAGGTTATTTACGACCTTAATAAATATCCTTTCCGTATGCTTTTTAAGGATATAAGTAAATATGTTCTTATCACGGAACAAATCTTAAGAACGATTTCCCCCAAGGAATAAACTTTATCTATCATGACAAGCGAAAAAATACCTTCAACAGACAATATAGTGCTCGACAGCGTGGAAGATGCCCTCAAAGATTTTAAAGATGGCAAATTCGTGATAGTTGTCGATGATGAAGACCGCGAAAACGAGGGCGACCTCATTGTGGCCGCGGAGAAAATCACACCTGAGCAGGTTAATTTCATGCTCAAGCATGCGCGCGGTGTCCTTTGTGTCCCTATGACCATAAGCCGCTGCAAACAGCTCGAACTACCTCATCAGGCCGAGGTAAATACCTCAGTGCTCGGCACTCCCTTTACCATAACGGTCGATAAGCTCGAAGGATGTTCTACCGGCGTGTCGATTAACGACCGTTGCCAGACGATACGTCATCTTGCTGATCCCGACGCCCGACCCGAAGATTTTGGTCGTCCGGGCCATATTAATCCGCTTTATGCCCAAGATCAGGGTGTGCTTCGTCGTTCGGGCCACACCGAGGCTGCTGTCGATCTCGCGAAACTTGCCGGGCTGCAGCCTGTGGCCGCCTTGATGGAAATTATGAGCGATGATGGCAGCATGGCGCGCCTCCCTGAGCTTTCGATGCGCGCGAAGGAGTGGGGCCTTAAGATAATCTCTATTAAGGATCTCATAGCCTATCGCAACAAGATGGAGAGCCTGGTTGAGAAAGGCGAGGAGGTGGATATGCCTACCGCTTACGGTCATTTCCGCATGATACCTTTCCGTCAGAAATCCAATGGGTTGGAGCATTTCGCATTGATTAAAGGCGATGTCTCCGACGGAGAGCCGGTGCTTACGCGCGTACATTCATCGTGCGCTACCGGCGATATTCTCGGTTCTAAGCGTTGCGACTGCGGTGAGCAGCTCCATAAAGCCATGCAGATGGTTGAGAAAGAGGGTAGAGGCGTGATTGTATATCTGCAGCAGGAAGGCCGCGGCATAGGCCTTATGGACAAAATCCGCGCATACAAACTTCAGGAAGAGGGGCACGACACAGTCGAGGCTAACATCCTTCTCGGTCATAAAGCCGACGAGCGCGACTATGGAGTCGGTGCCCAGATACTTCGCTCGCTCGGCGTCGAGAAGATGCGCCTTATGACCAACAATCCCGTCAAGCGTATCGGGCTCGAAGGATATGGCCTAAGCGTCGAGGAGAATGTGCCTATTGAGATAGCCCCTAATCCCTACAACAAGTTTTATATGCACACCAAAAAGCAGCTTATGGGGCATACACTCCATAATGTTGATTAACAGATGGTTGGATTGATGCGGATTAAAATATTATTATCCCTTTTGAGCATAGTCTCGTCGATCGGGGTTATGATGGCCGAGACAAAGGTGGTCAGCGACGAGGAGGCTGGCGTTGAAGTGCTCCAGATGCCTGAAATACCTTCTTCATTAACCTCGCCGACCGATCGCGCGGCCTATCTTTTGGAGCATTTTTGGGACAATATGGATTTTGGCGACGGTAAATATGCCCGAAACGAGAAGTTTGTGGAGCAAAACGTGGTTAATTTCCTCTCGGTGATGCCTCATGCCCCCTCCGATGCGCAAGTGAATGCGATTGAAACTCTATATGAGAAATCGTCGGTCGATTCAACGTCTCTACAGCTTGTCGACGATATGATTGAGACGTATCTCTATGGCTATGACTCGCCCATGTATAGCGAAGAGCTGTTCCTGAACTTCGTGGAAGCGCGTCTCGCCTCTGATTTTTTTGATGCCGATTCAAAGGTGCGCGACTCTATGTTGCGCGAAAGTATTCTGAAAAATCGTATAGGCACTATCGCTACGGATTTTCATTTTGTCACACCTTCAGGCACCGACGCTACGCTGCTGTCGACAGTAGCCGATGCTGATAAGACGATACTCATTTTTTATGATCCCGAGTGCGAAGACTGCCACCGCGCTATTGCTGCAATCAAGGAGTCTCCCGCGCTTTCAACCATAAATGTGATAGCGGTTTACGATGGGGGAGAGGCCGACGTATGGAAAGACGGACTCGATGATATGCCGCAGGGCTGGATTGTTGGTATGACTCTCGAATCGGTCGAGGAATCAGGCGCTTACGATTTCCCCGCTACTCCTACAATATTTCTTTTAGGGGAAAATGGGGTAGTACTGTTAAAAAACACTAACGTCGATAAACTCAAAGCCGTTGTGGAAAATTAGTTTGGAATAAGGTTGGGGTTTCAGATTTATTCGCGTAAATTTGTAAGCATGATTCCATTCGTACACTTACACGTTCACTCACAATATTCCGTGCTCGATGGTCAAGCATCGGTCACGGCTCTCGTCGATAAGGCCATAGCCGACGGCCAGGCCGGGCTCGCTCTTACCGATCATGGCAATATGTTCGGCATCAAAGAGTTTTTTAACTACGTCAAGAAGAAGCAAGGTAAATTCAAAGGCGAGCTTAAGGATTTGAACGCGCTGCTCGATCAGGCGCGCGCCGAGGGTAAGCCCGCGGAAGAAATATCGGCTATTGAAGCCGATATAGCCAAATTGCGCAAGAAATTGGCGTTTAAGCCGATTTTCGGCTGCGAGATGTATGTTGCCAAAAATTCTTTGCACGATAAGACCGATAAGACCGACAAAGGTCGTCACCTCATAGTCCTCGCAAAGAATCAGAAAGGCTACAAAAACTTGATAAAACTCGTCTCGAAAGCTTGGACCGAGGGCGCGTATTTTCACCCCCGCACCGATAAAACCGAGCTTGAAAAGCATAAAGAGGGCCTGATCGTGTGCTCGGCTTGTATAGGCGGCGAGATTCCGCAGCATATCATGCAGGGCGACATTACCGCTGCCGAGAAGTCGGTCCAATGGTTTAAAAGCGTTTTCGGCGATGACTACTATATCGAATTGCAGCGTCATAAAGCCACGGTTGTCCGTGCCGACCACAGTACCTACGAGAAGCAGTGCGCCGTAAATAAAGAGCTGATACGCATAGCCGAGAAATATGCCATAAAGCTCATCTGCACCAACGACGTCCACTTCGTCAATGAGTCGGACGCCGAGGCCCATGAGCGGCTTTTGTGCGTCTCGACCGGGCGTAAACTCTCCGACGAGAACCGTATGCTCTACACTAAGCAGGAGTGGATGAAGACTCAGGAGGAGATGAATCAGGTGTTCGGCGATATGCCCGAAACGCTTTCCAACACCCTTGAGATTCTCGATAAAGTAGAGACCTACGATATCGACCATGCTCCGATTATGCCCAATTTCGAGATTCCCGCTGATTTCGGTACCGAAGAAGAGTATCGCCGTAAATTCTCCGAAAAAGATCTCTTTGATGAATTTACGCGCGATGAAAATGGCAATGTCGTTCTAAGCCAGGAGGATGCCGAAGCAAAAATCAACAAACTCGGAGGTTACGACAAGCTTTACCGCATTAAGTTTGAGGCTGACTATCTGAAGAAGCTCGCCTATGAAGGCGCGACAAAACGCTACGGCGAAAATCTCTCCGACGAGCTTAAGGAGCGTATCAAATTCGAGCTCCATATAATGAAGACTATGGGCTTCCCCGGCTACTTCCTTATCGTGCAGGATTTTATCAACGTTGCCCGAAACCAGTTGGGGGTTAGCGTCGGCCCTGGCCGCGGATCAGCCGCCGGGTCGGCTGTGGCCTATTGTCTCGGCATCACGCAGATCGACCCCGTAAAATACGACCTGCTGTTCGAGCGTTTCCTCAACCCCGACCGTATCTCGCTTCCCGATATTGATATCGACTTCGACGACGACGGCCGCGCTATCGTGTTGAAATACGTCACCGAGAAATATGGTGAGGAGAAAGTGGCCCATATTATCACCTACGGCACGATGGCCACTAAATCTGCCATTAAAGACGTGGCTCGCGTTGAGGATCTGCCCCTCTCTGAAAGCAACCGCCTCGCCAACCTCGTGCCTCGTCATCTCCCCGAAGTCAATGGCAAAGAGCCGAAAATGACGCTTGCCAACTGCCTTAAATATGACCCCGGCTTCCAGCAGGAACTTGTCGCTGGCACCCCGCTCGTCAAAGAGACCCTTAAATATGCCGAGCAGCTTGAAGGCAATGTGCGCAACACCGGCGTCCATGCCTGCGGCGTGATCATCTGCCGCGACGACATCACCGATTGGGTGCCGGTCAGCACGGCTATAGATAAGACCGACGGCCGTGTGCTCGTCACTCAGTATGAAGGCCGCGTCATCGAGGAGACCGGGCTTATAAAAATGGACTTCCTCGGCCTTAAGACACTGTCAATCATCAAGGAAGCGGTCGAGAATATCAAGCTCGCCCGAAATGTGGATATAGATATCGACACCATACCTATCGACGACCCGAAGACATATCAACTATATTGCGAGGGTCGCACCACCGGCACATTCCAGTTTGAGTCCGCGGGTATGCAGAAATACCTGCGCGAGCTGCAGCCATCCACTTTCGAGGACCTTATAGCTATGAACGCGCTTTATCGTCCCGGCCCTATGGACTATATACCCGACTTTATAGCCCGTAAGCACGGCAAGTCGCCTATTGTCTATGATATTCCAGTCATGGAGAAGTATCTGAAAGATACCTATGGCGTTACGGTCTACCAGGAGCAAGTGATGCTTCTATCGAGACTCCTGGCCAATTTCACCCGCGGCCAGAGCGATACGCTCCGTAAGGCAATGGGTAAGAAGATGATAGCCAAGATGAATGAGCTTAAGGGCAAATTCCTTGAAGGGGGTAAGGCCAACGGGCACGATGAGTCGGTGCTTAACAAAATTTGGGCCGACTGGGAGAAGTTCGCTTCCTACGCCTTCAATAAGAGCCACGCCACCTGCTATAGTTGGGTAGCATTCCAGACAGCATATCTCAAAGCCAACTATCCCGCTGAATACATGGCTGCCGTCTTGAGCCGTAACCGCACGGATATTACCAAGCTCACTACCTTTATGGACGAGTGCAAAGCGTTGCGTATCAAAGTGCTTGGCCCCGATGTGAACGAAAGCTTCTCGTCGTTCGGTGTTAACCGGCATGGCGATATACGCTTCGGTATCGCAGCCATTAAAGGCGTGGGCGAGAATGTCGCTGCCGACATTATAAAAGCCCGAATGGATGGCGGACCCTTCACCTCGATTTACGATTTCGTTGAGCGAGTGCCTCTCGCTTCGCTCAATCGACGAACATTCGAGTCGCTTGCGCTCGCCGGAGCCTTTGACTGCTTCAAGGATGTTCAGCGCGAGGATTATTTCGAGAAAAACAGCCGCGACGAGAGCCTTTCTGAGCTTCTGATTCGCTACGGACAGTCGTTTCAGAATGCCAAAAACAATCAGTTCGCGTCGCTGTTCGGCGACGAGGATGTGAGCCTCAACACCGCCGGCCGCCCCGCTATCAAGCCCGCGATTCCGTGGCTCGACGTGGTGCGTCTCGAAAAAGAGAAGGAGCTTGTAGGCATGTTCTTATCGGGTCATCCCCTCGATCCGTTCTTTATGGAGCTGAATTACGGTTGCTCGGCCAACATCAAAGCGGTCAACGAAGGCGAATACACCAAGGAGGATAAAGAGTTTACTATCGGAGGCCTTGTTGTCGGGTTTGAAGAACGCCCCACAAAGAAAGGCGGTATGTATGGCCGCATCAAGATTGAGGATTATACCGGCGTGATCGAGCTGATGCTTTTCGGCCAGGATTACATTAAATTCGCCAACTTCGGCAAGACTGGCACTCCCGTCTATGTGCATTGCAAATTTGAGAAAGGGCGGTTTAACGATGAGCTGCGCTTGAAAGTCGTCGATATGCGCTTGCTTGAGGATGTCAAAGGCCAGATAATCAGTCAGGTCACGATTAATACTACTGTAGACGACCTTAACGACGCCTTATCGAGCCTAATGCAGGAGCAAATCAACTCTTCGACCCAGAACAGGGGCAACCTCAATTTCAGAGTCTTTCATCCGCAGGCCAACCGCTATCTTACGCTCACCTCGGGCTACAAAATACCCCTCGACAAGAGGCTCGTCAACCTGCTCAACGACCTCGACCTCGAATTCTCGTTCAACTGACACTAAGCTTGATAACGACCTTAATTACTAACAACTAATAAATTACACGAATCATGGCATTTCATTTCACTGACGACAACGTAGAAGAAATCATCGCTTCAGGCAAACCCGTAGTTATCGACTTCTGGGCGACTTGGTGTGGCCCCTGCGTAGGCATGGCCCCCACTGTCGACGAGCTTGCTGAAAAATATGAGGGTCAAGTAGTTGTAGGCAAATACAACGTTGACGACGAAGGCGATTTCTCAGCCGACCATCGCATCATGTCGCTCCCCACAATCCTCTTCTTCAAAGACGGCAAGAAGACCGACATTCGCCTCGTTGGCGCCGTTTCCCGCGAAACCCTCGACGAGAAAATCCAGGCTCTCCTCGCTCTCTAAATTAGCCTTGCCAAACAATTGATTAACAGTCTGATATGGAGCGCACGCCCTACAACCTGCGCTCCATATCTTATTGCTGATAGAATACCCCATGCATCCTATAAGCCAATGAAAAGAACCTATTGCATGTTGACGATATTAGTGGCGATAATGGCCCTGACGGTCTCCGTCGATGCTGCCTCGCCAAAAGGCCGCCGCAAGCAGAAAAAGGAGCAAACCTTCACCGTCAACGGCGTTAGCTTCACGATGGTGCCTGTAGAGGGTGGCACTTTCATAATGGGCAGCAATGATGGTAAAGATGATGAAAAACCGGTGCATAGCGTAACGCTTTCCGACTACATGATCGGGGAGACCGAGGTTACGCAGGCGCTTTGGACGGCTGTTATGGGAAACAATCCGAGTTATCATAAAGGAGACAATCTGCCTGTCGAGCAAGTTAGTTGGATTGACTGCCAGGAATTTATCCGTAAGCTTAATTCCATTACGGGTCAACGTTTCCGCTTGCCTACCGAGGCTGAGTGGGAGTATGCTGCCCGCGGCGGCTCGAAGTCGAGAGGTTATAAGTACAGCGGCAGCGAAAATCCTGACGGCGTGGCATGGTACTACTATAACAGTGGTGATGAAACTCACAATGTTAAGACCAAGGCATCCAACGAGCTTGGTTTATACGACATGAACGGTAACGTGTGGGAATGGTGTCTTGACTGGTACGGTTCATATCCTTCCGGATCAGTGACCAACCCTTCCGGCCCTTCGTCAGGCTTTTACCGTGTGCTTCGTGGGGGTAGTTATTGCAGCGACGCTGATTTCTCTCGTGCGGCGCTTCGCTTCCATAACGGCCCATCAAATCGTTACGACTTCCTCGGCTTGCGCCTCGCCCTTGAATGAATGAGCGGCAAGCGAATATGGAAGCGAAATGGTGTAGTGGAAACGTCAAACAGTATGGAGGGAATCAGGTTTTGAGCGTCGCTACTCTCTCTTGCGTTTTTAGATAAATACCCCCAGCCGAAAGAATTTGGCGAAAATTCATGGGCTTTATGACCTTTTTTCTTAACTTTGCGCTAAATACAAAATTATTGTCCTAACCAGCAATCATAATCCATCGCAATGGCTTTAAACAACGGCACAATTCTCCGCAACACATACCGTATCGTCCGCACCCTCGGTGCCGGAGGCTTCGGAATCACCTACGAGGTGGTACACGAGGGACTCGACACCCGCATGGCTGTCAAGGAATTCTTTGTCAGCGACTTCTGTAACCGCGACGATTCTACAGGCCGCGTCAGCGTGGCCACCAAAGGCAAGGAGGAGTTGATCGCCAAGCTCAAAAAGAAATTTGTCGACGAGGCTCGCTCGCTGTCAAAGCTTCATCATCCTCATATAGTGAAAGTTACCGACGTATTTGAGGAAAACGATACCGTCTACTTCGTTATGAACTATATTGAGGGGCGTTCGCTTGCCGACCATGTTGCCGGGAAGGGCACGCTCTCTGAGGCCAAAGCTATTGAATACGTTCGCCAGATCTGCGACGCGCTCTCCTACGTACACTCCAACAACCGTATGCACCTCGACGTGAAGCCCGCGAATGTGATGATTGACGGCGATGATAATGCGGTGCTTATCGACTTCGGCGCCTCTAAGCAATACGACGAGGTCAACGGTCAGAACACATCAACCGTGGCGGGTTTTACCCCCGGCTTCGCCCCTATCGAGCAGATGGGCAACGACATAACCGAATTCACCCCCGCAACCGATGTCTACGCTGTAGGCGCGACCCTCTACCGACTGCTGACTGGCCAAACCCCTCCCAACGCGTCGCTGCTCGTCAGCAAGCCGTTGCCCGCCCTCCCCGCTAATATCAGCGAAGCTACCCGCTCAGCCATAATCCAGGCGATGCGCCCGAGCAAAACCGACCGCCCGCAGACCATTGCGGCCTTCCTCAGCCTTCTCCCTTCGGGCAAGAATATTAATAAAGCGCCAAAGAAAACCGAGCGCGAAACCATCGTGGCGCAGGTGGAGAATCCGACCGTCGCGTTTACGCGTAAAAAGTCGAAAAACAAGACTGCGCTCTATGTTTCCTTAGGCATAATCGCTGCTGTAGCTATCGGGGTTATTTGGGCGGTATCGACTAATGAGCCAACCCCGCCCCCTGTGTCGCCTGCAGAGGAGGTTATCGCCGAAGATGTTGCGCCCGCAGTTGAGGAGGAAGTTGTAGAGGAGATTGTCCCTGTTACGCCCCCTGTTGCGACCCCGGCTCCGGCTAAGGCCGAAGCTGTTGCAACCTCAACCTCTAAACCAAGCAAGCAGTCTCAGCCTACGCCTCAAAAAAGTTCGAAACCCAATAACAGCAGTAATTCCGCTTCTTCAAGAAACGATTTTGCTAAACCTGCTCCAAAAAACAATAACCCGAAGTCAGATGCACCGCGTTCCACTCCATCAACTTCTTCAGCTAATTCTAACCCATATACATTCCAAAAACCCACTGCTGATTAATTCATACTCAGTCTAACTAAAGAACCATAGCGATAGAATATCATTATGAGAATCGTATATACTCTCTTAGCCGCCGCAGCGATGCTGTTCATGCCCCAGGCAACAGTAGGGCAGAACGTTAACGGCACTGCTAATGGTCATGACTACGTCGACATGGGGCTTTCGGTGATGTGGGCCACCACCAACCTCGGCGCCACTTTCCCGACCGGCTATGGCGACTTTTACGCATGGGGCGAGATATCTCCCGCTCCCGGCGATGACTTTAACCCGGCTAATTGCAAGGCAAACTCGCTGAATATCATAGCACTCGATTCGTCGCTCGATGCCGCGGCTAAGCAATGGGGAGGCTCATGGCGCATGCCTACGAAAGCCGAAATCGAAGAGCTGATCGCGAATACTACCATCACGGAAAATAAAGTTGACGGAGTACGTATCTTTGTATTAAAGAGCAAAATCAACGGTAATGAGTTGTCTCTTCCCGCCGCTGGCGGCCGAGGCGGAACTTCCGCACTTTATCAGAACGACGACGGCTTTTATTGGTGTACTGCAGGAGAGAATGACGGTAAGGCGTCTTGCCTTACGATAGAGGGCAAATCTTTGAAAGCAAATACGTTGAAAAATCTCCGCTACTTCGGTCAAAGTATTCGCCCGGTCTTTAATAAAGCTAAAGTATCTATAACGACCGACCCGGCCACCGCGAATAAAATAATTGACGTAGACGGCGTAAGCTTCACGATGGTGCATGTTAACGGCGGCACATTTAAGATGGGTAGCAAAAAAGGCGAAAAGGACGAGAAGCCTGTTCACGGCGTGACGCTTTCCGACTATATGATCGGCGAGACTGAGGTCACTCAGGCGCTGTGGAAGGCCGTGATGGATGGTAAAAACCCGAGTAAATTTCAGGGAGACAATCTGCCGGTGACAAATGTTAGCTGGGAAGATTGCCAAAAATTCATTGCAAGGCTCAATTTACTGACGGGGCTTGAATTTCATCTTCCCTCAGAGGCTCAGTGGGAGTTTGCCGCACGTGGCGGCTCAAATTCACGTAGCTACCAGTATAGCGGAAGCGACAATATCGGCACCGTGGCGTGGTATGATATGAATAGTGGTAAAAAGCCGCATCCCGTTAAGAGTAAAGCCTATAACGAGCTTGGCCTCTTCGACATGAGCGGCAACGTGGTTGAATGGTGTGCGGATTGGAGCGACACCTATCCCTCAGGCTTCCGCGTCAATCCTACCGGCCCGGCTATTGGCGCTAACCGCATTGCCCGCGGAGGAGGTCATTGCTACTCCGCGACCTCCTGTCGCCCGACCTATCGTCACACCATCTCCCCCGTCAATAACAGTGACATCCTCGGCCTCCGCCTCGCCCTCGACTGAGTGTCAGGCCTTCAGGCGTGTGAAAGAGAAATAACGTAGGAGGCTGCGTGACAAGCAGATATGGAGCGTGGGGCTTTAGCCCCGTGAAAGAGAAACGAGGCTGTGGCAACAACGCTACTCTCTCCCACGCCTAATAACGCACGCTCCGTATTTATCTGACACTCAATCCCTTCAATAATCAAACCTCAAACTATAAAATCATCATAACTAATGAGAATAACATATACTTTGCTTGCGGCGATTGCCATGCTGATCGCTCCCTTAGCCGCGGAGGCGCAGACCATTAGTGGCAGCGAGCAGGGGCACGACTACGTCGACATGGGGCTTTCGGTGATGTGGGCCACGACCAACCTCGGCGCCACCTATCCGATCGGTTATGGCAACTTTTACGCGTGGGGCGAGATAGCTCCCGCTCCCGGCAATGACTTTAACCCGGCCAATTGCAAAGCAAACTCGCTGAATGTCACCACGCTCGATTCGTCGCGCGATGCCGCTACTAAGCTATGGGGAGGCTCATGGCGCATTCCTACGAAAGCAGAGATTGATGAGCTAATAGAAAACACGACCGTCACGGTTGAGGACATTGACGGAGTGCGCATATTCAAGTTAAAGAGCAAGAAGAATGGTAATGTGCTCTTTCTTTCCGCCGGCGGCGGCAGAGGGGGAACCTCTACAGCCTATCGCAATGTCGACGGATATTACTGGAGCTCGACAGCCGCCTCAGGTGGTCAAGCCGCTTGTCTATTGGCCGACGGTGCGTCGAAATCTGTGAAACTCGGTGAAAACCTCCGTTTCTTCGGTCAAAGCATCCGCCCGGTGATAAAAAAAGATGTAGTCAGTGTAACTACAGATCCAGTGACCGGAAATAAAACCTATAAAATCAAAAATGTTAGCTTCACTATGGTGCCGGTAAAAGGCGGCACATTCAGGATGGGCAGCAACGATGGTGACAATGATGAGAAACCGGTGCATAGTGTAACCTTATCTGACTACATTATCGGTGAGACGATGGTCACACAAGCGCTCTGGAAAGCGGTTATGGATGGTAAAAACCCGAGTAAATTTCAGGGCGATAATCTTCCGGTGACAAATGTTAGTTGGAATCAATGCCAGGAATTTATCCGTAAGTTAAATTCACTTACCGGTGAGCGTTTCCGTATGCCAACCGAGGCGGAGTGGGAGTTCGCCGTCCGAGGCGGCACGAAGTCGAGAGGTTATAAGTACAGCGGAAGCGACAATCTCGACGGCGTGGCCTGGTATTCTGCTAACAGCGGAAATGAAACTCATCCAGTAAAGACCAAGGCATCCAACGAGCTTGGGCTGTACGACATGAGCGGCAACGTATGGGAATGGTGCGAGGACTTTTACGACTATAATGCTTATTCCTCCCATCCCTCCACAAATCCAAAGGGCCCTTCGTCAGGCTCTGGCCGCGTGATTCGTGGGGGTAGTTACGACAACGATACGGCTGACTGTCGTGGAGCGCTTCGCGACTACTTCAACCCTTCAGGTCGCGCCTGTAACCTCGGCATGCGCCTCGCCCATGACTGAGTGTGTGCCCGGCGAATATGGGGCGATGGGTTTTAGCCGGCGAAATAAGCATGACGTAAAAGGCTGTGTGGCAAGTGGATATGGAGCGCACGTCTTTAGGCGTGCGGAAGAGAATTAGGGCGTTGACGAATCCTCGGACAGTAGGGATACTCCATGGAGCATCCTCCTGATTTGTAGTGTGTTAGCTTGCGGCGAAGGCTGCTCCATGGAGTAGCCCTACTGGCGGGGGAACCTGATTTAGAGCGTCGCTAATCTCTTGCACAACTAAACCCCGCGTTTGTGGGATTTCCATGAATTATTAACCATGACAATCGGCGGCTGAAAACTTTTTTGAAAATTCCCTAAAATCTATGGGCTGAAAATCTATGGGCTTTAGGGAAATTTTTCGTAAATTTGCGGGTCAATTATCGGGATTGGGCCGAAGGACCCGCCCCGACCGAAACCAATGTTAAGCGAATTATGGATAAAGTGCTCAGTCATAACGGCGTGGATATGTTTTACACGGTTGAGGGCGAAGGCTCGCCGGTGGTGCTTATGCACGGCTGGGGTTGCACCCACGACACTGTGAAGAGTATAGAGAACGTATGCCTCTCCAAGCACCGCGTCTATAATGTCGACTTCCCCGGATTCGGCAAATCGACAGAACCTGCCAACGATCCAAGCGTATGGGGCGTCGAAGAGTACACTCAGATGATCGAAAAACTCGCTGAGGCAGAGGGGATCAAGCGCCCGATACTGATAGGCCATTCATTCGGCGGCAGAGTCGCCATACTCTTCGCCTCGCGCAACGAAGCCGACAAGATAGTGCTCGTCGACGCGGCAGGGGTGAGGCCTCGCCGCTCGCTGAAATATTACTACAAAGTATATTCATTCAAAACCGCCAAGTGGCTGCTCAACACACTGTTGGGCCGCGAGAAAGCTTCGAAAAAAATCGAGGCGATGCGGTCGAAGCGAGGGTCGAGCGACTACGCCAATTCCACTCCCGCGATGAAGGCGATACTGAGCAAATGCGTCAACGAGGATTTACGCGGACGCATGCCGCTCATAAAAGCCCCGACGCTGCTGATATGGGGCAAAAACGACACCGCAACGCCCCTTCGCGACGCCAAGATAATGGAAAAACTAATACCCGACGCAGGGCTTGTAGCATTTGACGATTGCGGCCACTACAGCTTTCTCGATAATCGCACAGGCTTTGCCGCGGTATTAAACAACTTTATAAATCAATGATACTCACTGCCGAAACATATATCATAGAGTGCGCTTTGCTGCTCGCCACGGTCGTGGCGGCGCTCATTTTCGTGTATAAGCGCGACCTGATGATGCTCCAACTCAATTCTTATCGCAACGAGCGCTACACCCGATGGTTCAATCAGAGCCAGGAGAGCACCAACACGATGCGCATACTATCGTGCATATCGCTGTTCATGCTCTTAGTGCCGAAACTTCCGTTTCTGGTGACAGCCGCCTTCGCGATCGCGGTTATGATATGGATCTCAGCGAAATTGGCCCGCGAGAAGTATAAGAAACCGCTCGTATGGACCAACCGCGCAAAGCGTATCTACGGCGTGATGTGGGCGTTGTCGCTGATTCTCATGGCATTGACATTCCTGTTGGTGATACAAGGCGATGACCTCTTCACAGCGCTTAAAGACACTGCTATGGTAGGCTTGGCATTCGCGGTGATTTCTCCTGCCATATTGCTCATATCCAATCTGTTGCTTAAGCCGGTGGAGAAACATATCAACAGCCGCTACTACAACGACGCTGCCCGGATACTCCGCTCAATGCCCGGCCTTAAGATCATAGGCATAACAGGCAGCTACGGCAAAACCAGCACCAAGCACTATCTCAACCGCATACTCTCGGAGAAATTCGACACGCTGATGACCCCTGGCAGCTACAACACCACGATGGGCGTAATTCGCACCGTCCGCGAATACCTGAAGCCTTACAACGAGGTCTTTATCGTGGAGATGGGCGCCAAGCAGCCTAACGACATCAAGGAGATATGCGATCTCGTTCATCCTACCATGGGTATAGTGACCGCAGTAGGGGAGCAGCACCTCGAATCGTTCAAGACGATTGAGAATATACAGCGCACGAAGTTTGAGCTTATCGACGCGTTGCCCGCCGACGGATTCGGCGTGGTCAACGACGATTTCGAGTACGTTGCCAATCGCCCGGTCAGCAACGCGGAGTGCGTAAGATATGCCGTGCAGAACACCGCGAACGCCGATTACGTGGCCAAAGACATATCCCTCGACCATACAGGCACAACATTCACCATTTCAGGCAAAGGGAAAGAGCTGACTCTCCACACGAAGCTCGTCGGCGAATGTAATATCTCCAATCTAATGGCCGCTGTGATCATCGCTATGCGGCTCGGCGTAGACGATGAGAAAATCAAATACGCTGTCGACCGGATAGAGCAGGTGGAGCATCGACTTAACATGAAGCGCACGCCCGGCGGCGTGACTATCATCGACGATGCCTTCAACTCAAATCCTACCGGCTCGCGCATGGCCTTGGAGGTGCTTGGGGCCATGAAGTCGGGAAAGCGCATCGTGGTGACTCCCGGCATGATTGAGTTAGGCAACCGTCAATATGATCTCAACAAGCAGCTCGGCATTACAGCGGCCAAAAATGCCGACGTGGCCATAGTGGTCAACAAATACAACCGCGACGCGATTGTCGAAGGCTTGCTTGAAGGAGGCATGGACGAGAAGTCGATTCATGCCGTCGACTCTTTTGCTGAAGCGCAGAAGATATTGGGCACAATGCTCGCCAAAGGCGACACCGTGCTTTACGAAAACGACCTGCCCGACACGTTTAAGTAAAACCGCAACAAGAATTTACACCCGCGAACCAACCTCCCTCCTTCGCGCGACACTGAATATAAAAGAATAATATCAAAAGATAATGAAAACCAATATTGGAGTATTCTTCGGAGGACGCTCTACCGAACATGAGATTTCGGTCATTTCAGCTTCTCAGGCAATGCACGCTATCAACCGCGAGAAATATGACGTGACCCCCATTTATATCACTAAAGATGGCCGCTGGTTTACCGGTGACGCGCTCTTCGAGGTGAAAAACTACAAAAATATTCCCGAGCTGCTCGCTAAATGCACCGAGGTTTGCTTTCATCCCGAATATGGCGATTACAACCTCTATAAGAAGAAAAAAGGGCTTTTCGGCTCCGACGTTCTCACGAAGCTCGATGTAGTCATTCCGGTGCTTCACGGCTCTAACGGCGAGGACGGTATCTTCGAGGGCGTTCTCGAAACCATAGGCATACCCTTTGCCGGATGCAACACGCTCGCGTCGGCTAACGGCATGGACAAAATCACTATGAAGATGATACTTCAGGCCAACGATGTGCCAGTGGTTGAATACGTTTGGTTTACCGACAAGCAGTGGTTTGCCCAGCGCGACAAGCTCATCGAGAAAATCGAAAGCAAACTCGGCTACCCGGTCATAGTGAAGCCCGCCAACCTCGGCTCAAGCGTAGGCATCGGCCGCGCCGCCGACCGCGATCAGCTTATCGAGAAGGTCGAAGAGGCCGAAAGGTACTCCACACGCCTGATTGTTGAGAAAATGGTCGATAACCTGCAGGAAATCAACTGCTCGGTGCTTGGCGACTGCGACGATTACCAGACTTCGGTGCTCGAAGAGCCTATCAAGAGCGGCGAGATTCTATCTTATCAGGATAAATACATGGGCGGCACCAAAGGCGCTAAAGGCATGCAGGCTTCGCAGAAACGTATTCCCGCCGAGCTTCCCGAAGATGAAACCAAGCGCATACAGTTTCTCGCCGGAGAGACTTTCAGAGTGCTTTCATGCCACGGCGTGAGCCGCGTCGACGTGATAGTCGATTCTAAAACCCGCGATATTTACGTCAACGAAATCAACACTATCCCCGGCTCGCTCTCGTTCTATCTATGGGAAGCAACCGGCATACCGTTTGACCAACTCATGGACCGCCTTGTACAGCTCGCGGTGAAGCGTAAACGCGAGCAAGAGCGCAAAACCGTAAGCTACGACCAGAATATCTTCTCAATGGGCGGCGGCGTAAAAGGCGGTATCAAAAAATAACAGTAAATACAATATAACCTCATCATATCCTTTCCAACTCCATGAAGAAGTTCAAAGAGTATAACAAATTCAATCTCTCCGAGATCAATAAAGAGATGCTCAACGACTGGAATAACAATCTCCTGTTTGAGCAGACATTGAAGGAACGCGAGGGTTGCCCTTCATTCGTGTTCTACGAGGGTCCGCCGTCGGCCAACGGTATGCCCGGCATCCACCATGTGCTCGCGCGCACAATTAAAGATACATTCTGCCGCTACAAGACCATGAAGGGCTTCCACGTGAAGCGCAAGGCCGGCTGGGACACCCACGGCCTCCCCGTTGAGCTTGGCGTGGAAAAGGCCCTCGGGATCACTAAAGAGGATATAGGTAAGAAAATCTCTATCGACGACTATAACGCCGCTTGCCGCCGCGAGGTGATGAAATACACCAACGAGTGGCGCAACCTTACCAACAAGATGGGATATTGGGTGGATATGGATAATCCGTATATCACCTACGATAATAAATATATCGAAACGCTCTGGTGGCTCCTGTCGCAGCTCTATTCCAAAGGACTGCTCTACAAGGGGTACACCATCCAGCCTTATTCGCCCGCAGCGGGCACCGGCCTCAGCTCCCATGAGCTTAATCAACCCGGGTGCTATCGCGATGTCAAGGACACGACTTGCACCGCGCTATTCCGCATGACTAATCCCAAGGAGGAAATGACCCTATGGGGCACACCTTATTTCGCCGCATGGACAACAACCCCTTGGACTCTCCCCTCGAATACGGCTCTTTGCGTTGGCCCGAAGATCACTTATGCCCTGGTGCAGACCTACAATCCCTACAACGGCGAGAAAATATCGGTTGTCGTGGCCAAAGAGCGCGTCAACGCCTATTTCAAAGCTGAGGGTGCGGAGGCTCCTATGGATGCCTTTACCCCCGGCGACAAAATCGTTCCGTATCGTATCGTGAAGGAATATATTGGCTCAGAGCTCGTCGGGATGGGTTACGCCCAACTTCAACCGTGGGTTAAACCGACGGCTAAAGTCGACGACAACGCGCCTGAATATGTAAAGGAATTCGCCGCGGCTCATCCCGAGGCATGCTTCACCGTAGGCGCCGACCGATTCGTCGAGATGGAGTCGGCCGCGTTCCGCGTTATCCCCGGTGACTATGTAACCACTGAAGACGGTACAGGCATCGTGCATATCGCTCCGACTTTCGGCGCCGACGACGCCAAGGTGGCCAAAGATGCGGGAATACCCTCCCTTTTCATGATCACTAAGAGCGCGGAGACTCGCCCGATGGTTGATCTGACAGGTAAATACTATCTCCTCGACGAGTGTGCCGACATGTTTATAGAGAAATGCGTCAATGCCGGACTTTACGAGAAATATCAGGGTCGCTACGTTAAAAATGACTACGACCCTATATATACGGTTGACGGCAAGTTTGACAAAGCAGCGGCCGACAAAGCCGAAGATCTCAATATCTATCTCTCGCTCGAACTCAAGCAGAAGGGTGAAGTGCTCAAAATTGAGAAGCACGTCCATAATTATCCCCACTGCTGGCGCACAGATAAGCCCGTAATCTACTATCCTCTTGATAGTTGGTTTATCAAGTCGACTGCTGTTAAAGACCGCATGATCGAGCTCAACAAGACTATCAAGTGGAAACCGACCTCAACAGGTACGGGGCGCTTCGGCAAGTGGCTTGAGAATCTCAACGACTGGAACCTTTCGCGCAGCCGCTATTGGGGCACTCCACTCCCGATATGGCGCACACGCGAATCGGGGCTTCTGCAGGAGGAAATATGCATAGACAGCGTGGCAACGCTTTACGACGAAATCGAGAAATCGGTTGCCGCCGGCTTCATGAAATCCAATCCATATAAAGACGCAGGCTTCGTTCCCGGCGATATGTCGAAAGAGAACTACGACAAAATCGACCTTCACCGTCCTTACGTTGACGATATAGTGCTCGTTGCGCCTTCTGGCAAGCCGATGTACCGCGAGCTTGACCTTATCGACGTATGGTTTGACTCAGGCGCGATGCCATTTGCTCAGCAGCATTATCCCTTTGAAAACAAAGAGGCTGTTGATAGCGGCGATGTGTTCCCTGCCGACTTCATAGCTGAGGGTGTTGACCAGACACGCGGATGGTTCTTCACTCTTCACGCTATCGCTACGATGGTCAAAGATCAAAATTCGTTCAAGGCTGTGATTTCCAATGGTCTTGTGCTCGACAAGGTAGGCAATAAGATGTCGAAACGCCTCGGCAATGCCGTTAATCCTTTTGACGCGATAGAGAAATTCGGCTCCGACCCCTTGCGTTGGTATATGATTTCAAACTCGTCGCCTTGGGACAACCTTAAGTTTGACAGTGCGGGCGTTGCGGAGGTTTCGCGCAAACTCTTCTCAACCCTCTACAACACCTACTCGTTCTTCGC
Organism: uncultured Barnesiella sp.; assembly: GCA_964544595.1. Taxonomy (GTDB): domain Bacteria; phylum Bacteroidota; class Bacteroidia; order Bacteroidales; family Muribaculaceae; genus JAGBWK01. The sequence continues at coordinate 216,059 of CAZJBM010000001.1, forward strand.
GCTTTATGCCAATGTCGACGGCTTCACAGGCGAAGAGCCTCAGATACCCGTTGAAAAGCGCCCGGAAATCGACCGCTGGATTCTCTCGGTGCTCAACTCGCTCATTAAAACTGTAGATGCTGACCTCGCTGATTACGAGCCTACTAAGGCAGCGCGCGCTATCAACGATTTCGTGAACGACAATCTGTCGAACTGGTACGTGCGCCTCAACCGTAAGCGTTTCTGGGGTGGTGAGATGAACGAAGATAAGCTCGCTGCATATCAGACGCTTCACCAGTGCCTCAAAACAGTGGCATTGCTTATGGCCCCGATCGCTCCTTTCTATAGCGATATGCTCTATCGCGACCTTACCGGGGCCGGATCGGTGCACCTCGCGGCGTTCCCCGAAGCGGACGAAAGCGCTATCGACGCCGATCTCGAGAATCGCATGGCTCTCGCTCAGACTATCACCTCGATGACTCTCGCACTGCGCCGCAAGGTCAACATGAAGGTGCGCCAGCCGCTCTCGGCAATCATGGTTCCCGTGGTTGACGACGAGCAACGCAAGGCAATCGAGTCAATGGCTCAGCTGATCCTTTCGGAAATTAATGTTAAGAACTTTAAGTTTGTTAGCAACGAGGATGGTGTGCTCGTGAAAAAGGTGAAACCCGATTTCAAGAAGCTCGGCCCGAAATTCGGTAAGCAGATGAAGGCCGTTGCCGCTGCCATATCTTCGCTCTCTCAGCCGCAGATAATAGAATTTGAGAAAAACGGCTCTATATCTATTGATCTCAACGGGGCTCCGGCAGTGATCGATGCGGCCGATGTTGAAATTTTCTCTGAAGATATTCCCGGATGGCTTGTGGCAAACGAAGGCAACGTCACTATCGCTCTCGACGTGACTATCACCGACGAGCTCAAGCAGGAAGGTATTGCCCGCGACATTGTGAACCGTATTCAGAATATACGTAAGAGCCGCGGTTACGACATTACCGACCGCATCAATCTCACATTTGAGCATAATCCGGATGCGGACAACGCCGTGACTAATTTCGATGATTATATCAAAGGTCAGGTGCTCGCCAACAATATCGTTATTGCCGACACTGTGAATGTCGCCGAAGACGAAACTCTCGACATCGACGGTCTTATCCTCAAAGTTAAGGTCGAAAAGATCTAAACTCACAATTACCTCGGGAGGGATACGTCTCTCCCGAGGATTACTAATTATATCATATCGATAACTCTCTCTTTCAATACCTTAATCATTAACATGGAAGATAAAAAAAGATACTCCGACGAAGAGCTCCAGGAGTTCAAGGATCTGATTCTCGAGAAGCTTGAAAAGGCTACCCGCGACTACGATCTTCTGAGAGCGAGCCTTAATAACTCGGAGGGCAATGATGTGGCCGACACGTCTCCCACGTTCAAGGTGCTCGAAGAAGGCGCGAGCACTCTTAGCAAGGAAGAGGCCGGACGACTCGCGATGCGACAGCAGAAGTTTATCCAGCATCTGCAGGCCGCGCTCATACGCATTGAGAATAAAACCTACGGTATAGATAGGGTGACGGGAAAACTGATACCCAAAGAAAGGCTCAGGGCTGTCCCTCACGCGACTCTTAATATCGATCAAAAGACTGACTACAAAAAGTGAAACTTACAGAAAAACCGATAACCTCGCAGAACTCGATTTCCAACGGTCAGATCGTGCTACTGATTTCCCTGTTGGTGATTTTGCTCGACCATGCTTTGAAATTTTGGGTGAAACTTAATTTCTATCTGGGCGAAGAAGCAGAGATCACTTCCTGGTTCCAGCTCGATTTCGTGCAAAATCCCGGAATGGCATTTGGCTGGACGATTGGCAGTAAGCTGCTGCTTACGCTATTCCGCATTGTGTTTTGCGCGTTTATCATTTATGCGGCCGTGAAGCTCAATCGAGCCAACCTGAAACGTGGATTCGTGGTCTGCGTTGCGCTCGTGCTCGCGGGGGCGTTGGGCAATATCATCGATTGTATGTTCTACGGTCTGATTTTCAGCAATCCGGCTCCTCCTCAACTTGCCGTGCTTTTCCCCGAAGGAGGGGGATATGCCACATTCCTGCACGGACAGGTGGTCGATATGCTCCATTTCCCCTTGTTCTCGTTTCATTGGCCCGAATGGATGCCACTGGTCGGAGGGGATTTTTTTGAGTTCTTCAGCCCGGTGTTTAACATCGCGGACGCCGCTATCTCCGTCGGCATTATATGCCTGATATTGTTTTATTCAAAGCAATTGAATCTGGCGGCTGAATATTTGTTCCGTAAAAAGGAGTCTTGAAAGCCATAAAACCGAAGTTATGTCGCGCCGATTATTAATTTATCCGCTACTTGGTATTCTGGGCATGATTGTTATCGCATCTTGCTCGGGCACTCCCGACGGTGTGCTCGGCAAGGACGATATGGTCAATCTGCTTGCCGATATGCACAAAAGCGAGGGCGTGATCGATATGCAACGACAGGTTTACAGCGACGACTCTATGAAGATACTTCTTCGCGAGTCGGTCTACGCTAAGTATGGGGTGACTTCAGAGCAGGTCGACTCCTCGATGTCGTGGTATGGTAATCATATCGACAAATATATGGAGGTTTATGCCGACGTGATCAAGAAACTTGAAGATGAAATTGAGGCTGATAAGGTCAGGGGGGCGGAAGCCCCGGTTTATGCCGAAGGCGACTCGGTTGATATATGGAACCAGCAGTCGCTTTATCGAGTCGATTTCAGAAGCCAGGTGCGAAACGTGGCCTTCAATATGACGCCGGATGAAAACTGGAAACAGGGCGATAACTTCACCCTTCAGTTCAAAATGCTTAATAAACGCGACGGCGGTATGCGCGTGAAATCGTCGATTTTTGTCAAATACGATGACGGGGAAATAGAGTATCGCGAAAACGAAACCGGAGCCGACGGGTGGTCGCGTCTTAAACTCGTCACCGACTCCACCAAAACCGTCAAATCGGTTTACGGAAGTCTATCGTTTGACCCGAGTGCGGGCGAGATTGTTTATCTTGACAGCGTCGGATTAGTGCGCACTCGCTTGCTTCCACAATCATATTATGAGCGAGGTAACGTTCGCCATATTCATCCATTCGTGCCCAAGGCTAAGAAAGACACTACAGGCACAACGGCAATTCCACAAGAAGTGCTAAGGCCTATCGACGCGCGTCGTATTCAACCCGAGGCAGCCGCAGGGCAGAGCGAGCGACGTAATACCGATACGCGCCCTGAAATTTTGCGCAACAGAGCGCGTCAGAATCAGGCGCGTCCCACTGTTCAAAAGCGCACACCGGTCAAATAACTACAATTCAGTGGAACGAATTCTATCAAATAAAGTGCTTTGCATGGACGGAGTACGCGGGTTGTCGCTCATCGAAATCAATGGCGAAAGGGTAGCGGTAACTCCATTTAAGGAGGAAACCCATTCGACGCGTTTCTCGTCCGATCCTATAGCGTTGCTTAACGCTTCGGCTGTCGACGAATTTCTGCTCGATGATATTTCTCACATAGTCACCGAATATTCTCCCGAGGCAGCCATACGAAAACTTGATGAACTGTTCCGTTCATCGGGGCTTTATTTCGCAGGCAATAAAATGGGGGAGTACCCTGTGGCGCTCCCCCTTAGATAAACTGTCGTGTTAATCGCGAGAATCAGATCATTCCAATAATTTCATGAATGTCGGTTACGCCGTGGCGTTCGCAGTAATCATGCATATAGCTTATGATTTCCTCTGTCACCCGCGGATTGATGAAGTTGGCGGTACCAACCTCGATCGCGGATGCGCCGGCAAGCATGAATTCTATCGCGTCGCGGCCATTCATTATCCCGCCTAATCCGATAACAGGAATTTTAACCGCTTTCGCAACCTGCCATACCATTCTGACTGCTACGGGGCGCACTGCGGCTCCCGAAAGTCCGCCGGTGATAGTCGATAGATATGGACGCTGCCGCTCCACATCTATAGCCATACCCATGAGGGTATTGATGAGAGAGACTGAATCGGCTCCCTCGGCTTCAACGGCTTTGGCTATGTCGACAATTGATGTGACATTGGGGGAGAGCTTTATTATGAGGGTTTTGTCGAAAGATTTTCTTACGGATTTAGTCACTGATGCCGCGCCTTCAGTCGTTGTGCCGAACGCCATGCCGCCGGTCTTGACGTTGGGGCATGAAATGTTAACCTCAATCGCCCGGATGCGTTCGAGCGGAGCGAGCATTTCCGCTACTCGGCAATAATCTTCGATTTTCGATCCCGAAATGTTTACGATGATCTCGCTGTCGTATTGAAGCAATCGGGGATATATCTCATTAATGAAATATTCTACCCCTTTATTTTGCAATCCTACCGCATTGAGCATGCCCGATGGGGTTTCTACCATTCGAGGGTAATCGTTGCCCTGACGAGGCTCTAAAGTGGTTCCCTTGACTATAAACCCGCCGAGGTTGTTGAGGTTGATGAAGTCGGAGAATTCTTCGCCGTAGCCGAAGGTGCCCGAGGCGGTGAGAACGGGGTTCTTTAGCGCCAGATTTCCTATGTTGACGTTTAATGAAGCCATGTGGTTAAGTTCGTTAAAAGTGGATGATTCGTTTACCAGCGCAGACGGTCGATATTGAATACAGGCCCCTCTTTGCACACGCAGAGATTGCCGTCGACAGTTTTCTCGACGCAGCATAGACACGCTCCGACACCGCATGCCATCACATTTTCAAGCGATACCTCGCAGGGGGTTTCTTTATCTTGCGCAATCTTGGCTACAGCTTTCATCATTGGCATCGGGCCGCAACAGTAGATCATGTCAAAGTCTGATGTTAAAATGCTGTTGGTCGTTACCAATCCTTTCTCTCCCGCCGTGCCGTCTTCGGTTGAGACATACACGTCGCCGTGCTTGGAGAACTCGTCGAACAGGAGAATATCTTTCTCTGATCGCGCGCCTATTAAAAAAGAAGGGTTGCATCCCGCTTCGTCAAGTTTTGCTCCGAGATAGAGTAGTGGTGCGACACCTACGCCTCCACCTATCAGAAGCGTGCGTTGGCACTCGTTGCTGTCGATGCTGAATCCTTGGCCGAGAGGGTAGATGAGGCTCAACGACTCTCCTGCCGAGGCATCGCAGATCGCGTCGGTCCCGGCTCCGGCCCGTCTTACCAAAAGCCACAGCTGATTCTTCTGCTCGTCGACGAAACATACCGAGATAGGACGGCGAAGATAGGTCGCGTTATTGTGCGTTTCCACCTGAACGAATTGGCCCGGCTTTATTCCTTTCTCTGAAATTTTGCCTGAAGAGAGCTCAAGTTTAAGCAAGGAGTAGTTCGCTCCGATTTCTTGATTGGAGGAGATGATGAAGTCCTCCATGAATTTTTTAGTTGACATATTAGACTGGCTATCGATTCGATAATGCGCATAAAGCAGGCGGGAGAGTGCCTACCAACGCTATGTTGCCGCGAAGTTACGCAATATACCCCAAAATGAAAAGTGTTTTCTTATGAGCCTATCCAATAATAGTTAATGCAAAGGCCGACTAATATTATATCACAATGCAGAAGGTGAGAAGGTTTGGAAAGTGGAGTCGTCGTAGAAAACGACGATGCTTGTGATTTTCTTATATTGTGATGCGTTGCTTGACAATATTTGCGAAATGCGCTCGCCGTTTTGTCTCATTTCGATATCCGAATTGTCATTCGGGAGAATATGCTGTTCAGCATTGTTGTTTGCGTTGTTGTCAGGCTTATTGGGGCGCGAAAAACCTGCAAACACATCGAAATTTTTTTCTGACTGAATTTTATCTATATCGTTGAAATCTATTGTTTGTCCGGAAAACAGTTCATGTTCAGGCATTTGCTCTTTGCTAATCGATGATATCAGCCCGTTTTGAGGCTCTGAGATTTCGATATTTGAATCCGTCGTCATACTCCCTTCGCCAAACATCAACCACAACACGGAAAGCTTAGGATAAGCCATGTGTATTTTGCTAATCAACTCATCGCTGATTTTTTTGTTGCGGCCATTTAAGATTTGAGATATGGTGGGGCGGGGTATTCCGCAGTTATCGGCAAACTGAGAACTTGCGACCTGCTGAGAATTCATGAATTTTTTAAGACGACTTACAATATCCATGCTGTTTGTGTTTGTAAAATTTCGATGTGCAAATGTAATCAATTAAATTGTAAATTGCAAATTTGGTTTTGTGAATAATTTTAGAATTGCAAATTACGTATTGTTAATTGTTAATAGCAGTAATGATTTTCTTTTGTAAATAGGGTAGAGGGATATTCTGAAAATATTAAAGTGGATATTTAGCTTTTATGCACTAATTGGCATGGTAGTCAGCATTATATACTACTTAAAATACTGATATTTAACATTTCGATACGAAAAATCGCATAGAATTTAATGGAAAACAGCAAGTAATCCATGCAAATGCCATGAGAATCAATAAAATATAAATAATTCCCCCAAGTGTTAATCCCCTAATAATTTAATTTTGAACACAATTTTAATATGAGAATTACATTGTTTCAATCATGTTTAAAATTTAAATACGATGATGAAATTACTTTAATTATATAACTCAATAGTTAATTTACTGATGTAATTCTCGAATTTGTATTTTGTAATTGAATAATTGATTACAATTGGAAATCGCACCTAATCTCATTGTTTACAAAATATAATCAATGTGCAATCTATTGATTATAACTATATAACACATTCATAATGCAATTTGATTGGGAAAATGTGGCTTTTAACATTCGTAACATCACTTTTTAACAATCTTAATTTGTTCGCAGGCTATTTTCTATTATAGATGTTGGTGTCAAAAGCTCGCTCGCTTCATTTCTGTGCTGAAAAACCATTCCACGAACATCCTTTCCCTGCATACATGATAAATCGTCTCGATTTATTACGTATTGGATTTTACTTGTCGAATAAAAATATAATTATTACGAGAACGAAAAGAAATAAGTATAACAGGCATCCTCCTGATATAATATGTGAGAGTAAGGAACGTGACGAATTATCCGTTTTATTCGACATCATCGATTTCGTGGAACGCATATATGGGATAACCATAATGGCGAGTAAAGCCAGCAAAACAAGAACAAATATTACTGATACAAACATGCGCATAAATAGTCGAATTATTTAGAAAAATCAATCCTATAATAATTATAACGCAGCTTAAAATAATATCGTATAAAACAACTCACAATTATTATGCCCGAGTCGAATAGAAGAAAGCTAAAGAGCTTGTACTTAGAGAATCATCGGTGGAATAGTGCATCATTATGCCATCTCAACCAATAATCATACCCCGTGATTACATGCTACTTTCCGACTGTCAAAAAGTAACATAACCGATATTATGTAAAATTTAGTATTGAGGATTTGTTCAATTTTGTTATTTGTATGTTGGATCGATTTATTGGTGTCCTGTTGTTGTGAATTTCGATAGTGCCCTATCGCTCGAATTTTGCATTGACAGCTTCTCCTTGGCATTGTTGTCGGTGATTGTCGCTGGAATTTTGGAATCTTAGCTTGGCGCTGAAATACTTGTCGTAGCTTGGCGACGGAATTTGTGAAACCGTAGCCTGTTGCTGGAATACTCGTCGATAATTGTCGCTGGAATTAGCGAAATCTCAGGTTTTCGACTGAATTAGAATCGTAGTATCGTCTCATTAAAGTTGCCTGAGTTGGATTTAGATGATTCCCGCATCTATGCAATGTGACTTACATAGATGCGGGAATTGATCAAAGCTGTATTCGAGTGCTTTACTCAGGTTAGCGATATTTATCGGGTAAAGAGCAATTCGCGGTATTTGGGCAGCGGCCACATTTCGTTGTCGACCATGAGCTCAAGTTTGTCGATCGCGTAGCGTATTTCTTCCATTTTTGGCACTACGTTGTCGTGGTATGCAATTGCTTTCTCGCGTTCGGATTCGAGTTTGTTTGCGGCTTTTCTGGCGTTTCTCATCTCTTCTTCGGCTGTCTTAATTGTTGTCATCAGATTAGCCATTTTCTCGATATTCGCGAGATCAGAAGCCATCATTTTCGCAAATTTTTCTTCAGGAAAAAGTGATTTAACTTTCACGAGGTTATCCACCAAAACTGACTGATACTTAGTAGCAACTGGTATAATATGATTTATAGCTAGATCACCGAGCACGCGAGCCTCAATCTGGATTTTCTTAGTGTACATCTCCCATTTGACTTCGTTGCGGGCTTCAAGCTCTACTTTGGAGAGTACCCCTACCCTTGCAAACATGTCGATAGATGATTGCTTGAGGTATGCGTCGATAATCTTAGGCACGGAGGTTTCGCAGTCGAGTCCGCGACGTGCGGCTTCGGCCTTCCACTCATCGCTGTAGCCGTTGCCGTCGAAATGGATCGGTTTACATTCGATGATAAGCTCGCGTATCTGGTTGAGAATGGCTTTATTGACTTCCTCGCCAGCAGCTACGCGGGCATCAACCTTTTCCTTGAACTCATTGAGTTGGTCGGCTACGACAGCATTGAGTACAAGCAGGGCCGATGCGCAATTGGCCGACGAGCCTACGGCACGGAATTCAAAGCGGTTGCCGGTGAAAGCGAAGGGCGACGTGCGGTTGCGGTCGGTATTGTCGAGCATAATTTCAGGAATCTGCGACAAGCCGACTGAGATACCAGATTTGCCTTCGAGCTTGAGACTGTCGGGTTCAGATTTTTCGATACGGTCAAGAATCTCAGCGAGTTGCGAGCCAGTAAAGATAGATATGATCGCAGGGGGAGCTTCATTGGCACCTAATCGATGCGCATTGGTAGCAGTTGAGATAGATGCCTTGAGGAGTGCGTTGTGGCGATATACGGCAGCCATAGCGTTGACCACAAATGTGATGAACTGCAGGTTTTGAAGCGGGGTTTTGCCGGGGCTGAAAAGAGGTGTGCCGGTGTCGGTACCAAGGCTCCAGTTGTTGTGCTTGCCTGAACCGTTAATGCCGTTGAAGGGTTTTTCGTGGAGGAGCACGTGGAAATTATGGCGGCGGGCGACTTCGTTCATCAACGACATTACGAGGAGGTTGTGGTCGTTGGCAAGGTTGGTCTCCTCGTATATCGGAGCAAGCTCAAACTGATTGGGGGCAACCTCGTTGTGACGCGTTTTGACGGGAATACCGAGTTTGTGGGCTTCAGTTTCCAAATCGAGCATGAAAGCTTCAACGCGCGAAGGAATTGCACCAAAATAGTGATCCTCAAGCTGTTGGTTTTTAGCGCTTTCGTGACCCATAAGGGTGCGACCGGTAAGCACCAGGTCGGGACGCGCGCTGTAAAGAGCCTCGTCTACGAGGAAGTATTCCTGCTCCCAGCCGAGATACGAGTTAACGTGCTTCACTTCGGGGTCGAAATATTGAGCAACAGCTGTGGCCGCTTTGTCAACAGCATTGAGTGCTCTTAGAAGCGGTGTCTTATAGTCAAGCGATTCGCCTGTGTAGGATATGAAAATAGTAGGGATACAAAGTGTTTTGTCGAGAATGAATGCCGGCGACGAAATATCCCAAGCCGAGTAGCCGCGGGCTTCAAAGGTGTTGCGGATGCCACCATTAGGGAAGCTCGATGCGTCGGGTTCCTGCTGCACAAGGAGCTTGCCCGAAAATTCCTCTACCACTCCCCCTTTGCCATCGTGATCGATGAATGAGTCGTGTTTCTCAGCTGTGCCGTCAGTGAGCGGGTGAAACCAGTGGGTGTAATGGCGCGCACCGTTTTCCAGCGCCCATTTCTTCATGCCTTGGGCCACGCTGTCGGCTATTTCGCGCGAGAGGGGTTCTTTATTGTCAATAGCGTTGACAAGCGCATCATACGTTTTTTTCGGCAAGTATTCAAACATCTTCTGGCGATTGAACACATACTTGCCATAGTAAGTTTCAGGACTTTCCTTAGGAATCTCTACAGGCACCGCTTTGCGGTCGAATGCCTCTTTTACAACTTGGAAACGAAGTGACATCTTAAATGTTTTTTAATGAAAAAATATGATGTTTTTAATTTGATTCAAAATGGATTATCAATCAAGCGCTTTATCGCTTTTTGGGTGTTTTCGAGCGTGTTGAAAGCTGTGAGCCTTATGTAGCCTTCGCCCGCGTCGCCGAAGCCTACGCCGGGCGTCACTACTATGTGATAGTCATTTAGTAGTTTGTCGAAGAAACTCCATGAATTATATCCATCCGGGACAGCTGCCCATACGTATGGTGAGTCTTTGCCTCCATATACCTTCAATCCGGCTTCCTCAAGGCCGTCGCGGAGCGTGCGGGCGTTGTTGAGATAGTAGTCGATTGTAGCTTTTACCTGTTGCCTGCCCTCGGGAGAATAAGTTGCTTCGGCCGCGCGTTGCGAAAGATAGCTCGCTCCATTGAATTTTGTGGTCTGGCGGCGATTCCATAGCTTATTCAGCTGAATCTTGTTGCCATACTCGTCAATGCCGTAGAGCGCATCAGGAACAACCGTATATGCGCATCTCAACCCGGTAAATCCGGCAGTCTTGGAAAAGCTTCTGAATTCGATCGCTACCTCTTTTGCCCCTTCGATTTCGTATATTGAGTGAGGCACATCCGGGCTGGTTATAAAAGCCTCGTAAGCCGAATCAAACAATATAATCGAGCCGTTTTCTTTGGCGTAATCCACCCATTTTTTCAATTGGCTTGCGTTGAGAGCCGTCCCTGTCGGGTTGTTTGGATAACAAAGGTAAATTATATCGGCTTTCTTGGTTGGGAAAGGAGGTACAAACCCATTTCCGGCAGTGCATGGGAGTAACTCGATGTCAAGTTTGCGTCCGGCCATTATGTTGGTATCGAAATACACAGGGTAGACCGGATCGGTCAAGGCGACGGTATTGCCAACGGCAAGTATGTCGCCTATATTTCCGACATCTGATTTAGCGCCATCGCTAACGAAAATTTCTTCCGGCGAGATATCGATGCCGCGGTCTCGATAGTCAAATCGCGATATTTTGTCGCGGAGAAAACTATAGCCTTGCTCAGGCCCATATCCTTTGAAGGTCGATGAATCGGCCTGTTCGTCTACAGCTTTATGCAAAGCGTCGATCACAGCTTGACAAAGAGGGCGAGTGACATCGCCGATGCCCATACGTATTATTTCAGCCGCGGGGTGGTTGTGTTGAAATTCGCTTACTTTGCGCGCGATCTCGCTGAAGAGATAGCTCTGCTTAAGATTCAGGTAATTATCGTTTATCCTACCCATACTTTCTCGTTATTTTTTGCGCCTGTAAGTCGCATTGTAAACTTCCTCTGCCGGTCCTGTCATCAATACGTGAAGATCGCTCGGATTAACAGAGATACTCAAGTCTCCCCCTTTGAGCTTAACGTTCACAGTCGAGCCGTCAACACCGAGTCGGCCTGTCTTTTCTAAGAAAGCTACGGCCGAGGCGCATGCGCCTGTGCCGCATGCCATAGTCTCGCCCGACCCTCGCTCCCAAACTCTCATTTTTATAGTTAAAGGGTCAATCACGTTAATGAACTCGATGTTAGCGCGGTCGGGCCAAATCGGGTGGTTCTCCAGCTCCGGGCCGATTGAGGCCAAATCGAGATTGTCGATGTTGTTGTCTATGAAAATCACGCCATGAGGATTGCCCATTGACACGGCAGTCAGCAAGCACTCCCCTATCGATGTCATAATCGGTTGATCGATAAAGCTCCTGAGCTCAGTGCTATTTGCTTGCGCATAAACTTGACGCTCGAAATCTGGCGCACCCATGTCGACCGTCACTTCACATACCGTATCAGTATCCTTATTGATGGTCAGGTTTAAATGTTTAACGCCCGAATTAGTCTCGAGCGTTAAGGTAGTTTTAGTGGTGAGGTGATGGTCGTAGACATATTTGCCAACGCATCGCGAGCCGTTTCCGCACATTTTGGCTTCAGAGCCGTCGGCGTTGAATATCCGCATTCTGAAATCGGCTATTTCTGAGGGGAGAATCAGGATTATTCCGTCGGACCCGACCGAAGAGTGCCGCGGACTCATTTCCCTCGATAATTCCTCGATTCGCTCGGGGGGGCGGCAGGCTGTGCAATCGATGTAAATGTAATCGTTGCCTAAGCCATGCATCTTTGTGAAATTTATTAAATCCATTTGCGATTTTACAAGGCAAAGTTATGATAATTTGACCAAAAAATAAAATCTTTTAACCAATTTTTGACGTAAAAAATACTACTTATACTCATCCCAGCTACGCACTTCGAGGTCGTCGGGACTCATCTCGCAGAATGACTGGATGAACGCCGATGCCAATCGGGCATTGGTAATCAGCGGAATATTAAGGTCAATCGAAGCTCTGCGTATTTTATAACCGTTGGTTAGCTCCTTCGGAGTCAGGTCTTTAGGAATATTAACCACCATATCTATCACGCCGTCATGCAAGAGTTCGAGCGCTTGGGGTGTTCCCTGCTCGCTCGGCCAGTATACGCGTGTATTTTCCACTCCATTCTCAGCAAGGAATCGACTTGTGCCGCCGGTGGCATACAGCTCATAGCCTTTATCTTTAAGTTGTCGAGCGGCTTCAAGCATGGCAACCTTTTGTTTCGGTCCGCCAGAAGAAATCAAAACCGACTTTTCGGGAATACGATAGCCTACTGAAAGCATCGATTTTAGCAATGCGCAGCTTGTGTCCTCACCCAAGCAGCCTACCTCGCCGGTCGAAGCCATGTCGACGCCCAATATCGGGTCGGCATTCTGGAGGCGGTTGAAAGAGAATTGGCTTGCCTTAATGCCGACATAGTCAAAGTCAAAAAGACTTTTACCGGGTTTCTCTACCGGGACTCCGAGCATTATTTTCGTTGCCAGCTCTATGAAGTTGATTTTTAATACTTTGCTGACGAATGGGAAACTACGCGACGCGCGTAGATTACATTCTATAACTTTAATGTCGTTGTCGCGGGCGAGAAATTGAATGTTGAAAGGCCCATGAATATTAAGCTCTTTCGCTATTTTGCCGGAGATTTTCTTGATTTTCCTAACCGTTTCGACATACAACTTTTGGGCCGGGAACTGGATTGTGGCATCGCCCGAGTGGACGCCCGCAAACTCGATATGCTCGCTTATGGCGTATGCTATAATCTCACCATTGCGAGCCACCGCATCCATCTCAACCTCCTTAGCTCCTTGCATGAATTTGCTTATAACTACCGGGTGCTTCTTCGACACGTTGGCGGCGAGACGCAGGAATCGTTCGAGTTCGTCAGCGTTGGAGCATACATTCATCGCGGCTCCCGACAGTACATATGAAGGACGCACCAAAACCGGGAAACCAACTTCGTCGACAAATTTATCAACATCCTCCTTCGATGTCAATGCGCTCCAGCGGGGTTGATCGACGCCAATGCGTCCGAGCATGGCCGAAAATTTCTCTCTATCTTCAGCATTGTCGATATCGCGGGCCGATGTGCCGAGTATGGGCACGTTCTGAGAATCGAGTCGCATCGCGAGATTGTTGGGTATCTGACCTCCCGTTGATACAACCACTCCTTTCGGGTTTTCAAACTCAAGAATGTCCATGACGCGTTCAAACGAAAGCTCGTCGAAGTAAAGTCGGTCGCACATGTCGTAATCGGTTGACACTGTCTCTGGATTATAATTAATCATGACCGACTGAAATCCTTGCTCGCGAATGGTTTTGAGTGCCTGAACGCCACACCAGTCGAACTCTACCGATGAGCCGATACGGTAAGCACCAGAGCCGAGCACAACGATAGATGGAGGTATCGGCGAGATGGTAATGTCGTTTTCGGTAGCAGAATATGTAAGATAGAGGTAATTGGTCTGTGCGGGATATTCGGCGGCAAGCGTGTCAATCTGTTTAACGAATGGCACTATTCCTGATTGGATACGCCGTTCTCTCACTATCCGCTGCGCTTCTTCTATCTCCATTCTTTCTTCAAGGCCGAGGGCGCGGGCAATCTGAAAATCGCTGAATCCCTGTTTTTTTGCTTTGAGCAATTGATCGGCAGATACCTGGTCTAATCCGCCTACTTGTTTCAGCTCCAAGTATGTATCAACGATATGGCGAAGTTTATGCAGAAACCAAAGGTCGATTTTCGTAAGGTTATGTATATCATCTACGGTATATCCGTTAAGCATCGCTTTGGAGATGACAAAGATGCGATTGTCGGTAGGTGCTTTAAGAGCCTTATCTATATCGTTGATGCGCAGCTCTTTATTGCCGACGAAACCGTGCATCCCTTGTCCTATCATTCTAAGGCCTTTCTGTATAGCTTCTTCAAAAGTGCGTCCAATGGCCATCACCTCACCTACCGATTTCATTGATGAGCCGAGGTCGCGGTCGACTCCGTGAAATTTACCTAAGTCCCAGCGGGGAATTTTGCATACAACGTAGTCGAGAGCTGGCTCAAAAAAGGCCGAAGTTGTACCGGTCACCGAGTTTTTCAGTTCAAAAAGCCCATATCCGAGACCGAGTTTTGCGGCTACGAAAGCTAATGGGTAGCCAGTCGCTTTCGAAGCGAGAGCCGACGAGCGGCTCAGGCGGGCATTAACCTCGATTACGCGGTAGTCTTCCGAATCGGGGTCGAGAGCATACTGCACATTACATTCCCCGACGATACCGACATGGCGAGCTATCTTGATGCTTAGGGCGCGGAGTTTGTGATACTCTGAGTTAGTGAGCGTCTGCGACGGGGCGACGACAATACTTTCTCCCGTATGGATACCGAGTGGGTCGAAATTCTCCATGTTGCAGACGGTGATGCAATTATCATACTTGTCGCGCACCACCTCGTATTCAATTTCCTTCCATCCTTTAAGACTCTTCTCCACAAGCACTTGCGGAGAAAACGAGAATGCCTTTTCCGCGAGCGTATTTAGTTGCTCCTCATTGTCACAGAACCCAGAGCCCAGTCCTCCTAAAGCGAAGGCCGCGCGTAATATGACGGGATAGCCAAGGTCAGAAGCCGCTTTGCGAGCTTCCTCTATATTATCGCAAGCGTGGCTTTTGATGGTGTTAACATTGATTTCGTTTAGTTTCTTTACGAATATGTCGCGGTCTTCGGTGTCGATAATCGACTGCACCGGGGTGCCGACCACGCTTACGCCATACTTATCGAATATGCCCTTTTTGAATAGCTCGACGCCGCAATTCAATGCCGTTTGTCCGCCGAAAGCGAGGAGAATGCCCTGAGGCCGCTCTTTTTCTATTACTCTTTCAACGAAATATGAGGTGACGGGTAGAAAATATATCTTGTCGGCCGACCCTTCGCTCGTCTGCACGGTAGCGATATTAGGGTTAATCAGCACGGTCTCGATGCCTTCTTCCTTGAGCGCTTTGAGTGCTTGAGCTCCAGAGTAGTCAAATTCTCCGGCCTCACCGATTTTCAGTGCTCCAGATCCTAAAAGCAGTACCTTTTTCAATTTATTTTGATTCATAAATAAGTCAACGTGATTTAGATAATTAATCAGGATTTTAATCGGCTTTAGAGCGACTTGGCTCAGAGGGTCTTGACAAAGTCGTCGAACATAAAATCCGTATCAACAGGCCCGCTGCACGCTTCAGGGTGAAATTGCGCGCTCATCCAGGGATTGCTCTTGTGACGGATACCTTCATTAGTCCCGTCGTTGAGATTGATGAACAATGGCTCCCAGTCGGTTGGAATCGAGTCGTTATCTACAGCGAAACCATGGTTCTGGCTGGTGATAAAGCAGCGGTTCGTACCCGCCATCCTTACAGGCTGATTATGGCCGCGATGGCCATACTTCAATTTAATGATAGAAGCTCCGGCAGCTTTAGCCAAAAGCTGGTTTCCCATACATATTCCCATACATGGGCGAGTATTCGGGTTGTTGAGAAACTTACGTATATTCTCCACGGTCGCCTGGCATGTTTCGGGGTTTCCCGGGCCGTTTGCGAGGAAAAGTCCGTCGAATTCCAGAGTGTTGAAGTCGTAATCCCAAGGAACTCTGATCACTTCAACACCTCTTGAAATTAAGCTGCGGATTATATTATGCTTCACTCCGCAATCAACCAGTACTACCCTTTTAGGAGCGCCTTCGTTGTATCTGATAATCTCTTTGCACGATACTTGCTCCACGAAGTTGACTGTCGCGTAATCTTCCTCATTGCAAATTTCAGAGTCGTCGTCGAATACGATTTTGGCTTTCATCACGCCGTTTTTGCGAAGGAGTTTAGTGAGCGCGCGGGTGTCAACCCCGGTGATTCCCGGAATACCTTCATCCTGGAGCCACTGCGAGAGTGAACGCTTGCCGTTCCAGTGGGAATACTCCTCAGAGTAATCGCTCACAATTATCGCGCGAGGGTGAATACGCTCGCTCTCCATGAATTTGCCTAAACCGGTAGGCGTCATCTCGGTCGAAGGCACGCCGTAGTTGCCGATCAGAGGGTAAGTGAAGGTAAGAATCTGTCCGGCATACGACGGGTCGGTGAGACTTTCAGGATAGCCGACCATGGCTGTATTGAATACTATTTCTCCGGCTACGGCTTTCTTAGCCCCGAATGATTTACCTCTGATGCGCGTGCCATCGCTCAGCACTATCGTAGCGTTAGTCATTTATTTTATAATTATCTATTGGAAACCTATTTTCGTAATAATTTATGAAGGCGCGGTGAAGCAATCTTAGGCCGCCGTAAGTTGGGTAGTCGCCTGTGAAATACCAATCGCCTGTATGATCGGGGCAAGCCGCCCTCATTCCTTCGATTGATTGAAACACCATCTCGATTGGGCATTCAACACCTTCGGGTCTCAACATTTCAACCATTTTATTGGAAATATCCTCGTCGGTAAATCCGTCATATATCAATTTTACCGGATTATAAAGCTTATCGTCTGGCGCTCCGATTTGCTCCTTGCATTGATTATACACAGAGTCTATCACGTCGCGGCGGCCGTTATCGAGAAGTAATCCGATAGCTGCCCTGAAGGCTATAAACTCATCCATATTGGCCATGTCGATACCGTAATAGTCGGGGTATCGCACCTGAGGCGACGAGGATACGACGACTATCTTTCGAGGATGTAGGCGGTCGAGTATTCTCAATATGCTTTCTTTTAGCGTTGTGCCACGCACTATACTGTCGTCGATAATCACGAGGTTGTCGACGTAGGGTGTCAAGGCGCCGTATGTTATGTCGTAGACATGGGCCGCAAGTTCGTTACGGCTTGCGTTCTCGGTAATGAACGTGCGTAATTTTATATCCTTTATAGCTACCTTCTCGCTTCGTATATATTGATTCAATATTCCTTCGAGTTCTTCGTGCGAAGGAAGGTGGCCAAGGGCCTCGATTTCCTTAATCTTCTGCTGGTTGAGATGCTGTTTAAGCCCCTCAAGCATCCCGTAGAACGCTACTTCGGCCGTATTGGGTATAAAGGAGAATACGCTGTGCTTGAGATCTCCGTCAACGGCTTTAAGAATTGGATTTACAAGTTGCAATCCGAGGGCTTTTCTCTCTTTATATATGTCGCGGTCGCTTCCGCGACTGAAGTAAATACGCTCGAAAACGCATTTTTTCGGTTCGGCAGGTTCTATAATCTGCTTGAGGTTAATTTCGCCGGAGCGGCTTACTTTCAAAGCCTCCCCGGGGGTGAGCTCATGTATATCGTCAGCTTCGAGATTAAAAGCCGTCTGAATCACCGGGCGCTCCGAGGCTATCACCACGACCTCATCGTCGGCATACCAGAAGCATGGGCGTATGCCATGCGGGTCGCGGAGGGTGAATATTTCGCCGCTTCCTGTCGCTCCGCAGATCACGTAACCTCCGTCCCAGTCGGGTGCGGCAGTGGTCAGTATGTTGAACACATCGATATTACGTTCGATATATTCAGTGATTGCCATATCGGTCAGTCCCATCGAAAAAGCTTCGGCAAATACCCGCTCGCTTTCGCGGTCAAGTCGGTGGCCTAACTGCTCGAGAAGCAGATATGTGTCGGAATAAATTCGCGGATGCTGACCTTTGACCGAAAGTTTGCTGAAAATCTCGTCGACATTTGTCAAGTTGAAATTACCGCAAAGCAGCAGGTTGCGCGCTTTCCAGTTGTTGCGACGCAGAAACGGATGCACATAAGAAAGGCCACTCTTACCGGTAGTTGAGTACCGAAGGTGGCCCATATAAATTTCGCCGGCAAAGGGGATGAAGCTTTTGGCGAACTGTGCGTCGTTGAGTTGCTTGGTTGAGAAGTCTTTGAAGCGGAGGTGAATATTGCTGAGACATTCGGTGATAGCTCCTGATCCTAAGGCTCTTTCGCGAAACATGAATTCTTCGCCTGGCTGAGCCTCAAGTTTCACGCAAGCGGCGCCTGCGCCCTCCTGACCTCTGTTGTGTTGTTTCTCCATAAGGAGATAGAGCTTGTTGAGACCGTATTGCCATGTCTCATACTTCTCCTGATAATATTCGAGTGGCTTGCGTAGGCGTATCATAGCCACGCCGCACTCATGTTTGAGAGGTTCCATAAATAGAATCCGTATTATTTGAGCGCGAATTTACAACAATTTTCCTTTTCAAAGCATTTTTTTTAATAAAATTTTTTCAACACGAAAAATTAGCTCTCACGCTGATCAACTTTCACAATTATTTCTTAATTTTAAGGTCGAAATTATAAAAATCGCGATACCTGAAAACTTAATACTATAATATAATAATGAAAAGACTACCGACTTTGGGCGCATCAGTCGTGGCACTGATGGCTCTCGCGTCACTCCCCGCGATGTCAAAAGATCGCGTGACGCACAACCCCGACGTGACTAATACGGAGACAATACTTCATGTATGGAGCTGGAATTTTCCCGCAATTGCCGAAAACATGAAGAAAATCGCCGATGCGGGCTTCACAATGATTCAGACCTCCCCCGTGCAGGAATGTTTTCAGCCCGAAGGCGCGGGTAAGAAAATCTTTGACGACGACGTGACCGAAGGCAACTGGTATTACTACTATCAACCCACCGATTGGAAAATCGGTAACTATATCACCGGTACCCGAGACCAAATGAAGGAGATGATGGATTCAGCCAACGTCTACGGCATGAAGGTAATAGTCGATGTGTTGCCTAATCACACGGCTTTTGACGTCGATTGCGTGTCGGAGGACATGATTAAGGCCGTCGGCGGACGCGACAAACTCTATCATTCCCAGGGCTTGAACCCTGTGAGAGATTATAATGATCGCTACCAGTGCACCCTATGGGCTTCGGGCGCACTTCCTGATGTCAACACAGAGAACCCCGATTTCCAGAAATACTATATGGAGTTTGTCAATGACTTGTTGAGTCTCGGTGTAGACGGATTCAGATACGACACTGCTAAGCATATCGGCGTACATTCCGATCCCGTTGATACGGCTTCAGGCGTCAAGGAAAATGATTTTTGGGATGTCGCTACAGGCCGTAAATCGGTCAAAGGGGTGAAATTGGCAGTGCCTTACGACTCTTTATTTGTTTATGGGGAGATCCTCCAGGATAAGAATGTGCCCGAAGCTGAGTATGCCGACTATATGGGGCAGACAGCATCTTCCTACGGCCACGTCCTCCGAGAAGCGCTCGAAAAGAATTCCGCAAAGGGCATTGATATTATCAATTGGTATCACTCCGCCGCCCCCGAGTATCTCACTACCTGGGTTGAAAGCCATGATACCTACGCCAACGCTCACGAATCGGCTCATCTCACCGACGACCAGATCCGTACGGGGTGGGTTTTCCTTACCGCGCGCCAAAACGGCACTCCCCTCTTCTTCTCCCGCCCGATGAACTCCTCCCGCAAAGCTTATTGGGGCGACAACATCCTCGGCGCCAGAGGCAACGACGAATTCTTCCACCCCGAAGTTGTGACCGTGAATAAGTTCCGCTCTGCTATGAACGGTCAGAAAGAAGACATTCAGGTGTCGGACAACGGCGAAGTGCTTGTAGTGAACCGCGGCAACAAAGGAGCGGCTATTGTCAATATCTCTGGCATATCTAATTATGTAGACGTTCCTACGGGCCTCCCCAACGGCACATATCGTGATGTCGTTTACAACAAGGAGTTTAAAGTAAAGAAAGGTAAATTGACCGGCATTGCGGCGCCCCACCGCACGTATATACTTCAGCGCAAATAAGCTCTTTGTTTGAAATAAAAATGCCGCGAATGTCCTTTGCTTTTTGACATTCGCGGCATTTCTTATTATTAATAAGCTTTCAGGGCTTTGCAGCGGTATATAATGTGCACACGCCCATGAAATATCTATGGAGCGACGGATTTATAAATCCGGCATCGGTGATGAGAGCTGTCATGTCGAGTCCGCTCGGCACTTTGCGAATGCTTGCCGGGAGGTAATGATAAGCTTTATCGTTTTTGCCTAACATATTAGCTATCATCGGAATCATTTTTTCGGCATAGAAGTTGTAGAAAGGTCGTATTGTCGGCGCTGAAGGATAGGATGACTCCAAAATCCATATAACTCCTCCGCTGCGTAGCACCCTCAACATCTCTGCGTAACCCTTTGCAAGATCCTGGAAATTTCTTACTCCGAAAGCTGCCGTGACGCAATCGAAACTGTTGTCAGGGAATGGGAGATTAAGGCAATCGGCTTGTCTGAGGGAAACGCGTTGAGCGACTTTCTCTTTTGCAACCTTCTCTCTTCCGATTTCCAACATTCCGTCCGATAGGTCAACCCCAATGATTTTAGCATCGGGAATACGCTTCGCGATAGCTATTGAGAAGTCGGCTGTGCCGCATGCTAAATCAAGCACTTCGGGCTGTTTGATTCCCGAACCCGAAAGATGTTTGGCAAGTCGGTTGATAGCGTTAGCTCGCCATCTTAAATCCATCCCGAAGCTCATGATGCGATTCATGCGATCGTAAGAACCCGCGATGTTGTCAAACATCTCTTTTACTTGCTCCGTCTTACGGCGGTGGTCAGCGGCGTCGGGAATAACCTTCTCAACATCAATCATTTTTTACTCCACGGTAACTGATTTCGCGAGATTTCGGGGCATATCCACGTTGCACCCCTTCACTACAGCGATATGATAGGCGAGCAACTGCAGCGGTATTGATGCGACTACCGGCGAGAGACATTCGGGCACTTCAGGAATAGCCATTACGTGGTCGGAGAGTTCGGCGATCTCTTTGTCGCCCTTGGTTATAACTGAAATTACTGAGCCGCCGCGTGCCTTCACTTGCTGTATGTTGGAGACGATTTTCTCGTGCATAACATCGTTGGGCGCGATGAACACCGTAGGGAGCTCTTTGTCAATCAGTGCGATAGGGCCATGTTTCATCTCTGCTGCCGGATAACCTTCGGCGTGGATATAGCTGATTTCTTTGAGCTTAAGCGCTCCTTCAAGAGCTGAAGGATAGTTGTAGCCGCGGCCAAGATATAAGAAGTTGTGGCAGTAAGTGAAAGTGCGGGCAAGCTTCTCTATCGACTCGTTGAGTTGAAGTGTCTGAGTGATGAGGTCGGGTAAGCGATAAAGAGCAGCTGCAACTTTCTTTACAATATCTTTATCGACAGTGCCTCTGAGCTCACCGAGAGCTGTCGCGAGCATGGTGAGAACGGTCACCTGGCCTGTGAATGCTTTTGTTGAAGCGACGCCGATTTCGGGGCCTACGTGAATATACGTGCCTGAGTCGGTGGCTCGCGCTATTGATGAGCCGACCACGTTGCAGACGCCGTAGACAAATGCCCCGCGCTGTTTAGCTAACTGGATAGCGGCGAGCGTGTCGGCAGTTTCGCCTGACTGAGATATCGCGATCACAATATCCTTGTCGGTGATAACGGGATTCGAGTAGCGGAATTCGCTGGCATACTCCACTTCTACCGGTATACGCGCGAAATCCTGAATGAGGCGTTTGCCTATCAGGCCGGCGTGCCATGATGTGCCGCAAGCGACTATAATGATGCGATTCACGTTGAGAAACACATCCTTATTGTCGGTGACGCCCGAAAGTTGGATGTGGCCATCGACAATGCGGCCTCGGAGGCAGTCACCGAGTGTTTCGGGCTGCTCAAATATTTCCTTAAGCATGAAATGCGGGTAGCCGCCTTTCTCGAGTTGGGAGACGGAGAGCTTCAGGGTCTGTATATCGATTTCCGAAGGCTCGTTGTTTGATTTCACGACTTTAAGGGGTTCACCGCGCTTCACGATGGCGATTTCGTCGTCGTTGAGATAGACAACCTGATTGGTGTACTCGATAAAAGGAGTGGCATCAGATGCGATGAATGTCTCGTCGTCGCCTATACCGATTACGAGGGGTGAGCTTTTGCGAGCCGCTATGATAGTGTCGGGAGTGTTTTTGTCAATTACAGCGATTGCATAGGCGCCGATCACTTGGCTCAACGCTTCGATTACAGCTGATTGTAGCGAGCATTTATTAGTGTCTTTGATATACTCAATCAGCTGCACGAGCACCTCAGTGTCGGTCTCGGTCTGGAATTCGCAACCGTGCTCCTTAAGCGCCTCTTTGAGCACGCTGTAGTTCTCTATCGTGCCGTTGTGAACGATAGCGATATTGCTGTCTTGAGAGATATGGGGATGGGCGTTGGTGTCGTTGGGCTCGCCGTGGGTTGCCCAGCGGGTGTGGGCTATGCCGAGTGTGCCTTCGGTGCATTTCGATTCGCAAAGTTTCTCTAATTCCGACACTTTGCCTCTTGACTTGTAAAGATTTATGATATTGTTATGTACAATTGCTATGCCGGCGCTGTCATATCCGCGATATTCGAGTCGATGAAGGCCTTTGATGAGTATAGGATAGCAATCATTTTTTCCTATATAACCTACTATTCCGCACATATTAGAGTGGTGGATTTAAATTAAAAATCACGAAATAATCCAACGGCATATCTGAGAAAGGAGGATGGATAATCGCAGGTTTAATTATGTAATTCGTTGAATGACAATTAAATAAGTGATATTTTTAAACCAAAAGACGATATGTCGCTAATTTCGCAGTGCAAATTTACGACATTTCGACGTAATAACCAATAAGTAAGTGCCGAAAATTAATATAATCAATATTGAATCTTAATAAATGCAGGTTCAACTGGCAAGTGCAAAATTAGCGATTTGTTTGAAGAATTCCTC
>CAZJBM010000002.1:0-172062 GCA_964544595.1 uncultured Barnesiella sp.
TGGAGCCGAAAGCAAGCGTTCTGCGCTTCCCGGTCAAGTGGACGATGATGCATTTTGTCTTTCTCATACTCTGAAATTTTCTGCAAATATACACAAATAACAGCTATTTGCAACCTTTTAAATAAAATATTTTAGGAAGTAGTCACAAAAAAACGGCACGAAGCCGATGCCATCTACCCATCCCACCTCCTGAACAGATAATGTAAACCCACCCTCCGCGATCAGAAGCCTAACGTAAGCCTCATGTAAACCTTTCGCCCCCGAAATGTAAACCGAAATTCAGCCAATGTAAACGCTTCGTTTTTTCCGGCCATCCTCCTCACACATCCCTAACTCACGCTAAATCAAAACATTCCATCAAAAACCGCAGACCTCAACTTCAATCGCTTCGTTTTGTGCCCCATACTTTATAACTTTTTAATCAACTCGTTTATGTTATAAATGCTCTCTCCAATCTCTTTCTGATTGTTATACAAATCAGGTTGAATTTTCATCATCTCAAAATCTTTTATGAAGAGATATCCATTTATATAGAGAGAAGAGTTTATATCAGCCAATGTTTTGACCTCTTTTTCAGTTAGGAAATCAGAATAACTTAATATTTCAAGAATAGAGTTTCTTATCCGAGTTCTATTATACTCAAGGAACTCTCTTATGTTTTTGAAGCCATAAATACCCAGACAATAAGCATCATAGAGGTTCTTATTTTCAAAATCTGTAATGTATCCGTCTCTTGTTTTTGCTACTTCTGTAAAAGGTGGAAGATATATAGCATTCTTAGCACTATTGAGGTCCTGTTTTATTCGATCTATCTTTGTTCGTAAAACTTGCCTCATTTTTCTTTTTTTCGTATAATAAGGTACTATATCGATAAAGACATAAAATATAACAGCAGCTAATATACTATATGAGAGATTTACTATTATATCATTTATGTTATCAGCTTTTTGCCACTCTCCAAATTTCCAAAAGAGATCGAGCTTAATTGTGAGGATAGCATATATGCACGCTAAAACCACTAAAAGAATCATTGTTTTAACTTTGCTCATAAATCATTAGTTAAATTTAAAGGTGATTTTATCAATGCAAAAATACGAAATATATTTCAAGAATGGCGATGATATAATATTCAAAAATGTTCTTATCTGAATGAAAATGAAAGTCGTTGAAGTCTAATCTAACCTCAACGACCTTCAAATTTAGGCTATCGCTTTCATTTCAGTGTGTTATGCATATTTTGCAGTGTTCAGTTCTGTCTCTCTGTGAATATTCCGAGCCAATTATACATACCTATCTGTACATTACCTTTGTTGCTTTTGTTTTTCCTTTGATTATATATAATCTGTCTTTTTGTAATTTACTCAACGCAACGGATTGTTTATCTTGAATCAGTAAATTTCCTAAAACATCATAAATTTCAATAGTTTCTTCGTCGGAAAATATTTCCTTAATTCCTGATGCACCTTCAACTACTACTATCATTTCTGTTGAAAGGCCATCACAGGTAGCGCTAATGATAGTACGACCTTCACTAATGGCACATATAAGACCTGTGTTTGATACTTCTGCGATATCAATATTTTCAGAATGGTAGTAAATATTTTTATTTGGATAATTAGGAGATATAGCTGTGGATAATCGAAATTCTTCGCCAACTTTTAGATTAATAATATCAGAAACACCCTCAAATCTAATAGTTGTTATTGGAAATTCGGATTCAGTGATATTCTTAAATAATCCCCAATAGGGATGAATCCAGTATCGATTCTTACAAGAAGTTGGAACTTGTAATAAAGAATTATTATAAACGTCGGCATCAAAAATATTTTCAAATATATGAGGTGGAATAGGATTTAAGCATTGAATTAAGTCAATCTCTTGATTATATACAAAAGCTGTTTCATCAATAAATTCACAAATACCGTTTATACAAATTGTTTTTAATTTATTGGATGAGAATGCACCTTTCTTTATCTTGGTGGTGCTGATTGGCAATGCTAGCTCTGGTAAATTGCACGAAGAAAATGAAAATTCACCTATAGAATCAATGACGCAATCGTTAAAGAATAATTTAGATAGATTACGGCATCTTGAAAAGAGACAATCTTCTATATAGTGTATCTTGCCACCAAATTCTACTTCCTCTATGGTCTCAATCCCATCAAAAAGAATATTTTCGCCCCATAGATAATAATAATTAAGGACATCGCCATAGCTATCTGTACGTGTATGGTATAATTCTTTGCCCTGCCGCGTATTCTTTATCTGACGATTGATCACAACTTTTTTCAGAGGGCAACCTGCAAATAAATCAAGATGAGGAACCCTATTATAATGGTAGGTCCAATGTACCCCGGTTCTTTCTCTTTCACCACCTCTATCCTCTAATTCATAATTAAATACCAATTGCTTATCGGAAGATTCAAACTCAACATAAGATAAACTTTTACAATCGTAAAATGCTTTATATCCAATTCCTACAATGGAATGAGGAAGTGTGATTTGTGTTATCTTTGAACAACTGTAAAATGCTTCTTCTCTAATTTCTTTAAGAGAATATGGAAACTCAATGGAATTAAGACTATAACAGTATCCAAATGCTCGACGGCCAATTGTCTCCAAAGAAGATGGCAAAATAATAGCATCTAAATACTTACAATTCTCAAAAGTACTTTCTCCAACCTCTATTAGACCCTGAGGTAATATAATGGTTTTTAAATTCTCACATGATTCAAAAGTACCATAGAGGTATTCTATATGTGAAATTGATAAATCTACTGTACATAAATTCTTACAATAACCAAATGCCGCCCCAATATATTTTAATGAATTTTGAGCCACAAAAGAATTTAAAGGACAAAATGTGAATACCTCATCACTAATCGTTTCGACGCCAGTCATACCACTAATAAATTGGAGCCCCGAAGAATAGAAACAGCGACTTCCAATAGCTTTTACTGAAGAAGGGATATATATTTCGGATAGTTTTTCACAATTAAGGAATAGATCATTCGGTAGGAATGACACATTATTTGATATTTCTACTTTATTAACAGGATTGTTGTTAAAACAGCCGTTGTTTAAATCGCGACCGATATAAACGGTTTCAATCTTACACTCATTAAACAAACCGTTATTCCAATTACTTTTCCAGTTTTCTCCAATGGACAGTACTTTTTCAGAATCATTAAAAACTACTTTGTTTAATGATATACAACCATTAAAGGATTTATCACCAATACTTTCTACAGAGGCAGGTATGGTTATAGCCATGAGGGAGACGCAATCTACGAAACATGATTCTCCGATTGTTTGCAAACCGTCATTTAGTTTGATCGTTTTTAAACTTCGTTTTGAATGAAAAGCTTTATCGGAAATCGCCGTTGTGCCAAGTGGCATTAAGAAGTTTTGAATATTATCACAACCATAAAGGAAAAAGGGAGTAATGGTATTATCTTCACATTCCCATGCGTTATTGTCATGCTGATAATAAGGCATACCACCTTCTTTGATAGTGGCATTTTGCAAATCAAGGGTTTTGAGATTTACACACTTGTTGATAGTTAATACATCTGTACCGTTAATTTCTCCACTTATGGTTAATTCTGAAATTTCACCAATAGTAGACAAGTCTATTTGGTTAATCAAATTTCCAGCACTTACAAGTGCAATTTCAAGCTTGGTCCCGTAAGAAACATTTGGAATTATTATGAATAAAGTCAAAATCAAATCTGTTAACCACCTCATTTTGTTTTTCCTTTTGCATCTATGGCTTTAAGATGCTTTTGTATGTGAATGATTGAAAGACCACACAAAGAAAGTGGAGCCAATATTTCCACTTACCTTATTGGGGTGGCCCTAGGATAGCCATAAATACAGATAAGTGAAACGGACTCCACTTTGACTGTATATCAAGTGAGATGATATTACAAGCCAAAGAGAGCATCTTTCACCTCCATTCTGTATTTAATTGGTTGAAATTTCCTAGGTTTCTCCAATAAGAATGAAGCGAAAACGCCTTCTATGTATGTCTGCTTACCCTTAATGGGTTTGCAGTTGCAAAGTTAGCAATTATCTTTGAAAGACATCCTCTATATGTAGCTATTATTTAATAGCTGTATTAAAAATCCAGTAGATAGTATGTTTCTAATAGTTCTTTTTCTCTCAATCCAAGATAGATTTTGGTAACCACACCCAATAAATAACCCCATTCTGTAATCACCACCTTTCGCTATTGTACTGGCTAAATTACTCAAAAAAATTGTATCTACCAAGTATAGGGTACGATTTTAGGGTACAATTTTACAAAACAGGTTAAAAAAGCAACCACTTAGCAATCAGTGAAGTCTGTGCTAAGTGGCTGATTTATATAAATTAAAATAAAAATTATTCTGGGTGTCAGAGTGGGTTAATTATTCCCACTCGATTGTGCTTGGCGGCTTTGAGGAGATGTCGTAGGTTACGCGGTTGACGCCTTTAACGTGGTTGATGATGTCGTTGGACACTTTAGCGAGGAATTCGTAGGGGAGATGTGCCCAGTCGGCTGTCATGGCATCGGTAGAGGTGACAGCTCGCAATGCGACGGCGCGCTCATATGTACGCTCGTCGCCCATGACTCCAACGCTTTGAACAGGGAGGAGTATGACTCCCGCCTGCCATACCTTGTCGTAAAGATCCCAATCGCGAAGTCCCTGGATGAAGATGTGGTCAGCTTCCTGGAGCACCGCAACCTTCTCGGGAGTGATGTCGCCGAGTATGCGCACAGCCAGACCGGGGCCGGGGAAGGGATGTCGCTTGATAAGGTGATCCGGCATGCCGAGCTCGCGACCTACGGCGCGCACCTCGTCCTTAAATAGAAGTCTCAAAGGCTCGCAAAGCTTGAGATTCATCTTTTCGGGCAGGCCGCCGACGTTGTGGTGGCTCTTTATGGTCGTTCCGGTAATCGAAAGCGACTCGATGCAGTCGGGGTAGATAGTGCCTTGGGCAAGCCATTTCACATCCTTGATCTTGTGAGCCTCTTCGTCGAACACGTCGATAAATCCTTTGCCGATGATTTTGCGCTTGCGTTCAGGCTCTGTAACTCCGGCCAGCTCGGCGAAGAATTTGTCGGAAGCATCGACACCGATAACATTAAGGCCAAGACATTCATAATCATGGAGAACGTTTTTAAACTCGTCCTTGCGGAGCATGCCGTGATCCACGAAGATGCAGGTGAGATTTTTGCCGATAGCCTTGTTGAGAAGCACGGCGGCAACCGAAGAGTCGACTCCGCCCGACAGCCCGAGCACAACCTTGTCGTCTCCGAGCTGCTCGCGAAGTGAAGCTACGGTCGATTCGATAAACGATGCCGCGCTCCAGTCCTGCTTCGATCCGCAGATGTCAACAACAAAGTTTTCGAGCAAGCGGGTGCCTATTTCGGTATGATACACTTCGGGGTGGAACTGCACGCCCCATATCTGCTCCTTAACCGACTGGTATGCCGCGATGGCGACCTTGTCGGTAGAGGCGATAGACTTAAAGTCGGG
The DNA here is from genome assembly GCA_964544595.1 of uncultured Barnesiella sp. Classification (GTDB taxonomy): domain Bacteria; phylum Bacteroidota; class Bacteroidia; order Bacteroidales; family Muribaculaceae; genus JAGBWK01. The sequence continues at coordinate 5,526 of CAZJBM010000002.1, forward strand.
GCCAAGCGAAGTGATAGTGTCGCCGTGGCTCATCCAAACGGTCGACCCCGCTTCGATACCTTTCATCAGAGGGGAGTCGCTGTCGACTTTCGACAGGATAGCGCGGCCATATTCGCGTGAATTGGCAGGCTCGACAGTGCCGCCGTTGGTATAGGCGATGAACTGCGCTCCGTAGCAAATACCAAGCACGGGGAGCTTGCCGCGGAAATCGGCCAGCTCTGTTTTAAACGCTTTTTGGTCGTAAACCGAGAAAGGTGAACCCGAAAGAATCACGCCGATAACCGAGGGGTCGTCTTTGGGGAATTTGTTGTAGGGCACGATTTCGCAGTATGTGTTAAGCTCTCTTACTCTGCGGCCGATGAGCTGTGTGGTCTGAGAGCCGAAATCGAGAATAATTATTTTTTCCTGCATACTATGAATTGTGAATTGATAGCGCGAAGATACGAAAAATTCGTTACAAAAAAGAGTAATCGAGGCCAACAAAGCGCGATTGCCCTTATTGCCATCCCCAGAACTCAATCTCGGAGATCGATAAATCGTCCCATCGGGTGCCGTGGATTATATCGCGGGGCCAAAATGAAAAATTAATAGTGGTTATGTTGTTGTTGGATTCGAGGTCGGGGTCGATTTTGAGTATTTGGGGCGCCGGAGTGTCGGTTACGTCACCGTCATAGAGAAATTCGGTAGCCATTTCGAAGTCGGAGGGATGGGTGTAATCGGCGTTGAAGATATGGTAGGCCGAGGGGCGAGAGTTTTCCACGAATCTCTTCTTGTTTTTGGCATATCCGTTGCGAATAACGATATGAGAGAGTTTCACCGGTCGGGCGAATTTGAATGTAGGCCCGGCGATGCCGCTCATATCCATATTGTCAGGGTCGTCGGAGTGCACCGCCCAGCAGGTAGCGGGGTCGCCGTCGATTAGGTTTTGGGCCACGTAGGTGTTTCCCGCCTCTGGCGGAATGTTGCGGAAGGTTCTTACCGAAGCCACTTTGAGTTTCTTGGGCGGCTGTTGGGCGGGAGTGCGTTTTGATGGTGAGTGGTCGATAGAAGCCGGTGCGGCCTCGGCGGTGTTGGCCGTTAAGTTCGCGTCGTTATCGTTATTGGAGTTGACGACAAGTAAGGTTATGCCAACGGCAACCACTGCGACCGCGGCGCATATAAGCGCGACGGCCAAAGGACTCAATTTGCCTTTTGCTGAAGAGTTGGCCGGGCGTAACGGCTGAGTGTTGTTGCTGCCCGGGTAATCCGATCTGTTTTCCGACATAATATCTGTGTTTAGAAGGTTGATGTCGCAAAGGTAGTAAAAAAATCGGCAACTCGGTTAAGCGTTAAGCTATAATATATAGCCCATTCAAATGTTCCACGGAGTAGGGGCGAAGTTATTTACAAAAGCGAGCACTTATTAACATTTAGCTTTTATTCACTTTTTTATCCCGACGAAATGTAGTTACTTTGCACCCGTGAAAGCGTGGAACGTTTTTTTAGCGGCAATGCCGCTGTCCCTCGCTTGCTCTAACTTATCGTTACAATTTTATGGGTAAAATTATTGCAATCGCAAACCAAAAAGGTGGAGTAGGAAAAACCACCACCACCATAAATCTCGGCGCTTCGCTTGCCAAAGCAGGTAAAAAAGTGCTTATCATAGATGCTGACCCACAGGCCAACTCCACTTCGGGCTACGGTATTGACCCCCGCACGATGAACTCTTCGATCTATGAATGTCTCGTTGACGGCTACCCTGTAGACGGCTCGCAGGTGCCCACTTGCGTTGAAGGTCTCGATCTCATAGGCTCTCGCATAGATCTCGCCGGAGCTGAAATCGAACTCATCAACAAGCCCCACCGCGAACGCGTGCTTTCTGACCTGCTTGCCTCGGTCAAAGACAAATACGATTTCATATTAATCGACTGCTCCCCCTCGCTCGGGCTGATCACGGTAAATGCACTGACCGCAGCCAACTCGGTCATCATACCGGTGCAGGCAGAGTACTTCGCCCTCGAAGGCATCAGCAAGTTGCTCAACACTATCCGCATAATAAAATCGAAGCTCAATCCCTCGCTTGAAATCGAGGGATTCCTGCTCACCATGTACGACGCTCGTCTGCGCCTTGCCAACCAGATATATGAGGAGCTAAAAGGTCACTTCGCCGATATGGTGTTTGACACCGTCATCCCGCGTAATATCCGATTGAGCGAGGCTCCAAGCCATGGCCTTCCGGCCATACTCTACGATCCCGAAAGCCGCGGAGCTACCTCCCATGTGCTTCTCGCAAAGGAAATCATAGCCAAAAACAAGAAGAAAGCGGGTTAATAGCCGATAAAATCGCAGGTAGCGCATCGCTTTAAACGTATTTCGGCCTGTAGTTAACGGCTTTCATGGCTTAAAAGACCCCATCAGTCACCAATTTTTTGATTCGGTTCAAAGTAAATAATAACTCATACAAATGGCAATCAAACGCAATGCTTTAGGCCGCGGCCTCGACTCGCTGATTTCGATGGACGACACGCCCGCGCGCGGTTCATCGGCAATCAACGAAATATCTCTCGACAAAATCTCTCCCAACCCCGCTCAGCCGCGTACCAACTTCGACGAGGAGGCTCTTGAAGATCTCGCGACCTCGATTCGCGAAATAGGCATCATTCAGCCTATTTCATTGCGTAAGGTAGGACCCGACTCCTATCAGATCATTGCCGGAGAGCGTCGCTACCGCGCTGCCATTAAAGCGGGGCTCGAAACGGTCCCTGCCTACATCCGCTCGGCCAACGATACTGAGCTGACTGAGATGGCTCTTATCGAGAACATTCAGCGCGAAGACCTCAACGCTATAGAAATCGCGCTGACGTTCAAAAAACTCATAGAGCAATATGAGCTCACGCAGGAGCGTTTGAGCGAGCGCATCGGCAAGAAGCGCGCCACGATTGCCAATTTCCTGCGTCTTTTGCGTCTCCCCGCTGAGGTGCAGCTCGGCCTTCGCGACAAACGTCTTGACATGGGCCACGCCCGCGCGTTGTTATCTATAGATGAGCCGAAGCTTCAGCTCAAACTCTACAATCAGATAGTGAAGGAGGGACTCTCGGTGCGCAAGGTTGAGGAACTCGCCAAAGCCTATGCCAACGGCGATCTCGACTCCGCAGCGAAGCCAGAGGCGAAAAAGCGAGAGAAAAACAACGATTTCGACATACTGCGTCGCCAGCTTTCGGCAGCGTTTAACTCGCCCGTAAGGTTCTCTTGCGACCGCAATGGCAAAGGTAACATCACCTTCCCGTTCAAAAACCAGGACGAACTTGCCAAATTAATTACTATATTTGACAGGCTAAAAGCCCAAAACCAAGCATAACCGCAGCCACAAACTGTGTTGTCGGTTGCGTAACCAATTAGGTATCACTATCTTCCAAGTAATGAATTCAGTTAAAACGGACTATAATCAGTCAGCCGCCCCGATATGGCAAAAATCGCTCATATCGTTGTTGGCGGTGCTGCTTTTATTCCCTTTTAATGTTTTTTCAGTTTCTTTACGTAAAAATAACATTACGGAGACATCGCTTGAACAGGAGCCTAACGGCGCGACCACGCCAAGGCAACATTCCCCGATACGCCGCGGCGTCAGGCCTGCCTATCCAGGAGCCGAATTGCCCGATTCGATTCAGATAGGGCAGGAGCCCGTGGGCCCCGGAGCAGAGGTGATCGAGGACAGGATTAACGCCACCGGCGATCGAGTGATATTCACCCCTGTCGACACCGTAGCCATAGTAACCGATTCAATAGCGGCATTGAAACTCGGCAACGGCATCGACGATTGGGTTCCGCGCGAATATGATTTCAACCCCGATCCGACTCGCGCCGTTTGGATGGCCGCGCTGTTTCCCGGGCTCGGTCAGCTGTATAACCGACGATACTGGAAATTACCACTCGTCGTTGGTGGTTACCTCGGTCTCGGATACGCTACCAGCTGGAACAACGGTATGCTCAGCGATTATACCAAGGCTTATGCCGATATAATGGACAACGACCCCAACACCAAGTCGTATATGGACTTCTTCCCGCCGACCGTCACCGAGGAGTCGCTCGATAAGACTTGGCTGACCAATGTTTTGCAGTCGCGCAAAAACTATTTTCGCCGCAACCGCGACCTATGTATAATAGGCATGGTGGCGGTTTATCTCGTTGCGATGGTTGACGCTTATGTTGATGCCTCGCTCGCTCATTTCGACATCTCTCCCGATCTCTCGATGGACGTGTATCCGTCGCTTATACAGGACGGGCGCAACCGCCTCCCGTCCCTTGGTCTCCAATGGGCCATAGTGTTTTAAACGCTACCCTTATGTAAATCTCTTAACCAACAACTTAAGACAAGTAATGACGTTCCCCAAAAAACTCCTCTCGGCATTTTGTTTCGCAGCCGCCTCGCTCTCTGCTTTCGCAGCCGACAATATCCTCTCAATACGCGATACCATTAAAGACCCCAACCTCGTTTACCCTGAGAGCTACGAGGCCGACGTGCACAATCTCAGAAAAAACTGGTATTTGCAGAATTACATTCTGCTTGATAAAAAGGTAGATAAGTCGGCCGATGTTGTCACAACCGACGATCAGTATATCGATCGACTGAAAAAGATGCCGACAGCTATCGAAATGCCCTTTAACGAGGTTGTTAAGTCATACATAGAGATGTACACCGGCCGCAAGCGCGGGCTCGTGGAGACAATGCTCGGCATGAGCACATATTATATGCCTATATTCGAGGAAGCCCTTGAGCGCGAAGGTATGCCTCTTGAGCTTAAATATCTCCCGATCGTGGAGTCGGCGCTCAACCCCGATGCCGTAAGCCGCGCCGGCGCTACGGGTCTCTGGCAGTTTATGCTCGCCACTGGCCGCGACATGGGGCTTGAGATCAGCACCCTCGTTGACGAGCGTCGCGATCCCCTACGCTCGTCGGAGGCCGCAGCTCGCTTCCTCAAGCAGCTATACAACATTTATGGCGACTGGAGCCTCGCGATAGCGGCTTACAACTGCGGTCCGGGCAACGTCAATAAGGCTCTTCGCCTCGCCGGCGGCGGCAAAAAGGATTTCTGGGAAATTTATCCCTATCTCCCCAAAGAGACCAAAGGCTACGTTCCGGTGTTTATCGCCGCTAACTATGTGATGAATTATTACGACAAGCATGGCATAAGCCCGGCCTTGGCTCGCCGTCCGATCCTTACCGACACTGTTCACGTCAACGAGCGCATCCATTTCAATCAGATTTCAGAGGTGCTCAACATCCCCGTGTCGGCGCTTCGCACGCTTAACCCCCAGTATCGCCAGGATATAATTCCCGGCAATGTTCACCCCTATGTGCTCATCCTCCCTTCTCATCAGGCGCTCGCGTTTACCGTGAGCCGCGACAGCATTCTTTGCCACGACATGGCTCTGTATGCCCAGCGCTCGACCGTAGAGGTTAACACCGGCAAAAATTCTAAGAAAAAAGGTAAAGAAGAGGTTGTGGAAACTACCTACGATACGCAGATAGCGGCGACTGACGCTACCCCCGCTCAGACCAATACGCAGGATGCGGCAACTAACGACCCCAATCCCTCTCGCCGCAATTACGCTTCGCAGCCTGCTGCCGACGCCAATTCCGATAAGGTTATCTACCATAAAGTTACCAAAGACGACACGTTCGCTTCGCTTGCCCAGCAATATGGAGTCACCGTAGAGTCAATTCAGGAAACCAACGGCATAAAGAATCTTCGCCGAGGTCGCACCGTCAAGATTGTCATCACTTCTGATGTAGCTCCGCAAGATATGGCCTCTGACTCTACAGCCGATCAGGCTCCTCAGCGCAAGACCGACAATGCGCCCACCGTCGAGCTGGCCAGAAAACAGCCTGTCGCGGCTGCCGCCCCCAAAGAGAATAAGCCTGTGGCATCGGCCAATACAACAAAGAAAAATTCGGCTAAGGCTGATAACTCAAAGAATAATAAAAACGGCAAAAACGCGAAGAAAAATAAGAAAGAAAAGCGTCAGCGTCAATCGTACCATACAGTGAAATCGGGCGACAACTTCACCTCGATTGCCCGTCGCAACGGAGTCTCGGTGAAAGATATCGAGAAACTGAATCCCGGAGTTAAGGCCGGACGTATTCAGCCAGGTCAGAAAATCCGCGTGAAATAAACGATTGCTATCGTCAGTAATACAATGAAACGGAGGGTGCGCTTAGCATCCTCCGTTTTTATGAGTATGGGTATTTGGGCAAGGACAGTCGAGAGTGAAATAGTGGTGTCCGGCATGACATTCTTCGATGCCGCGGTCAACGATGAGATGCCTGTTGGCCATAGCCGCGATACGGCTCATCTCATGGCTGACGAGAACTATTGTGGTAGTAGGGGCTACCTCCTCGATTATCTCGTAGATGCGCGATTCAAACCGCTTGTCGATATAGCTAAGCGGCTCGTCGAGCAGAAGCACCTGCGGCTTGGCTATCAGGGCGCGTCCGATCAGAGCGCGCTGCAGCTGCCCCCCGGATAGTTGGCTTATCGTGTAGTCGCGGCGCTCGGTTAAACCGACAAGCTGGAGAGTGTCGCCTACCAATTTCTCGCGGTCGTCATCGCTGAGACCTTTCTTTGAAATCAGCCCGAAACTTATGACTTCCTCAACCGTGATCGGAAAGTGACTGTCGATCATGTTTTTCTGCGGCAGATAGCCTATCGAAAGCGGTTTGCCGTCGGGCGACGGATGATATGTGACGCGCCCCGATGTGGGCTTTAGAAGTTTCAGTATTATTCTCAGCAGTGTGGTTTTTCCTCCGCCATTAGGCCCGGTTATAGCGATAAAGTCACCTTTATTTATGTCGAGATTGACATCGCTGAGCACAGTGCGGCCATCCCACTGCATCGAAACGTCGCTCAAAGAAATAAGATTACGCATTATTTGGAAATTATCGCGTTTGTGACGTTGTTTAGCTCACCCTCCCAGTCGGCTGAGAGCGGATTGATTTCGACAGGCGCGATGCCGAGCTGCCGGGCGACGTTTTCGGCCTGCGCAGGGTCGAAATTCTTCTGAATGAATATGGCTTTCACGTTGGAGTCGGATGCTTTCATTATATTTTCACGCAGTCGCTTAGCCGACATATCCTTATTTTCCTCGCCGAGAGTGATTTGACGCAATCCGTAGTCGCGGGCAAAATAGGAGAGCGACGGATGCCATACAAGGAAGCTCGCGCCGCAGGCCGAATCGGCTATGCGGCTGGCGATAGCCTGATCCATAGAATCGAGCCTATGTTGAAGCCGGGCAAGATTGTCGGCGTAATAGACGGCGCGGTCGGGGTCGATTTCAGCGAGCGATCGGCCCATGTTGGCGGCAATGATTTTCAGGTTTTTTACCGACGACCATGTGTGGGGATCTACCGCCTCAGTGTCGTGGGAATGACTCTCATGGGCTTCGGCCGAGTGGGAGTGAGTGCCCTGTATAAGTTTGATTCCCTTGGAATTGTCGTGAAACGTCAGGTTTGGGGCCGAATCGCCGATTTTGGCGGTCAGAGTCTCCTCAAAGGGGAGATTGCCTATTTTGAAATAAGCCTGAGCCGAGGCAACACTCTTGAGGTCGCTCACCGAGGTCTCGAATGTTTCGGGATTGGAGTCGGCGCGGAGCAGGGTGACGATATTGATCGAGTCGCCGCCTATAGCTCTGAGTAACTCGGCTTGCGGGGGCAGGCTCACCGCTATCGTGACCTTACCGTTGCTCTGATCAGAATGTGAGCAGGCGGTCAGCGAGAAGGCCGCGGCGGCTATAATGAGCGATTTTATAATGGTCGAGCGTATGTTCATCTGAAATTTTTTTACAAAATTAAAAAAATTCAATAATAATTCATTGAATTTTTTTAATTATCGCTATATTTGCAATGAAAACCGCCAAAACAGGCTTTACTTGCCGTCGATGATAGTAATCGCGCAATTGAGCAGGGAAAAAGCCTGAAAATTTAATAAAATTTTTTATGTCACAATCGCAACTCGACAATCTTGATATTAAGATTCTTAAGATGTTATCCGACAATGCGCGTAAGCCGTTTCTCGAAATAGCTCGCGAATGTGGGGTATCGGGCGCCGCAATCCACCAGCGCATGGCCAAATTGCAGTCAATGGGAGTGATAACCGGATCTGTCACCCAGATCAATCCCAGCATGATCGGCTATGAGACCTGCGCCTTCATGGGCTTCTTCCTGAAAGACCCTTCCACATTCAAGGATGTTATTCACGAGCTTGAGCAAATTCCTGAGGTGGTCGAATGTCATTTCACCACCGGGCAATACGATATTTTCGTCAAGCTTCATGCGCGCAACAACGACCACCTGCTTCATCTCATCCACGAGAAGTTGCAGAATCTCGGCCTTTCGCGCACCGAATCGCTCATCTCTTTCAAAGAAGTATTCAAGCGTCCATTGCCTATATCCCCCGAAAACATTCTTTAAGAGTTAGGCTTCTGCCCGGCCGAAACGCATCTCGCGGATTCCTTCTCTCCCAACAATATTTAATTGATCATAATTATGGTATATACATTCAGAGTAGTTTCAGATGAAGTTGATAATTTCCGTCGCGAAATAAAAATCGACGCCGACGACTCTTTCCTCGACCTTAAAAACGCTATATGCGACAGCGTCGGGTTTGATAAAAACCAGATTTGCTCATTTTTTCTCTGCGAGGACAATTGGGAGAAAGACAAAGAGATCACGCTCGAAGATATGGGCTCGGACTCATCGGAGGATGTTTATCTGATGGAGGACACAATCCTCAGCGATTTCGTGGAGGATGAAGGCCAGCGATTGATGTTCACTTTCGATTATCTGACCGACCGCTCCTTCTTTATCGAGATGAAGTCTATCGAGACCGGCACTAACCTCTCCGAGCCCTTGTGCACTCTCGCGATGGGCAATCCTCCCGCCCAGATGATGGATATAGATGTGTTTGAGGCTAAAGCCAACGCTAAGGCCGCGGCCACTACGCTCGACGATTTCGACGAAGAGTTTTATGGGGAAAACCAGTATAATGAAGACGAATTTGATGTCGAGGGATTCGATGAAATGCGATTCGACGACAAATTCTGATACCTCTCATTAGTCCTAAAAAAATTAAAAGCCTCCGCTATGGAGGCTTTAATTTTTTCACTTAGGTTGCCAGGAGGCTATATAGCGATAGTTGCTCGGTTGGTCGGGTAGCTTCGGGTCGTCGATCACAAATTCGCCATCGATCTTATCGCTTATCGCAGTGAGGTGGAAATGGCAAATGGCTATACCCATGTCGATGTAGCGGAAAGTTAGCTCGGAGGCGTCGGGTTTCGGCTTGGTTGCCGCGTAAAAATGAAAATTGTTGCCTATTTTCACTATACGCCATGGCTGGGTATTGGTTGCAGAGGGGGCGATGCGCACCATTTCGAGAGCGTTGTCGTAGGCGCCGGCGTTCCAAAGCGAGAGAGGAGTGGTGAAGTTTCCGTCGAAAAACAATTCATCCCACGGCTTGCGGGTGTCGGACTTGGCGAATCGGCGCATCACGCGCTCCACCATACGGCGTTTTGTGGCAGTGCCGACAGGGCTGACGGCCGGAAGAATGTAGCCCGCAGGTATTTTCATCGTGCGGGAGAAACGCTTGTAGGAGAACGTCGCGCCGAGCCATACCGTTCCGAGGCCGATCGACGTGATATAGAGGATAAGCTGCTCAAACTCATATCCGGCGGCCAGGAGAGCTATCTGCGAGTCTTCGCACATCAGTCCGAGATAAGTCTTTGCGCCCTTGATAATGCCGTAAGTGCCGAGTTTTTCTCCCGGTTGGAGATTTACTTTGTCGGCCATCGCGATTTTCACCTTATCGATGCCGAAAGGATTGGTTAGATTATCAGCATATTGCCTTATAAGACGCCGTTGCGCGTCGGTCAGCGGCTTCTCCTCGTCGTAAGTGCGCACGCTTGTGCGCTCCTTAATGGTTTCTATTACGTCAAATCCGATATTCATGGTAAAAACGAGCCTCTTATGGAGGCTCGTTGCAAATTAAGTTAAAAAAATACATTCGCGCAACTTTTTAAACATTTTTAAATCGCCCAATCCCTGTCCTAACCTATATCCATTGACTTTAACAATCGTAGTCATAAACGGAATTTTGGGCCTGGTGCGATAGTTACGCTAAAAGTAGCCACTGAAGCCTATGTCTTTTTGTTTGAGGATAGGGGAGGGCTCGGGCATCTCCTCGCCCTTGATCGATTGCCAGATGTCGCGGGCGATTATTTCGGCAAGTACTATGCGGTTGGGATCCCACAGCACCTTGTCCCACTCGATACGCAGGATAATATTGTTGGAAGGGAATTTATGCCGTCTAAAGAACTTCCGCGGATTCGCCACTACATGATACTTCTGATGGTCGCAGTCAAATCCAAGCCTTGACTTTATGTTGGCCGTTAAGTTTTCGTAAAGCTTGGTGTATCGTTTAGAGTCTTTCACCAGCAGGTCCTCTCCGCCCATCTCCTCGTCACCTTTATTTCCTCCGATTTCAAAGTGAATTTGTGTGGGGTATTCAGGCTCCAACTGCCCGCTTGCGGCTAAAACTATTACCGACCAGGCATCCTCGCGCGACAGCAGCATGTTTAAATCGTTAACGAAATCGGCAAGCCCCGGCACGGCATTGATATCATCCTGGCTTAAGAAGGATTTATAGTTGGCTGTATCTCCTAATTCTCTGCTCACAAAATTAAAACCACCAATCGCGGCGAGATAAAACGACCAGTTGCTTATACCCATGTCAATACAGCTCGACGGGGATATGATAGTTATGTTAGAGCCCCGGTCAATCAGGCATCCGTAACTGCGGTTTACGAAAAAATGCTCAACCCCTATGTTGTCGTTGGGATTTTTTCGCATCGGTATGGAGCTGGCGGTGTTGACAAGCCTGAAATGGGGAGCGTTGCCCGATGTCACAGCCTCGACGATATTGTCCATCGTCATCGACAGCTTTGTCTGGAGAGTGACGATCGACAGGTAGGGGGGCAAAACCTGGTAGCCCGACGGACGGTCGAGCTTGCGCTGAAAGGCGGAGCGGAGTTTATCGGCGTTTTCGCGCATCACGTTGCTCTTGTTCCTGTTCTCGATCGCCTCGGTGAACCCGGCTCCGAGTATACCCGCCGGCACAGCCACTATAGCGATACCTAAAATGCCCACGAGGCAAGCTATTATCTTGCCGCCGAACGTAATGGGAGGCGTGTCGGCAAATTGCCCCGGATCCCCGATATATTGTGCGAATGACCATATCACCGACCTGATTCCGTTGTCGTATACCTCAGGCTGCGCATCGTGCTCGTAGACGTAGAGCATTATTGAAAGAATGAAAGTGACAATCACCAGAAATTGCATTGACACTATGAGCTCATTTTTCTTCTCTTTGATCGAGTCGGATAGAAGACTGAAGCTGCTGGCATATCGAGTGAGACGAAACACTCGTATGATGCGCGCCGTGCGCAGGATTCTCATGCCGTTGTAGGTCAGCGGCATGAAATATTGAATGATGAAGGGGTAGGTGGAAATCACGTCGATGAAGCCGTAAAACGTGCAGCAATATCTTATACGCCCTTTTATTCCCTTGTACTTGGGGTTTTGTTCAGGAGCCGCCCATATGCGCAGGCTCACTTCGACGATAAAAAACCACAGTGTGATTTCGTTGATGATGTAAAGTATTCTTTGCATTTGAGCGCCAACCGGTAGAGTAGACGCGAAGATCTCGACTGAGCTGAGTAATATCATGAACACGATTACCCAGTCAACTATGTTATACCATTGTCTTGTTCCCAGATTGTCGTCAAACACCAATCCTAATTTATGACGAAAGGAAAGTAAACGGCTCTTGAATGTCATCGATGTTTATAAAGAAAAAATATTAAAGCTACAACCCATAGCATGACGATAAGAACTATGTCCTCTTTGTTGGGGTTGATAATCGCGTTGTATGTTCCGGCAAATAGCACCAATCCGGCTATCCAGTACCAGCACCCCCGCCGTTGAGCCTGAGGTTTAGGGGTTCTTGCGGATCGGGTGGTATAGGATTGGTATCCTCTGCGGCGAGGTATATTATCCGAGCTATACTGTTTTTGTCGTGGGCGAGATTTGGTGGTAGCCACGCGATAGGGCGTTGACCATTTGTCGCCAAAAACACCGTTGCTGACCCGTTTCGCGGTGTTTCGACCCATTTGTCCCCAGAATGCTTTGAAAAATGTACCCATATCTGCTTACGCTGAAGTATACGTTATTGGCCATAAGATATAAAAAAGATGGATGCGGCGCCTTTGTGCGCCGCTGTCCATCTATGTCTGTTGCAAGACTATTCTTTGCCCGCTGCCGCGAGAGTGATGTCGTTGTTGCTGAGCTTGGTGTCGGCCGCGTTAGCTACCTGCACGCCGATGCCATACATTTCAGTGAGTTTCTTCTCGAAGTTGCCTACTCGGAGATTGCTGCCGAATGTCGCTTCGCCCCCTTTGGCAGAGCCCATGAGCGAGCCGAGGGTGGCATCGTCGTCAGCTTTTGCCTTGCAGGTGGCTGTGGTGTATACTCGGAGAGAGGCTCCGAATGTTTTTTTGAAGTTAGCCTTGAGTGTTTTCACTTTCATTCGGCTATCTATTCTTAGTTCTGCCATAATTGTGGATTTATGAGATTTAAGTGTTGAAAAATGAATTAAAAAATACCGAATTTCTTGATTTTGTATCGGCTCAATCTGTCCATCATCGCTTTGTTGGAGCTGAAGCGTCGCTCTGCCTCCTTGTACATGCGTGAGTGCACGGGTTTCGCTTCTTCCCATTCAAATTCGTTGCTCTTCTTGTTGTAGAGGAATTCTACCACTTCGAGCAACTCTTCGTCGTCTTTAGGAGCGGCGATGTCAGATAATTGGTGATTGCTTATACGGCCGGCGCGCAATTTGTTGATGAGATTCGGGCGATATTTCTTCACGGCATTAGCGAGCTCCATATCCGCCGGAAACCTCATACAAGCCATGTCGCAGGCATCATCGATTTTATGCTCCCAGATAGGCACGATGTCGATGTCGGTCCCGACGGCGATACTCGAAAGCATCCCTTTAACTGACATAAAGGTCGCCATTCTCTGCTGCTCCGCTTCCTGGATCTGCGAAGCGGCGTAAGAGATGAATTGGTTGAGATGCTCCGGGTTGTCGGGGAGAACGAATCGCCTGATTGCTTCCGCTTTCAGCGAATTGATGTTAGACGGGGTTTCGATGAACGCTGCAAGTAATGACCCTACGGCCGCAACCTGTCCAACCCCCGGAATAAGCGCCAGTGCGGCGCTCAATGCCGTTCCGTTGACCACCTTCTCGCCCCCTTTGGCATATTGCTCAAGCATCGCGAATGCTTGCGACAGCGCTACGACCGGGTTCTGATTTTTCAGTCGCTCTACTTCCTTGGCGTTTTGTCTGATTCTAAGTCGCAGGGTGAACTCAAACTCATCGGGATCGATGCCTTCGCGTTGGGCGCGGGCCACGAGCAGCTGAACTTCGCGGTCGTTAAGCTCGCCGTCTTCAATCGCGAGGGTTACCATATTCTCCAATTCAGGGCTCCAGGTCGATGCCGGTTGCTTGGTAAGGCTATTGTTGGCGGGAGCGGGAGCGGGAGTGCACGCGGGCGCGCTTTTTTTTGCGATTGAGCTCCCTACTACATCTACCACATCCGATAAGCCTTCCGGCACGAAATTCTTTATTTTATCAAATACTCCCATTTCTTGATTATAGTATTTCAAATTCTGTACGACGATTTACGTCGGCCATCGGGTTTTCCTTATCTTTAGGCTCGGAGCTTCCTTTGCCGGCTGCTTCGAGACGCGACTGATCGATGCCTTCCTTGTTGACAAGGAAATCTACGGCTGCTTTTGCTCTGTCTTCCGAGAGCTTCTGATTTAAGGTGGCGTCGCCCTCAGCCGAGGTGTGGCCTTCGATGCGAAGACGTAGCTCGGGATTGGCGTTGAGCACTTTGGCCAAGTCGTGGAGAGCGAGCTTCGCGTCGTCGTTGAGGTCGCTCTTCCCTTGCTCAAACTGAGCCGCGTTGAAGCTTGCCTCAATGTCGGCAACCTGCTGGACGTAGACGGTGTCGCGGACTACCACTTCTTTCTCTACGACTACGGTCTGCTTCTCGGCCGGTTTGAATATGAGCCAGGCAAGCGCGCCGAGAATTACTACCGCAAGAAGTATCCAGAGCCATGCGAGACTTTTCTTCTTCTCGGGCACCGGGGGCAGATATCCGTTTAGATATTCGAGGCGGTAGCCTCCCTTTTCGCCCTTCATGGTCTTTTCAAACTCAGCCACGACGATGTCGTAGAGCGAGCCCTGCTCAACCATTCTCTCAAACGACGGCTTTGACCATATCTGTGCCAAAGCTACTTTCGATCCGTCTTGAAGCGTGAGCACTTCATCATCCTTAGCGAAATACAGGCTCGTCTTGTCGTTGTGCTTCACCGCTTCGGCGAGCGGAAGGAAGTTTTCGCTCACCCCTTTGTCGGGACACACCGAGTTGGGAAACGCTTTGCGAAGGTCTTCGAGAGTGGCATGCGGAAACATCAGCAGATATGCGTGGACTATGCCGAGGGCAGTGCGGTTTTGCGCTCTGCCGTATACTCTTATCTTTGATGCCATAGTGATTATTCTTCTGATTCAGATTCAAAAGATACCTCAAGCTCGGGTTCGGTCTTGACGAGGTCGCAGAGCATCAGCACGGCGGCATCCTGATCGATGTCGAGAGCCTCGGCGAGAGCGAGGAGATTGTGCACCTCGTTGTAGGTCAGTACGTTGTCGCAGAGAGCCATCTGCAAGAGAGCTTGAAATACTTCGCCGGTCTCCTCGTCGTTGACTTTGGCCGCGTGTTTTACGGCGAAATCAGTGGCCTTTTCCTCGTCCATGTTTTTAAGCTCTACGAGAGCTGCGGTGACGTTCATGGAGAGCTCCTTCTCGGGGATGCCGAGGGCTTCGGCTATCTCGCTTATTGTGGTGCGTTCCACTTCCGAAAACTCGCCGTCGGCCCAAATGATGGCCGCGAGCACCGATGCTATAGTGATAGTAGGTGTATTCATTGTTTCTTTTTTTTGCGTTTTTAATGGTTAGCGGAAGAGTCGTTTGATACGGTTCACGAGTGAATTCTTCGCCTTGCGGGCCTTAGCCATGCGGGCGGCGATTTCCTTCCCCTCTTTAGTGCGTTTGTCTACTTTGCCCGAAGCCGTTTTTCTAAGCTTGGATGCCTGTTTTTTCGGGGCGCTTGCCTTCGCTTTTGCGGCGCGCGCCTTGACCAGACGCGCCTTGAGCTCTTTATACTCTTTGGTGCGCTTGTCCATCTTGCCAGAGGCGGTTGTCTTTACTGCCATGATGTGGAATTATTAAATTTCTATTATTGTGAGAAAAAACGATTCGTTGTCTATCTTATATCTCCTCCAGTTTACGGTATATTCTCCGTCGAGATGAAAGGGCGTGTGTGTCTTGCCCACTGTAGGCGAGCCGTTCCAGTCCATAATCCCCGGGCCTATGACCGAGCCTTCCGCGGTGCGAAACGGATAGCAGGCCGATGACTGGCGCCCGGGCCGGGTATAGCTCTCGTCATTGGTCAGTAACACGGCCAGGGCTTTTGTCACTTTCGGAAACAGACTTTTGACGATTTCGCCCCTGCGCACATCCTTCCAAAAGTTGTATTTCACAAGATCCTGTGCGCCATGGTTGCGCATGAGTTGCACGTCGGGGAGCCGTTTGCCGAATCGGCAAGTGTCTCTGACGACCCTTTTGGTAGGATATTTCAGCTCTATCGCGCAATATTCCTCCCGCTTGCGCGCCACGATGTCGAGATATAGATTTGAGTCCCAGTCGTAGCCCGCTTCAATGGCCAGCGAGTTGGGTAAATAATACTCAACCATGACCTCGTCGTAATGTCCGCTTTTGAGCAGCCACACGCTTAATTGAAGCTGGAAATCACCTTCGTTGAACATCAGTTCGTTCTGCTGCTCAACGAAGGCGATTATATCATCTTTAAGACGAGATATAAATCGCATCTTTCTGATGCCTGAAGCGGCAATTATTTTGATGCGTTGATAAAATCAACGAGTTTTGAGCCGTTTTGGCGCGTATTGCTCTGTTCATTGATCTCAAAGCCGATGTTGGCGGCGATTTCGCGGAGTGCGCCTAAGGTATTGGCATAGGTGCGATAGGTCTCTATCGTTCCGCTGTCGCGTTTCACTATAGTGTATTCGCCGATTTCGGCCATATTGCCCTCGCCGTATTCCTTAATGAGTTTTGAGCCGAACTGGCGGGTTGTCCAATTGGGGTCGTATTCGAAACCCTTTGCGGTAGCGCATTCGCGAAGAGAGCTTTTTACGTTGTCATAGATTTTACATACGCGGACAGTACCTGAATCCTCTACTGTAATGATGTACTCTCCTGAGATTGCTGATTTCTTTGCCATAATGTTCTGAAGAGCCACAGTCCTCCTCTCTGTGGCGTGGTGGTAATACGAGAAAAGCGTAGGAATCTGTATCTGTTGCCGTCCTACTCTCTGAGGCTTCTCGCATTGCCTATCAATTGTCGGATGGCAACGCAGAAGCCCACGCTCATTTATGTATGAATGATTATCGTATCATTCCTCGCGGAACGATAGCCGACAATATGTATTCCTACATAACCACGGGCATCTACCGTTGCTCTTCCTTGACAATTGATCGAAATTTTGCGAGAATTCCAGAGAGTCAAGTACAAGCGCGGATAAACGCTTTTTTAATATGTCTATGCAATCCCACCCACAGTTTACCCTTTACCGGGCTTCTGCATTGCGGTCTGCGATTGCAAAAGTAATTACTATTTTCTTATTTTGCAACATCTTTCTCTTTTTTTGACTGGCAATTTTCCCTAATGACACAAAAAAAGAGCGACTCTGTGTCGCTCTTTTCCTTAATCTCGATGTCATTATCATTCGCTGATGGGTCGCACGGCGAATGCCTCAAGGCGCGGGTCAGAGGGCAGATTGTGCGTGATGCTGCTGTCGTTGTATTTGAGCACAAGTCCGCCTGCCTCTTTGGTATTGGTGTGAGATGTCCACATCGCAGTCAGTATGCCACCCGCTGCGTCATGCACGGTCTCGTTGCCTGAGGAGCCCGAGCGGTAGCCGAGCGCCGGGAAGAATAGTTTCTCCCCTCCGGTGCTGACCGCGAAGCCTGCCGGATCTGATATGCCTCCCGATTGATTGAAGCTGTAGCTGCCGGTATTGAGGTCGCGTAGGGCCATGAACTCGTTGCCGGGCACCATATATCCGGGCGGGCATGGGTCATACACGGTCTTCACCCTGTGGGTCGAGGTACCGAGATTCCAGTTGTTGGTGTATCTGAATATCGGTTCCCCTGTGCTTACAACCCAGAACACCTGCGGATGAAGCACGCACTGCATATCGAAGTCCGCGCCTATCTTTTCCCCGTCCATCGTAGGGTTGCGGGTGTCGATTTCCGTGATTTCGGTATGGTCGGCGTAATACCATTCCTTGATGCCTGAGATCATCGGGTCTTTGCGCCCCCACTGATAGAAGCTGTAGCAGTCGGGCGTGATGATATGCTTGCCTGTCTGCTTGACGGTGACGGTGACCGAGTTTCCGACACTGCCGTCGGCCGGTTTCTGAGTGAAGCGCACCAGTGCTGAGCTCGACGCGAAATCGGTCTCGTCGCCCCCTACCACGTAGCCCATATTGTAGGGCATTACCTCGAAGTTAATGCCGTTGTAGCTCATCGCCGTCATGTTGTCGCCGGGCACGTAGTCGGTAACCCATAGCTGCCAGCTCCACATTATATTCCCTGAGGCGTCTGTCACGCCTACCACCGCATTGCCCTGGCGTATATATGCGCGGGGAATGTTGAATACTATGCTCTTCCCGTCGGCCGACAGGTGAAGGTCATGTATCATGTTCAAGCGTCCTTCCCACACCAACACTGCCTCTTTCGCGTTGCCGCAACCCTCATTGTCATAGATATAGGGGTGCTTGATGCGGTTGCCGAGATGATTGACGAATGGTGCCGACGAGCGCGTAGGCGCATAAGCCGCAGTGTTATCGGCGCCGTTCTTGATGGCGTTGCCGTAGACGAGAGGTATGCTGTAGATGCCGGGTGCGTTGATTACATAGCTGTTGGCCGTGTTTTCAACCGTTGCCGCTCCTGTTGGGTTTGAGAGATTGTAGGGCGACGACTCTGAGCCTACCTCTGGTTGCTGGCGCAGATAGCGGGTAGGCTCGCTCATCTTTACGAAAGTCGGTTCAACCATCTGGGTCGAGGCGGTGTAGTCGCCGCTGCCGTTCCCGGCTGCGGGCATAGCGCTGATCCACTGAGGCGTGTCGATCACGTTGCCGTCGGCGTCGACATATTCGGCGATCCATGGTATCTCCGTGGTTGTGAGCACGCCGTTGTTCATCGACTCGCGTATGCTCTTCACGGCGAATGTGCCTGTGCCTCCCGTGTAGTTAAACGCGATAGGCGAGTCCACCGTTATCACGAATCGGTCGATCGACGGATTGGCCGAGAGATGATAGGTATAGGTGTTTCCTGCGGTCCAAGCCTGTCCGCTGAGCGAGGCGGTATACTCTATTTCAGAGCCCCCGTAGTCGATAACCATTGTCACTGCGGCGTTATCGCCCAGTTTCTGAGGCAGCAGCATGAACGTGTTGGCAGCGTCGGTGATTTCCGTGCCCGATTCCGCGTACTCCTGCCCCTCTTGCGCAGTCAACTCGGTGTCGACGGTTGCCGTGTAGCTCTCCTCTCCTCCGGTATCGGTCCATGCGCCGTTTTCGAGGTCGAGCGTGCCGTTGGAGAGAAGTCCGGCTATAGTGATGCTCTTTACCTTGCAAGGCACCATTTCCGAGCCTGTAACGAATCTTACCGCCGCAAGGGCGTGGTTAAAAGTCATGTCGCAGGGCGATGCCGACGCGTCGCGGGGGCTGGCCCATAGCAGGTCAGTCTGCTTGGTCACGTCTTCCGGTACCACATACCCGAGCTTTGGCGACTCGGTCGCTTCGGCAGCGGGTAGCGCCGTGATGCCCTCCTCGCTGTCAGCTTCCTGGCGATAGGGCGAATATGCGTTGATATGTAGAGTGCCCTCGCCCGGCCATAGATACTCTTTGCGGGGAGTCCAATTGTTGTCTTTTGTTACCTCCACATTCTCCATGTAGTAACCCCCGCTCCCTGAGCCTGTCGACGCATATGCGCCGAAGTCGCTGATGTTGTCGATCGTGGTGGCCTCAGCGCGCGACATGGCTTTACGGCTCGACGCGGGCTTGTCGATTCCCGCCGTCACCTCCGGTATAAGATACAGCTTCCGCGCGTCGGAGTTGAGTGTCACGGTCGTCAGCGACCCGGCGGTGCCGTTGTCGTTGTCGGTTGCCGCGCGGCTCCACGCTTCTGTGGCTGATACATTGAATCTTATTACCCGGCTCGACGAGAGCGAGTCAAATTCATCGTCGCTACACGACGTCGTTGTCAAGCCTGCCAGTAACGCTGCCGACAGCAGCGGTAATGCCCGGGCTACAGTATGTAATAATCGGGGTTTCGACATGTTATGGAGGGTATTTTGTGACTGCAGGGGGTCGCGGCCCCCTGCAGAACAGAAATATGTTTGTTTTTTAAGTCTTGTTTACTTGGTTGTCATCGGCAGGTCGACGGGAGTGTCTACCCAGTCAACTACGTCGACAGTGAATTTGATCGGGCCGCCGAGTACGGGGTCGCCGGGAACAGGGTCGTGGGGGTCAACATAGCCCGCGCCGTGAGTCAGGTCGAGGGTATAGATGTATTTCTTGCCGGCCTCCCAGTTGGTGTCGATAGGTATTGCGGCCCATTGGCAGTCGCCGTTAGAGGGGAAGGGATATACCTGAACGCCTGTCTCCGTTGTGGTTACGTTAAGTTTAACCGAGAGGTAAGCGCCCTGTGCCGAGTTGGCAGCGTCGGTGTCGGGGCTCCATGCCACGAGCTGCTGAGGAAGCAACATCGCGTTGCCGCCGTCCCCCATTACCGATACCGCGTTCGAGGTGAGCACCTTGGCGTCGGCGTAAGTGTCGGTGTAGATAGCCTTGTCGTTGGCGAGGGTCCAGTTGTTGGTGGTGAAGTCAAACGATCCTTTCGATTTGGGCTCGCCGATTCTTACGCCGCTGATAGCGAATGTGTAGACATCGTTGTCGCTCTTGGCGCGTACTTCGATCTGCACTAATCGGTGGTTGAAAGTCAAAGGCACGCCGGCAGTCTCGTTGGCGCTCTTGGTGCCGGTAGCGTTGGCGGTGACGAAGTCGATCTGGTCGCCCATGGCGGCTGCGGGAGAGAAGTCGGTCATTGTCTTAGCCGTTTCGGTGAGTGTCACATCGCCGCCGGGGTTGGCGGGAGAGTATGCGTAGAATGTGAGCTCTGTGTTGTCGCCGGGCCAGTAATATTCGGTAGCCGAGGTGAAAAATCCGTCGCTACCCTTAGTGAAGTCCATTACCGGGAAGAAGAGCTGATTGCCCATGAAGGCTACGGCATTGATCGAGGTGAGATTTGCGTTAGTTGTTTCGGTGGCTCGCGAATCCATAGCCGCGCGGAAATCTATCGCGCGACCCTGATTGGCGCTTACTGGTTCGTCCTGTGAACATGATGCCAATGCCATTGCGGCGAGAGCTGCCATCATCAGCGGTGCTTTTGTCTTTTTCATAATAGTGCGTTTTTATATAGTAAATATTTTGTATGCGATTTTATGATTTTTGCTTAGTAAATAATTCGTAAGCAATTTTCAGTATTTTAAACATTTTAAAGGCCCGATTAGTTTACCGTCATCGGCAAATTTATATTGATATCGTTCCAGTCGTTCACGTCGGGCCGGAATCCGCTGCCCCCTGTGATAGGTTGGGGCAGATCGAGGCCGCGAACTATTATATGCACGTGCCGCGGGTCGGGGGCGTTCTTTACCTGGTCGGTCACGTCGTAGGTGTGATACCATTTCGTGCCGTCGGTCAGATATACGTACACCGTCATTAAATGCTTCCGCGACGTGGTCGAGCATTCGCCGAAGGTCAGGAATCGGGCTGTCAGCGCTTTCCCCCCGTCGGTCGATTGGAGCACGAATGGCATCGTGACGGCCGTGTCGGTGGCTCGGCGCTTACCTTGCAGATACCCCTCGGCCATGCCCGATATAGTGGCGTCGACCTCCGCTCCGTGGAGATATTCGCTATGTTCTATGTCGAGTATGTCGACCGTGTAGTGGCATACGGCCTCTTCGGGGTAAAATGTTATAATGTGCGTGCCGTTGCGGTCGGCCTGGTTGTCGTCGCTCAGGTCTATATTGTCCTGTCGGTCACTCCATATCATTCCCGGCGTCTTTGCCATGCGCTCATCCTCTGCTCCGGCGGCGCGGGGCACCGACCGCGATAGTATGCTGTTGGCTTCGAGGCTCTCAGCGTTGCGGGTATATACCTCAAATGCCTCCGGGTCGTCAGTGTGTCGCATACCGGCCCAGTCGGCGTTATCGCCGTTTATGCCTATGCCTGTGTAGTGGCCGTAGGGTATGCTTATCTCTCCGCCGGCCGCGTCGGCAAATGTGTAGAGCAGCGCTTCGCCACCGTCGGCGGGGTAGAAGTAGGCCAGCATCGACGTGGGGTTTGCCTCAGGCGCGTTGCGCCAGTCAAAGGCCACATACACTTCGCTGCGGTCGTTCACCTCGAAGTCGAGATCTTTGTGCAGACACGAACTCATCCCTAAGGCCAGCGCGGCCATCGCGGGTATCATGACAATCGCTTTCATAAATTGCCTCCTTTCTTGTGGCTGCGGTTGTAGTTGTCGCATCCTAATAGCCATACTAACGATACTTCAGCCTTCGTGGGCCCGAACCAGTGCATCTTCATTGTCTTTTGCCATACATATTGGTTACCCTTAGGCTCATATTCAAGATACTTGCCTCCCATGTATCCCAAGCCTATCGTGAAGTCGATGTTCAGCCTGCGGCCTACCGGGAGCGAATAGCCGTATTCTATGCCACCCATGTAGTTGCAGCGATTCCAGAGAGCCTTGTGAGGCAGGCCGCCCATATAGCCCTTGCCTCCGAACTCGAAGTCGTAGGTGACGACGCCGAAATAAACGCCCACGTGGTGGCCCGTCAGAGGCTTTTCCGCGGCTTTGCTGCCAAACCATCGGCGCACGTTGATGTCGCCGCCATAGGCGCGCCAGTAGCGGTGGCTGCTGTTCTTGCTCCACCAGCCATACGTCCAGTTGACTCCTACCGACCAGTTTTTCCCTACATAAAATTCGGCTCCTACCGTAGGCAGCGCGAGCGCGTCGTAGAGCATATTCGTCTTAAGGCCCATGTAGAAGGGTGAGCAATGGTCAACTGTGCCGGGCACGTATTCCACAACCTCCTCCGGGATGACATCTATTTCTACCGTGTCCTCCTCGATCGGCTCCACAGGTATTTCAGGCTCGGGCAAAGCGATAGGTCGCGCCGGGGCCTCATACTCTACGAGCAGCTTCGATGCTCTAAGAGCTGGGAACTGATGGGTGTACATATATCGGTAGGGAATACCGCGATGCAGCTCACGGAGCTTCGACAGACCGCGGTCAGATACAGCCGCCGATTCCGTTCCCGCCCCGATAGTCTCGTCGATTACCGACAACACCTCCGTGCGATAAGGCACCTCGGCGTCCTCGGCCACCAGCTTACGCAGACCCTGCCAGTCGCGGCCTAAAAACACGAAAGTCGCCACCGAGTCAGGCATAGCCTCCCGTTGCGATATGTAATCGAAAATGCCCGCGGCGCGTCGGCGCGAAAGCCGTTCGTTGATAGAGACGCTGCCCTCAGGCGAAGCCCCGCCTACGACGCGCACGCTGCGCAGCACGTATCCCGAGTCGGGATCATTATATCGGTGCATGAAATCGGTGATGCGGTCAAGCTCAGCCTTATTCCCCGGCATCGCCAGCGATACCCCTGAGTGTGACTGAGTGAAATGTATCGTAGCCGAGTCGCTTACGAGCGGTTGTTGCGCATGAGCTCCATAGGCCGTAGCCAGCAGCGCCGCTGCGGCGAGCAAGCCCCTGAGCCCCTTCCCGACAGCATATCGGAGTCGATTGAAAATCATGCGTCCCGATCGGCGTGTCAGCGGCTGGCTCCAAGAGTCTGCTTCTCGACCGGCGGCAGAGATAAAATCGAGTATAGAAAATCCGGCGGGTTGCATAATAATCATTCTTTAGCAAGTAGCTGTAGTTAAATAAATAGGAAAAAACGACAACCCGACCAATCCATATCCGATCGAGTCATTAATCATAAGAATTAACATCCGCCCCCGCCAAAAAGTTCCCCGCCCCTCCTTAAAACCACCGTCCCCCCTTCAGCCCAAACATAGAACAGCAGTTCCGCTCCACGTAGCATCCTCCCGACCTACAAAGAGCGACGAGGCGTTGAGTCTCCAAACTGTAGGTCTGCTCCACGGAGCAGCCTTCTGATTCTCAGTTAAATAAGTATCGCGCAGGCGAAGCAATGCACTCCATGTTCAATCCATGAAATTCCATGGGTTTTAATCCGAGAGTTTCATATGAGAGAATAGCAATCTAAACCATATTATCCTGCTATGCACAAAACCTTATTTAAATATTGAATTCTCATACTTCTCCATGTCCATGCCAGTTTGAATTCCTAATGCAATGTGCAGGAAGAAACTCATTTGTGTCTGGGTAAGAGGTATTTGCACACCTGTTCTATCTTTATAAATCATTTGTGTCGGAAGCATGGTGTTCTGATTAAACTGTAATTTTATGTTTCCCTCAGAATCAAATAAAATAAAGTTATAATTGTAAATGTAAGATTCATTCACATCATATAAATACAAAATTGGTGAAGAGTGTGTGTATTCAAAGATCGAGGATATGGGAAGATAATCCTTTGTAATATTTACTGAGTCATATACTTTAAAATTCCCTGTTATTTTATAACCTGCTGTCGACTCACCATTATTTTTGACATTGACAATAGAATAAAAGCTTGGTTCTTCCAAAATAAACACATGACTATTGCCAAAAGAAAAACAGCACCATGCTTTTCCTTCCTGGTGTATACCACATATCTCGGTAATGTTCAGTACAGTCTGTCTGTAAATTAAATATCTCTCTTGTAAATCTTCAGGATTTGGGGTTATAATATCTTGGATATCAATTCGATTATCAGAAACATTTATCCTGCGTTTCGCAATACACGAATTCACAGTCAAAAGCACTAATAATATGTATACAATTCGTCTCATCAGTGCGAATCCATGGGTGTCATACTACTTCGTCACTCATCACTGATACCTATAACATATTTATAGGTTTATAGGCGAAGGAGCTTCGGGGCGAGGATGAAATAGCCGAACGAGATGCCGACGCCCCAGCGATCGCCGGGACAGGTCTGGTAGGAGCCATAGACGCTCAGGTTGGCAAACGGAAGCTTGAGCGTGGCCGACAGCTCTCCCAAGAATGCAGCCTTAGAGAACCAGTCGCCATATTTCGCGCCTCCGTCGGCCGTGGCGACAATCGGACGAATGGGGAGGAATCCGTTGAGCGACGCGCGCATCTCAAAGCGGTCGCTGAATTTATATACAGGTATTGCTGAGAGAGTTACGAACGAATTAGCGCGGAAGCGAGAGTTGAAGAAATTGTAGGACGAAGGAGTCGGCTGAAACGAATAAGCCTCTACGACAGCCGCATTGTAGTTGTCGACGAGTTTGCGGGTGGAGGCGAGCACGGTCGACTCATAGCCCATAGAAAAATGATTGCCGATCGGGTAGTAGTCGCGGATATTGAATTCCACCTGTCCCCAGCTTTGGCTGTCAGACACGTCGCCGCTCAGCGACCGCACCATGACCGCGCCGGGTGTAAACGCATAATGGCTGATAATGCCCTGAGCCATAGCCGCGATGCGTCGTCCGGATGTTGGGAGCTGATCGTTGTCGAGCGTATTGTTTTCCCATCGTGCCATGAGTTGGCCAAGGTGGCGGTGACTGCGGTTGCGCTCTGTTGAGGACTCCAGTATCGACTCGTCGTTGTTGTAAAACTTGTCTCTTAGATAGCCGTAGGCCACGCCGAAATCAATCATCGACCTGCGCCCTGTCGCGATAGAGTATTTCAACCGTGTAAACGCCTCAAGATGAGTAATAAAGGCCGGAGAATCATCCTCGTAGAAAAGCTTGTCGCTTTCGTAGTATTTCTGTCGCCACACGGTTGCTTGGAAACCGAGCGACGAAGTCTGCTTGCGGCGCAGGATAGCCCGCGCGTTAAGCTCTCCAGCCATATAGCTCTGGCCAAGCCACCCGCTCACCGACGCATCGATCGATCGGAAGTCAAACGAGCGGTAACCCACTGAGAGATATAGCATTGAATTGACCGACGAGGTCACGTAGCCGCCAATCCCGAGGTCAATGTTATCCTTGATTTCGGCCACAAGATTGAGCCGGAACCGCCCGGTTTCGGGATTATATATCGCCGTAGGGGCGAGATCTTTGAGCATGCCGGTAGACAGCACTTTAGTGTAGGCTTCCATAGCTTGGTCGAGGCTGAAAGTGTCGCTGCCTTCGGGCGTGAACATATAG
The DNA here is from genome assembly GCA_964544595.1 of uncultured Barnesiella sp. Classification (GTDB taxonomy): domain Bacteria; phylum Bacteroidota; class Bacteroidia; order Bacteroidales; family Muribaculaceae; genus JAGBWK01. The sequence continues at coordinate 31,113 of CAZJBM010000002.1, forward strand.
CGGATGAATTCGTTTTGCGACTGAGTGCCCCCGGTCACGTTTACGCCCTCAAACACAACTGGTTGGGCGTGGCGCTTAAATTGCTCGCGGCGGGCGGCTACGATCTCAGGCGAGCGACTCGACGAGAGGCGCGACTTAATCGAGTCGACCATCTCAAGGGCGCCCTTGTAGCCCGCTTCGTAGATTTTGTCGGCCTTCGGGAAGTCGAGCAGACCGTATTTGTTCACGTCGATACGAAGCTTTACGCCGTCTTCCGCAGGCACTTCGTAGTTGTTGGTCGGGCGGATGACGAGTATGTCCATCTGTTGAAGTATGTCGGGAAAGCCTTTGACAGTGTCGGTCGAGTGAATGTCGACTCCGATCACGAAATCGGGGTGGAAATCGCTTTTCATCACCCCTACGGGGAAGTTGTCGTAAATGCCTCCGTCATAGTATAATGCGTTGTCGATAGTGACAGGCTTGAACACTATAGGGAAGCTCATGGAGGAGCGCACGGCGTCGTCGAGCGGGCCGTTCTTGAACACTACCTTGCGGTGATTGGTCATGTCGGAGGCTACGGTGCGCAACGGCACAAACAATTTGTTGAAGTCGCCGCCGCATTGCGCTGTGTATCCGGCATATATGCGCATGAACTGGAAGTTCATCGGCATGGGTGATATGAGGCTTGTGGGCAGTAGCTTACTCTCCGTGAGCTTGTCGGAGCTGAAGCGGAGATTAAGCATCGCCGGTGTCTGCTTCGGGGTAAAGAAGAGATAGTCGTCCTTGGAGTCGATGGTGCCTGTCGAGGCGTTGAGAAACATCTTTGAGGTGATAAGCTCCATCATCTCGTCCGGCGAATATCCTGACGCATAGAGACTTCCTACGATTGCACCCATCGAAGTTCCGGCCACGCAGTCAATAGGTATTCCGTTTTCCTCAAATGCTTTGATAGCTCCGATTTCGGCAATGCCGCGAGCGCCGCCGCCGCTCAATACCAATCCTACGGTGTGCCTGCCGTGGTGAGTCGACACGCTGTCGGTCAACGCATTGACAGTCTTGCCGTTAGCGCTGGCGTTATCTGCGGTTTCCGCTTTTGACTCAGTCACGAAAACCATGGTTGCAAACAAGATGGCGAGAAAGTTAGTGCCTATCTTCATATCCCTCAATTATTTAAATTCATAAATATAATTAGCCGCCTTTATAACAACCGACGCCGTCAAATAGTTTTCGCCCAGTGGCCTCCTTCGCGCCGTCGTCGGAGCAGTGATGCTTATTGCTCTCTGAAAATCACAGTGTTATCGCTGATTTCATCGATTATGGCGAGCGAAATCACATCGTAGCCTTCGGCGCGGAGTTGGTCGCCGCCCCCCTGAAATCCCTTCTCGATGATGAATCCCATAGCCTCGATGTTGGCTCCGGCGAAGGTGCAGAGGTCGATGATGCCGCGGGCGGCGTTGCCGTAGGCGAGGAAGTCGTCGATAAAAACGATATTGTCCTCTGGGGTCAGGTAATCGGTAGATATTGAGACGGTATACCAGCGGTCTTTCGTGAACGAGTGCACTTCGGTCGTGTAGCTGTCGCCCATCGTTTTGGGCGATTTCTTCTTCACGAACACTACCGGGAGCTGCATCACGTAGCCGAGCATGATGGCCGGGGCGATGCCGCTCGCCTCTATGGTGACAATCTTGTTGATACCGCGGCCTTCGAGGCGGCGGGCGAATTCCTTGGCTATCTCCATCATCAGGTTGGGGTCGAGCTGATGGTTGAGGAAGCTGTCAACTTCCACTATGCCGTCGCCGAGGGCGCGACCGTCTTCGATAATGCGTTTTTTTAAATGTTCCATATAGCGAAAAATGTTGGTGTTTTGTATTATAATACAAAACGTCGACAATATTTGAGGTTTGCTGCATTTAATAAAAACTCAGGAAAGTTCGTTGTATTGAACTTTTGGCCCGAAATCGCGCGTAAATAGGCCACTTTTTCGGGATATTTCGCGCGAAATCGATCGCTTACATACACCATAAACGGTATTCTCCGCGCCGCTTCCTCCGATCCTTCGACCCCCGGACGCCCATGGCCGTGGTAATAGTCGATGTCGAAGAAGTCGAGTCCATGGTCGGAGAAGTAGATGACGATGCACTCATCGTCGCGGTAGGTTGAGATAATCTCGTTCACGACCGAGTCGTTATAAAGTATCGTGTTGTCGTATAGGCTCGTAGTGTTGCGTATAGGCTCTTCGATGTGGGTGTACTGGTCGGGGGTGAATTTGAGCCGGTCGGCCGGACAGCGGCGCGAGTAGCGGCAGTGGCTCCCTTGAAGATGGTAAAAGTCGACCGCCGGGGTGCGCGGCTCGGCTTCAAACTGTCGCGCTATGGGCAGAAGCACCTCGTCGAGGGTCTTAATCTGGTGGTAAAGAGGCGAGTCGGTTTTGTAAAGCACTGTGTCGCAGAGCGATGCGTACTGCGACGGAATCATGTCGAAGCGACTTTTATCCCCCTGGTTTGAAGTCCAGCGCAAATAGTAGCCTCCCTGGTGGAGCAATTCGGGCAGGGTGGTGTATTTATACCATTCGGCGTCGTCGGCCAGGTCGCCGGGATTAAGGCTCATGAAGAGCTTGAAGCAGTCAAGTGTCTGAGTGGCAGGAGAGTCAACGTCGGTAAAAACTATTAGCGACGAGTCAGCAACGAGCTTTTCAAGTCGAGGATTGGTAGGCATCTCGTAGCCGTAGAGCGACGAGTGGGTTCTCGCGAAAGACTCGCCGATAATCACCACGATACGTTCCGGACGCTTGCCGGTAGCGGTGACATCGGGGTGAGAGAGGTAGTCGTGAAGGTCGGGAACATCGGGATATTTAAAAAGATAGGTTTTGCCTACCGGGGTTTTATAGAAATGCTCGGGGCGGTAACTCATTGCTGCAATGGAGAGTAGAAGCGCCGCAAGGCCGCATATAGTTTCTGCTTTAGGATGTCGGCCGGCAAAGCGTTTGACGAGGAAATATGTCGCTTTCGCCGCAGCCAAAACTCCTATCCAATGGAGCACTATTGACGCCGAGAAGTATTCGCTGATAAATTCGCTCGACTCCGCGAGGGTGGTCTGGCGGATGATTTCGGAGTGCTGGTCGTTAAACTCCACCCCATAGGTAGCCATGCAGAATACGTCGATCAAGGCCCAAATGGCGTAGAATACAGTAATCAGCCCCGCGTAGATTTTTCCAAATTTCCCTTTAATGAAATAGAGCGGGAGGAGCAACGCATAGGCTATCAGTAGGTTATCGAAGACGATGTAGGCCGTTAACAGCGGGATATGTATGTCGAAATTATAGACAGTCTCCGGTAGCGCGCCTAAGACTACCAGCGCAATGAGCAGCGGCATGCGTTCAGTGAAAGGCGCGACAAAGACTCGGAATATATGTTTAAGCATAAATAATCGGATATTATATTGCAAAGGTAGTGAAAAATCCCGACTTTCCCCCCTCGCCGCCCGCGAAACTCGTCAACTCTTTGACAATAATTAAGAGCAAAAAACATGAAGAATGCGTTCGGGTCAAGCAATCGACTGGACGATACAATCCATTAATAATTTTTAACACTAATTTTTCGTCGATTATCGGACTTGTCAGTCTTTATAGTAGGTAAAGAACAACAACGTGAAAAAGCAATTAGACATAGAGCCTCGGCAGATGCTTGCACAGGTGATAGAGACAAATCTCAATTACCTCGTACGCTTCGCTGCTATCCGCATAGGCAGTAAAGCTGACGCTGAGGATGTCGTGCATGAATCTGTCAGAAGAATCTTGGAAACCGACCTGTTTAAAATCAATCGAGACAGCATAAAAATGTATTTGTTCAGAATCGTCTACAATCTATGTAAAGATTATTATATCATGCGAGGAAATGCACGCTCTCTCATAGAGATAGATCGCGAAATCCCTGACTCTTCAAGTGATGACGCACTGGATCTTGAAGAAATCGAACGCCTTAACGGTATCCTTGACAGTTTGCCCGACAAAGAAGCCGAGGTGGTAAGAATGAACGTGATAGACGAACTCACATTTGCGGAAATCAGCCAAATACTTTCCACTCCGGCGTCGACCGTTAAATCACGTTTTAAAACGGGAATGGAGAAACTCCGAAAACAATATCTCAAAAATCAATAGTCATGGATGATTACAACGACATTAGGGAATTGCTGAAACCGCGCCGTGACTTTGCGGCTTCCGACGAGTTGCGAAATCGAATAGACTTGACATTTGGCTCATCTACACAAAAAAAGGAAACTCCGCGGAAGTTTTGGAGTCTATGCGCGGCTTTCGTTACCGCGGCGTCGCTCTTATTGATTTTATTACCTAACGGCTTATCAGCAAAAGAAATTTTGACCGATGTGATTAATGCTATGCTTAATACCGAGAGCATTAGAATGACCGTGGAGATACGAACGCGGCCTATGGAGAATTTCAGATACATCAATCTCGCTGAGGATTTCGTGGCGCATGATATTGCAATTGTCAGAGCAGATTCCACTCTTTACTGGCGCATTGACAAAGGTGGTCGAACAGCTTCGGGCAATAAAGAGGGCATATTTAATTGGATTGACCAACTAAAAATAGGATGGCGCACTAACGATAGCGACCCTGAAGAACTGCTTGGCGAAACTGCAATTCTGCTATATCCCGAGAAGATTCTCGAATCGGAATTGCGGAATTGCATCAATAATTCCGATGCGCAATATGACGTTGTAAGGAAGAATGGCGAAATAATCCTTACCGTACATTACAAACCTCAGGGCGATTTCAGTAATCCCTATATGTTGAACGCTTCAATCGCTGAGTCGGAGAATATACGCCATTATGTGATTGACGCGGCCACAAAACGTCTTAAATCGGCATCAGTATCCGTCGTTAATGGCGATAAAATGACTGAAGTTTTGAAAGTAACGGATATAATATACGGCAAGCCGAATAGCGATCTATCGGTACTACCCTCAGATGTCAAATTCATAGATATACCGCACAATTCACTTAAAGGACTTGTAGGACTCAGCCCTACTGAAGCCGCATCCGTATTCCTTAATGCGCTTGAATCGTGGAATATGTCGATTCTTGACATTACCGCAGATTATAATATGCTGAATACGGTATATCGACCGGATTTAAAAGGTTCGGTTCTCGTCTCAGTCGGTGAGTCTTTCTCATCAGGTAATGAAGGACTGACTTTCGTTCCCTATACGCTGCGGTTGGCAAATGGAACGCGTAAGCGACACAACCTTGCTTTGAAAAAAAACAGCCAGGGAGGTTGGATAGTAGTTGGGGGTCTATAACAAATAAACTAACACCATAATAATATGACATTAAGGCGATTAATGGGAGGGCTCGCACTCTGCCTCACTCCTCACATCCTTTTCGCAGCGACCGAGTCGACAGATTCTATTTGCATCAACTTAGAGGAAATAGTAGTAAAAACATTCTTGAAGACAGCGAAACTGACAACGGAAGGCGTTGAAATCAAAATTTCCGGTACCTTTCTCGCAAACGCGGGAACAGCACTAGATCTACTTGGCAAAATGCCGTTCGTTACTCTCACTGGATCGGAACTTGAAGTACTCGGTAAGGGCACACCTATAGTTTATATCAACGGCCGACGAGTCCGCGATCGGGCTGAACTTGACCAGCTCGCATCTTCTGATATTAAAACAGTTGAAGTGGTTACTTCGCCCGGTGCACGATATGATTCATCGGTCAATGCCGTCATACGCATCACGACGGTCGCTCCTGTAGGTGAAGGATTCTCGTTCAACGACCGTACAACAGTCGGATACAAGCATTATGCGTATCTTTTTGAACAAGCTAATTTCAACTTCCGAAAAAATGGATTTGATCTTTTCGGCATGTTGAATTATGAAAACTACCGTGAGAGACCTCGTTTTGAAAATAATACTATCCAATATCTTCCGACGGGAACAGTATCACAAAGCAGCTATGGTAAGGATTTCACTAAATACCCTGTCTATGAGGGGAAAGTGGGTCTGAACTACAATTCCAATAATCAATACCTCGGTTTCTATTATGATTTTGCATATCGACCTGCCACCGGCAACAGTTCCTCTTTTACTTCAAGACTTCTTAACAGCGCTCTTGAAGATGAACTTGATTATCTCGGAACGAGTCAACGATATAATCGACAGCATCTTCTTAGTGCCTATTACACTGGAACTTTAGGCAAATGGCAGCTATCTGCTAATTTTGACGCTATGTGGCAGATAAACAATCGATCTACTAATGAGAGTGAAATTTCATCTTTTAATCATGAGCGCGTTTTCGATACTGATAATGATGTCAACAATAGATTATTAGCCGGGAATATAACCGCAACGTTCCCAGCGGGGAAAGGAGAATTGCGCTTCGGCAGTGAGATAAGCGATATTTTCCGTAAGGACATCTATCTTTCAGATGCGGAGTTCATCACTGACAATGATACCAAGATTATGGAAACCACCTATGCTCTTTTTGCCGAGATGTCGCAGACATTCGGAAAAGTATCTTTGTCAGCGGGACTCCGTTGGGAATACACCGATTCGCGCTATTTCCTTTGGGGAGAGAAAAAAGATGAGCAAAGCCCTAATTATAATAATCTTGCACCAAGTGCCTCCGTTTCGTTCCCAATAGGTAAGGTGTCGACGAATCTTTCCTATGCACGTAAAACGACACGTCCTGCATTTGAACAACTCAGCAGCGCGGTCAGATACCTTGACCGATACAGTTATGAATCCGGCAACCCCAATTTGAAACCTATCTATCGTGATTACGTTACGTTGTCAGGGTCATGGCGCGATATTGTGGTGGAACTTACATATTATTCCACAAAGAATTATTTCATGTGGCAGACCACGCCTTACCCCGGTGATCCCAATATCACATTGTTAAAAATGGAAAATATGCCGAGATACAATACTTTTGAAGCCTTCGCCAACTACTCTCCATGTTTCTTCTCTATCTGGAGACCTACATTTATGGCAGGGGTAATGGCTCAGGATTTCAAACTCATGCACAATGGCATTGAAATGAAAATGGACAAGCCTTTGGGTGTTTTCCGTTTCAGCAATGCAATTCATCTGCCCTTGGATATATGGCTTAATGTCGATTTCTCGGCACAGACATCGGGTAATGGAGATAACGCATATATCAAAAGCCGATGGAACTGCGACTTAGGGTTGTACAAATCATTCGCCAACGACACATGGAGCGTGAAACTACAGCTCAAAGATGTATTCAACACCTACCGCCAACAAATAATCTCATACGACGCCATAAGTGCTATAAGCGTCAATAAAATTTACGATACCCGCGATTTGTCGCTTACAATACGCTGCAACTTCAATGCAGCTCGCTCTCGATTCAAAGGTCGTGGTGCCGCAAATTCAGAAAAGGACAGATTTTAAGACTATTTTTGTGTTTTTCTTGTGCAAAATTTACTAAGGTTGCAGGAATTAAATTGTCGTAATCTATCATATAATAAATAAATTTGCTATATTTGCACTACTTTATGATAGATAAAGTAGTGCAGAAGTCAGAGGTCAAAGTTATGAATGATGAAGTTCTTTGTAACTTGTAACTATGACCTATGACTTAAAAATACTACATAAAGCGCATATACAACTTAAAAATTAAGTAACGTGGCAAAGAACACTATGGGCACGAAATTACCCCGAAAGTTGGAGCAGAAAATGGCTGTGATGGGTGAGCAAATAAAGCTTGCCCGGTTACGTCGCAACCTATCAATTGCGCAGGTTGCTGAACGAGCCACCTGTTCACCTCTTACAATAAACCGCATTGAAAAAGGGTCTCCGACCGTTTCAATCGGTATCTATGCCCGTGTTCTCTATGCCCTTCAACTTGACGACGATCTTCTACTTATAGCAAAAGAAGATACTCTCGGTCGCACCCTGCAGGATTTGAGCCTGAAACGTAGGAATTAGGAATTAGTAATTAGTAATTTTAGTCATGAAACAAGAAAATGCAGTAAGAGACAAAAGTTATACCTTTGCCAGACGTTGCGTAAGATTATACAAATATCTATGTGAAGAGAAAAGGGAATATATTATCAAAACAACTACTTCGTAGCGGCACAAGCATTGGAGCCAATATTGCTGAAAGTCAATATGGTCAAACAAGGTTGGACTTTGCCAGTAAGCTTTCAATTGCACAAAAAGAAGCTGGGGAAAATGAGTTTTGGATTCGTCTTCTTGGCGATTAAGACTATATAACAAAGGAACAAGCCGATAGTATGTTAGCGGATTGCAAAGAATTGATAAGACTACTACAATCCATTACTAAGACTCTAAACAATAAATAATTACATATTGCTCATTTCTAATTACTAATTGAAAAATGCGAAGCATTTTTGTATATGGGGATTTTGATTGGATGGAGACGCCTCAACTGATTGGCGAATTGTCGTGTGACTCGGTACGTGGCAACGAGACATACGGTTTTTCATATGACAGGGAGTGGCTTGCAAAATATGGTGACCTCTTTCTGAGTGATGATTTGCAAAACTTTCCGGGTGTTCAGTACTCCAGACCTGAAAGGGATATATTCGCGTGTTTCTCTGATGCTCTGCCCGACCGTTGGGGTCGCACACTTCTAAATCGTAGAGAACAAATCACAGCAGCTGAAGAAAAACGAGCAGTGCGTCGTCTTACCTCTTTTGATTATCTTATGGGGATTGATGATGCTTCACGAATGGGCGGATTTCGATTTGCCGAGACTCCCGGCGGTAAGTTTATCAATTGCGAGGCAAGTTTGCGAGTTCCGCCGTTGGCAAGTGTAAGAGAACTGATGCACGCTGCACACGAAATAGAAGCCAGCGAGGAAAAGCATATCTTACCATCAAAAAAATGGCTTGCTCAACTATTGCATCCAGGCACATCGCTCGGCGGTGCAAGGCCGAAAGCGTCGGTAATTGATGAAAATGGCAGATTGACAGTCGCTAAATTCCCTTCCCGTAAAGATGATTATGATGTAGGCTTGTGGGAGCATTTCTGCCACGTCATGGGACGTAAAGCAGGATTAAATGTCGCGGAAACCAGTGTAATCCCCGGAGAAGATTTTCATATCCTGCTTTCAAAACGATTTGACCGCAACAATAGTGGCAAGAGAGTACATTTCGCATCCGCTTTGACCCTTCTCGGACTTACCGATGGCGACAACGCATCGACCGGCTATGGCTACCTCGATATTGTTGATTTCATTATTCAAAATGGGAGCAATGTTGAGCAAAACTTAGAGGAGTTATATCGTCGCGTCGCGTTCTATATCATTGTCGGTAACTCAGATGACCACTTCCGCAATCATGGCTTTCTCCTGACGCGCAAAGGCTGGGAGCTTTCTCCGGCATACGACATCAATCCGACACTTGCTGACAACCAAAGTCTGTTGATTAGCCGGTCGACAAGCGAATCTGACCTTAGTGTTCTATTGGAGTCAGCCAGTGACTATATGCTGACTGCCGAAAAAGCAAAGGTTATCATTGACGATGTGAAATCTGCGATGAAGTCGTGGCGAAGTGAGGCTCGAAGGCTTGGACTGCCTCAACGTGACATTGAGATGTTTGCTCCGCGGATTGAAAAATTGTTATAGGGTTGGAATCTTAATTATTCTCGAGGATAAAAAAGTCATCCAAAAAATCAACTTGATCGTTACTAAGCTTTTTGAATTGAACATATCTACTTATACCAATGGACTCCAGTTCTACGCGAGAAAGTTTGTCTCCAGAGTACATTGCGGCGGTGGGTACTAACTTATAACAATCAGAATCTTCTTTATACGGAATTTTCCAACAGTTCTTATCCTCTCTCCGGCAACTAATTTCAGCTACTTCTAACCGATAACGAATTTGATTATGCCCCTCTCCAGACAAGAACAAATAGCATATATCACCTTTTTGTAGTCTCTTGTTTGGCGCTTTCTTCCAATAACAACATCCAAATTCTCCCACACTCTTTACATGATCAATAATTTTTTCATTACCTTTAAGAAGAAATGCACGCACGCGCTTCATTTGTGATTTAATTGTCATATCGGTTTTATACAGTTAATTAATGATAAGTTTTCAAAATGCAAATATAGGACGTATAAGCCTTATTGCCCAAAAATACGTTCCCAAAAATGTAGGTGGGGGATGATGAGGTCGGGGGATTTTTGTATCTTTGCGGCATAGTTTAAATGTAGTTTTTATTGATGATGAATATGATTAGGAAGATATGGTCGGCGGCTATGGCGTGCGCGGTGGCGATAGGCTCGATGTCGGCGCAGAAACCGTCGTATGAGGCTTTCGGCGAGACGGGAAAGTATGACGCTGCCAACGCCAAGCTTCCCGCGAAGGTCGAAGGTGAGCGGAGAGTGGTGTTTTTCGGCAACTCGATCACGCAGAACTGGGCCGATAAGTATCCCGAATATTTCCACTCTCACGGTTATATAGGCCGCGGCATCAGCGGCCAAACGTCGTATCAATATCTCATTAGGTTTCGCCAGGATGTGATAGACGTGGCCGCCGACGTGGTGGTAATCGGTTTCGGCACAAACGATATAGCCGAGAATGCGGGCCCGTATGATGAAAACCGCTCGATGAATAATCTGAAGACGATGGTGGAGGTGGCTGAAGCCAACGGCGTACGTCCGATACTGACTTCATGCCTGCCCGCAAAATCGCTGTTCTGGAACAAGGGGGTCGCTAATCCAATGGAGAAGATACGACGGCTCAACGACCTTATCCGCGCTTATGCAGCCGAAAAGGGCCTTGACTATGTGGATTATTTCGCAGTGACCGTAGCCCCCGACGGCAACGGTATGCGCGCGGATTACTCTACCGACGGTGTTCACCCCAATGCTGCGGGCTACCGCGCCATGCAGAAGGCGGTTGAGCCATTTCTGAGACCTTAAGAGACGAAAAAACATAGAGAAATAAGAGAGTATGAAGAAGAATCAGATAGTAATATGGCTCGCGGCGCTTGCGGTAGGTGTAGGCGTGGGGCTTATCGGCAATGCATCGGTCGATGCGGTAATGAATTTCATAGCCACGGTCTATACCCGGCTGTTCAGGTTGTTGGCTGTGCCGACGATCGTGTTGGCCGTAATCACGACGCTCGCGTCGCTGGGGGGCGGCAAGGAGATGGGGCGAATGTTTCGCACCACGATCACTTACACGCTGCTGACGACCGCGGCGGCGGCTCTTGTCGGACTAATCTATTATGTTGTAATCTCGCCGGGCAATCTCCCCGCTGAGGTGATAAACGCCGAGAATGGAGCGACGGCTGAGAAGGTGGATTTCTCGTATGCCGATCATCTGATGTCGGTGATACCAGATAATATAGTCAAGCCGTTTCTCGACGGGAATGTGCTGGCTCTGCTTCTTATATGCTTCGCAGCGGGCATCGCTATCTCCAAAATGCCTGACTCGCAGCCTAAACGCTCTCTGATTAACGGATTGTCGGGGTTGCAGGAACTGCTCTATGTGTTGATTCGCTGGCTTATAGCTACGCTTCCGCTCGGTATAGTGGCTTTCGCGGCTCAACTTACAGCCCAGGTAGGAGGCACCACAATGCTTGACTCGCTCGGGAAGTATGTGGTAGTAATTCTTGCGGGTAACTGCACGCAGTTCTTCATCATCCTGCCGATATTCCTTCTCGCTAAGGGGATAAACCCGATAAAGACGCTGAAGGCGATGTCGCCGGCGGTATTAATGGCGCTGTTCACCAAGAGCTCGGCGGCAACGTTGCCAGTGACGATGGAAAACGCCGAGACGCGGGCCGGGGTGAATAAGAAGGTGTCGCGCTTCGTGTTGCCGATTTGCACAACGGTGAATATGAACGGCTGCGCGGCGTTTATTCTTGTGACGTCGCTTTTCGTGATGCAGAACAACGGTATGCCTATCACGTGGGTGACGATGGCTACGTGGCTTCTTATCGCCGTTATATCGGCGGTGGGTAACGCGGGAGTGCCGATGGGGTGCTATTTCCTGACGCTGTCGCTTATGTCGGGAATAGGGGCGAATGTCGGCATTATGGGTATTATTCTGCCGATCTACACTATTATCGATATGGTGGAGACGGCTGAGAATGTTTGGTCGGATTCGTGTGTGTGCGTTATCACGAATAAGGTGCTTGGCTCAAAGAGAACACGGATTAGCCCTGATCAGGATTTTTGATGATTAGAGGAGATAAAGGAAAAGGTTAAATGGCCGAGGCCATTTAACCTTTTTTTGGGTGTCGCTTAAAGAAGGGCGCACTATTCGTACTCGACGAGAACGGCGTCGGTGCCTACCACGTCGTCGGGCTTGACGAAGACGCGCTTGACGGTGAGGTCGTCGGGGGCCTCGACGTCGTTTTCCATCTTCATCGCTTCATAGACGAGGAGCACTTGTTTTTTCTTGACTTTGTCGCCTTTCTTGACGTTGACTTCTATGATGCGTCCTCCCATGGGGGCGGTAATAGTCTGGCCGGTAATAGGCTCCTTGGCTTCGGCTTCTTCCTCGGCGGCTTTCTTGGCGGCTTCTGGGTCGGCCGCTACCTGAGCGGCTTTCTGAGCCTCGAACTCTTCTTTGCGGCGGTTGAGGAGGAATTTGTTGGCCACGTTGGGGAGAAGTTCGAGAAGGAGCATCTCCTCAGGGTTAGACGCGAGCTTGACGCCGTACTCTTCAACAGAGGGATTCTCCGGCTTCTTATATGAAGAGACGTCGTAGGGGGTCTCTACGGGAGAGCCTGTGATCTGCTCGCGGAATGAGGCTTCGATGGGCACGGGGGTGTGGCCATACTCGCCTTTGACGAGAGAGATGAACTGGTTGGACTTCATCGTGTAGTCGGGGTTGCCTTTCTTGCGGTCGATAGCGAGGTTAACGGCCTGGGCGCCGACGATCTGGCTGGTGGGGGTCACGAGCGGCACTAACCCGGCGTCGCGGCGCACCTTCGGGATAAGGCGCATGGCGTCGTCGAGAAGATCCTCTGACTTGAGGGCTTTGAGCTGGGCGACCATATTGGAGTACATGCCGCCGGGCACTTCGGCGTTCTTGACGAGCTCATTGGGCTTGGGGAATCCGAAGTAGGCTTCGATAGCGTGGCATTTGTCGAGAAGGGTAGCTTCGTCGCCGGCTTTAGCAGCTTCGATGGCTTCGTCGAAGAGTCGGTCGACGTCGGCAGGGAGAGTGTCGGTAAGGGGATCGAACTCGCGAGGGAAGTTGTCTTTCTGGAGGTCGAAATCGGCCAGGGCTTTGCGGGCATTGTAAAGCTCTTTGCGGATAAGACCGACGGCTTCCATGTCGGCTCCGATCTCGATACCTAGCTTCTTGCAGAAGATGTACATAAGCTCAATCGCGGGAGCAGCCGATCCGCCGCCAAACCACCATATGTTGGTGTCGAGGATGTCGACGCCGTTGAGCACGGCCATGAGCGATGAGGCGAGACCGTAGCCGGGGGTGCAGTGGGTATGGAAGTCGACATCGACGCTGAGGTTGGCTTTGAGCTTTGAAATGATAGAGGCGGCGCGGGAGGGAGTGACGAGGCCGGCCATATCTTTGAGAGTAATGATTTTGGCTCCGAGCGCTTCCATCTGCTTAGCTTTGTCGACGAAGTACTGGTCGGTGAATATAAGCTCGGGCTCGGCAGGGGCTTCATCCTTTTTGCCGAACAGGCGGCTGAAGAAGCCTTTTTTCTCCTGCGGGAGGGCGGGAGCCTCTGGCTTGGGGTCGACGGTATAGCACACAGCACCGTCGGCGATGCCGCCGAGCTCGTTGATCATTTTGATAGACTCCTTGACGTTGTCGATGTCGTTGAGGGCGTCGAAGATACGCATCACGTTAAGGCCGTTCTTTATAGCCTCCTCGTAGAAGCCGCGGAGCACGTGGTCGGGGTAGGGGACATAGCCGAAGAGGTTACGCCCGCGGGAGAGGGCCGAGAGGAGCGACTTGCCTTTCATCGCATGGCTGACGGAGCGGAGGCGCGCCCAGGGCGACTCGTCGAGATAGCGCATCACGGAGTCGGGGACAGCGCCGCCCCATACCTCCATGATATAGAAACGGGCGTTTTCGTAGAGAGGCAACAGTTTGTCGATCTCTGATTGCGGCATACGGGTCGCGAATAGCGACTGCTGGCCGTCGCGGAGAGTCAGATCTCTGATTTTAAGAACTTTTCCCATAGAAACAGAATTTTTTGGGTTGAATAGTTGCTTAGCGGAGCCGGAGGGCTGCGCGATGCGTGATTCGGGTAGTAAAAAACGGCTCACGGCTGCAATCGGCGGTCGCCGAGCCGACGATTCGGGGGCTCGCGCCTACCATGAGAATCGCAAAAATAGTGAATAAATACTAATGATGAAATAAAATTGCGGATTTTTTTGTAAATTTGTGGTGAAAATTACAATTGAATTTTATTATGTTCAACATCTTCGGAAAAAGCAAGCCAAAGGAGAAGCTTTTTTTCAACACCGATATACATTGCCATATAATACCCGGAATCGATGACGGCTCGGAGAGCGCGGTGCTCTCGGTGGAGCTGGTGGAGCGCATGAAGGGTTGGGGCATCGACCATATAATAGCCACCCCGCACGTGACGCAGGAGACATTTGAGAACACCCCCGAGACCATACGCCCGGCCCTGGCAGAGCTCCGCAAGGCCCTCGACGAGGCCAATATCGACGTGAAGCTTGAGCAGTCGGCAGAGTATCGACTCGACGAGTTTTCGATGGACCAGATGGAGCGAGGCGTAGTCATGCCATATCCCAATAAATACCTGCTCGTGGAGAACTCGTTCGTGCAAGAGCCATGGAATCTGACAAAGATATTATTTGACCTCAATATCGCAGGCTACCGCCCGATTTGGGCCCACCCGGAGCGCTACGCCTATTATTACGATAAGGATAAGCGCCACCGCTATGACGAGGTGCGCCAAGCGGGGGCTTTCTTCCAGGTGAATCTACTTAGCCTCGCGGGTTTCTACGGACGCGAGCAGAAGAAGGTGGCCGAAGAGCTGATAGAGAAAGGCTACGTCGACTTCCTCGGCACCGACCTGCACAACCACCGCCACGCCGACGCCATCGACGCCTACATAGGGTCGCGCGAATACCGCCGCCATAAGCAGGCTCTCGAAAACCGCATCAAAAACGACAGCGCATTCAAGTAAAAAGTAAGTAACGAATCGCGGCTTGCGTAAAGATAATAGAGTTCGCCCACAAGTCAACACATACTACTCGCAATGAGGAGAATAATCCACATAATCCGCTCAAAAACAAGAGGGATAATAAAGCGACCGAAATTCCTGCGGCCACGCATCAGACGGCGGGGAAGGTATCTGCTTTCGCTCGACAATGAGAACAAGCTGAAGAGACTATGGGCTGTAAGAGTCAATTGTTGGCGCGTGATAGCGCTTCTCGCCGCGCTCTTCGCGATAAACGTAGGGGTAGGGTATGTGATATTCTCGCTGACGCCGCTTCGCAATCTGCTGCCGGACACCGAGGAGATGGTGGAGCGTCGCAGATACTCCGAGACGATGCATATGGTCGATTCGCTCAGTATGCAAGCCGCGGTCAACGCGCTCTATATAGAGAATATCAAGGCAGCTTTCGCGGGCGAACTCAGCCCCGACAGCATTAAGCCTGACACCACCGCCTTCACGGCGCTCGACACTACGGCGCTGCTGTCGCCCTCTGAGCGGGAGCGGGAGTTTCTGGCCAATTACTCGTCGCACGAGGGTTATGCGCTCGACTCGACATCGACCGTGCTGCCTGAGGCTCCGGCGTTTGTGGCCCCGGTGCGCGACGTGATGACACGCAGGGCGGGCAGAAGCCTTAACCCCCAATTCCAGATAACGGCGTCGAAGACCGATGTGTTCGCCATCGGGCGCGGGGCTGTGGTCGCCGTAGGCACTAATGACGACAAGGCGAGCTATATCGTCATACAGCACCCCGACGGGTATCTCTCGCGATATGACAATCTCGATAAAGCATACGTGAAAATGGGCCAGGATATAACCTCCGGGCAGAAGATAGGACTTTACGCTCTCCCGTCAGGCCGACCGCTGAACTTCTCGCTCTACCGCGACGGAGTTAATATCGACCCGTTTCAGTATATTCATTTTTAGGTAAGATTTTTATATGAATTTCCCCAAATGCATAGCCGTGCTCGGCTCGACAGGCTCAATCGGCACCCAGACTCTCGACGTGATTTCGCAGTACCCCGACCGCTTTAAGGCAACGGTGCTGATAGCTGGGTCGAAAGTAGACACTCTGATACAGCAAGCGCTCCGCTTCAGACCCAAACTCGCCATAATTGCCGACGAAGAGAAATACCCGAAACTGAAATCGCAGCTTCACGGCACTGGAATCGCCACAGCCGGGGGCTCGGGCGCGATTCTCGACGCGATGGCCTCCGATCTCTTTGACACGGTGGTTACAGCAACGGTAGGCTACAGCGGGCTGGCCCCGACGCTAACGGCAATAAAGCACGGGAAGGATATCGCGCTCGCCAACAAGGAGACCCTTGTGGTGGCCGGGGATATAGTATGCGACGCGCTCGCGAGGTCGAGGTCGCGTCTGCTCCCGGTCGATTCAGAACATTCGGCCATACACCAGTGCCTGGTAGGGGAGGAGCAGGAGGATGTGCGCAAACTGATTATCACAGCATCGGGAGGCCCATTCCGCACCTTCACCAAGGAGCAGATCGAGAAGGTCACCCCGGCCGACGCGCTCAAGCATCCGAGTTGGTCGATGGGCGCTAAAATAACCATCGACTCGGCGACGATGATTAACAAGGCGTTTGAGATCATCGAAGCGCACTGGCTTTTCGGAGTGCCGTCGGACAAAATCGTCCCGGTGGTGCACCCGCAGTCGATCGTGCACTCGATGGTAGAGTTTATCGACGGCTCGGTGAAGGCGCAGCTCGGTATGCCCGATATGAGAATACCGATCAGATATGCCCTAGGAGAGGCGCGCCGACTTGAAGCAGCTGACTCGCCGCTGACACTCGACAAAATGCTCAACCTTACATTTGAGCAACCCGACCAAGAAAAATTTCCCGCCATCAAACTGGCGCCGTACGCGCTCAATCGCGGAGGCAACACGGCGTGCATCATCAATGCGGCCAACGAGGTAGCTGTGGCCGCGTTCCTGAAGGGGCTCATCCCGTTCCCGGCAATCTACGACACGATCGAGCGCGCTCTCGGAGCGATAGACTTCATCGCGGCCCCGACCTATGAGGACTACGTGTCGACCAACGCTGCTGCCCGCGTCTATGCCGAGTCACTGATCCCCTCCTGAACGAATGGAGCGTCGCTGGAGCCGTTGATTAACGGCTTTTCAGGTGATTAACATTTTTTATTGGGGCAACTCTAAGGAAAAATTCTTACCTTTGGGGGAATTTTTTCTATAATAAAAGCAGTCATTACGAAATAAGCGCGCCTACAGCGCCGCTAAAACATATTTATGGAAACATTTCTGATTAAAGCTCTACAGCTGATCGCGGCCCTGAGCCTGCTGGTTCTGGTCCATGAATTCGGCCACTATCTATTCTCGCGAATTTTCGGCATCAAGGTCGAGAAATTCTATCTGTTTTTCAATCCGTGGTTCACACTGTTCAAATGGAAACCGAAGCCGCCTAAAAAGCGCAAACTGAATCCCGACGGCACGCCTAAGGCTTCGTGGCGCGACACGGAGTATGGTATCGGCTGGCTTCCTCTCGGCGGCTACTGCAAAATCGCCGGAATGATCGACGAGTCGATGGACAAGGAGCAAATGGCGCAGCCGGCAAAGGCCGACGAATTCCGCTCGCGCCCGGCCTATCAGAGATTGCTCGTCATGGTCGGGGGCGTGATGTTCAACTTCATACTCGCGATAATAATATATATAGGTATCGCATGGTATTGGGGCGATAAATACGTGCCATACGAAAACGCTACCGCGGGTATGCTTTTCACCGACGCGGCAAAAGAGGCGGGATATAAGGACGGCGATATTATTCTCGCGGCCGACGGCCATTATGTGGCAGCCAATGAGTCGCCCCTGAAAATAGCTGAGGCGAAGGAGGTGACAGTAAAGCGAGGTAATGACACGATAGTAATAAAGAATCCAGAGAATTTCCCGCTCAACCTCGAAAAAGGGTTCTTCACATACCGATTGCCTGTTCACGTTAAGCAAGTGATGCCCGGCAGCGTGGCCGAGAAAGCCGGAATGAAAGCCGATGACCATATCGTGAAGATCGGCGACCGCCCGACCGACGGCTACGACCAGCTCACTCAGGCTCTTATGGAGGCCGACGGCAAGCCCACAAACCTCACGCTCGTACGCGGACGGGACTCGGTCAATATCACCGTTGTGCCCGAGGATGGTAAACTCGGCTTCGGACTGAAGCAGCTCGATGAGGTTTATCCATGCGAAATACAGACCTACAACATATTCCAGGCCGTGCCTAAGGGGATAAGCGACGGCACCAACCAGCTTGTCACCTACGTGGGCTCGCTCAAATATCTGTTCACTAAGAAAGGAGCGACTGAAATCGGCGGCTTCGGAGCCATCGGAAATCTCTTCCCGGAGAAGTGGAATTGGTTTGTGTTCTGGAACATGGCAGCGTTTCTCTCGATTATCCTCGCGTTCATGAACATATTGCCGATACCGGCCTTGGACGGCGGACACGTGATGTTTGTGCTGTGGGAGATAATCACAGGCCGCAAGCCCTCTGACAAATTCCTTGAGTATGCCCAGATGGCAGGCATGTTTCTGCTCTTAGCGTTGCTGCTGTATGCCAATGCCAACGACATCTACCGATTTGTATTCAAATAAGACAGCGATGAACAAGAATAATCTCCCCGAAATAGTACTGAGAAAAGGGAAAGAGGAGTCACTCGACAGATTTCACCCCTGGGTGTTCTCGGGCGCGATAGCGTCGCTCCCCGAGGATGTCGAAGAGGGGGAAGTGGTAGCCGTGATCGCCCATGACGGCCGTCTTATAGGCGTGGGCCATTATCAGATAGGGAGCATAGCAGTGCGTATGCTCGACTTCGCCGACACGGTTATCGACAAGGGCTTTTTCGTGGAGCGGCTTAACGACGCGCTGCGTATGCGTAAGGCGCTCCGCCTCGACCGCCCCGATAACAACGCTTACCGCCTGGTGCATGGCGAAGGCGACTTCCTGCCGGGATTGATCATCGATATTTACGGCACGACCGCCGTGGTGCAAGCCCATAGCCCCGGCATGCATTATTGCCGCGAGGTCATAGCGTTGGCACTGACCGAGATGGACGGCATAGAGATCGCCAACGTATATTATAAATCAGAAACAACGCTCCCATTTAAGGCGCAGCTCGATCCGCGCAACGATTATCTGATTGGCGGGTTTGACACAAATGTCGCCACCGAAAACGGGTTGCAATTTCATATCGATTGGCTTAAGGGTCAGAAAACCGGATTTTTCGTCGACCAGCGCGATAACCGCGCCATGCTCGAACGCTTCTCTGCCGGGCGAAATGTGCTGAATATGTTCTGTTACACTGGCGGCTTCTCGGTGTACGCCCTTCGCGGAGGTGCTAAACGCGTCGTTTCGGTCGACTCATCGGCCAAGGCGATCGCCCTGACCACGGCCAACGTGGGCCTCAACTTCCCCGACGATACAAGGCATCAGGCAGTTGCCGAAGACGCGTTCAAGTATCTTGACACTATGGGTAATGGGGAGTTTGACCTGATTGTGCTCGATCCGCCGGCTTTCGCCAAACACCGCACCGCGCTGAAGAACGCTTTAAGAGGCTATCAGCGACTGAACTACAAGGCATTTGAGAAAATAGCTCCAGGGGGGATACTGTTCACATTCTCCTGCTCGCAGGCTGTCAGCCGCGAGCAATTCCGTTTGGCCGTATTCTCTGCCGCCGCGCAATCGCGCAGGAGAGTGCGGATACTTCATCAACTCACTCAACCCGCCGACCACCCCGTGTCGATTTATCATCCCGAAGGGGAGTATCTGAAGGGATTGATACTGTATGTTGAATAAACAAAACTTAATTAAATAATATTTTCGTGAAACGCATTATACTTGCCGCAGCCGTTTGCGGCGCGATTATGCCCTCAGCCATGGCAAATGATAACACAGGATTTAACTACGTGGTCGATCGCTTCTCAGATATCGAGGTACTTCGCTATAAAGTACCCGAATTCGAGAACTTAACCCCCAAGCAGAAAGCTCTTGTCTACTATCTGACCGAGGCGGCTCTCGCCGGGCGCGACATCCTTTGGGATCAGAACGGCAAATACAATCTACCCGTGCGCGACCTCGTCGAGAACGTTTACGTGAATTATTCAGGCGATAAAAACTCAGCCGACTTCAAGGCGCTGGAGCTATATCTGAAGCAAATCAGCTTCGGCAACGGTATTCATCATCACTATTCGATGGATAAATTCACCCCCGGCTTCAGCGAGGATTTCCTCAAGGCCGAGGTGGCGAAGCTCCCCGCGGATCAGCAGCCCAAAGAACTCGACACGCTGATGAAAGTTATTTTCGATCCGACGTTCCTCGCAAAGCGCGTCAACCAAGCCGAAGGGGAGGACCTGATCGTGACATCGGCCAACAATATGTATGAGGGCGTGACCCAAAAAGAGGTGGAGGATTACTTCGCGTCAATCAAAGACACAACCGACCTTCGCCCCATATCTTACGGCCTTAACACCCGCGTGGTGAAGAAGGATGGTAAGGTTGTTGAGGAGGCATATAAAATAGGCGGAGTTTATTCCCCTGCAATCGAACGAATCGTCGACAACCTCGCCAAAGCCGCGAAATATGCCGAAAATCCCCGCCAGAAACAGGTTATCGACCTGCTCATCAAGTTTTATACAACAGGCGATTTGAAGGACTTCGACGAATACTCTATTTTGTGGACAGAGGACACTGACTCGCAGGTTGATTTCATCAACGGCTTTATCGAAAGCTATGGCGACCCTCTCGGCATGACCGGCTCATGGGAGTCAATCGTCAACTTCAAGAATATCCCGGCATCAAAGCGCACCGAAACTCTCAGCGCCAACGCGCAGTGGTTTGAGAATAATTCGCCAGTCGACCCCCGATTCCGCAAACCTGAAGTAAAAGGAGTGTCGGCAAAGGTAATCACTGCTGCTATTCTCGCCGGCGACTCCTATCCCGCAACCCCTATCGGCATTAACCTGCCCAACGCCAACTGGATCCGCGCCGAGCACGGCTCGAAATCGGTGACCCTCGAAAATATCACCCAAGCCTACGACGAGGCTTCGCATGGCAACGGTTTTAACGAGGAATTTGTTATCGATGAAGCAACACGCAAGCTCCTCGACGACTATCTCTTTATCACGGATAATCTCCACACCGACCTGCATGAGTGCCTCGGCCACGGCTCCGGTCGTCTGCTCCCCGGCGTTGACCCCGATGCGATGAAGGCTCACGGCTCTACGCTCGAAGAGACCCGCGCCGACCTCTTTGCCCTCTATTATCTCGCCGATCCTAAGCTCATAGAGCTCGGCCTGCTCGACAACCCCGATGCTTATAAGGCCGAATACTATAAATATATACTCAACGGCCTGATGACACAGCTGATGCGCATAGAGCCGGGAAAGAATATCGAGGAGGCCCACATGCGTAATCGCCAGCTCATAGCAGCCTGGGCTTTTGAGCACGGAAAGAAAGACAACGTCATAGAGATGGTTGAGCGCGACGGCAAGACTTATATACAGATCAACGATTATCCTGCGCTTCGCGAGCTTTTCGGCGAGCTGCTTGCCGAGATACAGCGCATAAAGAGCGAGGGTGATTATGAAGCGGGCCGCAATCTCGTTGAGACTTACGCCGTAAAGGTTGACCCTGAGATACATAAGGAAGTGCTCGACCGCTACGCTCATCTCAATATAGCTCCTTACAAGGGCTTCGTCAACCCTGTTTATGCCCCTGTGTTTGACGCTAACGGCGAAATAATCGACGTGACGGTTGACTACACCGAGGATTACATCACCCAGCATCTCCGCTACTCACGCCAATATCGGGCGTTATAACAAGCTAACTGATTGCGGGCTGCGATTCTCGGCGACGATTCGGGAATCGCGGCCCGTCGCTTTTTAATGGTCAGTATAATCGCTGTTTTTGGCCGATTTTTGGTAAAAAATTGTAATTATTTCCTATTAATTAGTTAAAATATCGTAAGTAGATGAGAAAATGTTGGTAGAATAAAATATTATCGCTAAATTTGCGTTGGATTTCGGATCAAGAGAAATCCACAGAAGATAAAAACCTCAAAAATCAGTTTACCGATTTTAATTAATTGTTTATTATAAACCTTTTTTATTAACCTAAAAAACCTGACAGCCTATAGCACATCATTACTCTAATCAAAACAAAACGAAGTAATGCAAAATAACAAACGGCTAACCGACGAGCAGTTGGTAGCAGCCTACGCCGACGGCAACAATCAGGCTTTCGACACATTGTTGGAGCGCAATCAGAAACGCGTTTTCTCCTACATATTCAATATCGTTAAAAACCGCGAACTGGCCGACGATATATTTCAGGAAACTTTTGTCAAAGCGATTACTACCATTAAGCAACGGCGTTACACCGAGAGCGGGAAGTTCTCGGCTTGGCTCACCCGCATAGCTCACAATCTCATTATCGACCACTATCGTCTCGAAAAAACCAATGGCGTTGTTTCGACCGACGAGGCCGACTCTACATTGCTCAATCGCCGCGAATTTTCAGAGGATACTATCGAGGATTTCCTTATCGACGAGCAAATATCGTCAGATGTGCGTAAAATCATGGAGACTCTTCCGCAACTTCAGCGCGAAGTGATCGAAATGCGCTTCTACCGCAACATGAGCTTCAAGGAGATTGCCGACGCGACCAACGTCAGCATCAATACGGCTCTCGGACGAATGCGCTACGCTATCCTCAATATGCGCAAAATAGCGAAGGACCACAATATCGTGCTCACCCGATGAGCCGCGATTAACCCGATACGTTAAATTTAAAAACCAAGTCCGTCGAGGCTTGGTTTTTTTTATTGCTTAGAGCCTGGCTGACAGGCTCTAATTGTTGTCGGGGGAGTTGTTGCGGTTGGATGGTTTGCGGCGACGATGGCCGTTATGGTGCTTGTTGCCCTTGTTTGGGTTTCCGCTCGGCTTTGTGTTGTTGGCTGTCGGCGTGTCAGGCACGTTGTTGGCGGTTGCGGTTTTTTCTTTGGCCGACGATTTGTGGCCTTTGCCAGGCTTGCCTGAGCGAGAGCCGAATTTGCGAGAGCCGCGACCTTTAGAGCCGCCACGTCCACTTGATCCTCGTTGCCTCTTTGAGGAGGTGTAGGGTATGGGCTCGCCGAACTCAGCTGGCAGGGGCGTTTTTGGCACTTCGGCTTCAAGTAGCTCTTCAATGCGCTTCATACGGTAAATCTCGTCGGGCGATATGAAGGTTACGGCTCGGCCTGAGCGGTTGGCTCGGGCAGTGCGTCCGATGCGGTGCACGTAGTCTTCAGCTTCTCGGGGAACGTCGAAATTCACTACCATCTCGATGTCGTCGATGTCGATGCCGCGCGCGAGGATGTCGGTCGCGACGATTACTTGGGTTTTACCCGCTTTGAAGTCGTGCATCACGGTGTCGCGCTCCGTTTGCTCAAGGTCGGAGTGCATTTCGGCGATTTTAAACTTGTTGCCTCTAAGATCGCGGGCGAGATTCTTGACCTTTTGTTTCGACGACGAGAACACGATGACCCTCTCGGGAGCGTTCTCTTTGAATATGCCTTTAAGTATAGGAAGCTTATGGTTCTCATGGCATACGTAGGCTTCCTGATTGATGTTTTCAGCCGGCTTCGACACCGCGATTTTTATCTCTACGGGGTCTTTCAGCAGTTTGGAGGCCAGGCGCTGAATCTTGTCGGGCATTGTGGCGGAGAAAAGGAGTGTCTGCCGCTCCTTAGGAAGATGTGCCACTATGCGCATAATGTCGTCGTAAAAGCCCATATCGAGCATTCGGTCGGCTTCATCGAGAATGAAAAACGACACTTTAGACAGGTCGACATAGCCCATATTGAGGTGCGCGAGCAGCCGTCCTGGCGTGGCTATAACCACGTCGGCGCCGAGCTTAAGAGCGCGTCGCTGCTGCTCGTATGTGTCGCCGTCGGTGCCTCCGTAGATAGCGATGCCGCTGACAGGCATGAAGTAGGCGAAGCCCTGAAGCTGGCGATCGATCTGCTGAGCGAGCTCGCGGGTCGGAGCCATCACGACGCAATTAATCGAGTCTTCGGGGTAGCCCCCATCGGCGAGTTGGTTTATGATGGGAAGAAGATAGGCTGCGGTTTTGCCTGTCCCGGTCTGCGCGCAAGCGAGAATGTCGTGGCCATCGAGCACGGGAGGTATGGCCAATTCCTGTATCGGTGT
Source organism: uncultured Barnesiella sp. (assembly GCA_964544595.1). Classification (GTDB taxonomy): domain Bacteria; phylum Bacteroidota; class Bacteroidia; order Bacteroidales; family Muribaculaceae; genus JAGBWK01. The sequence goes on from CAZJBM010000002.1 coordinate 55,495, forward strand.
ACATTCATCGAAATGCATATCCCAGAGTCCGTCGAGCACGTCGTCGTTGGTCAGAATATCTTCAAAAGTCATTGTGTATGGTAGTGTTTAAGTGATTACTGTATGATGTTATTTTTCGTTGTTTTTAAGCCCGAACGAGGGATCGACCTTAATCATGTAGGCTACGGCGATCGTCGCGACGCAGCAGGCCGTGGTCCAAAGGAAGAAGTTGGCGTAGCCGATCTGTTGCTGAATCCACCCTGCCGCCATTCCGGGGAGCATTAGCCCGATTGCCATAAATGCTGTGGAGATAGCGTAGTGGGCAGTGGCGTATTTTCCTTCAGAGAAATATATTAGATAGAGCATATAGGCCGAGAAGCCGAATCCGTAGCCGAATTGCTCGGTAAACACGCATATATCGATAATAATACGCGATGGAGCGGCAACCTGACTCAATAGCACGAATGTAAGGCAACTGAGCGACATGGCCCAAGCCATGGGTCGGAGGCTGCGCTTTAAGCCTCGTTTAGCAGCGTAAACGCCGCCTAATATGCCTCCGATTATTAGCCCGGTCACTCCCCATATTCCGTACGTCACGCTGACGGTCTCTTTGGTCAACCCGAGTCCGCCGACATCTGTCGGGTCGAGAAGAAACAGGTTGATCATCTTCACTAATTGCGCTTCGGGCAGGCGGTAGAGGAGCATGAACGCAAGGGCCATCCATATATGAGGCTTGCGGAAAAATGTGGCGAAAGTCATGCCGAATTCGCGGAATATCATCTCAGCGCTTTGAGCTTTGTTGGGCTTGTCGGATGCGGGGTGGGGCAGCAGAAAACTGTGGTAAAGCGTGCCAAGGAAGAAAATGGCGGCGAGTACCCAAAATACGATTGTCCAGGCCTGAGCCACATCGCCTGTGGCGTTCTGCAAGAATCCGGCAAGATAAATCACTCCGAACTGCACAGCCCACACCGAGACTCTGTAAAAAAGCGACCTTACGCCTACGAAGTAAGATTGCTGATGCTCTGTCAGTCCGAGCATATAGAAGCCGTCAGAAGCTATGTCGTTAGTGGCCGAAACAAAGGCTGCGATCCAAAACAGGCCAATGCTTGCGGCGAAAAACATTTTTGTTGTCAGCACAGCCCCTACGCCTAAGAAACTTGCGGCAAGCAGAAGCTGCATGGTAACAATCCACCAACGTTTCGTGCGTATAATGTCGACAAAGGGGCTCCAGAACGGTTTTATCACCCATGGGAGATACATAAGCCCGGTGTAAAACGCGATTTCGGCGTTTGAAATGCCGAAATCCTGATATAGGATTACCGTTAAGGTGGCTATAATGGCGTTAGGCAGTCCCTCGATGAAGTAGAGCGAGGGAACCCAGGCCCAAGGGTGAGCCGATTTGGTTTTAATTGTCTGGTCTGTCATTCCTGGTTAATAGAGATTTTTCTTAATTCAGCCCCCGGATAGTAGTGGGCGAGAATCTGCCTGTAGTTGTAGCCCTTAGCTCCCATTACGGCAGCTCCTATCTGACATAATCCCGCGCCGTGCCCCCATCCCGCGCCGTTAAGAATGAAGTTGCCGTTGTCGGCGCGGCTTACGGTGAAAGCGGAGCTGTAGAGGTGGGTCTCGGAGAGCCAACGGCGTATCTCCAGCTCCTTACCCACGGTAAGCTCGCGTTTCGAGCCCTTGATTTTAAGGAGGATAATACGGCCCGACGGCCCGCGCTTAATAGGGGTAAGCTCCGATATTTCGCCGAAATCGATGCCCGATTTGCGCTTTACGAGCGATGAAAGTTGCTGTGGGGTGTATTCGACCGTCCAGCGGTAGAAGTCGGCGGTCTCCTGGTCGTAATTGTTGAGCACTTGCGACAAAATTACGGGGTCGGCAGTGTTGCAGAAGGAGTCAGGGCGGCTGTTAATCCAATTATAAGCCGTCGCCTCGTCGGCGAGATTCGGTACGTCGGTCTCGTCAGGCTTGTCGGCGAGAGGTTTCAGATAGGGCTTGGGGTCATCTTCCCAACAGCTCTCAAAGGTTTCCATGACGCCGCCGCAACATTTTGAAAAACGCGCGTCGCAAAGTTTGTTGTCATAAATCAAGACTTCGCCGCGAGTCGCTTCTACGGCTTGATTGACTCTTGGGTTGGTCTGGCGCGTGATGCCCTGATAGCGTTGGCAATGATCGTCGGCGCACACATCGAAGAGGTCGTGGTCGTCGTGGTCATACCATTTCACTATCATCTTGTCGCTATCGATAAAGCCCTCTCTATCGATGCGGCAACCTGAATTATGGCGATGCTCGCGCTGGCTTATGACCCAGCTGCGTGAAATGACGGAGTGGGCTTTGAGCAATTCGAGCGAGGCGTTTGCGCTCATCTCCGAAGAGATTACACTTTTAAGATAAGTTTCTATATCTACATGGTTGATTGCTAATATTTTCCCTTTATAGGGGCGTAGCTCAAGATTGCCTTTGAATGTCTGGTTTTCGCGGCGTTGCCAATGAAACTGTTTCCCGATAGTGACGTCGCGCAGCGTGAACACTCCCTCTCCCTCGGTGGCTGTGAAATTAATCGGCTCGCTCACCGAATCAGCCTTGAAGCTCTTTTCTCCGAGTTCGGCAAACCCTGAGATGAACTCAACGGTGATTTCATGCTCCTCCATAATGCCGACGGATATGGTGCCGTTTCGCGTAAGCATCTGGTTGACTTCGCTTTGAGAATAGCATAGTTGTGAATAAATATCGTGTAGCCGCTCAGGGGTAAACGCTTCGTAATCGCTGCTGCGGGGAGCCACCATAATGCCGGCAAGGTCAATCGAAGCCGGGCTGACGAGCATTTGTCCCTCCTCAGGGCCGTAGAAGTCAGGTCGGTGCGCGCGCCGAGGTATTATGACAGCTTGCGGCTCGCCCGACTCGTCGGTGTAGCAAAGTATGTTGACCTTAGGCTCAATCTCGTCGTCGCTCTTAGGCAACAGCGACATGATTTCGTCAAATCGACCGCTGTCGCGAAGAGTTATGATGCCAAACGGCAATTCAGCGCCTTTTTCTATCGTTTCGACTATCGGCAGCTCATCCTTTCCGACTACCTGAAAATGGAAATGGTCGGGAGCAGAAGCGCCGCATTGCGGGCCATTATAAAACACCAATGACTCAGGAAGTTGCTTAGAAAGTTTCAACATATCCTCGAATCTTTTCTGAGACATATGTTGAGGTGCGTGCGAGGCGGGAACAGTCAAGTGAAAGCGGCAAATCGGGAATGGATTGACGAGGATTTTATATTCGCCCCAGAGGAGATGGCTTTGTTCGGCAGGTCGGTTGGAGTCGCAAAGAAAACAGGGTCGCTTGGCGATAGACTTTTTGTCGACTTTGGCAGCTGAACTGCGTATACGCGCTTTGTTGAATTGCACTTTTACCTGAAAACCGTCGACATCTACCATCTTGGTTTCGGCAGTGCCTATAGCGGCGAAAGCGTCGGCACATGCGCCCCACTCCTTAAGTTGACGTTCAAAAAACTCGTTGACGACTGATTGGCTTATTTTCGGCATAATTAGTTGTTTACCGACCGATTATTCAACTTTTTGTTTAAATTAAGTCGAGCTTGCAGTTCGATAGTTCGTAATAAATCTTTGTAGCTGTTGTTGGCGTTTTGGCGAGGAATATCGAGGTTGGAGTCGGAGTTGCCATCCCAGCGTCGGCATAGGTATAACACGTCGTAGATGCGGCCTATGCGGTAGCGGCGCGAGATAGCAAGCCCGAGCGAATAGTCCTCGCCGTAGCTGACGTTAGGAACGCCTATCTTACGGAGCACATTGGTGACAAATGCTCGCGGAGCGCCCAGACCATTGACGCGGAGCGCGTTATTGCGTCCGTTGTCGGGTGTCCATTCCTTATGGTCTATCACGCCCGGAGGTATCGGGTTGAGGTTGAAGTCGGTAAGTTGATAAGAACCGATAACCATAGCGCAGTTTTCGCTCATGAACTTGTCGTGGATGCGCTGGAGAGTATCGTCGGAGCTGTAGAGGTCGTCGCTGTCGAGCTGCACGGCAAATCGTCCGCAATGGCCGTCGTTAATAGCGAGGTCCCAGCAGCCGCCGATCCCTAAGTCGGTCTGCTCTGGAATTAAGTGGATGATACGTGGATTCTCGGCCGACAGGGTCTTCAGTATCTCGGTCGTGGAGTCGGTGCTGTGATTATCGACAACTATGATGTTGAACATGAAATCGGTGCGTTGCCGGGCAGCGCTCGCCACCGCTTCAGCGATAGTTTTTTCGCGGTTGCGCACTGGTATTACCACCGACATCTCGGTCGCGAAACGCAAGCCGTAGTCTACATCATCGAAGTCGGGGCGAAGCCATGCGCCGATCTCTTTGAGATATGCTGTGCAAGCCTGCTCCATCTCGATTTGGCGCTTGCGGTTGCGGGGGTCGACATAGTCAAACTGCTTTTGGTCGCTGCGGCGGCGGTCGGTCTCGACGCTGTCGTAGAGGAATTCATTCAGGTGAAGCACCGAGCCCTCGCCGTGGCAGAGACGAAGCATCACGGCATAGAGAGCCGCGTAGCGATATTCGGGCAAGTCGGCGACGACGCGCTTGAATTCGGCCGCGTCGAGCATGATCAACGGACCGTAGTTGAAATCGTCGCGAAGCGCGCCCTGACGGCGGTCGATCAGCGGCGTGGGCACAGCGTTGCCCTGAAGGTCGACGGCGCGGTAGTCGGCATAGACAACTTTCGCCCCGCTCCATTCCATCGCCTCGGCCATGCGCTTTATGCAGTTGTAGCCGGGTCGGAATTCGGTGCTTTTTGTATATATCATCACCCGGTCGCCGAGGGTGAGGTCGGCGATATAGCGGAGTGTGGCGGTGGTGCCGAAGCTACAGTCTTCCAAGGGTATTATCATGGTGTTAGGCTGACCTTCGATGCCGGTAAGGTCGTCCTGCGCAGCGGGTATAAATACTGAAGTTAGCATTTTGAGTTTGATTGGTCTTTACATCGGCAAAGTTACGCAAATAGTCAATGATAACCAACAATTAATGCTCAGAATACCGCTTATTGTGTGAAAACTGTGCGTTGAAAAGCGAAAATAATTCGTATATTTGCAGAGTAACAATAATGTAAATTTTAATAATTAAGCTTTATGATACAGAATTTTGACTATTATACCCCTACGAGGGTGATATTTGGCCGCGGCGTAGTCGACGGTCTCGTTGATGTGATGAAGCCGCTTGGACGTCGAGTGCTTCTCGCTTACGGCGGGGGCAGCATCAAGCGCATGGGCCTGTACCAGAAAGTTGTGGATTTGCTCAAAGATTTTGAGATCGTAGAGCTGTCGGGTATTGAGCCTAATCCAAAATATGACCCCTCGGTGCTCGACGGCGTGCGTCTTTGCAAGGAAAATGATATTGACGTGATTCTTTCGGTTGGGGGAGGCAGTGTGCTCGATTGCTGCAAAGCCATCGCTGCCGGAGCGAAATACGACGGCGATCCCTGGGATCTCATTTCCTACAAGGTAAAAGCCCAAGCCGCGCTCCCGATTGTGGATATTATGACACTTGCCGCGACCGGTAGCGAATATGATTCAGGCGGCGTGATCTCGCGAACCGAGACCAATGATAAAATCGGGTATATAGATTCTCTGCTGTTCCCGGTATGCTCGTTCCTCGACCCGACTTACACCTTTACCGTCAACGCCAAGCACACTGCCGCAGGGGTTGCCGACGCGATCAATCATGTGTTTGAACAGTATTTCTGCGCCGACCATAATATGGTGGCCGACGGATTCTGTATCACCCTTCTGCGCACACTCATGCACTATGCCCCTAGAGCTATTGCTAAGCCCGACGACTATGAGGCGCGCGCCGAAATCATGTACGCCTGCATGTATGGGTGCAACGGCATCCTCGCCCTCGGCAATTCGCCCTCCGGCTGGCCTATGCACGCTATCGAGCACGCTCTCTCGGCCTACTACGATATTACCCATGGCGAAGGCCTGGCTATCATTACTCCGAGGTGGATGAGCCATATTTTGAGCGAGCGCACGATGGAACGATTCGTGAAGCTCGGTATTGAGCTCTACGGTATCGACCGCACTCTCCCCGATGCTGAAATCGCATCGCTTACTATCAAGCGCACTCACGACTTCCTCAAGTCAATCGGCCTCCCGATGCACCTGAGCGAAGTAGGCATCGATGACAGCCGCCTTCGCGAAATGGCCCGTCACATAAAAGAAGACGCTATGCAGCGAGGAGAGCAGTATGTCGACCTCACCGAAGACAATATCGTCGCTATTCTTACCGAGTCACTTTAACATCTTGCACGCCAGTAATAACTATTCGATATGAAGAAAATCATATTAGCTTCACTCGCTTTAGCCGCAGCTCTCGGGGTAACGGCTGAAACTCCGCTTTGGTTGCGAAACGTGAAGATTTCGCCCGACGGTGAAAACATCGCGTTCACTTATCAAGGCGATATATACACCGTCAATACCGCAGGAGGAAAAGCCAGGCGAGTCACCACTTCTACTGCCTACGACACTAACCCGATATGGTCGCCCGACAGTAAGAAGATATTATTCTCAAGCGATCGCCATGGCAACATGGACCTCTATATAGTGCCAGCCGAAGGGGGCGAAGCCGTCAGACTGACCACTAATTCAGCCTCGGAGATACCCGAAGCGTTCTCGCCCGACGGAAAGCGCGTTTATTACTCAGCTTATATACAGGCTCCGACCAAGAGCGTGTTGTTTCCCTCCGGGCGACTGACGCAATTGTATAGTATTCCTGTGTCGGGGGGTAATCCTCGCCAGGAACTCGGCACTCCGGTGCGCGCGATCAGCTGGCTACCCGACGGCAAGTCATTCCTCTATCAAGATGTTAAAGGCATGGAGAATGAGTGGCGCAAACACCACACCTCGTCGGTCAGCAAAGATATTTGGAAATATGACGCTACCACAGGAAAGCACCAGAATCTTACCGACCGCCCAGGAGAAGACCGCAATCCCGTAATATCGAAAGATGGCAAGACTGTTTATTTCCTCTCGGAGCGTAACGGAGGCTCCTTCAACGTCTATCAGGCTCCTGTGGGAGATATGAAAAACGCAAAGGCCTTGACTAACTACAAGACTCACCCAATAAGATTCCTATCGCAAGCCGATAACGGATTGTTGGCTTTTGGCTACGACGGTGAAATCTATACGATGATGCCCGGCGGCAGACCCAATAAAGTGGAAATCGACGTGCTGCTCGATCCGATACCGGCTCATAACCGCACGAGCGTCACCGGCTCATACGGCGTTCCTTCGCCCGACGGGAAGCAGGTGGCTTATACAGCCCGCGGAGAAGTGTTCGTGACCTCGACCGAGCACTCATCGACAAAGCAGATCACGCATACGCCCGCTGCCGAGAAGCACGTGTCGTGGAATCCCGATAACCGCGAAATCGTTTACACTTCGCTTCGCGACGGACATTTCAATATTTATTCCGCCAAAATCGCCCGCGAGGATGACCCCAATTTCTCTAATGCGACAATTATAGATGAAAAGCCTATCATAAAGGCCGATAACGTTGAGCGCACTGTACCTAAATACTCTCCCGACGGCAAGAAAATCGCGTTCATTCAAGACCGTAACAAGCTAATGGTCTACGACGTGGATTCGAAGAAAACACGCCAGCTCACAGATGGCTCTAATTATACGTTCCGCGACGGTGCTTACGACTATCAGTGGTCGCCCGACAGTAAATGGATCACACTCGAAGCGATGGGCAACGGTCACGACCCATATAGCGACATCGCTCTTATCGACGTTGATAACGCTAAATTCCACCGCATTATCCAGTCGGGTTACACCGATAGGAGTCCGCAATTTGTGATGGACGGCAACGCTATCCTTTTCTTGTCGGAGCGTTACGGTATGCGCAACCATGCATCATGGGGCTCGCAAGACGACGCCATGCTTGTGTTCCTCAATCAAGACGCGTTTGACAAATTCAAACTCTCTAAGGAGGATTATGAACTCCGCAAAGAGGTTGAGAAGCAGCGCAAGAAGAATTCCAAGAAATCAGATAGCGACGATAAGGATAGCAAAGATAAAGACTCTAAAACGGAGAAAATCGGCGACAGCTCAATTAAGGTTGAACTCGACGGAATAGAGGACCGCGTTGTCCGCGCCACTCCCTATTCGTCGGATCTGGCTGCGGCTTGGGTCGACAACGATGGTAAGAATCTATACTACTTCTCGGCTGTAGAGCAGGGTTACGACCTTTGGAAAATGGACTTCGAGGATAAGAAACCCGCGATTTTGAGCCGGCTCGACCTCAATGGACTCGACCTATATCCTTCGACCGACGGAAAATCGCTTTTCATCATGGGCGACAAGATGAAGAAATTTGATCTCTCGTCGAAATCGGCCAAAAACATTTCTTCGTCGGCAACGCTCGATATCGACCACGCCGCCGAGCGCGAGGCTATGTTTGACCAGGTTTATATCTCAGAGCGCGAGATGTTCTACGACAAGAATCTCCACGGGGTCGATTGGGACGGTCTTACAAAAGACTATCGCCGATTCCTCCCGCATATCAACAACAATTATGATTTTGCCGAAATGCTTTCGGAATGGCTTGGCGAACTCAATGTGTCGCACACCGGAGGCTATTTTCGCTCCAATATAGCCAACGATATTGTTGACCGCACCCCCTCGCTCGGCCTGCTGTATGACATGACGTATGACGGCCCGGGACTCAAAGTCGACGAAATCGTTAAAGGCGGCCCATTTGATAACGCTAACACCAAGCTGACGCCCGGATGTATCATCGAGAGCGTCAACGGCGAGAAACTTAGCGCCAACACCGACCTTAATAATCTCGTTGGAAAGAAAACGCTTTTGGGCGTGAAGAATCCTGCCAACGGCGAGACATTTGAGGAGGTAGTCATTCCGATTTCGTCGGGCGAGATGTCAGATCTCATGTATAAGCGTTGGGTAAAGAGCCGCGCCGACTATGTGGACAAAATTTCAGGCGGTCGCCTCGGTTATGCTCATATCGAGTCGATGGGCGACGACAGTTTCCGTACCGTCTACGCCGATCTTCTCGGTAAATACAACAACCGTGAGGGTGTTGTGATCGACATCCGTTGGAACGGTGGCGGTCGCCTCCATGAGGATATCGAAGTGTTGCTTTCAGGTAAGAAATATTTTACACAGGTAGTTCGCGGCAATCATTCATGCGATATGCCCTCGCGCCGCTATAACAAGCCCTCGATTATGGTTATGGAGGAGGCTTGCTACTCCAATGCTCACGGTACTCCCTGGGTTTACTCTCATCAGGGAATAGGCAAACTCGTAGGTATGCCTGTAGCTGGCACAATGACATCTGTCAACTGGGTGCGTTTGCAAGATCCGACAATGCAGTTCGGTATCCCGGTGATAGGCTATCAGCTCCCCGACGGATCATACCTTGAGAATACTCAGCTTGAGCCCGACATTCTCGTGCGTAATCTTCCTCAGGATGCGGTTAATGGCGAGGATACTCAGCTTCGCCGTGCGGTTGAAGAGCTCCTCCGCGAGATCGATTCCGCCAAGTAGCATTCTATAGGATCAAGTTTCACATAACAAATAATTGCGGGTTACCAAGCATTCAGCTAAGTAACCCGCAATTTGTGTTATGTCATTATCCAATGATGCTAAAATTGGGTAGCGGCTTTGTATTTGGGTAGCGAAGTGGCCTTGCGGATGGCTTTGAAAGCTTTATGGCCTATTTCAGGCTCAAGGTATTCCCAAAAGGGTTTTATCTTCATCAATATTTGGGCATCACCACAAAGAGTTGATTCATATTCTTCAAGCAGACGTGAATGGAAAAGGAGTAAATTTTCCATACGTTTGTCGTGACCCCATTCTCGCTGCTCGCTCCATTCGGCCGCGAGCGACGGTCGTGCCAACAGTCCGCGGCCTATCATAATACCGGCAATATCGGGTAACTCAGATATGATACGCTCAATGTCGTCGAGCGAACTCACGTCGCCGTTATATATTACAGGATTGGTTGATGCGGCTAAGAATTCTTTGAATTGGTCTGCAAAAAGTTCTCCGCCATACATTTGCGTGGCGACGCGCGGATGCAGGGTAATGTGGGAGAGCTTGGTCGCGTTGAAAATAGGCATTAACTCTTTCCACTCCGTAGAATTGTTGAGACCTAACCGCATTTTTACCGAATAGCTTGTCGGGCTGTCGTCATTGACCTGCCGCATTACTTCGGCAACGGCAGCGGGGTCGACAAGGAGACCGGCGCCGCGCCCTTTGCGGGTCTGCATAGGGTAGGGGCATCCCAGGTTGAGGTCGATCGCCGGTGCGCCAGCTGATTTGAGCGAGGCTGTTAGCGCCAAGAACTCTGCGGAAGATTTGAAGATTATCTGAGGGATTATGTTTAAGCCTGCTTCCACGGCATTGGCGTAACGATTGATGTCGCGTCGGCGCGGCTCCCCTTTCTCCAGGCGGATGAAGGGGGTGTAGCAAACCTCCGGCTTGCCATAAATCTCTTTATGCAGCCGGAGGTAAATATCGTCGGTAAATCCCTGTAACGGGGCAAAATGTAAATCCAATATGATCTTTGTTTTAGAATTTGTAGGTGAGGCCGATTGACGGACAGAACGCGTGGAGATTGTAGTTGGCGTTGAAAGTCGTGGTAGGGGCTACAGCGGGGATTTGAGTGCCCTGAATCGCGTTGATGCCCGAGATGATAGTGTTGATGGTAGGCGCGAGCATATCGGCTGTAGTGACGCTACGATCCTTACACCCAAGCCCGGCTACGTAGAGAAAGCCGAGGTCGATCGACAATTGCTTAATCGGGCGGAACGACAGGCCGATCGAAGGTTCAATCTTAGTCATGCCCGGAGTCTCGGGATTGTAGAAGTTTTTCTTCACCGGAGTAGTGTCGATCATCAAGCCGGCGCGGGCATCGAAGCGATTGGTTACTGAATATTGCGCGCCGAGATGGAATGTCCATGAGTTGCGGTAGTTTTTCTCGATGTGCTGGTCGAATTGAGGGAGGTCTTTAAACTCGATGTCGAGGGTTTTGTAAGCGTTCCACTGCGTGAGTTGCGCATCGAAGGCTACCACCCATTCCTTCACAGGCTTATAGCTGACTCCGACGTTGAAGATAGCTGCGCAAGGCATCTGAGCTTTAAACTCGGCGTTGTTGACGTCGTTGGTCATATTCTTAATCTGGCTCATGATGGGGGCGAGTTCGGCGTTTTCGTTATAAGCGTACGACACGTTGGCTTGACCTGCCTTCACCTTCATAATCATCTCTGTGCGATAGTTTGCGCCGACGGTCCATTGATCGTTGATGTCATACATCACGCCGATATTAACACCCAGGCGGGGATGAGCCGATCCGGTTAGATTGACCGAGGCGGGAGTGAGACCGGGGAGCTGGAGATTGGCGGGGACGACTCCCATTAGCCCCATATACTTGACGAGGGTCTGGAATGACTCTGCCGATACAAGCCCCTTGTTGAGGTCAACGTTGCCCCATGCGATCATAAGCCCCGCGCCGATTGAAAGTTTCGGTGTAATGCGCCATGCGAAAGTCGGCTGCACGGTGAACATCTTGAGGTTGACCGACTGCGAGAACACAGCTCCCGGCCAGTTTTCAGTCCAGTTGATACAGCTTCCGTAGGGAGTATAGAACGAAATGCCTGCTTTCAGGTTGTCGTAAATTGAGAAAGAGGCTGAAATGCTCAGGGGTGTGGCAGCTTTACTGTCGGTCGAATATTTGTTGCCCGAAGATAGGTCGGTGGCGGTCACTGAGGAGAAAATCGGAGAGAATGACCCTGTGATTTCGAGATTGTCGTCCATGAAGGCCATGCCTGCCGGGTTGAAAAATTGGCTTTCGGCGCCGAGCTTCAGAGCCGTGCCGGTGTGGCCCATGCCGTTTTGCTTGGCGCTGAGTGTGTTTACTTGATAACCCTCGGCGAGGGCCGACATTGATCCGATAGCCATCACGGCCAGTGTAAGTGCTGCTTTTTTCATAAATAAATAGAGTCTTTACTTGGAGATGTTTCCAAAATTGCCGCGAATTTAAGTAAATCGCAGCAATTCCACAAGTGAAACAGGCCAAACGGTATAACTTTTAGACCAAATTGCCTGAGCCTGCCTTCGCATTTTGCCAAGTATTATTTAAAAATGACAGCGGTTCATTCAACTTTTATTATTACCTTTGTGCACTTTTTTACAATTGCCATTAGGTTATGCGCCTATTTTCAACCTTCAGAATACATATATTATTGATAATAATGTCTTGTGCCTGTGTTCGCTCAGTCGCGCAAGAGATATTTATTAGCCAGCAGCCGTCGAAAGGAGCTTTTCCGATAGTGGCTGACGGCGTTGCCGCGTCGATTGTGATTGACTACGACGACGCGGAGGTGGTGAGAACTATCGCTGAGACGCTCGCCGACGATCTGCAATCTATCACTGGCCTGCGCCCTGCGGTGACCAACCAGATAGAGAAAAACAGTATGCCTATAATAGCAGGTACCTTGGGCCAAAGCAAAATAATCGACGCCCTCGACACGGAAGGTAAGATTAAGGCCGACGATATTCGCGATCAATGGGAGTCGTATGCGATAGAAGTGGTACAAAATCCTGTAAAAGGAGTGAAGAAGGCGATTGTTTGCTACGGTCAGAATCCGCGAGCCACAGCTTACGCGATGCTCGAATTGTCGAAATTGAGCGGCGTTTCCCCCTGGGTTTGGTGGGCCGACGTGGAGCCCGCGCGTAAAGACAATCTGTATGCCAACGGAAAGAGAACGCTCGTGGAGTCGCCCGACGTGAAGTACCGCGGCATTTTTATCAACGACGAGGATTGGGGCCTTCAGCCATGGGCTGCCGGCGGTATCGACAAGGAGTCGGGCAACATCGGCCCCGAAACCTATGCGAAGGTTATGGAGCTCCTGCTGCGGTTGAGAGCCAACACTCTCTGGCCGGCCATGCACAAGTGCTCGCAAGCATTTTGGGACAATAAAGACAACCTCCCGGTTGCCAAGCGCTACGATATAGTGCTCGGAAGCAGCCATTGCGAGCCTATGCTGCGCGACAACGAGTGGGAGTGGCGCCGATATGAGTATGAGGACCCGACTGGCGAATATGCTGATTCGAGAAACGAAACGTGGAATTACAACTCCCCGAAGCGCGACGATATTCAGCAATATTGGAGAGATAGGGTAGTGGAAAGTAAGGACTACGACGCCATATATACCCTCGGCATGAGAGGCGTGCACGACGGAGCGATAGCCGGCTATCCTACTACCGACGACAAAGTGGCGGGGCTGACCGACATTATAACCTTTCAGCGCGATCTTATCGGCGAGAATATCGGGGAGCCTTCCACCGTTCCGCAGATTTTCATCCCATATAAAGAAGTACTCGATGCCTACAACGCCGGGCTTGACGTTCCAGGCGACGTTACCTTGACATGGCCCGACGATAATCATGGGTTCATGCGTCAGCTTCCCGACGTCGAAGAGCAGCGTCGCGAAGGTGGCAACGGCCTGTACTATCATATATCATATTGGGGAAAGCCCTATGATTACCTGTGGCTTTGCTCTCATTCCCCCGCTCTTATGAGCTATGAATTGTCGAAAGCTTACAGCCAGGGTGTTAAGAATCTATGGATAATTAATGTCGGTGATATAAAACCGGCGGAAGCTGAATTGCAGTTTGCCATGGATTTGGCTTGGGATACCGACAGGTGGACTCCCGAAAACGCGTATGACTATACAGAGCAATGGGCTGCCGAGACCTTCGGCACTGATGTGGCCCCGCAAATAGCTGAAATCAAGAACGAGTATTACCGGCTCGCGCAGCGCGGAAAGCCTGAGCATATCTTCGCGATAGATTATACGGTCGAGGAGATGGATCGCCGGTTGGCCGACTATGAGCGTATCGCCAAAATGGTTGACGACGTGGAGCGTAGTATCCATCCCCGACTCGCCGACGCCTTTTTCCAGCTTGTTGAATACCCGGTGAAGGCGGCGTGGCAGATGAATCGCAAGGTTTTTCTCGCCAAAAAGAGCCTTTTGGAGGCCAAAGCGGGGAAAAAGGAATTGGCTCTGCGCCATGCCGACGATGCGAACGCAGCTTATAAGGAAATCAAGCGGCTTACCGACAGATATAATACTGGCATTTCATCGGGTAAGTGGAACAAGATGATGTCGATGAAGCCCCGCGAATTGCCTCAGTTTGATATGCCTCAAGTGGCCGACAAATCGATGATTGCTTCTACCGAAAGCGAAATCGCCGGAAAGCAGCAGTCGATATATAAGGGAGTGAATCACATATACGCTTCCCCCGGGCTTAAGCGTATAGAAGGGCTCGGCACTGCCGGCTCGTCGCTTACCCAATGGCCAATATCGACAAGCTCTTATGAGGAGCGTGATATTTCGGAAGCTCCCCGCGCAACATATCGCGTGAAGGTGAAAAAAGGGCGCAACACGATTACGGCTCGTTTCCTCCCCACCTTTCCCCTCAATGGCGATTACGACCTGCGCACCGCGGTTAGCGTCGACGGCAACGCTCCGAAAGTAATATCGCTCAAAACCGTTGCCTCAAAAGGAAAATGGAATCAAAACGTCATTCAAGGCTTCAATGACGCCTCGGTTGAATATGTCGCCTCGACTCCCGGAATGATCGAAGTCACTTACTATTTTCTTGATCCGGCTCTCGCTCTCAGCGACATAGTTGTCAGCGCTGACTGATAATCATTTTTAGCAAAAGACATTAGGCGCAAAAAAAGGAGGTTGACCGGCAACCTCCTTTTTTCTACGTCTTGACCTCAGTTTGATTAGAGCCTGTCCCATAAAATCTGTTTTTATGGGACAGGCTCTTAGTATTTCACGATGAGAGGTGAATCAAGCTCCTCTTTCCAGCGGGGGAGTAAAGCGTACCACTGCTTGTCGCTGTCGTAGCCGAAGGTCTCCTTCCCTGAAGTAAACATAGTGTAATATTTGAATCCGTTTTTGCCGGGAGCCGACACGGTGTAGTAAAAACCGTTGGAGTCTTCAACAGGATCTACCGCGAATTGCTCGGGCACGTAGGTCGCGATACCGATACGCTCTTTGGCAAATTTGATTGTGTCGTTCACGGGCCAGTGACGTCCCCACGATGCTACTGTGCCGCGGGGGCCATACTGATGCGTGGTCTCATTACCCATCACGTTCATCACACCGGCGGCGAATTTCTGATTCTCAAGCGGCTTGTTGAAGCGGCAGTCGATTTCGACGTCGCGATGGCCGGCCCACTGGGTGTAGCGCTGCTTCATATTGAGCTCGCTGTCGCCGTAGCGCCATCCGTCGTCGCCAACTTCAACGACCGCGCGTACAGGCCCCGATGCCAAAAGATGCTGTGAGCGGCGGCGTATTGGCTCTACGTGGGTAGCCTTGTTGTCAACCCACCCTTTCAGAGCGCCGATGCCGCAGCTTTGCCCTACGAGAAGCACATCGTCGCCAAAACCGTTGGCGAGTTGCTCGGCGTTGGGGTAGAAGCCGCAATCTTTAAGTTCGAGTCGCTTATTGAATTTACCGTATGGGTCGAGGGTCTGCTTCGGGTCGAAGTAGATGCGGTAGCCGTTAAGCTCCGATTCAAACATTATGCCATGCCCGTTGAGCAGAGAATATGAGTTGACTGAGGAATCTACCGATATGTCCTGAATCTGCTCCGGATTTTTGCGCCCTCTTACCATAAGCTGGGCGAAAGTGCGGGGCGGGTATTCGGTCGAAGAATAGTCTGAAGATAGGGTGACGTTGAGCTTCAGGGTCTGCTTGGCGCGAATGTCGACCACTAAAGCTATCTCCTCGTTGATGTTGTCGCGGTCGAGGTCGTCGATTTGACATGGTATTTCGTTGCCGTCTATTGTGACCACTGCCGACTTGACTTCAAAAGGCACCTTAAGATCGGCGATGTTGAGAACTACTGGAGCGTCGACGCGGTTGCGGTTGAGCGGGTTGGTGACGGTGACAGTACGGCTGGCCGTCTCAGCGGCCGCAATTAAAGGCAGCGATAGCGTCGCTGCCATTAAGATTTTTTTCATGGTTGGTACTTGGTTTAGTTCAACACGAGGCCTTGTATACCTGACTGGAGGCGGCGCTCTGCCACATAGGCGCATGCAAATCCTTTAAGGAAATTGATAGTGGATCGGCGCGGCATGGCGGGTGAAGATGTTGCTTGCATTGTACGTTTAGAAATAGGGGTAGAGGTTTCGTTCATTGGCAGATTGGTTTAGAGATGAATGGTTGTGATGGTTAATCTGACTATAAAACGCTTTACTCTATCCTTTTATTGCCTGAAGGCGCGTTTTTAGCCCATTTTTTTTAGATAAAGTGAATGAGCGCAACAAAAGTGGCCGAAAAATACATTTATTAAATATAAATTCGTAACTTCGCGAAAAATGCGCTTATCACTCAGGCGCCTATAGCTAACACAACCTCAACAACATATTTATTTGTATGTACAGAACTGACACATGCGGACAGCTGCGTATTGCCGACAAGGGTAAGAAAGTCACCCTCGCGGGATGGGTGCAGCGTATTCGCAAAATGGGAGGTATGACTTTCGTCGACCTCCGCGACCGCTATGGAATTACCCAGGTGGTATTCATCAATGACGTTAACGCCGACCTCTGCGAGAAGGCTAACCGCCTCGGCCGCGAATTCGTGGTGCAGATCACTGGCACGGTAGCTGAGCGCGAGTCGAAAAACCCGAATATGCCTACCGGCGACATAGAGATTATCGCCGACTCGATCAGCGTGCTTAATCCGAGCCTTGTGCCTCCCTTCACGATTGAGGACGAATCTGACGGCGGCGACGACCTGCGTATGAAATACCGCTATCTCGACCTTCGCCGCAACCCCGTTCGCCGCAATCTCGAGCTCCGCCACCGCATGACGATGGAGACCCGCCGCTATCTCGACTCCAAAGGCTTCCTCGAGATCGAGACCCCTATGCTCGTAGGCTCTACTCCCGAAGGCGCCCGCGACTTTGTGGTGCCCTCGCGCATGAATCCCGGCCAGTTCTACGCTTTGCCCCAGTCGCCCCAGACTCTCAAGCAGCTCCTTATGGTTTCGGGCATGGATCGCTACTTCCAGATCGTGAAATGCTTCCGCGACGAAGACCTCCGCGCCGATCGCCAGCCTGAGTTCACTCAGATCGACTGCGAGATGAGCTTCGTTGAGCAGGATGATATTATCAACCTCTTCGAGGGTATGGCAAAGCATCTTTTCAAAGAAATCCGCGGCATAGAGATTACCGAGCCGTTCCAGCGTATGCCATGGGCCGACGCCATGAAGTATTATGGCAGCGATAAGCCCGACCTCAGATTCGATATGAAATTCGTTGAATTGATGGACATAATGAAAGGCCATGGATTCAGCGTGTTTGATAATGCCGAATATATCGGCGGCATTTGCGCTAAGGGCGCGGCATCATATACGCGCAAGCAGCTCGATCAGCTGACTGATTTCGTCAAGCGTCCGCAGATCGGCGCCAAAGGCATGGTGTATGCCCGCGTTGAGGCCGACGGCAACGTGAAGTCGTCGGTTGACAAATTCTACGATCAGGAGACTCTTCAGAAAATGAAAGAGGCTTTCGGGGCCGAGCCTGGCGATCTCATCCTTATACTCAGCGGCGACGACGCGATGAAGACCCGTAAGCAGCTTTGCGAGCTTCGTCTCGAAATGGGCTCTCGTCTTGGCCTGCGCGATAAAAATAAATTCGCTTGCCTCTGGGTGGTTGACTTCCCGATGTTTGAGTGGAGCGACGAGGAGCAGCGCCTCATGGCTATGCACCATCCTTTCACCCACCCCAAGGATGAGGATATTCCCTTGCTCGACACCGACCCGGCAGCTGTGCGCGCCGATGCCTACGATATGGTAATCAATGGCGTGGAAGTTGGCGGCGGCTCAATACGTATTCATGACTCGGCTCTTCAGGCCAAAATGTTTGAGATACTCGGCTTCACTCCCGAGAAGGCACAGGAGCAGTTCGGCTTCCTGATGAATGCCTTCAAGTATGGCGCGCCCCCTCACGGCGGTCTCGCTTACGGTCTCGACCGCTGGGTTTCGCTCTTTGCCGGCCTCGATTCGATTCGCGACTGCATCGCGTTCCCCAAAAACAATTCGGGCCGCGACGTGATGCTCGATGCCCCCGCGGCGCTCGATCAGAAACAGCTCGACGAGTTGCAAATCAAGCTCGATCTCCGCGAAGCGTGATATATTGTCGCATAGATGCGCTAACGTGACTTAATCGAGAATCATAATGGCCAACGAGACGCTGCTAATAAAAGACGTGGTGGACGTGCTTGAACAGGCATTTCCTCCACGTTATCAAGAAGACTTCGATAATACGGGCCTTCAGGTCGGCTCCGCGCTGCGTCGCTGCACGGGAGCCATGCTGTGTGTCGATCTGACGCCTGAAATCCTGGCAGAGGCCGCTGATAAAGGGTGCAATCTCATCATTACCCATCATCCCCTCATATTTCACCCGCTGAAACGTATCGGCGATGCCGACAGAGTGGAAATCACGGTCTACAAGGCTATCCAGAATAATATGACCGTGTATTCTTGCCACACGTCGGTCGACAACACCCCCCGCATCGGAGTGTCGTGGAAAATGGGCGAGATGCTTGGATTGAGCAACATCTCGGCGATCGAGTCGAAAGGCCCCGACAACATTGGCTGCGGCATTGTGGGCGATTTGCCCCGTCCGATGATGGCCAAGGAGTTCGTCGCTCTGGTCAAGGAGGTTTTCAATGTGCCGGTGGCTCGTTGCTCCGACTGGTCAAAGTCGATCGAGCCATTCACGAGGGTCGGTTTATGCGGCGGTGCGGGCGCTTTTCTCTTGCCCGAGGCTGTGAAGATGGGAGCTAAGGCTTTTGTCACTTCCGATAGCAAGCATAACCACTTCATTGATTACTTCGGCCGGATATTATTGGTCGATATTGGCCATTTTGAAAGCGAAGAGTGCACAAAATCGATTTTTTATCAAACAATTAAAGAAAAATTTCCTAACTTTGCACTCTATCTTTCAGAAAAGGAGAGGAACCCTATTAATTATATATAGGGTTTAGATTGATTTTCATATACATACATCAGCTAAAACATACAATAATCAGTATATGGCTACCGATAAAGTACAAAAAGATAAAATCTCGGTCGAGGAGCGTCTTTCAACTCTTTACCAGCTTCAGACTATTCTTTCCGAGATCGATCGTATCAAAACAATCCGCGGTGAATTGCCTCTTGAGGTAAAGGATCTCGAAGATAATATCGAGGGCTTGAAAACGCGTATCGCCAACTATAACGCGAATATCGAGGAATTGCGTCAGAAACTCGCTGCCGAGAAGGAGAAAATCAACGAGTCGACCGCTTTGATCGCACGCTATGCCGAGCAACTCGACAACGTGCGCAACAACCGCGAGTTTGACCTTCTCACCAAAGAGCAGGAATATCAGAAACTCGAAATCGAGCTTGCCGAAAAGCATATCAACGAGTTCAACCGCTCAATTGAGCAGCGCGTGGCCGACATCGAGGCCACTAAGGAAGCTCTTGCCGACCGCGAGCATATCCTCGTGGAGAAGAAAGCAGAGCTTGAGGAAATCGTGTCTGAGACTCGTCAAGACGAGGAGCGTCTTCGCGAAAAAGCCCTCTCGCTTGAGCCGATGATCGACCCCCGTACGCTCGCCGCCTTCAAGCGCATACGTAAGAACGCGCGCAACGGTCTCGGCGTAGTTTACATTCAGCGTAACGCCTGCGGCGGTTGCTTCAACCGTATTCCGCCGCAAAAGCAGCTCGAAATCAAGATGCACAAGAAAATCATCGTCTGCGAATACTGCGGCCGTATCCTTGTGGATCCCGAGCTCGCCGGAGTAGCCGACGTATAAATCAAAATTTTCTCCTTCCCCATTCTTTATGGGTAGAACACTATAAGAGGCTGCGTCAAAATTCAAGATTTTGACGCAGCCTCTTAAGTTTTACGGAGTCCAGTCGTTAAAGGCGGATGATTGAGAAAGAAGCGCGGAATAGTATGTTATTTGTGCAGTGAATGGAGGTTGCATTTCGCGAGGGTGCCGTCTGAATTGCGTAGATGCATCCCGTTTCCCTCGCAGTAACGCCAGAAGCCGCAATCTTCACATTCTCCGGTTTTCATCCAGCTGCGGTCGCGGTATTGCTCAAAGCGATTTTCCCAGACGTCAGCTAAACTGTCTCTGAGAATATTGCCTTGATGATATTCGCTGCGTATGCTCAGGCATCCCGAGATAGACCCGTCAGCAAGAACCGACGTCACGTTTATGCCCGCCTGACAAAAATATTGGTGGTCTCTGACCCGGTGCTCGTATTTGCCGAGAAAACCCTCGCAGCTGTAACTGAGACGTATACGTCCTGATTTTCGCTCGTTGGAGATAAAATCCATAAGGCTTGTGTATTCGCGGGCACTTAATTGAAGCTGATCGTCGTCTTTGGCGCGGCCGCTCGGAAACACTGTGAATATACGCCAACGGCCTACGCCCAAGTCAATGAGGAAATCTCGAAATCGCTCAAGTGAGTTGAAATTACGCTTATTGACGCAGGTAATCACGTCCCATACGATACGCCTTTCGGTCAATGCTTTTATCGCTTTCACCGCGCGTTGGAAACTGTGCTCGTTCCCGCGCATCCAGTTGTGGTCTGATTCAAATCCGTCGAGGCTGATAGCGATTGTCTTTAGTCCCGCCGATATCAATTCGTCGAGTTTTTGAGGAGTGAGAAGCAGTCCGTTGCTTACCATTCCCCATATAAACCCCCGATTCGTGATCGCGCGGCCACACTCTGCTATGTCGCGTCGCACCAGAGGCTCTCCCCCGGTTGTGATAATCATAACGCGCCTGGGATCGGCGATTTTCTTAACTTCGTCGAGCACCGGAAGAAATGTGTCGAGAGGCATATCGGTGATGTCTGCCTCGCTTCGGCAATCACTTCCGCAGTGCCTGCAGTTGAGGTTGCAGCGTAAGGTACATTCCCAGAAGAGTTGCTGCAGGGTATGACGCTCTTTTCTTCCCGCCAGTTTCCGTCGACCGATTTCAAGTTTTAAAAGCTGCGATGGCGAAATCATAATAGCCAAATGAGTAAGCAAATGCAAACCACCGCAACGATGCCAAGCACTACCCACAACGTTGTGTGCGATTCAGTGTTTTGGTCATTCGTGTCGTTTTGCACGTCTAAGGATGGCAGGTTGTAGACCGAAGGCTCGACTTTCCTCAAATTTCTTGTCGGCACCGAGGTTTGCCTTTTAATAGGTTTTGTGCGAGAAGTGGTGTCAGGTTTAAAATCTTCATCCCGTTTAAGGTCTTTTAGAGAGGGTGGCGGTGGACCATAAACGCAATCGTATGATCTATCGCGGGGTGGGGCAGGGGGGATAGAAGCAATATTGCGGTTGCTGAACGGTTTGGGAACTGCCGGCCTTGTCGGGTTAGATTCCTTAGGGGGAGTGGGCGGTGGATTGTAAGCGCTTGCCATAGGATCGGGATTAGTTAGTTTGACTTTTCTATATTGTTTGATTCAAGATCTTTTAAATCTTCTATATCGATTATTATATCATTAAGTAAATCATTCAAGATAGATTCGGTTGAGGAGTCTAACTCTTCAACCGAGTCTATTTCAATTTCATCGTTGAATTGGTCCTCCTCATTCAAATATAATTCTAAATCTTGAGGTGGACCGTAGACACACTCGTATATTTCGTCACAAATTTTTTCTTCTGAATACTCGTCAAAAATAATATCTTCCGATGTTATTTTATTCAATGATTTACTTGAGTCATCTGGTTTCATAATTCTTTGAAAATCAAATGAAATCAATTGGCGTCATTGCCACCATTGAGGAGACTGTCGATTGCATCGACGGCTGAGGGTGCCGACTGCTCTGCAGAGACTGGCACGGCTGTCGCGTAGTTGCGAGCGATCCAGTAGAGGTCGGTCTCGGCATTGTCAGGCTCTTCGTTGATCTGCGTGCCCGAAAGCCAGTAGAAAGGCTTACCCGAAGGATCGATATATTCCTTATAATCCTCAGTCCAATGGCTGCGCGCGGCGCGAACTACCTTAAGACCTTCGAGTTTCACACCCGCCGGGAAATTCACGTTGAGGGCTATATCATGCGGCAATCCCTTCGCGAGAACATCCGCGGATATTTGTTTGACAAAACGCTCACATTCGCCGAAGTCGGCGTCCATAGCATGGTGCATCAGCGAGTATCCGATAGAGGGTATCCCGGCCATGCATCCCTCAAATACAGCCCCCATCGTGCCTGAATAAATGCAATTGCAGGCTGCGTTAGAGCCGTGGTTTATACCGGAGAGAAGTAAGTCGGGCTTGCGGGGCACTATCGAGTGGAGGCCGAGCTTAACGCAGTCGACCGGAGTGCCGTCTACCGAAAATACCTTGCATCCTTCGTAATCATCGTGTTGGGCGATGCGCAGCGGCTCATTGAATGTCATGGATGCCGATTTGCCCGATTGGGGAACGGCGGGGGCAATTATGTACACGTCGCCGAGGTCTTTTACCCATTGAGCGAGATAGTGGATGCCGGGAGCTTCTACTCCGTCGTCGTTTGATATTAATATAAGTGGTCGCATATTATGATATGATGTTGTGTAGTGATATGATGTTGTGCCGACCGCAGGGTCAGTTATTATTTATTTTTTTTGTTGCTATGCCGTCGCGCAGTTCAATGTAAAGCCCCTTAGGAGCCGATTGATGTCTGCGCCCGTAAAGGTCGAATATCGTGGCTTCAGATTCTTTATCGGCTGTCGCCGGCTCTAAGCCCGATGTTGCGTGTCTCTCGCGCTCCAGGCTCGCCATTATGAACGCCCCTATGCCTTTTCCCTCATTGGAGACGATGTTGACGTCGCTGCCGTCAAGATAATAGTCGGCGGTGCCGTTACGTTCGCGCTTGTTTGAGGGGCCGAGTCCGGCTGAGCGGCATATATAGTTAATGTCAACTCCTGCCGGGCTCTCGGTGATGAACGTTTCGAGTAATCCGTCGTAGGCCTTCACCGCTGTCGGGCCGTATGTCTCGTCGTCAATGAGGCCGAGCCTTATGCCCTTGAACAGCGCGTAGGTGAACATACATGAGGCCGATGCTTCAAGATAGTTGCGATGGCCGCGCGAGCTGACAAAAGTGTCGTCATATTGCAGCAGCTGGTACCATACGCCGCTGTCCTGGTCTTGCCAGCGACGTATTCCTTCAGCAACTTCGACGAAAATATCGGCCACAGCCGTGTAATCGGGATGTTCGCGGGGCATCATCTCCAGCACATCAACCAATGCGGCGGCATACCAACCCATGCCCCGCCCCCAGAACTCTTGACTGCAACCTTTGTATGGGTCGCCGGGGTTGGCCCAAAAGGAATTGGCATCTGATGGTTTCGCGCTCCAACCATGATAGTTGAGCGATTTCTCGCAGTCGTAGGTATGGCTATGAATGGTCGTGAACTGCAAGGCTATGTCGGCCCAGGCCTCGTTGTCGTCGGGGGCGAATGTCGATAGGTATTCGGCATAGAAGGCGGCTCCCATATAGAGTCCGTCGAGCCACATCTGATAAGGGTAGGAATCCTTGTGGATAAAGCAGCCGTTACCCTCTTCGAGGGTGATGCGCTTGTAGTCGTAGCGCAAATATCGGTAAAGGTATTCGGCAGCCACGCGATAGCGCTCGGCGTCGGCGGGATTGACCGTCGTCTCGCGCTCGTGGAGATCAAACAGCACTTTGCCCGACGCTATATTATCGAGGCTGCCTTTCTTGAAGTTGTAGAAATTGCCCTTTGCATTTATAGCGTTGTCGGCATATACTTTACACCATTGGTAAGCTTGCTTGGAAAGCTCATCTTCGGGATATTGGTCGCAGTACATCAGAATGGTTTTGGCCACAAGGCCGCTGACGTAGTCCCATGCCTTGTCGGCCGACCACTCCTTGCCGTGGGACTGCACCATCAATGCCGAATATTTTTGCGTTAGCGCCGTAGCCGATAGGCTAACGATTATCGACAGCGCGAATAATATGAGACTTTTCTTATAATAATTACTCATGGTGGCGGTAAATCATCGTTGGCGGTCGCCGAGATTCTGGAAAAATAGCGGCTGATTAGCCAACCAACTGCGAATTTACGCATTACTCGTGAAATTAGCAAAACAATACCCCGAAATGATTTCATCTCCGTCGGCTAAAACCGCTGCCGGGAGAAGTATTGTTGCAGAAACGGCGGTTTTTTTCTACCTTTGCGTTGAAATATTCACGCGCTATTATGATGTTTCGCAAAATATTAATAATGATAATGTTGCTGACGGCGACAGTGGCGTCGGCCCAACTCCCCGAAGTGAGCTTGCTGACTGTGGGCCCGGGCTCGGAGGTTTACGAGCTTGAGGGGCACACAATGCTCCGCCTGCGCTATCCCGACGGCCGCGACCGCACGGTGAATTGGGGCGTGTTTGACTTCAATTCGCCCAATTTCATCTACCGCTTTGTGAAAGGAGAGACCGATTATCTCGCGGCTGAAGCCCCGACGTCGATGGTGTTAGATAGCTATCGCCGTGAAAACAGAAGCGTCACCGAGCAGCGGCTTAACTTGTCGCCTGCAGAGATTTCAGAACTTGTTTACCTGATTGAGAAGAATCTTCGCCCCGAAAACAGGGTTTACCGTTATAACTACGTTAAAGACAATTGCGCGACGCGCCCGCTCAAACTTATCGAGAAGTCGATCGAGGCAGATTCTTGCTCGCTCGTTACTAAATTTGAGAACTACGACACAACTACGTTCAGAAACGAGATGCGCCGTTATCATGAGCGGTTTCCGTCATATCAGTTCGGCATCGACCTCGCTCTCGGCAGCGGAATAGACTATCCTATCTCACTGCGCGAGAAGGCTTTTGCCCCGGTTTTCCTCAA
Source organism: uncultured Barnesiella sp. (assembly GCA_964544595.1). Lineage (GTDB taxonomy): Bacteria > Bacteroidota > Bacteroidia > Bacteroidales > Muribaculaceae > JAGBWK01. Next base: position 80,419 of record CAZJBM010000002.1, read on the forward strand.
AGAATATCTTGCGATGACCTATAGGGCTGACAGCAGCGGCAACGAGATTCCGCTTGTGGAGTCGACCGAAGTGCTGGTTGAGGGTAGCGACGTGCCTGCTTCTGAGGGTGGAATACCGTTATGGCTCATAGTCTACGGCTTTTTGGCGGTAGTTATAGTCGTTACCGCGATTGATTTATATCGACGTAAGGTGACGAAATGGTTCGACGCCATCTTCTTCCTTATCTACGGACTTGCGGGATGCGTGATTTTCTTCTTGGTTTTCGTCTCGGTTCATGAAGCTACGTCGCCCAATCTCAACCTGTTTTGGCTCAACCCGCTCGCGCTTATAGTGCCCGCGTTAATTTGGGTTAAACGCGCGAAAATAATTGTTTTTTGCTACCAAATTGTTAACTTTGCACTCGTTTTAGCGTTTTTTGTAGCGTATTTTTGCTCAAATCAGTCAATAAACGCGCTATTTTTACCCCTAATCGCGGCCTCTTTGATCCGCTCTGCCAATTATATCCTTATCAATAAGTGAGACCCAGCCTACCCATATCAATAGCTTGCGCGATAGTGGCGTCGATTGTCACTGTGTCGGCGGCGACTCCTAAGCATAAAGCTCAGAAAGCGCCCTCGGCTCAGACGTCGTCAGTGGTCACGCCGACCAACAGTAAGCGTCCGGCGCTGGTGTTAGGCATTGTGATTGACGGCCTTGACATTGACAGGATATATCAGCTGCGCGAGTTCTTCGGAAACGACGGATTTAATCGTTTGATTAACAACGGAGTGACGATTTCCGACTTGGAGTATGGAAGCCCACTTGATGAGGCCGCCGCTACAGCTGTGATTTACACCGGGGCCTCTCCGGCTGTCACGGGCATACCGTCGGCCACCGTATACGACACAAAGGCGCGCCGCACGGTAGGAGTGCTCAACGACCCCGCGACGATCGGCAACTTCACCGACGAGACCATCTCTCCCACGCGGCTGCGCATATCGACGCTGACCGACGAGATCCGTATCGACAACGGCGGTTTAGGCGCGGCCCACTCCATATCGTCTGATCCGCAGCAAGCCGTCATAATGGCGGGTCACGCGGGAAACACCGCCGCATGGATTAATTCAAAGAACGGAAAATGGGCCACGTCGACCTTCTATAAGGAGGTGCCGACGGCGATTAATACCGTAAACCGCGTGCGCCCGCTCTCGGCGCGGCTCGATACGGCTGTCTGGACCCCGTCGATGCCCCAAGGGGTTTATGACTACCTACCGTCGTATAAGAAGATTTACTCGTTTCATCATACATTCCCGAAGTCTGATATTCACCGCTATGACTCGTTCAAGGCGTCGGCTCCGGGTAACTCCGAGATGACTTCGGTGGCAAGCGATTACATAAAGACAGGAGCTGTAGGCCGCGGCAATACGGTCGATATGCTGAATGTCAATTATACGCTTCAGCCCTATAACTACGCTACCGACCCCGACGCGCGCGTCGAGCTGTTTGACACATATATTCGCCTCGACCGCGAGCTTTCAGAGCTTTTCGCTCAGGTTGACAAGGCGGGCCCCGGCATGGACCGCACTCTCGTCTTCGTCGTTGGAACGCCGCTGATAAGCTCTCAGCGTCGCGACGACGAGAAATATCGTATCCCATCCGGCGAATTCTCGCCTGCCCGCGCGCTTTCGTTGCTGAAAGTCAACCTGATGTCGATTTATGGCAACGGCGACTGGGTGACGGGCTACCACGATGGCCAATTCTTCCTTAACCGCGACCTCATCAAGGAGCGCGGTAAAAACCTTGACGAATTCCGCCGCGAGACTGCCGATTTCCTGCGCCGTCTTTCGGGTGTCAACTACGCCTCTACTATCGATGAGGTCATATCCGATAACGGAAAAATAGACTCACCGTTTCCCCCGGCCCGCAATATCGATATAGAGTCGGCCGGCGACGTGTTCATAGCCGTTTCTCCCGGCTGGTGCGTAACCGACAATGGAGATACAAATATTAAGAATCAGCGGGTTGTGAGGCCCGCGGGTAGCGCCTCCGCCGCTTTCATCCTTTATCCGAAAATTGAGTCACGCACTATCGACACTCCGGTCGACGCGCGAGTGATCGCGCCCACTGTGGCCAGGATACTTCGCATACGGTCGCCCAACGGCGCCCAGCTGTCGCCGTTGCGCCTTTAAGCGGGCGGCTTCCTTCTGAAATATTATGACGCTAAACTGCGTATTTAGAGGAGGAAAACAGCCGTTTTTTCATTAATTTTCACTATCTTTGCGAATCATTTAGGCCATTTTGTGGCTGCAGTTGCCGATTATCGTCGCCGTGATGTCGGTAAACTATTGTAATAGAAATAATTAAACAACATTATAAAATGTCATTCACTTCAATTCTCAGTAAACTTTTCGGCAATAAGTCGCAGCGCGACCTGAAAGAGATTCAGCCTATTGTCGACAAAATCAAAGCACTCGGTCCGGGCCTGAAGTCGCTCTCGGAAGATGAACTCCGCGGAAAGATCGACACCGTGCGCGCCGAGATCGCCGCCGCTATCAAAGCCGACGAGGACGCTATCGCCAAACTTAAAGTCGAAGTCGAAGAGTTGCCGTTCGACCAACGCCAGCCCCTCTGGGATGAAATTGATAAGCATGAGAAAAACATTCTAGACATACTTGAGGATCAGCTCAACGAGCACCTCCCCATCGTTTTCGCGACTCTCCGCGAGACAGCGGCCCGCTTCGCGGCAAAAGAGACAATCGTCGTAAAAGCCACTGACCTCGACCGCGAGCTCGCAGCCCAGGGCCGCGACTTCGTGAGCATCGACGAAAACGGCAATGCCGTATGGAAGAACCATTGGCTCGCAGGCGGCAATGAGATCACATGGGATATGATTCACTACGACGTGCAGCTCATCGGCGGCGTGGTGCTTCATCAAGGTAAAATCGCCGAGATGGCCACAGGCGAGGGTAAGACTCTCGTGGCGACCCTCCCGGTATTCCTCCGCTCTCTCTCTAAGCGAGGCGTGCACGTGGTGACAGTCAACGACTACCTGTCGAAGCGCGACTCGGAGTGGATGGGCCCGCTCTATATGTTCCATGGGTCGACAGTAGACTGTATCGACAAGCACCGCCCCAACACTCCTCAGCGTCGCCGCGCCTACGAGTGTGACATCACTTTCGGAACGAACAACGAATTTGGTTTCGACTACCTTCGCGACAACATGGCTATGACCCCCGGCGACATGGTGCAGCGCAAGCACTATTACGCTATAGTCGATGAGGTCGACTCGGTGCTTATCGACGATGCGCGTACGCCTCTCATCATCTCAGGCCCGGTGCCGCAAGGCGAAGACCAGATGTTCGACCAATACAAGTCGAATGTCGAGAAAGTGGTTAACGCCCAGCGTCGCCTCGTCACCCAATTTCTCACCGAAGCCAAAGCCAAAATCGGGTCAGATAATAAAGAGACTGCCAAAGAAGGCGCTCTCGCCCTCTTCCGCGCGTTCAAGGGCCTTCCCAAAAACGGCGCGCTCATCAAGTTCCTCAGCCAGGAGGGCATGAAGAAGATACTCCTCGACACAGAGGCTTATTACCTTCAGGATAACTCTCGCGAAATGCCCAAGGCAACCGAACCGCTATATTTCGTTATCGACGAGAAGAACCGCTCGGTCGACCTCACCGATAAGGGTATCGACGAGCTTACGGGCAAAACTGAGGACCCCCAATTCTTCGTGCTCCCCGACATCGCGGCTCAACTCTCAGAGCTTGAGCATATTGCCGACGTGGCTGAGCGTCAGGAGAAAAAAGATGAGGCGATGGCCAATTACGCCGTCAAATCAGAGCGCGTGCACACCGTCAACCAGCTCCTTAAAGCCTACACACTCTTCGACAAGGATGTCGAATATGTGATCGACGATAACAAAATCAAGATTGTCGACGAGCAGACAGGCCGTATCATGGAAGGTCGCCGCTACAGCGACGGTCTTCATCAGGCAATCGAGGCAAAAGAGGGCGTGAAAGTGGAAGCCGCGACCCAGACGTTCGCCACAATCACTCTTCAGAACTATTTCCGTATGTATCACAAGCTCGCGGGTATGACCGGTACAGCCGAGACAGAGGCGGGCGAGCTTTGGGATATATATAAACTCGACGTGGTTACCATTCCGACCAACCGCCCTGTGGCGCGTATCGACATGAACGACCGCGTTTATAAGACCAAGAAAGAAAAATATGCAGCGGTAATCGACGAAATCGTTCGCTTGCGCGACGCAGGCCGTCCGGTGCTCGTCGGCACGACTTCGGTTGAAATTTCAGAGCTCCTTTACCGTATGCTTCAGATGCGTCATATCGACGCTCAGGTGCTCAACGCCAAGCTCCACCAGAAAGAGGCTCAGGTTGTCGCCGAAGCGGGCAAGAAAGGCACTGTGACCATTGCTACCAACATGGCGGGTCGCGGTACCGACATCAAGCTCTCGCAGGAAGTTAAGGATGCGGGCGGTCTGGCCATTATCGGCACCGAGCGTCATGAGTCGCGCCGCGTCGACCGTCAGCTCCGCGGCCGTTCAGGTCGTCAGGGCGACCCCGGTTCGTCGGTATTCTATGTGTCGTTTGAGGATCAGCTCATGCGCTTGTTCGCAACCGACCGCGTCATGAAGATGCTCGACAAGATGGGTCTCAAGGAGGGCGAGGTAATTGAATCTAAGATGGTCACCAACGCTATCGAGCGCGCTCAGAAACGCGTAGAGGAAAACAACTTCGGTATACGTAAGCGCCTTCTCGAGTATGACGACGTGATGAACAAGCAGCGCACGTACATTTATTCGCGCCGTCACCACGCTCTCGTCGGCGAGCGCATCGGCATCGACATCGCCAATATGCTCTACGACACCGTCGAGAATATGATAGAGAATTACGGCACCCCTGAGCAATATGAGGATCTTCGCCTTGAGCTTATGCGCGTGCTCACTATCGAGCCTCCTTTCACAGAAGAGCAGTTCCGCAACCTCGACAAGGAGGACGCGATCCAGCAACTCTATGCGGCAGCCAACGACGCGCTGCAGCGCCGCTCAGAGCGCATTATCGAGATTGCCAAGCCGGTGATTACCGACTGGGTTGTGAACCGCGGCGCGCAGGGCCTCATTATCGTGCCCATGACCGACGGAAAGCGCATACTCAATCTTCGCCTTAACATCAACGAGGCGTATGAGACAGGCTGCAAGTCGATCGTTAAGGAATGGCACAAAGCGATCCTGCTCATCACGATTGACGAATTGTGGAAAGAACACCTCCGCGAGCTTGATCAGCTCCGCCAGTCAGTTCAGAATGCATCCTACGAGCAGAAAGACCCGCTGGTAATCTATAAGGTTGAGTCGTTCCATCTCTTCGAGCGTATGTTGTCTAACCTTAATAATAAGGCTATGTCTACTCTGCTTCGCGGCCAGATCTACGTGCCTGAGCGTCGCCCCTCTGAGGAGCAGACCGAGGAAGCTCCTAAGCCTAAAGCTCCCGAAGTGCGCCAGGCAATGCCTGAGCAGCGCCGACAGGAGAATTACAAGGAGACTAAGGATGAGCTTCCCGGGCAGGCAGAGCAGCGTCAGGCAGGTCAGAACGCAAGCCAGCGCCGCGTGACCGACCCCATAAAAGCGGCTCCGCGTATCGGACGCAACGATCCATGTCCTTGCGGCAGCGGCAAGAAATACAAGAATTGCCACGGTCGAGGATTGTAACATAGTATTCTATTTCCAACAAAGTCAGATTAATGGAACAAGGAGATAAAAACAACGACCTTTGGAGCGATAAGCGTTTAGGGTCATCGCGCTACGACGATGATACGCCCGACGAATATACGCTTCAGCAAAAGAGGAACAAGAAGCTCGCGATGATTATCGGCGGGGTTGCCGTCGGCGTGATCGCCATTGTTGTCGCTCTCGTGATTTTGATACCGAAATTCTCGGGCGACGGCACTGACGAAACGGCTTCGACAGGCGACGGCCCTCAATCGCTCGAAGAGGCCCAGCAGCTGATTCAGCAGCTTGAACTCGAAAAGGAGATGCTCTCCTACGAAAACGATTTCACGCAGATCGACAATACCTTCAATAACCTCATGGAGGGTCAGAACCAGGTGCTTCTCAACGACGATATAGTTGAAAAATACCAAGGCGCGCGCGCCGAGATCGAGCGTCTGATGGCTGAACTCAAAGCTGAGAAAAGCAAAAACAAAGGCACTAAAGTCGACACTGGCGAGATACAGAAGCTGAAAGACCAGATCGAGACTCTTAAAGGCATTTGCCGCGACTATCTTAAGCAAATCGAAGAGTTGTCGAAAGAGAATCAGCGGCTTTCGCAGCAAAACGACAGTATCCGCGACGAGAACCGCAACCTGAATAATCGCTATCAGTCGGTCACTCAGGAGCGAGATCATCTCAGCGAGCGTATGACTCTCGCCGAGAAGCTTAATGTCACTGGGCTTAATCTCGTAGCACTCAACAAAAAGGGTAAAAACGAGAACAATGTCACTAAGGCGAAGCGACTGATGGTTACTTTCACTATCCCTCAGAACAATTCTACACCTCCCGGCGAAAAGATGATATATCTGCGTATCACGTCGCCCGAAGGGCAGTTGCTCACCGGCAATGGCGGCAGCTTTGATTTCGAAGGCTCGTCACTTCAGGCAACCGCGCGAAAGTCGGTAGAATATGCCAACGAGGAGATAGGCGGATTGCAGATATATTGGGACGTGAATACCACGCTCAATCCGGGTGACTACCGCGTCGAACTGTTCACCGACGGTTACCGCCTGGCATCGCGCAACTTCACCTTGAAGAAATAATTCTGGCTCCATGCCTTATTTTACAGTATTCATAGCGCCGGGGCGAGAAAGCTTCGGCGTTATGTGATTTTTTTAACAGCCACTTAAATGGAAGATTTTATAACCGCAATCATGGCTCCTGAAGTCACGACAGCGTCGGGAGTGTTTAAGCTTGTGATTTCAATGCTGCTCGGAAGCGCGGTCGGCTTTGAGCGAAAGCTTAAGGGACAGATAGCGGGCATACGCACTTTTGCCCTCATCTCGATGGGCGCGACGCTCGCGATGTTGATTTCTATTTACGTGCCTCAGGAGTACATGGGGCTTAAGAACGGAGACCCGGGCCGTATCGCGGCTCAGGTAATCACAGGTATAGGTTTTCTCGGCGCAGGCGCGATCATACAGATGAAGGGATCGGTCAAAGGTCTCACAACCGCGGCCGGCATCTGGATGATAGCCACGATAGGCATGACTGTGGGGCTTGGAATGTATTGGCTCGCCGTGGTGGCCACTCTTCTGATTCTCGTGATACTGCATTTATTTGAGAGGATAGAGCATAAAATCGTAGTCGGGGCCGAGTCGCGAATCATACGCCTTGTGCTCGACGACCTTGTGACCGATGTGGAGCCGTACAACGAACTCCTAGAACGCCATAAGATAAAACTCACAAATATGCTAATAGATTACGACTATGCCGCCGGAGTGACGCGCCTCAACCTTATAGTGCTGTTTAAGGAAACCACCGACTATATCGCGATATTCGAGCAGATGAGGAAAATCAACCCCACGCGCTCAATATCGTTGGCAAACCAAATTTCGATTTAATAAACCTATATATGATATTAGATTTGATTTCATCGTTAATATCCACCGTAGAGGAGACGATTACCGAGGGCGGCATTGCCGGATCAGAACTCAGCATCGACGCTCTTATCACCGACCTCGCTTTCATCCTTATTCTCGGCGCGGTGGTGACATTGCTGTTCAAATGGATAAAACAGCCTGTGGTGCTCGGGTATATTGTGGCCGGATTTTTGGCGAGTCCTAATTTCGAGCCCCTTCCTTCTGTCGCTAATGAGGCTAACATAGAGTTTTGGGCGCAACTCGGTATAATAGTGCTTTTGTTTTCGCTCGGACTGGAATTCAGCTTCAAGAAGCTTGTTAATTCGGGAGGCTCGGCAGTGGTGACGGCGTTGATAATCGTGATCGGCATGATGTCGACCGGATTCGCGATAGGTAAGTTCATGGATTTCACCACTATCAACAGCCTCTTTTTGGGCGGTATGCTCTCGATGTCGTCTACCACTATCATTATTAAGGCTCTTACCGATTTAGGATTGAGCAGAAAGAAATTTGCCACGCTCGTTTTCGCTGTCCTTGTCGTGGAGGATATGTTCGCGGTGGTAATGATGGTGGTGCTCTCCTCGATTGCGGTTAACAACAGCGTGCAGGGGGGAGAGATGTTGATGAGCGTAAGCAAGCTCGTGTTCTTCCTTATTATATGGTTCCTTGTAGGCGTGTTTGTGTTGCCGTCGTTGCTCAATAAATCTCGCAAATACCTTAATAATGAGACGTTGCTTGTGGTTTCGATGGGTTTGTGCCTCGGCATGTCGATATTTTCGGTCGCCTGCGGCTTCTCGCTCGCCTTGGGAGCTTTCGTGATGGGATCGATATTAGCCGGAACGAGCTATGCGGAGCGCATCGAGCGGGTGACGATGCCTGTCAAAGACCTTTTCGGAGCGGTGTTTTTCATCTCGGTCGGCATGATGGTGCAGCCCGATATTATCGTCGAGTACTGGCCTTCGATACTCTTGCTGTCGGCCGCGGTGGTTGTCGGGATGATAATTTTCGGCTCGGCCGGTATGCTGATCACTGGTCAGTCGCTTAAGGTAGCTATAGAGTCAGGCTTCTCGCTGACGCAGATTGGCGAATTCTCGTTCATTATCGCCACGCTCGGTATGGGGCTCGGCGTGCTCGATGCGACGATTTATCCTATCATCGTAGCTGTGTCGGTTATCACGACGTTCACAACGCCGTATTTCATAAAAATGGCTAACCCATTCTACGCTTTTGTTGAAAAGCACCTTCCGTCGCGTTGGAGATTTCTTATCGACCGATATAACAACGAGGCCAGCGGAGCGTCGAACAAGAGGGCAGCGTGGATCGGCCTGATAAAGAAAAACCTCTGGCGCATGACGCTTTACTGCATAGTGCTGATAGCGATTACGATGGTTGCCAACAACTTTTTGATGCCTTGGCTTGAGAGGGTAATTCCCGATTTCAGTAAGCTTATAGGCACCGCTGTCACCTTGTTGGTCATGTCGCCGTTTCTTCTCGCTCTCTCGCTCCCCGCAAAGCGCAAGGAGGGGGAACGTAGCTACAGCCGCGGGGAGTACATTGTTCCGCGAGTTGTGCTTCTGATTTTCCGCATCCTTATAGTAGTGAGCTTCATTATCTATGTGCTCTCGTCTATGTTGTCGATGAAAGTGGGTTTCTCAGTAGGCTTGGCTGTGGTTTTGGTGATATTCATACTCCAGTCGCGCAAGCTCTCGTATAACATGCGCCAGATAGAGCAGCGCTTTATGAACAATCTCAATGAGCGCGATCTGCGCCGAAGCGGTAAAAACAACAGTATCGTTAGCGACCTTCATCAGGCGTTTATGCGCGTTGGCAACGACTGTCCGTTTGTCGGGCAGCAGTTGGGCGACTCTCAGATAGGTATAAAGTATGGGGTTAATGTTTCGAGCATCAGCCGCGGCTCGGAGTTCATTCCCGTGCCTGCCAGCCGCGACCGTATCTTCCCTGGTGATGTTATCGGCGTGATTGGCACCGACCAGCAGATAGAGGCATTGCTGCCTATAATCGAAGGGAGCGGCGATGACCAGAGTCATGCCTCTACCGCTAATGCCGATGATTACGATATGGCTAACATCGTTTTGACCGAAACCTCGCCATTGCTCGGCAAAACCGTTGCCACAGCCGGCGTAAGGGCCAATTACTCGGCATTGGTGCTCGCTGTTGAGCGCGACGGAGAGTTTCTCGACAATTTAGGAACCGTCACATTCAGCCCGGGCGACAAGATTTACCTCTATGCTCCCCGTCAGATTCTTTCGCAACTTGCGTAGAGCCTGTCCCATAAAATCTCTTAAACCGTTTGCGCGACCGTCTTTTCTTTGCTGAAAAGGCGGTCGATTATTTGAGCGATGGCGCCGTCGCCGGTCACGTTGCAAGCGGTGCCGAAGCTGTCCATCGCGATATATAGCGCAATCATCAGAGCGTTGTCGGCCTCGGTGAAGCCGAGCATGGAGCTAAGAAGCCCCAGAGAAGCCATAATGGCGCCTCCAGGCACTCCCGGCGCGGCGATGATTGTCATGCCGAGCATGGCTATGAAGCCCATAAACATACTGAAATCGTAGTGCATTCCTGTGGCAATCATCAGCGCGAGTGCGCAGGCCACAATCTTAAGAGTAGACCCCGACATGTGGATTGTCGCGCATAGAGGCACCGTGAATCCGGCTATCTCGGGGCTAACACCCATTTTGATAGTCTGCTTGAGCGTCACCGGGATTGTCGCCGCCGACGACTGGGTGCCCAATGCGGTGAAATACGCGGGAAGCATCGTCAGCAGGCACTTGAAAGGATTTTTACCGGAAAAGAGCGACGCTATCACGTATTGCAGCACTAATATGCCGATATGGAGGGCAAATATCACGCCGATTACTTTAATAAACGTCATTAATATCGAGCCGACCTGCCCCGAAACGGTCATATTCATGAATATACCGAAGATATAGAGCGGCAAAAGCGGGATAATGGCTTTATTAATGGCGCAGTTAATGATGTTTCGGAAATCCTCAAAGCCATTGCGCAGCGATGTCGCTGAGGTCATCGCGCCTCCCAAGCCAATGACGAAGGCGAGCACCAGCGAGGTCATGACGTTCATCAGCGGCGTTATATCCATCTCGAAATATGGTTTGAGCGACACCTCTGAGTCCTCAGCCGCAAGATAAAGATCGGGTTGAATCATGCCAGGGAAAAAGAAGTCGCCGGTGAAATAAGAAATCAGTCCGGCTCCCAAAGTGAACCCATAGGCAATCAGGGCGGTAGCGAGAAGCATCTTCCCGGCCCCTTTGCCGATGTCCATTATCGCCGGGGCAACGAACCCCACAATAAGCAGCGGAATCAGAAAGCCGAGAAACTCGCTGAATATGCCGTTGAATGTGATGAAAAGGCGATCGACCCACTCTGGAAATATGTAGGCGGCTCCGATGCCTAAGGCCATAGCGATAATGATGCGAGCGAGGAGCCCTGTGCGAGGTAATTTCATAATAAACAGATTGGTTAGAAATGCGGCCTCAAATATACGAAAAAATTATTAACTTTGTCATCGGTTTGCGCGCTGCCTAAGCAATAGGCGTAGCCGCGCGACTGAATTTTTATCCGCGAAAATTAATATGAACGGTAACGTTAAAGATATAAATATAGAGCAATTTGACTATCCGCTCCCCGACGAGCGCATAGCTAAGTACCCTCTTGCCGAGCGTGATGCCTGCAAGCTGCTCGTAAGATACGGCGACGGAACGGTAGTCGACAAGATTTTCAGCGAGATTCCCGCCCTGCTTCCTACCGACGCGATGCTCGTGTATAACAACACGCGGGTGATCAACGCGCGATTGCGTTTCCATAAGGGAGGCACAGCTGACGGCGCGCTTATAGAGATTTTCTGCCTCGAACCGCAGCAACCCCGCGACTATGCGCAAAATTTCGCGTCGACAGGCCGATGCTCATGGATATGCTTCGTCGGTAACTCAAAGAAATGGAAAGAGGGCGCGCTCAGGCTCCAGTTGACAATCGGCAGCCGCGAAGTGGTGCTGAATGCAGAAAGGATAGGGCGCGCGGGAAACACATCAATAGTTGAATTTTCGTGGGACACGCCCACGGTCACATTCGCCGGCATCATTTCGGCCGCCGGAGAGATTCCTATTCCTCCGTATCTCAACCGACAATCGGAGGCCTCCGACAGCAAGGATTACCAGACGGTGTACTCTCATATCGACGGCTCGGTCGCGGCGCCTACCGCAGGACTGCACTTCACCGACCGGGTGCTTGAGGAGATTTCGGGCCGCGGGATCCCTCGCCGAGAGGTGACTCTCCATGTCGGGGCCGGAACGTTTCAACCAGTTAAAGCCGATAACATTGGCGACCATACGATGCACAGCGAATTTATCGCCGTCGACCGCCAGTTGATAGAGGAGCTTTCGTCGACCGATAAGCGAGTGATAGCCGTCGGAACGACCTCGGTGCGCACGCTCGAAAGCTTATATCACGTCGGTTGCCTGATAGCGACAGGCCGATGGGACGGCGAAGTGCCGCAATGGTATCCCTACGAGGAAAACCACCCTCGACTATCACTGGCAGAGTCAATGACCGCGATATTAAGTTACCTCGATGAGCAGGGGCTTGATTCGCTCGTAGGAGCCACGCGAATCATTATCGCTCCGGGCTATAAGTATCAGATCGTAAAAGGTATGGTCACAAATTTCCACCAACCCAAATCGACACTGCTGCTGCTTGTGTCGGCGTTTACCGACGGAGATTGGCATCCTATGTATGACCACGCGTTAGGGTCGGGTTACCGTTTCCTCTCTTACGGCGACGCCTCTTTGTTGTTGAGCGACAAAAAACAGTAAACATTATGCCTACACAATATTTAATCAACACATCGTTTCATGCCGACCAAAGCGTTGTTGACGCGCTCCGCGCCGAGGTCGCAGCTAATTTCGCTTCGTTGGCGATGATGAGCGGGCTGTTTATCGACCCCGTTATGGCCAATATTCTCGTTCAGACCGCCGACAATGTGGTCAGCTTTACCCTGCAATTCAGAGCCGATGACCTCGAAAAGGCTATGCAATGGATTACCGAAGGGCCTGGTGGCGAGTATCTTGCCGCGCTTTCGTCAAAATATGGTCAAAAGATGGTTTATTTCACAACGCCTATGGAAATTGTATAGATAAATCAAACATATGTTTGATTTATCGGCGTCATCAAAAATTTGTTGGAGGCATGGACAATAGTCTTAAATCATGGGATCGCATAATAATAGGTATCGATCCAGGCACGAATCTTATGGGTTACGCTATTCTCGGTATCAAAGGAAAGACACCGGGAATGATAGCTATGGGGGTGATACATCTAAACAAGATGACGGGACACTATATAAGATTAAAGCGCATTTACGAGCGCGTTCAAGGGCTTGTAGAGCAGTATTTGCCGGATGAAATGGCGATAGAAGCCCCATTTTTCGGTAAAAACGTGCAGTCGATGCTTAAATTGGGGCGCGCTCAGGGGGTTGCGATGGCGGCGGCGCTCTCGCGCGATGTCCCGATCACGGAATATGAGCCGCGAAAAATCAAGCAGGCAATAACCGGAAACGGAGCGGCCTCAAAGGAACAGGTAAAGGAGATGCTTCGACGTATTCTGAAGCTGAAGGATGACGATTTTGTTCCGGAACTTGACGCGACCGACGCTCTCGGCGCTGCATTGTGCCATTTCTATGAGTCGTCAAAGCCGATCTCGTCGGGAGGAGCAAAGTCATGGAAAGCGTTTATCGCCGCTAACCCCGATAGGGTGAAGTGATAACCTGACTATTTGCCGGTCGCGTCGTCTGCTGACTTGCTTTTGAGAAATCGGGGAATGAATTTAATATGGCGCATGACGGTTGAAAACGCGCCGTAGTAATAGCACATGATTTTGAATCGCTCGATCAGCGACTTGCGGTGGTGTCGAGTAGTGGTCCCTTCGTTCAGGTAATCGATGATAACATCATCGATATACACATTTTTCTTCGAGTGCTGCAGGCAGCGTATACACCAGTCGACATCGGCCGAAAAGCGGTATTTCAAGTCGAAATGGCCTGTGATTTTGCGCAACGCGACGAACGCCTGGTGGCAAACGACCATTCCCTCTTTGAAGCTGTCGAGAGTAAGGTTGGCGGGGGCGGTGAGGTGGCGGGGGCCTAATCTGCGCCCATTGTTGTCGATAATGTCGGTCTGGCCATAGACGATACCGGGAAAGTCGTTATACATTATCGCGTCGGCGATCAGGCGAAGCGTGTCGGGGGAATGAAAAGCGTCGCCTGCATTGAGAAAAATAACGTAATGACCTTCGGCGAGCTCAAGCCCTCTGTTCATGGCGTCGTAAATGCCGCGGTCTTTCTCCGAGACCACCGACATATTGTCGATTCCCGATGAGTTGACTTTGTCTAAAGTGCCGTCGGTCGAACCGCCGTCGATTACTAAAAATTCGTAGTTGGAAAAAGTCTGCTCCTTTACAGAGGCGAGCGTGCGACCGACTGTGTCGGCGGCATTTAATGTAACCGTGATGATTGAAACAAGTGGGGTTGCGCGATGATACTCGGTAGTCATTTCTGAATTATAACGCCAGGGTATTAATCAATTTCTTAAACAAAAAACTCTCATCGAGAGGCGTTTCGTGAAGAAACTTGCGCAAAGCCATTCATTTAAGGGCTTTTGCAGAAAAAAGTAGTATCCCCGTGGGGAGTCGAACCCCAATCGTTGGAACCGGAATCCAAAATTCTATCCATTGAACTACGGAGACGTTTGCTTAACGCGCCACAAATTTAGCACCTTTTCGCAAAATATCCAAACCCGCGGCAAGCGAATTGTTAAAAATTCTCTTGCGTCAAAATGCGGTAGCATTTTGCAGCCATTAGAGTTGGCGGGGAACCGGGTCGCTAAAAGGGCTGCTTTTGTCGGGCTGATATTTCGGCTTTCGGCTCTTGGATGAGCGGGTCTTCTTCTTACGCTGTTTTTTACGGTGTTCGCGCGGTTTATGATCTGAGGATGAAGAGGCGGTGTCGGTCGACGTGCTCTGGTTGTTCTCGGTGGGCAATGTCGCTCCAGGCTCGATTAGCTCGGGGCGGGCGTTGAGATGGCTCTCGCGGATTAAAAACGCCACGCAAAACGTTATCGCCAGAATCGCGAGAACGGCAATCGCGCCCCGATTTTGTCTTCCCGTAGCCATTTACTTAATAAGCGGCGAGATAAGGATGATGAAAATGGCGATCGGGGCGACCCATTTGATCAGGAACATCACGGGCTTAACCACCAGGCAGCGAAGCGTGCCGTAATTCGTAAGCTGATCAGGCATTAATTTGCGAGGGGCAAACCAGCCTATGTAGATGCACATAAGCAATGACCCGGCGGGCAGAAGGATGTTGGACGCGAACGTGTCGAACAGCGAGAAGATGTTCATGCCGAAAAAGGTTATGTCGCTAAGCGACCCCTGCGAAAGGGAGCAGACGCAGCTGAGGATAAGGAGCGGTATCATTACGGTCAACACGGCTTTGAATCGGCTCATCTTCATGCGGTCTTGGAAAAGCCTCACTGAGACTTCGGCAATAGATATAACCGAAGTAAGGGCCGCGAAAAAGAGCAACAGGAAGAAAAGCACCGACCATAGCCGCGTAGCGGGCATTTGCTGGAAAATTTCGGGGAGCGTTATGAACACGAGCGTCGTCCCTTCGAGCTCGCTACCCATCATTCCGAATGAGGCCACCGCGGGGAAGATAATAAGTCCCATCATTACCGACACCATGAGGTCGAGAAGCGAAACCGTGGTTGCGGTTTGCGCAAGCTTGGTCTGTTTAGGGAAATATCCCGCATAGGTGTATAGAACCCCCATGCCGAGACTGAGTGAGAAAAATGCCTGACCTAACGCGTTGATCACTACCATTGGAGTGATTTTAGAGAAATCGGGCCAGAGGAAGAATTCCACTCCCTTTCCGGCCCCCGGGAGGGTTAGCGACGCGACGCAAAATATCAGCAGAAGAATAAACAGAGCCGGCATCATGATGTTAGACACTCGCTCAATGCCTTTCTCCACACCCATCATCAGCACCCCGGCTGTGATAACCAATGTGATAAACGTATAGATGAGCGGTTGCCAGTCGGAGGCGATGTATTCGTGCATCGTCCAAGAGAATGACGCGTCGGCATCGGTGGCAGCCCCTACATTGCTGTATAAGCTTCCTGTCAGCGAGTTGACCAAATACTCCAATGTCCAGCCTGTGACAACGGTATAAAAGCAAAGAATAAGAAACGAGGCGACGATACCCATCATGCCGACGATCCACCACGCCTTCCCCGGAGCGATTTTCTTGTACGCGCCCACGGCGTCGGTCGCGCCGTTTCGCCCGATGGCAAATTCACCCAGCATCGCGGGAATGCCGAGCAGCAACACGCAGAAAAGATAGACGATAAGAAATGCGCCGCCCCCATTGGCCTGAGCCTCAGCCGGGAAGCGCCATACATTACCTAAACCTACGGCCGAGCCTACAGTGGCGGCAATTAAGCCTAATTTTGATGCGAATTGTGCCATAATGATATGATTTGCCGTAAAGATACGAAACATTTCTTAAAACCAAGCAAAAAAATAGTATCCGTCACGTAAATTACCACTACGCAGCTCATTATGGTAGTGGCGATAAAAAAAGCAGTGAAAATTTTGTATTTACGGCGGAAATCGCTTAAATTTGCCGTGCAAAAGCAAAAAACTTATACGTATAATTATCTAAAACTTTTACAATCATGGCTTACGTAATTACCGACAAATGCGTTGCTTGCGGCACCTGCCAGCCCGTTTGCCCCGTTGAGGCTATCTCTGAAGGCGATATCTACCACATCGATCCCGACACTTGCATCGAGTGCGGTTCATGCGCAGAAGTTTGCCCCAGCGAAGCTATCATCCCCGGCGAATAATCAACGCCTTTGCTAACGCATTAAGCCGCGGATTTCATGATCTGCGGCTATTTTTTTATGAACAGGATACTTTTTCTCGCTATATCTTACGACTGGATGCGTCCGTACACCCATGCGATACTCAGAGCGCTGTGGGGCGACGGATGCAAGTTGATTGCGGTATTGGAGGACGCGGCGGAGAAGTCGGATTTTGATTACTTGCCGCAAGATTCCATTGACTTCTTTGTAAGGCCCAAGGGTTGGTTGG
This sequence comes from uncultured Barnesiella sp., assembly GCA_964544595.1. Taxonomy (GTDB): domain Bacteria; phylum Bacteroidota; class Bacteroidia; order Bacteroidales; family Muribaculaceae; genus JAGBWK01. The sequence goes on from CAZJBM010000002.1 coordinate 97,229, forward strand.
CAGGGAAAAAATTCGGGCTTAATCCATCTGGCGTAATCGCGCGGATTCATGATATTATAGAAGACAATAAGGTAGACGGCATTGTGTCGGTGACCATGGATCTTCCGTTGAGTTTTTTCTTGCCTCGAATCGCCAAAAAATTCCCTACGGTTTATTTTGTTCATAATGTGGAACCACACAAGCTTTCAACCTCAGGAGTCAGAAAGCGTATTTTCCACAAATACTGGTACGTCGCCCCGACGCGCAGGTTAGTGCGAAGCAATGTGCCGAAAATCACTCATGCCCGATGGCAGTGCGAGAGACTAAAAGAATTGTCTCCCAAAGTGTTTGCTGAATTTATCGATTTTCCCTCGCTTGTTGACGATGCGGTGCGAGAGGGCAAAAAAGTGCCGCCTGAGATTGAAAATTTAGGCGATTATCTGCTCTTTTTTGGTAAAATTGAGCCCTATAAAGGCGTCGAAGGGCTTATAAATTGCTATTTAAACTCGCCAAAATTGCATAAATACCGGTTGGTTATCGCCGGAAAAGGAGAATTATCAAGTAGTATCCCCCCGGAGTTTTCAGATAAAATAATACGGATAAACCGTTATATTCCCGACGCAGAGGTAGGGAGCTTGTTTATAAGAGCGAGGGTTGTGGTCTATCCATACGTTAAAGCGACTCAGAGCGGCGTTGTGTCGTTGTCAACGTTTTTCGGGCGTCCTACGGTAGTTAGCGACACTCCATTTTTCCGCGAATTAGCTGAAGGTAACAGCGGTATCTATGTAGTGGATATTAATGACTCGGAGATGATGGCAAATATTATTCTTAAGGCTGCGGAAGAGAATTGTGATACTTCGGTTTTCTACGTAAAGCACTATGAATCGGAAGGTTGGGCGCAGAGATTGCGTGACGCGGTTAATCGCGCTCTCACTCAGGGCTCATGAATTTGCTCCAAAACCTCAACGCCTTTTCGGCGACAATCATTATGTCGTTGTGCTTGACAACAAATTCGCGGCTTTGTCGGCCTAATTCCGGCAGTATTTGAGGGTTAAGAACGAGGTACTCCAATTGGCGGTATAGGCCGTCTTCGTCGCCCGGAACAGGATTTATGATAGGGCGTAATTCCTTCTCGCCGATGAATTCGTAGTATTCAGGCTCGCCCCCGCTTATCACTACTTTTCCCATAGCCATAGCGAGCATAGCGTTGGTGGCGGGAGTGTAGGAATAAAGCTGATCGACAACAACATGAGAGTCGCAAAGCAACTCGATATATTCATCGTAGGGGCGGTTTTCAACAATCACGAGCTCCGCTTTGTCGGGATAGGCTGCGACGAGGCGGTTTATTACCCTCTCAAAGATATCGGTTCCTTTTTCGGCTTTGCGGTCGCGGTGGCGGCCAAGGAAGAATTTCACCTTCGAGATGTTGTCTTCAAGAGGCTCGAACGTGATGGCCGCGGTGTCGATAGGTATGCCGATATACTCGACTTTATCAGAGGGTAGCACCCGGCGGCATGCCTTGTCGTATTCGTATAGGCAGGTTATCGCGCCTTCCGATTCGTGATAAACCTTTTCGGCGAGTTCTTTTAGCTGGGGAGATGTCCATTCGGCTGCTAAGTTGGGCTTGGAAAGCAGCAGCGGCGAGGGCTTCCCGCCGACCATGTATTCGTTGTATCTGAGATAGTCGGGCGAGAGGCAGGTCTCGACGTAGTAAGGGTCGGCTCCGAGTACCGACATGAATACGCGGCGATTGCCCCGTTTCAACGTCTCAAACGCTTTGATAAGTCGCGAGGGCTTAAGCTGCAGGTAGCAGACACCGTTGACCGACACAATATCATATCCCGACAGGCGACGTCGCGATAGCCATTTGAATTTGAGCCACAACAGCAGGCCTCCGAGTTTTCCCTTTGCGGGGCGGGAGAGGTCGATGTCACGCTTAGTGTCCATCCACCCCGATCCAGCCGACGCCACCGTTACGTCATGGCCCAAACGACGCAGCCCGTCGGCAAGGCAACGGTGGTAGTTGCTCGCATCCCCCATGAGGAGTATTTTGTAGTGTCGGTTACTGTTCATATCACAAAATTACGAAAAAAATCGTAACTTTGTAATCCAATCAAGAATTTATAAGTAAATGGCAAATATAGGAGATACAGTAAGATTTTTAAATAGCGTAGGCGGGGGCGTTATCACCCGCATCGAAGGCAATATCGCGCACGTGGAGGATGAGGACGGATTTGACGTTCCGGTGCTTCTGCGCGAATGTGTCGTAGTGCAGGGCCCGGCTAAACCACAGTCGTCAAAGCAGCCTAAGCCTGCGGCTTCGACAATACCCCCCTCGAAAGAGGTCATAATAGAGCAATCGGAGCCAGAGCCACAACTGCCGGTTATTGAAACCGAGACAGGAAATAAACTCAATATGTTGCTCGCGTTTGAGCCGATTGATATAAAGAAACTGTCGACCACGTCGTTCGAGGCCACGCTTGTCAATGACTCAAACTACTACATCAGCTTCATGTTCGCGACTCGTCGCGACGACAGCGAGGAGTGGACTCTCCGCCGCCAGGGCATCGTTGAGCCTAACATCATGCTTTCGCTCGGACAGTACGGAGCCGAAAACATTAACGAACTCGAAAATATCGCCTTTCAATACTTCGCTTTCAAATCCGACGATAAGGAGTTTGAACTGAAAGCCCCGGGAGCGATACATCATAAAGTCGACACCATAAAATTCTGCAAGCTGCATTGCTTCCGTGAAAATCCATATTTCGACGAGCCAGTGCTCGCTTTCGACCTCGTGACCGATGATAAACCATATTCACCGATGCGCGTGGCCACCAAAACACTTGAAAGCGAAATGCGCCGTAAGAAAGCGATAGACCGCCGCCCTATAGCGCGACCCATAAAGAAGCGCCATGAGAAGAAAAACGATATACTCGAAGTTGATCTTCATATCAATGAACTTATCGACAATACCCATGGCCTTTCGCGCTCCGATATGATAAATCTTCAGATCGACGAGTTTCGCCGTGTGATGGATGAGAATCTGAAGAATCATGGCCAAAAGATAATGTTCATTCATGGCAAAGGCGAGGGGGTACTCCGTCAGGCTCTTCTCAAAGAACTGAATTACAGGTATAAAGGCCATGACGTTTGCGATGCGTCGTTTCGCGAATACGGTTTTGGCGCCACTCAGGTAACCATACGCTGATGATACTATATTTCTCTGGATGCGGCAACAGCGCGTCGGTTGCTTCACGGCTCGGCAGATTGCTCGGCGACGATACAGTGATAAGACTGTTTGGCGAGGTGATGCTCAACGCCGATATCGCTCCGGCGGCTAATGGCAGAATCGTGTGGGTGTTTCCGGTATATAGTTGGGGAGTGCCCCCGGCAGTGGCCCACTTCATTAAGCGCGTTAAAATCAAGGGGGCAGACTCGGTCGCGCATCATCTGGTTTTGACATGCGGCGACGATGCCGGGCTTGCCGATCGGCAGTGGCGCAGGATTATTCTTAAGCGAGGGTGGAAGGCCGGGTCGGCCTCTACGGTCATTATGCCTAATACATATACGCTGATGAAGGGCTTCGACGTCGACCCCAAGCCGCTCGCCGAAGAAAAACTGAATGCATCCCGGCTGAGGGTGGAAGAATTGGCGCGTCGTATTTCAGAAGATAACGACAGGGTAGACGTGGTCAGAGGTCGATACGCGTGGATAAAAAGCAATATCGTATATCCCTGGTTCGTCAGATTCGCCATGAGCCCTAAGCCGTTTCATTCAACGCGCGATTGCGTTTCGTGCGGCAAATGCGCTCAGGTTTGCCCTATGCTTAACATTTCTATGGACGGCAATCGCCCGCGCTGGGGAGAGAATTGCGCATTGTGTCTCGCTTGTTATAATGCTTGCCCTGTTCATGCTGTGGCCTACGGAAAAGCCACGCGCGACAAAGGTCAATATTTTCTCAGCGATCGATAGTGTCTTTCGATTGACAAATAAATAAGGGATGCTCTTTTCGGCATCCCTTATCTTAGAGCCTGTCCCATAAAATATGTTAAGGCTGAGGTCGCATATCTTGGAGCGATTTTGGAGGCGGCGGGAGGGAGCAATGCCGTCGCATTGAGACCGAGCGGCGGCTTCGAAAGCACCCAAGAGATGCGAGGCTGAGGTAATATTCGCTCCTTCAGTGCGTTAATGATATGTGAAACGTTACTCTCTACTTAACTCCAAACAAAAGCGCTGGCTCTCATCTTTCTGCGCCAGAATGAACATTAAGCTGAACATTAGGCATTTAGAAGGAATAATATATATCTTGAAGACCGGATGACAATGGTGGATGCTACCGGCGTCCTTCGGCAAGTGGAAAAGCGTCTATCATTGTTTCCGAAGAATCAGTGAATCTCCTTGGTTTGACAAAATGCTGAAGAGGCTGCTCCACCACAGGCGGAAACGCTCACACGGACATGAACGCAGAAACCCGACGACGGCGATGATCGACAGCCAGAGCGTCAAGAGCGGATTGCCTCAATCACTGACAGGCATAGACGGCAACAAGCGGGTTAAGCCGCGGCTACGAGCAGCTGCTCACCACGGCGACGGCGATGACGAAAATGGCCTTCATGATGATGCTGCTCAAGCATATTTAGCTGCCGCAAGCCGTATCGTTTCAACATGTTCATATAGAAGCTCCGCAGGCGATGCAAATTAACGTCGCCTCGGCCATCCATTGGCATATTCGTCCGTGCTCTTCGGTCGTGTACGTCAAGTACTCTCCCTCATCACCCGAACAACTCTGCTCAATGGCTGACCGCCTCAGCGTTAACAGATTTTATGGGACAGGCTCTTATATCTCTATGTAGCGCGGATCAGTTCTTATTGGCGCGTTTACGTTCGAGCTCATCAAGGATAATCTTGCGCAGACGTATGTGGTTGGGAGTCACCTCAACATATTCGTCCTCTTTGATGTATTCGAGGGCTTCCTCAAGGCTGAATACCACCGGGGGCACGATGCGGGCTTTGTCGTCGGCACCCGAAGCGCGCATATTGGTTAGTTTCTTCGACTTGGTGACGTTGACCACGATGTCTTTCTCTTTCGCGTTCTCGCCGACCACTTGCCCGGCGTAGACTTCCTCCTGCGGGAAGATGAAGAATTTACCGCGGTCCTGAAGCTTATCGATAGCGTAGGCGTAGGCCGTTCCGGCTTCCATGGCGATGAGCGATCCGTTGGTGCGACGCTCGATGTCGCCTTTCCAGGGCTGATATTCAAGGAAGCGGTGAGCCATGATAGCCTCGCCTGCCGATGCTGTCAACACGTTATTGCGAAGACCGATGATGCCGCGCGAGGGAATGTTGAATTCGAGATGAACGCGGTCGTTTTGCGAAAGCATATTCACGAGTTCGCCTTTGCGGCGTGTCACCATATCGATCATTTTCGAGGCGTGTTCCTCAGTCACGTTGATGGTGAGAGCTTCGACAGGCTCGCATTTCACCCCGTCGATTTCCTTGACGATAACCTGCGGCTGGCCTACCTGAAGCTCATAGCCCTCGCGGCGCATGGTCTCGATAAGCACGGAGAGGTGAAGCACCCCTCGGCCAAACACCGTCCATACATCCTCGTTGTCTGCTTTAGTGACGCGGAGGGCAAGATTGCGATCGAGTTCGCGAGTTAGACGGTCGCCTATGTGGCGCGAAGTCACGTATTTGCCGTCGCGTCCGAAGAAGGGAGAGTCGTTGATGGTGAACGTCATCGACATGGTGGGCTCGTCGATGGCAATGCGGGGAAGCGGCTCCGGATTATTGATGTCGGCAACGGTGTCGCCGATTTCAAAGCCTTCGATGCCGACGAGAGCGCAAATATCTCCGCTCTTTACCGACTTCACTTTCTTTCGCCCCATGCCCTCAAATGTATGAAGCTCCTTAATGCGCTGCTTCACTATTGAGCCGTCTTTTTTGCAAAGCGCTATATCCTGGCCTTCGCGGAGCTCTCCGCGGTGCACACGGCCTATGGCGATGCGGCCGACGTAGTTGGAGAAGTCGAGCGAAGTGATAAGCATTTGAGAGTCGCCTTCGATTTCCTCTGGCGCGGGAATATGCTCGATGATAGCGTCGAGCACGGGGAGGATATTGTCGGTAGGCTGCTGCCAGTCGGTGCTCATCCATCCGTTTTTGGCCGAGCCGTATATTGTCGGGAAATCGAGCTGCTCCTCAGTGGCGTTGAGGTTAAACATCAGGTCGAATACCATCTCCTGAACTTCGTCGGGACGGCAGTTGGGCTTGTCTACCTTGTTGATCACGACTACCGGTTTCAGGCCCATCTGAATGGCTTTCTGAAGCACGAAGCGGGTTTGTGGCATCGGGCCTTCGAAGGCGTCGACGAGAAGCAGACAGCCGTCGGCCATGTTGAGCACGCGCTCCACCTCGCCGCCGAAGTCGGCGTGGCCCGGAGTGTCGATAATGTTTATCTTGTAGTCTTTATAGCTGATTGAAACGTTTTTTGAGAGGATTGTTATGCCGCGTTCACGCTCCAGATCGTTGTTGTCGAGTATGAGTTCACCGGCGTTTTGGTTGTCGCGGAAAAGGTGGCCGGCGAGGAGCATTTTGTCGACGAGGGTAGTTTTGCCGTGGTCGACGTGGGCTATTATAGCTACGTTTCTTATTTTCTGCATACGGTCTTATGTTTTCGGGCGCGAAGTTACGAATTTTCCCTCAAAGGGCAATCAACAATCGGCTGTTTTTTTCAGTGCTCGTTCTTGACCGAAAAAACGAAAGCTCCCGACCACTTGCGGCCGGGAGCTTGTATAGGATAAATCTTTTCAGTGTCTGCTAAAATCAGAAGTGATAGTAGAAACCGAAAGTGAGGTCGTTGGTGTTGAATTTGATACCACCCTGATCGGCAGCGTGCGAAGCGTCGTTGCCGCCTTGGTAGCCGATGAAGCCGAGGTGAGCTACCAAAGAGAATTTGCTTGAGATGTGGTAAGAAAGACCGGGCTTGATACCGATGCCGTAAGTCACAGCGGTGTCAGAGCTTTCGCCGCCGAATTTAGAAGCGCCGAAGCCGAGGTCGATGCCACCGTCAACGAAGAGGCTCACCTTCTCGTTGCCAAAATAGGTATAGCGGGCATAGGGCTGGATTTTGCCGAGGTTTCTTGAGAAGCCGTCGTTGTAGTTATGAGTGTAGCCTACGGTAGCGCCTACAGCCCAGGTTGAGTTGAGGTTATAGCCAACTTCGGGAAGGAGGTTGAATTCGGTTTCGTTTTCGGTAGAGTTACGCCAGAAGCCGACGTTGCCACCTGCATACCAATTCTGAGCGGCTGCTGTAAGAGACATTACAGCCACAATTGCCATAAGAATAACTTTTTTCATTTTGATTTTGATTTGTGGAGGATTTGAAGAAGATAGTTGAAACTAAGTGAATTTTTGTTATTTCCTCCTGGTTAATGAAAATGGTTAATGTGTTTTTTTTGACACCGCAAAGTTACGAATTTTTATTGAAAAGCAATAAATTTTCGCAAAAAAAAGTTAATAAAAGCTAATTTTGTGGCTTCTGATTGGCGTTTTTACGGTCTTGGAGATTGGTCGCCGTACTGCTCGAGATATGCTTCGCACGCCTGGGAAAGCTCGTCGTACCAGTCTTTGCCAAAGCGTTTTATGAGCGGCTCTTTCAGAAATTGGTATAGTCTGACACCAAGTCGGCGGCCGAGTTTCTCGGCAGGCTTGCAGATTTTCCAGCGATGATAGTTGACGGCGGTGAAAGTGGGGTATTCGGTGATGCGAAGCGGGTAGAGATGACATGAGGCGGGCTTCATAAAGTCGACACGCCCCTCTCTCCAGGCCTTCTCGATAGCGCATAGACATACCCCGTCTTTGCCGTAGCAAGTGAAGGCGCAGTTTTTTCCCTCGACGATAGAAGTGACCAAGTCTCCCTCCTCGTCGATATATGCCACGCCGTTGGCTTCAACCTCGCGGCGCCCTGCCGGAATCATGTCGTCAACAATTTCAGGGAGTACTCTCTCGATTTCCTTTTGTTCGTCGGGCGTAATGGGAGCGCCCGCGTCGCCTTCGATGCAGCAAGCGCCTTTACAGGCGTCAAGGTCGCAGCAAAAGAATTGCTCGGCGAGGTCGAGCGTGACGAGTACGTTTTGTATTTCGAGCATAACAGTTTCCATTATTAATTTTGTTTAAACAAATAAAGATACCCTACTTTCTTATCTAAAGAATAGGGTGGTCGCGCCGATTAGCCGGTCGTAACGCTCTCCTCGGCGACGGTGGTAGACCTTGACGGTATATTCGTTGCCCGTCTGGTGGAAATTTCCCTCGATAGGAGCGGTTGAGCCTGCCTTATCGCCGGGCCTCACGACGAGATACTGATAGTTGTAGGCCCCCTGTTTCAGCAGCAATGTCTTCTCGTATCTGCCTGTAGATCTATTGTAGGCCATTATCGACGAGGGGTCGAAGCGACGTCCGGTAAGATCACCGTCGATAAACACCATCGCTCCGGGTATTTCGGGCATTTCGAGAGAGAAATGCGTGACCATGTAGTCTGCTTCGATGTCGGAGCGGTCGGAGTTGTACTCACGTATGAAGAATCGTCCGTGCTGGGTCTGGTCGTAGTCATAGCGGTTTTCATAGCGGGGGAAGTCGGTGCGGAGGGTGGCATGATAATAGGGGTCGAAATATTCAACCGACTCCACGCCCATGCCTGGATAGGTTTTAGAGACGGTCTCCATTCGTCGGTATTCATTCCCTCCGTCAAATATAAGCGGGCGCAGATGCTCGTAAATCGCCCTCTTGCCCGAAAGCCGCAATGGCTGTCGCACCATCACTTCGTTGTCGTAGCGGCCATTCTGGCTCACGTAGACCATAAGGTCGTTGAATGTGTCCTCGACCTGTGCGTTAGCCGTGTCGACGATAACCGAAACCTGTTGATGCGAATCGTTGTAATCTATGTCGGTGACCGAAAGCACGTCGCCGCTGACCGGCGCAGTGGCCTCCGAAACCATGAATCTTGCCTGAAGCAAAATTTTGTCGGGATTGTCCTCGTTGTAAACCTGAAGCAGGTAATTGCCCGAAACAGTGAAGCGCATATCGGGGTTGGGGAGCGCTATTTCGTAATGTATATAATTGACCACGCTCATTCGCGAGTAGTCCCAATGGTCGATGCTCCCCATATTGATCCCCTCAATGTATTCGCTTTCGACAAGTCCCGATGGCTGCCAGTTGGCATTACAGTGCACAAGCTGATAGCGGAGATAAGAATTGTCGTCGGCAAGCTCGTCGAACGACACGATTATTCGGTCGTCGGTATTCAGCGTGATAATCGGCGGTGCTAACGGGGAACCCTCGACGCGCACGAGCAGCGAGCGGAACTTCTCGTCGAGAATCCCGGTCATGGTGTCGATCGGCAGAGCGCGGACTACCGAGGCGCATACCAACCAAAAAATCGCTAACAATTTTATTCTCATTGTTATAAAGGTAAAATGCCGCTTGCCGTTACCATTCGATAGGGGTGAGGTGATGATTTGTGAGGTAGGTGTTGGCGTAGGTGAAATGATGGTTGTCGAAGAATCCCCGGTAGGCCGAGAGGGGAGAGGGATGCGGGGAAGTGAGCACGCAATGGCGGTTGCGGTCAATTAATTTGCCTTTGTTAATCGCATAACTGCCCCAGAGAAGAAAAACGAGATTGTCGCGCCCCTGGTTGAGACGAGCGATTACGGCGTCGGTGAAACGCTCCCAGCCGCGGTTGGCGTGCGACCCCGGACGCGAAGCCTCGACCGTCAGCACAGAGTTGAGCAGAAGCACACCCTGCGAAGCCCAGCGTGAGAGGTCGCCCGACGAGGGGATTGGGGTGCCCGTTTCGGTTGACACCTCCTTGAAAATGTTGACTAACGAAGGGGGGAAAGGAACACCGTCGGCGACAGAGAAGCACATTCCATTGGCTTGCCCGGGCCCGTGGTAGGGGTCTTGGCCTACGATTACGACCTTCACCTTGTCGAACGGACAGGCGTCGAACGCAGCGAAAATTTTCCCAGCGGGGGGATATACGGGTTTGGTGGAATATTCTTGCCTTACGAAGTCGGTTAGAGCCTTGAAATAAGGCTCACACCACTCCGCCGCGAGCTGCTCGCGCCAACTGTTGTCGATTTTCACGTTCATATCGCGAAATTACGCAAAAGTTTCCACTCATTGCCGCTCGTATTCTTAAAAATGCCAAAAATGAGTATTTTTTTGCAATGCGAGATATAATTGCTAAATTTGCGGTGAAATGAACGGCTTTAAACCATATTCGTTAAACATCCGCGGGGTGCTGAAGGAATTTACTCATCCTGTTGCGATGGGTATTATCAACGTCACGCCCGATTCGTTTTTCAGTCGGTCGCGCGTCGAGGCAACCGATCTTATCGACAGGGCCTCGGCAATGGTGGCCGACGGAGCTGAGATTATTGATGTGGGCGGCTGCTCTACCCGGCCAGGTTTTGAAGCCCCGACAGCCGACGAAGAGCTTGCCCGCGTAGTTCCCGCAATCAGCTTATTGCGCAAAGCACTACCAGATACGATAATATCGGTTGACACGTATAGGGCCGCGGTGGCAAAGGAAGCCATTCACGCCGGAGCGGATATTATCAACGATATTAGCGGATTGGACGCAACCGACTATGCCGAAGAGGAGATGTTCACAACCGTTGTCCGATTAAATGTTCCGTACATTTTGACGGCGTCGTTTGACATGAAGGGCATTGAGCCGGATGATAGCGCCGCGGCAATGGTGCAGTGGCTGCAACAACGGCTGACAAGGCTGACACTCGCCGGAGTTAACGACGTGGTGATCGATCCTGGATTTGGTTTCGGAAAGACACTTGAGCAAAACCATGCCATACTCCGCGACCTCGGTTTGCTTCATGCGCTCGGTTGCCCGATACTTGCCGGATTGTCGCGCAAGTCGATGATTTTCAAAAAGCTCTCTATCTCCCCCGAGGAGTCACTTGCCGGGACGATAGCCCTCGATACGGTTGCCCTGCTCAATGGCGCGGCCATATTGCGTGTGCACGACGTGACCCCGGCCGTCCAAACGATTAAATTGCTTTATTAGCCCCATCAAACAATGCTCCAATTCGGTATAAAGGACATATTCGATATATTGATAGTCGCGTCGCTGCTCTACTACCTTTATCGGCTGATGAAGGAGTCGGGCACTATCAATATCTTTTACGGCGTGCTCGCTTTTGTGATGGTATGGGTCGTGGCCTCGGAGATTCTCGGTATGAGGCTTATAGGCTCGATTCTCGACAAATTCATGAGTGTCGGGATGCTGATTCTCGTCATCATCTTCCAGGACCAGATAAAAAGATTTCTCGTTGATCTCGGGTCGCATGAAAAATGGAAATTTCTCGGCAACATATTCCGTCATCATAAGAACCAGGCTGAGGCCGAAGTGCATAAATGGATTATGCCTATCGTTTACGCCTGCATGAATATGTCGCGCTCCAAGACCGGCGCACTGATTGTCATCCAGCAAACCGTTTCGCTCGAAAATTATGAGCGCACAGGCGACGAAATCAACGCTGTCATTAACTCCCGGTTGATTGAAAATATATTCTTCAAGAATTCTCCTCTCCACGACGGCGCCCTGATAATCGCTAACGGGCGCCTGAGAGCTGCCGGATGTATCCTTCCCGTAAGCCACGACACTGATATACCTCGCTCGCTCGGTTTGCGCCACCGCTCGGCCTTAGGCATCTCCCAAGCAACCGATGCGGTTGCTATCGTAGTCTCGGAAGAAACTGGAAAAATCTCTGTGGCCCGGCACGGAAAGATCGAGGTTAAACTATCTTCAACCGATCTCGAAAAGATACTTAGTGAACTGAAAATTTAACACCACATATACCTAATAAGAAAAAAATGGCAACAAAACCCTCGATACCTAAAGGTACGCGCGATTTCTCGCCTATTGAGATGGCTCGCCGCAACTATATATTCGACACTATCAAGCAAGTGTTTCGTCTGCACGGCTTCTCGCAGATTGAAACCCCCTCAATGGAAAATCTCTCAACCCTTATGGGCAAATATGGCGAGGAGGGGGATAAACTCCTGTTCAAGATATTGAATTCGGGAGATTATCTCAAAGGCGTTGACCGCTCGCTTATCGAGTCGGGAGCCGTGCTCAAACTCGCTCCGCAACTTTGCGAGAAGGGTTTGCGCTACGACTTGACGGTGCCTTTTGCCCGCTTCGTTGTTCAGCATCGCAACGACGTGCAGTTCCCGTTCCGTCGTTTCCAGATTCAGCCTGTCTGGCGCGCTGACCGTCCGCAGAAAGGCCGCTACCGCGAGTTCTATCAGTGCGATGCCGATATTGTCGGGTCTGATTCGCTGTGGAATGAGGTTGAACTTCTCGAAATCATTTCAGAAGTATTCAAGAAGTTGCGTATCAACGTTGTGATTAAAGTTAACAACCGCAAGATACTCGCAGGTATAGCCGAAGTGATTGGCGAGCCTGAACGCCTGATCGATATCACGGTGGCGATAGATAAAATCGACAAAATAGGTATCGAGAATGTCAATGCGGAGCTTATCGAGAAGGGGCTTTCGCAAGCGGCGGTCGATAAACTTCAGCCTATCTTGTCGCTCTCTGGCACAACACAGCAGCGCCTCGACGCGCTCCGCGATATCCTCGCGACGAGCGAAATCGGACTCAAAGGCGTGGATGAGCTTTCGACCGTACTTGCCCACACCGCGGAAGCTGACGCTGACGCCGATATTAAGGCAACGGTAGAGCTCGATGTGTCGCTCGCTCGCGGCTTGAATTACTATACGGGCACAATCATCGAGGTTAAAGCCGCTGATTTCCAGATAGGCAGTATCACAGGCGGCGGTCGCTACGATAATCTGACAGGAGTGTTCGGGATGCCTGGCGTTTCCGGCGTAGGCATTTCGTTTGGAGCCGACCGTATCTACGACGTGCTCGAAGGATTAAAGTTATATCCTGCCGGAGTGCTTGAGTCAACCAAAGTAATGTTTGCCAATTTCGGCGACAAAGAAATGGAGTTCTCGCAAAAAGCAGCCGCGAAATTGCGTCGCGCGGGAGTCGCCACGATGGTTTATCCAGACGCAGCGAAGATGAAAAAGCAATTCTCCTATGCCGACTCTATGAAGATACCTTACGTGGCAATCGTAGGCGACGCGGAAATGGCCGAGGGAAAAGTCAATCTCAAAGAGATGTCAACCGGGCGACAGGAGCTGCTGACGGTAGCAGAAGTCATTGAGAAACTTTGCGGGGATTTCGCTTCGCTTGCGAGATAATCAATGAGCGATCGCAAAATAATCATACGATGAATATGAGAAAAAAAATCTTAATAGTAGCCGCGGCTCTTTTACTTGCCGCTACTTCGGCCACAGCGCAGTTTCGCTGGGGCGCCACAGCAGGTGGCGTCATGTCAACGCTCAAATTCAAGCAAGACCTCTTTGCCGTTGACCAGACCTTCGGAGGCACTGCCGGTATTCAAGGCGAAATGATATTTCCGGGTATCGGTTTCGGCGTTGATGTCGGGTTGAACTATACTCTTCGCGGCGCTCGCCTTCATCTCGGCGAAAAAGAGATTTGGGCTTCGCAGGGTTATACCGATCCCCGATTGCTGCTTCATAATATCGATATCCCCATCAATCTTCGGCTTAAGTGGACACGCCTGCAGGGATTGGAAGATTACGTCGCGCCATTCGTTTTCGGCGGCCCTGTATTTTCGATATGCGCAGGGCACGGCGGCGTGACCACCGCTGATGATCCGAAGGGTGCCCTTCAGTTTGCCGGAATGGATCTCGGCGTTCAGGCCGGTGTAGGCTTCGAGATTCTGAAGCGATGGCAGATTTCAGGCTCCTACAACTGGGGCATGACCTATGCCGTAAAGACTCGTCTGCTCGATGATTTAAGTGCCCGTTCCCGTACATGGACCGTACGCGTCACTTACTTCTTTAAATAATCCGAGAGAAATACATATCATTAAAACGAACACCCTTTTAGGCAGATGGCCTGAGAGGGTGTTCGCTTGTAATCGGTTTATATTTGATCCTGTCGTCGACATTCGGTGTCCGACAGGCTCTTGGTTATATGATTGGAACGGTTGAATCAGTTTATCACAACTTTCTTCGCGCGGTTGCCTATCTTTACGATATATACGCCGCTTTGGGTCGGGTTGTTGACGCGCTGCCCCTGAAGATTGTAGTAGACGGGCAGTTGGTCAAGGTCGGTTTTGTCGGCTATGATTGACTCTGCTCCGGCGAGATAATCCTGATATGTCGCGTAGATTCGCGAGGCCGACATCGCGCCGTGGTAGATATGAAGATCGTCGATCATGCCGCGGTAATAGCGGTTGTCGGCTTCGAGAAATTGACCGTCTTTGTTGACCTGGGCGATCATCAGAGGCTCATTGTTGTCTTTGAGAGCGCCGGTTGAGGTGCAGGATGCGGTCGATTGCAGCTGTCCGTCGAGATAAATCGATAGGGTAGAGGCAGTTTTGGTGCAAGTAAGCAAGTGCCAATTATTGTCGAAGTAGTCGGTTGAATTGCAATAAGTCTGCGATTTTACTTTGTCGTCGTCAACCACAAAGTAGAGGTTGTCGCCGTTATGCTCAATTCCGATCCAGTGGCCTGTAGTTCCGGTCGCCGAGTTGGCGGCGTTGGAGCCTTTGTGAAGCAAATAGCCGCGCTCGTCGTCGCCGTTAAACCATAGAGAGATAGTGAAATCCTTATCGCCCATCTGGATATTGGGGTAAGCGGCTTGGCGGAGATGATCGCCAGCTCCGTTAAACATCATCGCGTTGCCGTAAACACCAGGCGCAAGAGTGGGTGAGCCATAAACGTCGGCCGAGCCTTCGATCAGATTCTCAACCGTAGAAGTCGCGCTATCGAATGTGATGTGGGCAACTTCGGTCAATTTAACGCCTTCAACCACGTTGATACATCCCTGAGCCACATTTTCGTAATCGCTGCCTACAGAAACGATTGAGTATGGATGTGCGCCTAATTCCTCAACCTTTCCGGTGATGGTGAAGGTCTGAGAGTCGTTGTCGATGTCGGCGGTCAACCCGGCGGGGAGGTCGCGGACTTCAACGGTAGCGCATTTATCCCAAGAGCCTGAGATTTTCTCGATTGCAAGGCCCTGTTCAACCGTTTGGTTGAGCGAGCCTTCGGTAACACGGATTACAGGCTCGTCGGCATACATGTCGGGGAGATAGTAACCGAGGTGGGGAGGTTGGTTGTATGCCGTGTTCTGCCAAGTGATACCTAAGCGGTAGATATGGTCTTCCATCAGACATGGCACGCGATAGTGGGTAGGAATAGTTGACGTGAAGATGAGGAGGTCAGAGGAGTTTGAACCGTCGTAAAGAATCACTTCTTCGCGCCAGTCGCCTAAAATATCTGCCGAAAGGTTAGGATTGCTCTTAGTGCCGTTGATTGATGATGCGTTGGAGTAGTTACTGAGCGATTCGAGCACTTGAGGTTTAGAGCCGTCCCATTTGGTGATTGTGGTGCCGTCGAGAAGCTCGTCGTAGAGGTCGCCGTCCCAGTAAACCCTGAAATTCATCGAGCAGGCGTTTGTGCCGATTTCCTCTCCGGTAACGCAGTTGTGGGGAGTGCGCTGGTTGCTTGACCAGAATTCAAAACCGCGATTTGAGGGGTCGATGTCTGCAGCTACGCCGCGTCCATTGTCAGATGAGCCGGTGGCAGAGAAAATCACTTCGCCGGTAGCGGCATCGTGGATGTCCCATCCGTAGGGTGAGTCTTCGTGCACCTGGAAAACCTGAAGACCGGGGCGGTCGGGGAGGAGTTTCGATAAGTGCATGGCGTCGCCGTGCCCGAAACCTGTAGCGTACATAAGTTTACCGTCATGGTCGATAGCGCACGCGCCATGGATGATTTCGTCGAAACCGTCGCCGTCAACGTCGCCCGCCGATATGTTGTGGTTGCCGTTGTTGTAGAGTGTGCTTGAGTTGGTTGTTTTGCCGGTCGCGGTGGTGTGGGCATAAGTGCGCGTATTGCCGGAAGCGTCGGTCAATTCATAAGAAGTCTTAGAGGTGGAGGCGTGATGCCACAACTGCTTAAGCTCCTTGCCGTCGAAGTTCCATGCGACTACGTGGGCTTTGGTATAATACCCTCTGACCATTACTATCGAAGGGGTCTTTCCGTCGAGATAGGCCACCGTCGCGAGGAAGCGGTCGGGGCGATTAGGCTTATCGGCCTTTGAGGCATTCTCTCCTCCCCATTGAGTAAGGGGATAGTGTACCTTGCGCACCGGCACATAGTCGGTAGATGTGATTTCGGCTCCCGTAAGTCCGTCGAACACGGTCAGATATTCGTTGCACTCGTCGTTGATGAAGCCATTGGAATAACGGTAATCCTCATTGCCGGTCTCTCCGTTGCGTAACACTTTTTTGCCCTGACCGTCAATAGTTCCTGCAGCTGTGCGGCAAACCATCTCAGCTTTTCCGTCGCCGTCGAAGTCGTAGACAAGATATTGGGTATAGTGGGCACCTGCGCGGATGTTTTTGCCTAAGTTCACGCGCCAAAGCTGAGTGCCGTCGAGGCGGTAGCAGTCGATATACACATTACCTGTATTACCCGACTGAGAGTTGTCTTTCGCGTTAGAGGGATCCCATTTCACGAAAATTTCATACTGTCCGTCGCCGTCAACGTCGCCGACAGAGCAATCGTTGGGGGTGTAGGTGTAAGTGCTTCCGTCGGGCGAAACTCCTAAGTTAGGCCGTTTGAGTTTCAGTCGCAGGAAACCTTCACCTGCTACTGAAACGGCTCTGCTCGACTCAACTTCGGTCTGGTCGATATAAGCTTTAATGACATAGCTCGAAGTCGCTGTGCCGTCGTAATCGGTGTAGTTAGTGCCTTGAGTGATAGGCGAAGCGTTGACCTTGACGCCGTCGCGGTAAACGTCGAAGGTCATTTGGGGGGAATCTGCTGTCAGCGAACGCCAGGAAACGAAGACGCCGTTATCGGTCTTGACGGCGACAACTCCTCGATCGAGCGTTTCGCCAGCCGATGCGTTCAATCCGATTCCCGCCGCTACGAGCAGAGAAACAGGTAATAGTTTTTTCATGGATGATAATTATTATTTTGTATGATAATGATTATTTAGATGGATTTACGATTGTTTCGTAAGGAGGTATGCTTTCCAGAAACCGATAACTGTCGTTATCGTAATCAATGCTGCATACGTAGTGGCTAAGACCGTTGCTCACCGCTAAGAAACTTGCCCGGAGCACCATATTGTAGCGGACAATCTGGTCGAAAACCGATTGCGTGATGTCGACCGACGGCGCCTTATATTCGATAATCATCAAAGGCTTTCCGTCGCGCCCGAAAACCACCGTGTCGGCTCGTCGGCGAGTGCGATTGAGCAACAGCCCCACTTCATTGCCGATTATCGATCTCGGATAGCCTAAATCCTCCGACAGATAATTGACAAAGTTCTGACGAACCCACTCTTCATCGGTAAGTACCAGCCACTTACGGCGTATGCAATCGAAAACCTCATAGCGGCCGTCATCTTTCTTTTCGATTTTGAGCGGATGACAAGGAAGATTGAGAGCGGTATAGTGGAAAGATTTGGGTTGCATACTTTATAAATATCGCGTAAATTTACAAAATAATTACCAAATACGGAACTACAATGGCTGAAGTTGTGACTTTCACCTCGCTTAAAAATCAGATATTATCGCGAAAATTCTCTCCGATTTATCTGCTGCACGGAGAGGAGACCTATTATATCGACGAGCTTGTCAAACTGTTTGAGAACGTGCTTCCGCCCTCGGAGCGCGATTTCAATCAATATATCCTCTATGCCCCGCAGGTTGACCCGGCTACCGTGATGGAGACCTGTCAGCGCTACCCGATGATGTCCGACTTCCAGATGGTGATTCTCAAAGAGGCGCAGGCCGTCAATGCTAATTATCTTAACGCGCTCGCTCCCTACGCCGCAAACCCCAGCGAGTCAACTATCCTGGTGATTGCGGCCCGCGGTTTCACTAATAGCGGAAAGGATATAGCTTGCGCCGACTTGAAAAAGAAAATCACGTCGTCGCGCGGCGTTATTTTTGAGTCAAAGAAACTAAACGAGCGTATGCTCGGCTCGGCTATAGTGGAGTTTATTAAAGGTAAAGGTCTCAACGTTGAGCCTAAGGCTCTTGCCATGCTTCAGGATTATGTAGGAAGCGATCTGTCGCGCATATATAATGAGGTAGACAAGCTGACGATGATTCTCGGTAAAGGGGCTATGGTGACCCCTGAAAGTATAGAGAGGAATATCGGTGTCAGCAAGGATTACAACACGTTTGAGCTCATTGCGGCGCTTGCCTCCAAAGATGCGGGTAAGGCGTTCAAAATAATCGATTACTTTAAGAAAAATCCTAAGAACAACCCTGTTCAGCCTGTCGCTTCGCTTCTTTTCAATTACTATTCCAATCTTCTTATCGCGGCTTATTCTAAGGATAAGACCGATGCCGGGCTGCTTAACCAACTCGGATTTAAATGGCCCCGGCAGCTCGTTGATATCAAAGCCGGATTGCGCTGCTACAATGCTTGGCAGATGATAGCGGCAATAGATGCGATTCGCCGGCTCGATGCCGGGTCAAAGGGGCAGGGAAGTAGCTTCAATGCTTATGATCTGCTGCGCGATACGGTTTTCACTCTGCTGACCACTACCGGGCGGTAGCCTCAGTAGATATGGCTTGTAGCTCCTCGGGATCGGGTTTAAGCCCGAGCTCTTCGCCCTTTTCGAGAATGAGCTTGAGGGCGAGGTTGAGGTCGTTGGGAGTGTCGCTTTCGAGCAGACATTCCTTTTCGTGGTTTTTGATTTCGCCCACTTCGCGGCTTTGACCGATACCGAACAGCTTCATTATCTGCGCTCCGTCGATAGGCGGCTGCCAGTTACGCAGATTATCTTTCTCGTTGATTACGCGCATTTTCTCCATTACCAGCTCGAAGTTTTCGAGATGTCGGCGCACTTTCTCCGCGTTTTTTGAAGTAATGTCGGCTCTACACAGTGTCATCAGATCTTCGAGATCGTTGCCGCTTTCAAAAATGAGTCGGCGCACTGCCGAGTCGGTGACTTCCTCCACAAGAGCTATCGGTCGCATGTGGAGCTCCACAAGTTTCTGCACGTATTTGACGCGTTCGTCGAGCGGGAGTTTGAGCCGTCGGAATATTTTTGGCACCATTTTAGAGCCGATGAAGTTGTGGTTGTGGAATGTCCAACCTGCCGACGGATCAAATCGTTTGGTCACTGGCTTAGCGATGTCGTGGAGAAGAGCTGCCCATCTGAGCCAAAGATTATCGGAAGCCGCAGCGACTTTGTCGAGCACTTCCATAGTGTGCAGAAAGTTGTCTTTGTGACCTCTCCCTTTAACGATTTCAACCCCTGATAGCGCCTTAAGCTCAGGGAAAAATTGGTCGAGCAAGCCCGTGTCGCGCATCAGCATCCAACCGATTGATGGCTTCTTCGATGCCATTATCTTGTTTATTTCCACTTCAATGCGTTCCCTTGAAAGAATCTCGATACGATGAGCGTTGCGAGCGATGGCAGCAAGGGTGTCGGGGTCAATGGCGAAATCGAGCTGTGTGGCGAATCGTATGGCCCTGAACATGCGCAGAGGGTCGTCGGAGAATGTGATGTCGGGGTCGAGCGGAGTGCGTATTACTCTCCTTTCAAGGTCATCGACGCCGCCGAATCGATCCACAAGCTGGCCAAAACTCTCTGGATTAACTGATACGGCCATAGCGTTGATAGTAAAGTCGCGGCGCGAAATATCATCGTCAAGCGTGCCGTTTTCCACTATAGGGTTGCGCGAATCGCGATTGTACGACTCTTTACGAGCGCCTACAAACTCATATTCCTTGCCTCTGAACTTCACTTGAGCCGTGCCGAAATTTTTGAAATATGTGCATTTGGCCCCTCGGCCGAGTTTTTCAGAGACCTTTTGCGCAAGCTCAATCCCAGAGCCGACGGTCACGAAGTCGATGTCTTTTGAGCCGCGGTCGAGAAAAAGGTCGCGGACATAGCCGCCAACGACGTATGCCTCCATCCCAAGTCCATCTGCGGCTTCCCCTACTGTATGAAATATTTTAGCTTTTAGTTTGCTCTTGAAGTCCATCGGTAAAGTTACCAATTACAGTTTGTAAATCTGTGATATTTGACGAATTGCAGGTGATATGATGCCCTTAGTCAGATCCGTTGTCAGTTTGTTGCGATAAATTAACCCGAAGCTCGATCATAAGGCTCTTAGTTCTTCGGGCGCGGGCGTGATACATCTCATCCCCTCAGCGGTGACCACGTATGTGTTTTCGATGCCTACCGCGCCTGTGCCGGGAATCACGAATTTCGGCTCAATGGCTATCACATTGTTCTCGGCGAGGATGTCGCGGGAGCGGGGAGCTAACACCGGAGCCTCGTTGATTTCAATTCCTACGCCGTGGCCTATGAACCCGGCTTTCTGATGATGCCCCATGAAGTAATCTTTCAAGCCGCGGCTTTCAGCCATTTCCAGCGCGAGCTCGTATAGTTCGGAGGCTTTCTTGCCTGGAACGCCGGCTTTGGCACATTTGCGGCAAATGTCGATCGAACATTCATGTGCTTTCAGAGCCAAGTCGGAAATTTCACCGAGGTAAAAGGTGCGCGTCATATCGGTCATATAGCCGGTAAAATTGCCGTTGGCATCTACCATTACGCTCATTCCGGGCTTGATAACCGTGTTGTCGGCCCCTACAGGGAGCGACGGGTCGACCCCCGCTCCTCCCATCGCGAAGTCGAATGGCGTAGGATTGTCGGCATTATCCCCGGCGAGTATGTTGCCCATAAAAAGCTCCATTGAGTCGCCGCTTACCCTGAATTGGCCGAGGCACCCTTCAAGACGCAGGGCGCGCTCGATTTCGATTTGGAGCTGAAGATCGGTCATCCCTTCGCGAAACAGTTGAGGTATCAGCTGATTTACTTTAACGTGGTGACGGCCCGACTCTTCAAGTTTGGCTATCTCGTACGGTGTTTTTACAGCCCGCGACTGGCGTATCAACGCGGAGCTGTCGGCAATTTCTACTTCCGGATAATTCTGCTTGAAATGTTTTGTCAGGCGGTTGAAGTCGGCGACAGCGATAGTGGCGAAATTAATGCCAACTTTCAGTTTCTGCCCCGGGGTATAGGGTAGCTCAACGTCTTCATGCTTGCGCGAATACTTCACGTTATGCCCGTCGAGCTTTAC
The DNA here is from genome assembly GCA_964544595.1 of uncultured Barnesiella sp. Classification (GTDB taxonomy): domain Bacteria; phylum Bacteroidota; class Bacteroidia; order Bacteroidales; family Muribaculaceae; genus JAGBWK01. Next base: position 118,450 of record CAZJBM010000002.1, read on the forward strand.
GGGGCGTTTTATGAAAGCGGTCACGTTAGCTTGGGCGTCGACAGTGAGCCATCCGGCGAATACTCTTCCTGTTAGCCAATATTTCTCGGCATTGCTCGCGATGAGAACCACGTCGAATTCCGATTTTTCAAGCAGTCGGGCGAGCCGCTCGGCTCTGAGCTGAGCCTCTTCAGCGGGCAAAAGTATGAGATTGTTCATTTCTTGTCGAGTGTGATGCCAATTTGTTGTATGTCCTGCAGTTTATCGTTGCGCATGATATGGCGAACGGTTATCATCGCGGGAGAGTGAAGACGAATCGAGGGATATACCGTGTCCGACAGCTGATAGTCGGTGCCGATGCCTCGGCCATACCATCGGCCGAACTCATCTGCGAGGGCTATGTTGAACGTGTCGCGACGCTGTCCGATCGAATCTTTAACGGCCACCTCTATATATATGTTGCTGTAAATATAGTCGTTGGTATGACGTATGGCCACGGCTAGCGCTCCGTCGAAAACCGAGTCGGTGAGCTCAGGTATAAACGTGATTTTGTCGTTGTAGTCCCAGCCCTCAGGCGATATGTTGCGGAAATCGCCGTGATAGCCTTCTGTCCCTGCGCAGGCCGTTAAAACACCCGCAGCCAGAAGCGCGGGTGCGCTTTTGGCCGCGAATGAAAATATGTGGCTTATTGGGTTCATTGTCAACTCTCTTGAGTAGGTTGTTTGGGTTGCTGCTTTTGCTGCTCTCCGCCGGGTTGCCGTTGGGCGTTGTCGCGCTTAGGCTGTCGTTGTTGATTGTCCCCGCGGGGCTGATTCTCGCCGCGCTGACGGTTGCCTTGACGCTGTTGCTGACGGTTGCGGTCGTTGCGCTGCTGTCGGTTGCCTTTGGGCTGCCCTTCGCCGCGCTGTTGGTTGTCGTTGCGTTGGCGGTTTTTTGACTCGTCGGTCGAAGCTGCCTGCTGATTGGGGGTACCGTTTGACTGCTTCTGCTGTTTCTCTTCGGAGTGGGCCGACTCGTCGGGGCGCGGACCCTTCTTTTGCTTAGATTTCTTTTTGCGCTTCTTGTTGTCGAAGCGGGTCAGGTTATCCTGGTCGAGGATGTCGTTGTATTTCTGGCCTTTGGGCTGCTCCTCGCCGTCGCGTTCGAGCTGCAGGGGCTTCTCGCCCGCTTTGTTCATCGCGATAATCTCGAAAGCGCGGGCCGCGTCGATAGTGACGAGGTTGGCTGCGATCGACTTATCGGTAGAGTAGGTTATCTCGCGCTTGAACACGTCGGTCTTGAAGTGGTAGTAGGTCGCGTCGGCTGTTTCGAGGCGCACATCCTTGCCGGGCATACGCTTGACGGCTTCCACGTAGGTGTCGACCTCGAAGTTGAGGCAGCATTTGAGTTTGGCGCATTGGCCTGCGAGCTTCTGGGGATTGAGTGATATGTCCTGGAAGCGGGCCGCGCTTGTGGCAACCGACACGAAGTTGGTCATCCAGCTTGAGCAGCAGAGAGGTCGGCCGCAAGGTCCGATACCGCCAATGCGCCCGGCTTCCTGTCGGGCACCTATCTGCTTCATCTCGATACGCACCTTGAAAGTCTCGGCGAGCACCTTGATGAGCTGGCGGAAATCGACGCGCTCGTCGGCGATATAATAGAATATCGCTTTGTTGCCGTCGCCCTGATACTCCACGTCGCCTATCTTCATGTTGAGCTGAAGGCTTTCGGCTATCTTGCGCGAGCGTATCATGGTGGAATTCTCGCGTGCTTTCGCTTCCTCAAATTTCTCCATGTCGGCCGGGCGTGCCTTGCGGAACACTCGCTTCAAGTCGTCGGGATTTTTCACTCCGGCTTTCCTCATCTGGAGTTTTACAAGTCGACCGATCATGGTCACCTGGCCTATGTCGTGGCCCGGAGATGCTTCGACCGCAACCCATTCGCCGATTTCGAGCGGCAGATTAAGTGAGTTTTTGTAGAAGCCTTTTCGGGTGTTCTTGAAAAGTACCTCTACGAATTCGCAGTCGGCAAATCCGCCGGGTATGTCACCGAGATAGTTGAAGCTGCCGAGCTTGCCTCTCGGTGTCGCGCGACGGATCCATGAGCGAGGTTCCAATGAAGGCTGCTCGTCGTTGCCCCCCTGAGCGTCGCCGCCAACGGCAGCTGAATTTGAGGGGGCCTTGACGCTCTCGCTTTGAGAGTCGGATGCCGGTCGTTTGTTGGTTGTTTCGTCGGGCTTTTCCATTATTTGGCGAAGCTTACGGCGCGGGTCTCGCGGATTACGGTGATTTTAACTTGGCCGGGATATGTCATCTCGTCCTGAATGCGCTTGGCTATTTCGGTCGAAAGCTGTTCGGTCTCGACGTCGTCGATCTTGTCCGCGCCTACGATCACGCGGAGTTCGCGACCTGCCTGTATAGCGTAGGTCTTGATAACGCCGGGGTAGGAGAGGGCAAGCTGTTCGAGGTCGTTAAGACGCTTGATATATGCCTCGACGATTTCGCGGCGAGCGCCGGGACGCGCTCCTGAAATGGCGTCGCATACTTGAACAATCGGGGCTAAAAGCGACGTTTGCTCAATCTCGTCGTGGTGAGCGCCGATAGCGTTGCAGATTTCGGGTTTTTCCTTATATTTTTCGGCTATCTTCATGCCGAGGATAGCGTGGGGCAATTCGGGCTCTTCGTCGGGCACTTTGCCAATATCGTGGAGAAGACCCGCGCGACGCGCCTTCTTGGGGTTCAGGCCAAGCTCAGATGCCATTGTCGCGCAGAGATTGGCGGTCTCGCGGGCGTGCTGGAGAAGGTTCTGGCCGTAGCTTGAGCGATATTTCATTTTGCCGATAAGACGTATCAGGTCGGGGTGCAAGCCGTGGATGCCGAGGTCGATTGCCGTGCGCTTGCCGGTCTCGATGATTTCCTCCTCAATCTGCTTGCGCACCTTATTGACCACTTCCTCGATGCGGGCCGGGTGAATACGGCCGTCGGTGACGAGCTGATGAAGAGCGAGGCGGGCTATTTCGCGGCGCACGGGGTCAAAGCCTGAGAGGACAATCGCCTCTGGAGTGTCGTCGACGATGATTTCGATGCCGGTGGCAGCTTCGAGAGCGCGTATGTTGCGACCTTCGCGTCCAATGATGCGACCCTTTATTTCGTCAGAGTCGATGTGGAATACAGTCACTGAATTTTCGATGGCGGTCTCGGTGGCGACGCGCTGAATTGTCTGCACCACTATGCGCTTGGCTTCCTTGTTGGCGGTGAGGCGCGCGTCGTCCATAATATCGTTGATATAGGAGGCTGCTGCTGTCTTGGCTTCATCTTTCAGCGACTCGACGAGTTTTTCCTTAGCCTCTTCCGACGAAAGGCCTGAGATGTGCTCCAGGGTTTCGCGGGCCGAGCGACGCAGCTTTTCGTACTCCTCTTTTTTTGCCTCGGCTACAGCAAACTGCTTGTCGAGGTCGGCACGAGTGGCGTCAATCTCGTTTTTGGCGCGCTGATTTTCGCTCTGCTGCTGGTTGAGCTGTATTTCGCGCTGTTTGAGCTGAGCCTCTTTCGACTGGATGCGCGAGAAGCGTTGGTTGGCCTGCTTTTCTGCCTCTGCTTTAATCTTGATTTCTTCCTCTTTGGCCTCGAGAATCTTGTTTTTCTTAAGCACTTCAGCCTCGCGCTGAGCCTCTTCTACGATTTCCTTTGCGCGGCTGGTGGCCTTTGACTTCTGGATCGCGAGGGCAACGAAATAGCCTATAAGAAGGCAGGCAAGTGCCACGATTACGTAAATGATTTGCATTGGTATGATAGTAAATAAAAAATCGCACTCGGTGTCAGAGAGCTGTGCTTGGCGCGGAATCGCGTGTGGGGATGCGATGGCAGCCAAGGGCCGTTTGACTCAGGGTGCGGGAAAAATGTATTGTTTTTAAGTCTCGGCTGACGCTTTCTGAAGGCGCCAGAGAGGAGAGGGAGAAGCGGAAGGAGAGGTTGGCTATGACGATAAAAAAATCAGAAACTGCGAGATGTCTGTTGCGATTAGCCTTTGCTAAATCGGCTTTTCGTCGAGGAGTATCTTATCGAGGTCGTTTTCAAATTTTTCGATGGCGGCGAGAGTGTCTTCCTGACGCTTATTCAGCACGGTGAAGAGCTTGGCGAACTGGAATGCGACCATTCCGAGAACCTCGTGAGAGGTTTTGTCGGTGAATTTGGCCGACCAGGAGCGCCAAAGGCGGTTGACGTTGTATTCGGCTTCGCGGATAGCGGCCTCGTCATCGCGTTTTATTTCGAGGGCGAAAGGCGGCAGCTCGGCGATTCTGATTGTTATGTTGAGTTTATCTGTCATCGCTTATTCTCAATCGTTGAGTTGAGATATGCATTTGTCGATTTCCCACACTAATTCGGAAATGAATTCGCGGGCTTTCTGGGCATCGCCGGCCGAAAATTCCACTATTGATGCTATTTTGAGATATTCGACCTGAGTGGCGAGCTGCTCAGCTGCTTTTTTCGACTCTTCGAGCTGCTTCGTCAGTTGCTCAACTTCGGCGAGAGCCTGGTCGCGCTGCTCTACGGCGAGATGGTAGCGTTGCGTTACCATAGCCGCTTTGGCTGTGACTGAGGCTAATCGTTGTTGGAAACTGTCGGGCATCGTGAAGTCGGTTGTCTAATTCTTTCCAAATTTACGACAAATGTAAAAATAAATTTGGAAACCCCCAAGCCCAACCCTAAAAAATTGCCTAAAAAACTTCCGCGTCGATGTTTTTCATTCAACCGACCCATAGTAATCTGATAAGTCAGCCGCCAATCGGAGCGACGGGGATTATGCATATCAGAGGCGATGAGCTATATTGTGGAGCCAAGCCGCGCGGAAGGCGACATGATAGTGGCGGTGCAGCAGGCGCACGGTAGCATAGCTGATGAGGGCGCATATGGTAAGCGGGAAAAACATCGCGAAATCGCCTACCATCTCCTGCGTCAGGAATATGGCCATCAGCGGTGCCTGAATAGCTCCCGACATTACGCCTGCCATTCCGAAGAGCGCGAAGTTGGCCACGTCGAGATGCGTGCCTAAGAGCGTGTTGGAAGCTGACGCGAAGAGCATGCCCGCGATGCAACCCGCAAACAGGGTAGGAGCGAAGTCACCGCCGACTCCGCCGCCGGTATTGGTTGTGGCCGTGATTATACCCTTCACTAATACTACTCCTAAGATGAACAGTATCAATACCCATGTCCCGGTCTTGCCGTATATGATCGTATCGACTAACAGTTTGGAGTCGTTGCCGTTGATAATCTCGTTGAGCACGCCGTAACCCTCGCCGTAAAGCACAGGGAATATGAACAGAAGCACACCGATTAAAAGCCCCGACGAAATGTTTTTAATCCAAGGATTCTTGATTTTGGTAAAAACACCTTCGGTTTTGCCCATCGTGTATGAATAGTAAAGGGAATAGAGTCCGCAGAAAAGCCCCAGCATGATGACGGCTCCCATCACCTTCGGGTCGAAAAAATTTTTAGGAAGGTATGCGATATCGATTGTGAAACCCGACCATGCGTAGGCCGTGCATCCGGCTGCCAATGTGGCGAATACCAATGCGATGACCGATACGGTAGTCATAGGCATCGCAAGCACTTCGAGGGCAAACATAGCTCCGCCGATCGGCGCCTTAAATATCCCGGCAATGCCCGCTGCCGCGCCTATAATAATAAGTATTCTCAGAGTGTCGGGGGGCAAATGGAGGTATTTGCCGAGATTAGACCCGAGTGCGGCGCCAGTGTAGGCGATCGGTCCCTCAGAGCCTGCCGACCCGCCGAGCCCGAGCGTTATCGAGCAAGCGATGATTGGCGAGTAGCATAAATGCTTCGGGAGATAGTAGTTTTTGGCTTTAAGAGCGTCGGAAATGCGCTCGCAGCTGAATTCCATATTATCCTTGACGATATATCGGGAGTAGATGCCGCAAAGCACAATGCCGATAACCGGAAGAAGCAACAGCAGATAATTAAGATGATTGTCGGGGAAAACGCCTTTCACCAGCTCGGTCAATGCCGAGGTAAGGTCCTTGAGCAAAGCCGCACCGAAACCGCACAATATACCAACGGGTATGGCAATGATAGCTAAAAACTTTTTAGGAGATAAGCTGTTCTTCAGGTTTAGCGCTAAATTCGATGCGATTGTACGTATTCCCTTCATGTCATAAAAGTTGAAAATGTCTATGGAATTATAACGCAGCGACGCGCGTATTTGTTTGGAATCATACTTCGGGTAGGCGGCAAAAAAACTTCGGAATAGTTTGCGCGCCGTGAAGTTTTCTATTACCTTTGTGGCATAACCTATAATTTATAAATAAACAGTAATTATGAAGAAACTGAAATTTTTAGTGTGCATGGTGACAATGATGATTATGGCCGCGGTGTCTAATCAATCATACGCTTTCTCTGAAGCTGAATCACTTCAGGTCGCCGACGAGATGGTTAAGACCTTTAACAACAAGGAATTCAAGCAATCAATCACTCAATCGGGCATTTTCACCGACCTTAAGGCTTATCGTATTCAGCACACGATTAACGTGACGCTTGTAACCAACAAGAAAAATGATATAAAGAATCTTTCTGCCGCCGAGAAAGAGCAGTTGGTAAACACCCTGCGCGATCAGATTATATTATCAGTTCGCTCCGACGCGAGCGCTTGCGCGATGCTTAAAGAAGCAAAAATCAATCTCGCCATTACAATAAAATCTCCCAGCGGCAAGAAAGCCACTTCGGTTATCAAATGCACCGATTTGTAGGAGAACATGGTATAGAGACGACATTATTGGGATAGGCCGCTGGCTTATCCCAATATTTTTTATGCGCGAAGCGTATGGTTAAAGTATTGGAGCGAGCGGGCGCATGATTGACTCTTTGAGCTTGCTTGAAAACGGACGGTGAAGCCAATCGTAGGGGAGCACGCGGGTGGAGTCGGCCATGTCCGACAGGAACTGGGCAGTGGCTTTTTCGTTAAATTCACGCGAATAAACAAACAGGTTGGCTTCGAAATTATGCTCGAAGCTGCGGAAATCGAAGTTAGCCGACCCGATTGTCGCAAATTCATCGTCGACAATCATGAGTTTGCTATGGAGCATCCCGCGGTTGTAGAGATAGAACTTGATACCCGACTGAAGGCTCTCTTTGATGTATGAGCGAGAAGCGTAGCGCAGGAGGATAGAGTCGGGATTGGCAGGCATCATTATGCGCACGTCGATTTTCGCAAGCGCTGCCGCTTGAAGAGCGCGTAGAAGTCCTTCGGTAGGTAGGAAATATGGAGTCTGGAGATAAATGCGTCGCTTGGCGCTACCGATGGCTTTCAGAAGAATAAGCGAGATGTTGCTCCATTGGTTGTTGGGCCCGGAGGTGACGAGTTGCATCCCTACGCCGTCGGGCTTGTACACAATATGGTCGGGCGAGAACTCTTCGGGCACAGGCTGGCCGATGAGATTCCAGTCGGTGGAAAACGCGTGGTTGAGCGATCGCAATATCGGGCCTGAGACGCGAAGATGAGCGTCGCGCCAGAATTCATATTTGTCGCCGCCGTCGATATAGCGGTCGGCGATGTTCATTCCGCCGATATAGCCTATACGGCCATCGATTATAGCGATTTTGCGGTGGTTGCGCCAATTAATGCGCGAGCCGAGAAACGGGAAGTGTACCTTAAAGAACGGATAAATCTCTACGCCGGCTTCCTGGAGACGACGGAAAAATCTCCCCGAGGTGTTCAGACTGCCTACGTGGTCGTAAATGATCTTTATCTTTACTCCGGCTTTGGCCTTTCGGATAAGCGCTTCGGCTATGGAATTGCCGGTCGCGTCGTCCTGAAAGATGTAGTATAGAAGGTAGATATACGACTCCGCGTTGTTGATGTCGTTGATGAGCGATTTAAATTTATCGGAGCCGTTATTGAACATCTCCACGTCGTTGCCTTCGTAGAACGGAGATGACATGAGCGACTGTCCGAGGCGTATAAGCTGCGCGCTCTCGGCCGAGAGCGAATGATTAGCCGCATTAAATGCCTTTGCCGCTTCGTGCCGTTTCAGCTTGCGTCGGTTGCGCTTGGATATGAAGCGCTTGTTCTTGATGCTTCGGCCAAAAAGTATGTATAGCAAAAGCCCGAAAACAGGAACGACCAGCAACACCGTGACCCATGCGAGCGATTTCACCGGGTTGCGGTTCTCGGATATGACGAGGCCTACGATCGATAGGATCGTAATCACGTACACAGCCAGCAAAATCGAATAAAACAGGTACACGGATTGAAAAATGTTAAAGTCAAGTATGTTTCATATATTGTGTTGAAACATACTTGACAAGGTTGAAATGTCGATTACATGACGCCGCGTTCGCGCAAACGGCATTGCCAGGTCCACGCCGAGCGCATGGTTTCGTCGAGAGGTGTGTCAGCTTTCCAACCGAGCACATTATTGGCATGAGACGGGTCGGCCCAAACTTTCTCAATGTCGCCGGCGCGTCGGGGTGCGATTTTGCGCGGTACTTTCACTCCCGTAGCACGCTCGAAAGATTCGATCAGCTCAAGGACTGAAACGCCGTTGCCGGTGCCGAGGTTGAAAATCTCGATTTTGTCGGCGGTCTTGTCTTCGAGCATACGGGTGACTGCCATGACATGGGCTTTAGCGAGGTCTACCACGTTGATATAGTCGCGGATGCAAGAGCCGTCGGGGGTATCGTAGTCGTCGCCAAACACGCTCAGCTCCTTGCGTATGCCGATAGCTGCCTGGGTGACGTAAGGTATCAGGTTTTGAGGAACGCCGTTAGGCAACTCGCCGATTTCAGCTGAGGGATGCGCTCCTACTGGATTGAAATATCGTAGGATAATGCTTTTGAAGGGCGCGCCCGAATTAATCACGTCTGTTATGATCTCTTCCGAAATCTGCTTGGTGTTACCGTAAGGCGACGTTGCCTTCTTGATGGGCGATTGTTCGGTCACGGGGTTGACATCCGGCTCGCCGTAAACGGTGCATGATGATGAGAACACTATGCCCTTCACATCATTGGGCCCCATCAGCTCAAGCAGGTTCATCAGCGTATTGAGGTTGTTGCGATAATAGAGTATCGGTTTTTCGAGTGATTCGCCTACGGCCTTAGACGCGGCGAAGTTTATTATGCCTTTTATGCCGGGATAGTCGCGGAAAAGAATCTGCAGTGCGGTCATGTCGGTGCAGTCGGCTTCCACGAAGTCGGGTCGGATGCCGGTGATTCGTTCGATGCCGTCGAGCACGTCTATATTTGAGTTAGAAAGATTGTCGATTATAACTACGGGATAGCCTGCTTGTTGCAGCTCCACTACTGTATGCGATCCGATGAAGCCGGTTCCGCCGGTCACTAAAATACGGGGTTTTTGTTCTGTGCCCATTTTTAATCAATATGATATTTATTCAAATTTCTATAATTTTAGCTAATTACTACTGTGCCACTCCCTTCATGGTCAGTGAAATGCGCTTGCGGTTAAGGTCTACCGACAAAACGCGCACCTTCACGTGCTGATTGAGCTTCAGCGCTTCGGATGGATGACGGATGAATTTGTCGGCTATCTGCGAGAGATGCACGAGCCCGCTTTCATGCACGCCTATATCAACGAAAGCGCCGAAGTCGGTGATGTTGTTGACGATTCCTGGTAGCTCCATTCCCTCCGCGAGATCGGTTATCTCGTTAATGCCTTCCGCGAACTCAAATACTCCGGCTTTCTCGCGCGGGTCGCGCCCGGGCTTTTCAAGCTCCTTTATTATGTCGGTCAGAGTCGGGAGGCCGATTGTGTCGGTGACGTATTTCTCAAGGTCAATGGCTTTCAGCTTAGAGGGTTGCTTTACCAGCTCGTCGAGTGTAACGCCATAGTCCGCGGCCATTTTTTCCACGATATGATAGCTTTCGGGGTGAACGGCTGTATTGTCGAGAATACGGTCGGATGACGGTATACGCAGGAAACCTGCGGCCTGCTGATACGCTTTAGCGCCGAAGCGCGGCACTTTAAGAATATCCTCGCGATGATGAAAATCGCCGTTCGATGCTCGATAGGCCACAATGTTTTTAGCCATTGAGGCTCCGATGCCCGACACGTAGGATAGCAACTCGGCCGAAGCGGTGTTGAGGTTTATACCGACTGAGTTGACACACGCCTCAACGGTGGCATCGAGAGACTCTTTCAGCTTTTTCTGGTCAACGTCGTGCTGATATTGGCCGACACCGATTGATTTAGGGTCGATTTTAACTAATTCGGCAAGCGGATCCATCAGGCGTCGCCCTATAGAGACGGCACCGCGGACCGTGACATCGTAGTCGGGAAATTCGTCGCGGGCGATTTTCGAGGCTGAATATACCGACGCTCCATTCTCGTTAACCACATATACCTCAAGCCCTTTGGGCAGAAAGCAGGTTTTCAGGAACTTCTCTGTTTCGCGGCTGGCTGTGCCGTTGCCAAGCGAAATAGCGTCGATGTCGTATGCCTCAACGAGATTGGAAATCTTTCGTGCCGAAGCCTTAAGGTCGTTGTGAGGCGGGGTAGGATAGATTACGTCGTTGTGGAGGAGATTGCCGTTAGCGTCGAGGCAAACCACCTTGCAGCCTGTGCGGAAACCGGGGTCTATGGCCAGCACTCGCTTCGATCCGAGCGGGGCCGCAAGGAGAAGTTGGCGAAGATTGTCGGCAAAATTCTTTATCGCCGCTTCGTCGGCGCGCTCTTTAGCGGCTGCCAGCATTTCATTTTCCATAGATGGTTGAATGAGACGCTTGTAAGAGTCGCGTACGGCGTCGGAGATGATCTGGCAGGCGAGATCCGAGCCATTGCCTTTTATATAGTAGGAATTTAACCGATCGAGCACAATATCGTCGTCAACGGTCATGTCGATTTTCAGCAACCCCTCGTTGATGCCGCGCATTATGGCGAGTACCTGATGAGAGGAGCATCGGTTGAGCTTGGAGGCGAAGTTAAAGTAATTTTCATAATTGACCGCTTCCTCCTTTTTCCCTTTTGCCGGAGCGACTTTTATCTCGGCGTGTCGGGTATAGACGCCGCGGACGTAGGCGCGCACCCGCTGCGACTCGCTTACTCTCTCGGCAATTATGTCGGCGGCTCCGGCGACTGCGTCGTCGGGAGTGTTGACGCCGCTCTCGGAGTTCACAAATTTTGCGATGTTTCGGTCAGAGAAATCGCGGCGGTTGAGCAGAATCATGTCGGCGAGAGGTTCGAGACCCTTCTCCCGGGCGATTTGGGCGCGAGTGCGACGCTTTGGCTTGTAAGGGAGGTAGAGGTCCTCGACGACTGCCGAATCATACGTCTCGTCAATACGTCGGCGCAGCTCCTCGGTCAGTTTGCCCTGCGACTCTATGGTCGCGATTATGTATTCCTTGCGGGCAGCGAGCTCTTCGAGTCTCTTCGACTCTTTCTCGATCTCGAAGATAGCCACCTCGTCGAGCGATCCGGTAGCTTCCTTGCGGTAACGGCTGATAAAAGGTATAGTAGCGCCCTCGCCGAGGAGCGAAATCACGTTTTCAACGTTGCGTATGGGTATATTGAGTTTTTGCGCGATGTATTCGGCTGTTGTCATAGATGCAAAGATGATAGTATGTTACAATCACACCACGAAGTTACGCGAAAAAAATCATAGTCGCAAATCATTATGCCGTCATATTTGTCTACTTTGTGAAAATGTGCTGAGAGTGCGTCCTGATATATGTGTCTCGCGACAGGCTTTTAGCCGATAGCGGCAAATCGTCATAATTTGCCTTCATCATGGTAGGAATAGTAGCCGTTAGCGGCTACTATGATATGGTCGAGCACATTAATGCCGAGCATGTCGGCCGCGTTTTTTAGCCTCCTGGTTAAAACGTCGTCTTCGATGCTCGGTTTTACGTTGCCCGACGGATGATTGTGAACAAATATCAGGGAGTCTGACATTTTGTCTACCGCTGTTTTCATCGCTAACTTGATGTCGACAAGGATAGTGGCCGTGCCCCCTTTGGAAATGGTATCGACGTATATGATGCGGTTGCCCCGGTTGAGATGGATTACGATGAAGAGCTCGTAGGGAAGGTTTTCTATGTCGTTGCGTATGTAGTTATATATCGATTGTGAGCCGCTGATTTTGTAATCTTGTTTGCGCAAATCCGCCTGGTAGCGTTTGCCGAGTTCGAAAGCGGCCACGAGCGAGATGGCTTTTGCCGGGCCGATGCCGTTGAATTTGTTGCATAGCTCATGCACCGTCATGCGTTGCAGCCTTGAAAGACGCCCGTCGTTGACGCTCAAAATCTCGCGGCTGAGTTCGATTACTGATTTTCCGGGCATGCCGCTACCTAAGATTATGGCAAGCAGTTCGGCGTCGGACAGCGTCGATATTCCGTTGCGTAGCGCTTTTTCGCGCGGCTTGTCGTCTTCATCGAGGTCGCGGACGCGGTTTATCGACGGCTTCGGCTTATTTTCCGGTGTGATATAGTCGGCTGACATGGTTATTTACCTTTGCGTATTGCGATTTCTTCTTTTATATCACGTCCTTTGCCCAGCAATATCTTGCTTACGAAAGCCTTGATGAATCCCGTGCCATAGCCGATAAGCTGTATGAAGGATGCGGGCACCGCTTTCATAGCCACTGTAAGCGACTTTGTCGACACTAATGCGGCTACGAAGAGAGCGGCGGCATACACTCCGATGGGGAGCAGCCACCATGGACTTACAGCGACGCCGAGCACCAATAGGGCGATCAGCCCTATCACGAACATGGCCGGGAGAGCGTGGACAATCTTCAGCGAGCCGGGATATAGAAGCTTGAGGGTGATTCGCGACATTCCGAAAACATGAACTTGCCGGAAAAATTTCTTGAAATCGACGCGCCGCTTATGATATACCTCGCAGTCCCTGATAAGCGAAGTGGAGAAGCCCGCGGCTTCGATACGCTTGCTCATGTCGATGTCCTCTGAAAACATCTCGCGGAAGCCCCCAACGCGATTATACACCTCGCGCGAAAAGCCCATATTGAAGGTGCGCGGGGTGAATTTCTCCATCTGCATTTTCCCTCCTCTTATCCCGCCGGTGGTCAGAAACGAGGTCATGGCGAAGTTGATGGCCTTCTGGGTAGTTGAAAAAGATTCGTGGGCCGCATCGGGTCCGCCGAAGCAGTCGGTTGGCGACGCTTCGAGTCGCTTCTCGAGCGTCGCGAAATAGTCGGGGGGAATGACGCAGTCGGAGTCGAAAAACACGAAGTACTCGCCCTTCGCATTTTCCATAGAGTTATTTCGGGCTATCGAGCGGCCTTCATTATCCTTGTAAAAATACTGTATAGGTATTTTATCCGCATATTTATCGACAATATCTTTGCAGGGGATGGTTGAGCCATCCTCGGTTATGACTACCTCAAAGTTCTTGACCGTCTGCTCCGAAAGGCTTCGGAGCAGATCGTCGATTTCATCTGGGCGGTTGTAGACCGGGATAATGATGGAGAACATTTAGAAGTTGTAGCCTATGGAGATGTTGATATTGTTGCGGCGGAAGTTGTCGTATTTCAGGCTACGGGCCTTCGTCATGCCAATGCCTCCAGAGAGCGACACATAGTATTTCTGATAAGTCACGCCCACGCCTATCACCCATTGAAGGTCGAGTCTTTTAAAGCCCCCTTCTCCAAATATCGATTGGTCTTTGAGCGGATCTTTAGCATCGTTCCAATGCTCTTTGGCTGTGAGGTTTACGTTGAGCTGAGGGCCGGTGAAAGGAGCTATGCGCACATCGTCGGTGAAATCGAAGAAATAACCGAACTGCATAGGAATTCTGAAACCGAAATTCCTTATCGAGCCGTTGATCATGTAGGGGCCGTATTCATCGTATCCGGCTACGATTTCCATGCCGAATGTGTCGTAAAACAGCGATAACCCCGGCTCGAAATATAGATTTTGCCACAAAGGGATATTGTAGACAGCTCCGAGAGTGAATCCGGCGCCGTTGTTGTAAACATCGTTATTGCCGCTGGTAGAGGTGATGTCGACTCCGAGACGCGCGCCGAAATAGGGAGCGTTGTCGGGGTTGTTATAGAGTGTGTAGTCGCTGTTTTGGGCTGAGACGGTGAACGCTGCCGCCAGAGACATAAGTCCGATAAGTTTTTTTTTCATCGCGATAATTTATTAATTGGAACGTACTATAAAAACGTGAAAATATCGTGATTTATTTCGTTTAATATGCTTTTAAAAGTGATTTTTGGTATCTAATTGAGCGTTTTTTGACACTTAAATGCCAATTTTAGTAGTCATAAAGCAGCTCTAAGTCGTCGATATAAAGCACCGATCCGTTGCCGCCGGTGAAGTAGTCGCCATACATGCTGGCCGACGCCACGATGAGTATGTACTTCGGCGTGCGTGAGGTTGTTTTGTAATTCAGCTCAAATTCAAACGGTTGCCACGACGTGACGTCGGAGCCATTTAGCATCTTGCCATAGGCTATCACATCCGATGCATCGGGATTGAAGAGATGCTGGTCCTTAGGATTGGTGCGTATCTGGAACGGCTGATCGGAATCGATAAGCGCGCACCATACTATACACGTGTCGGGGCGGCCTTTAATCGACTCAAATCCGGCTGTCACGCTGCTTATCGGAGCGGAATGATATTTGTAATATCCGCGGAGCTTGGTGGGTCGCTGGGTAAACGGACGGCCGAAGTCGAGTATACCGTTTGTGCCGTCGGTGCGCACGTAAGTTCCGGCGAAAATATTTCCGGCGGCAAGTTTGCCGATCATGCCGATGCCTACGAATTTGGTTTCGAGCATAGCTGATTGGCCTTTGCCGGTAGGAGTGTCGGTTGAGGGAGTGGTGTTGCTCGGGCCGAGCGTGGTAGCGCCCTTGTTGCCGGTTCCCCAATACGGGTCGGCCCCTTCAGCCCATGGGCACCAGATCTTGCCGTCGAGCCACCAGTTCTCGAAGTCGGCGTTAGGCGGCTGGATGTTGAAGCCGGTGTGGAAAGATATTTCGTTACCGAGATCCGAATCCGAAACGGCGCGCGCTATGTAGTCGGTATCCGACTCCAGGTTGATCAGACGGGCGTGGAATGAGCCTCCGGTTGTGGTCAGCCATGAATCGGGCACGCGGATCCACTCGTCGTCCGAAGCGTCGGCGCGGCGGTATTCGACTGAGTTGCTGCGCCCTTCCTGAGCCTCGCCGTAGACCCATGCCACGTTGGTCCATGCGTCGACCGAAGTGGTTGTAACGAGAGCTTCGGTCACTTCGGCGTAGATGGTCCATGTCGCTGTTCGGCCGTAGTCGGTCACATCGATCCGGAGCGGCGATCTGAGGTCGACTGTCGATCCGGGAGCGAGATCGGGGCTCATCGTGGAGTTGACTGAGCCGAGCTTGGCCGACAAAACCTTCACTTTCGAGAGATTGACCGACTCAGGGAGAGTGACGATTATGCGTCGGGCCGGCACGTCGATCACCGAGGCTCCCATCTGGTTGGCCACGGTGAAGTATCGCTCGATAGTTTGAACGGCTTTGACAGTCCATACATATTCCTGATACAGCCCGAGCACAAAATAGTTGGGCGACGAAAGGTCGAGTGAGCCGTGAATAGAATCGCCGACGAAATGGCTGCCGGGGGTGATCGCGCAAGAAGTCACGTTGACGTTGTAGATGTCGGCTTCTTCGGTCAGATAAACCGTAGCGGTGCGCGACGCCGAGTCGAGTGCTGCGGCCTGTGCCTGATATTCCACTTCAAGCGAGGTGATGTTAGGTTGGATGAGCGGATACGGTATGTCGTTCTTTATGCAAGAGGTGGCGATGCATCCCAGCGCAACCGCTATAGCTATATTTAGTAATAATCGGTTCAATGTAATGGCGATTTATATTTTGTGGGCAATAATCAATTAACTAAATGTTTACCGCGAGACCGAAGTTAATGTTGAAGATGTTGAAGCGAAAGTTGGCGCCGGAGGTGAAGCGCGATCCTTCGTTCTCGCCGTTGGTGGCCTGCTTTTCATTGCGCAGGTGGAGACCGAAGACGCCGAACGACACATTAAACGACACGTTGTCCATGATGTAAACGCATAGACCGGGTGAGAAATTCAACGCTGCCGACACGGTGTTGGTGCGCGTGTCGCGCGGCTCGCCTCCGATAAGGCGTTTGAAGCGCGAGGAACCGCTGCCAAATCCGAGGTCAACCTCATTGAATATAGCGAAACGTTTTTCCGCTCCGAGGCCGATATAGTTGCGGTAATTGATCGATGCGGTGTAGGATTGGGCGTAATAAGTCACGTCAGACAGCGTGAAGCTCATATCGTCGTCGAAGTCAAACGACATGTTCTCGAGGTCGACGTTGGAGTGTGTATAGCTGAATTTTATACCTATCGACTGGTTGTGGCGGAAGAAGTAGGAGATTGAGGGATTGAGGGAGTAAGTCTTAACCTTGATGTCGAAATTGTTGAGTATCGACAGCACTTGAATGTCGTCGGTGTTGATTTCGCCGTATGAAGCCGTAAGGCCGAACGACCATTGCCCTTTGGGAATAAACAGGAAGTTGTAGAGGCCGCGGTCATATCGCCCGTAGTTGGTTTGGGGCAGGATTATGCTGACCGTGTCGTTGCCTACGACCACTTGCTCTCCGAGATGAGGGTTAGGCACGGAGTCGAGCATGATTTTATGCGAGCCGAGCAGATTCTCGTTGATGATGAAGTTGCTGCTGAAGTCGGGGAGCGACTTGCTTCGCCCCGCCTCAGGATTGGCGGCAAAGGCCGTTATCCCTGTCACAAGCGTAAAGAGTAGTATAGCGATGCGATTCATGATGGTGTCAGAGATAAAAAGCCACTCCAAACATTATGGAGAACAGGTTGATACGGAAATTAGCTGATTTGCTGTCGGAATGCGCGACATGGATTTGGTCGGTTATGGCCTTTGAGTTGCGGTAGTTGAATCCGAGCACGCCTACGTTGACCTCTATCGCGGAGTAGTTGTTGAGAAACATTACCATGCCGGGGGCGAGCCCGATGTTGAGGTTGAAATTTGTGGAGTACGTGCCGGTAAGGTCATTGCCCGATCCGCTGCATATTTTAGTTTGACCGCCGCCTAATTCTATCTGCACTTCGTTGAATAGGCCGAATCGGCGGTTGTTGCCGAGACTGATATAGTTGCGGAAGGCGGTCGTTGCCGAGAAGTTCTGAGTGATGGAGTAGAGGTTGTCGATGTTGTATTCAGTGTCGTCGGCGAGCACCACGTCGGCGCTCGAAAGGCGAGTGCGCGAGCGGGTGTAGGCGAAGCGACCGCCGGCAGCCAGGTTGTCCTTAAAGCAATACATCAGCATCGGGCTGAGCTTGAATGAATAGGTGTCGCCGTTGATGTTCTCGATTATGAGAAATTGATAGTTGCTTTGGTTTGATTGTGAGTAGCTGACGCTTACTCCGGTAATCCATTGCCCTTTGGGTATGAAAGATATTTGCTCAATGCCTCGCTTGAACGTCTCTTGCGCTGAAACCCCGGTAGCTCCGACGGTCAGCAGCAAAGCTATTATGGATAGTATTCGTCTAAGCATTTCTACGTAAATGGACCACGGCTGTATGGAGGAGAGGCGCGAGCCGTTACTAAGATTTGTTGTGAAATTTCAGCAAAATTAATCAAAATTGATGAATCTGCATAATGATTTGCCGTTATTTCACATTTTTTGCCCCGAAAGCGTGATAACCAGTTCGCCCCCTTGCGATAGATCTTTATGGGTGAGAATGTTGGACTTCAGAGGCTTGCCGTTAAGCGATATTCGGGTTACGACGTTGTCGCCGGGGTTTGAACGGTCGGCTTTGATAGTGAATGTTTTGGCCGCGAAGTAATCGGGGTCGAGGTTGAAGACTATGCTGTCGAAGAGAGGCGCTGTCACTTCGTAAGCGGCTGCGCCGGGATAGAGGGGGCGAAGACCGCATGTGGCAATCACGTATTCCGCAGGGTCGTCACCGGTCATTAGCGTGCTTTCTAAAACAATCTCCCTGACTTGATTATGACGTTGAATAGCCGCGGAGTCGCCTACGGTTTTGGCTAATTGAAGGAGGCACCATTGTGTATGGGCGGCGTCGGCTGCCGAGGCTGTGGGAGCGAGAATTTCCGCTGTGTTTTCGGCGTAGGAGAGCGCACGGGGAAGATTTGATGGAAATAGCCCTTTCATCACGCAGTCGGTGAGCAGCGAGATCGACGCTTTACCGGTCTTGGTGTCGATTGAGGGGGATAGGAAAGTGTCGTCAACGAAGTTCTTTGAGCAGTTTTCGCGGGCCGATGCGATGATGCTGTTCATCGCGTCGCGCGCAACAGCCGGATTTATGATGGTAAGTAAGGGGAAAAGCGTGTTTACCTGATTGGGATTGCAATATAAGATTCGATGAATATAGCCGCGCGAAGTGTGGTCGCGGTTATCGGCGCCGCGATATTGGCCGTCAACGTCTATAGCCATGCGGGGGTCGAGCATCGACTGGTAGAGCGCTGTGTAAAATTTGGTTTTATCGTTTTCAGAGCCGCCTTCCACTGCGATTTTGCTCAATTCGTTATCCCAGGCGCTTATCGCGTCGGCCTGTAACTGCGCAATGGATTGCGGAGAAATAAGCTCTTTACGGAAGTTGGACATCGCCCCCGGTATACTGGTATGGGATATTGCTGTCTTTACGATAATATCCTCCCCTTCGCGGGTCGAAAATTCGCAGATCAGGTTTACGTTGTCGCCCTCGAATTCCGTTGTCGGGTCAATTTTGCCCCCACCCGCGGAAAAGCCTGAGCGCGAAGGCTTTTTGCTTAGTTCGCAATAAAAGTAAATAGTATTAGCTGGGTGCTCGCCGTCGGCCGCTGCGAATTTGATCCATCCCTTGAACGACCTGTCGCTTACCCATTTCACGCGCTGATAAGAATTCGCTTTATCGCGTTTCGCGAAGTCGAATTTCAGCGTCGAGTTAGCCGACTGACGAAACTTGAATTCTATCACCGCGCCGCGAGGGGTAGCGGCTACTTGCTCGCCGAGAATTGCGGAAGGCGAGGAAATGCTTATGGCATTGGCGATTACGCTGTCCGAAATGCGCGTCAGGCCCCAAGGGGTCGCTTCATATACAGGGGAGTCGACGTATTCCGAGGCTTTTTTTGCAGATAGGTTGAGAGGGAGTAGCAGAGTGAGAGCTACTGCAAAAAAGATTGTGGAGAGTTTCATTTTCTTACAGGGTCAAAGGTGACATCGCACCCGAGTTTCTTGAAGATTTTGCGGTCGACCTCGCTTAAGCGGCCGGTCACGTGCACTTGGCAGCCGTCGAGCATAGGCAGCGCGTCGAGAGCGCGTCGGCATAGCTCGTCGGTCTGCGACAGCACGGCTAACGCCACAAGTACCTCGTCGGTGTGCAGTCGCGGATTGCGCCCATGGAGCATCGAGGTCTTCATTCGCTGTATAGGCTCGATCATTTGTTGCGGTATTAGCTTCACATCGTGAGGTATGTTAGCTATACGTTTAGTCGCGTTGAGAATAAGGGCCGCGCTGACGCCGAGAAGATCCGAAGAATGAGAGGTCACGATCGAGCCGTCGGCGAGTTGCACGGCTGCGGCGGGGCCTTGACGGTCGTATGAAACGGCGCGGGCGGCCACGGTCGGCGTGCGATAGTCGGTTGTTATTTTCATTTGGCTCATCAACAGCTTTATCTTGTTGATTTCAGCCTCGTTGGAGCGTCCGTCGGCAAGCGACTCAAGGGCGCGGTAGTAGCGGCGAATGATTTCCTGTAACGAAGCCTCGCGGCACACGTCGTCGTCGCAAATGCAGAATCCCGCCATGTTGACGCCCATATCGGTGGGCGATTTGTAGGGGCTTTCGCCGTATATGCCCTCGAAAATGGCATTGAGCACAGGGAAAATCTCAATGTCGCGGTTGTAATTAACGGTGGTTTTCCCGTATGCCTCAAGGTGGAAGGGGTCGATCATGTTCACGTCGTTGAGGTCGGCAGTGGCGGCTTCGTAGGCCACGTTGACGGGGTGCTTCAACGGAATACTCCATATTGGGAAAGTCTCGAATTTGGCATATCCGGCTTTCACGCCGCGGCGATTCTCGTTGTAAAGCTGAGAGAGGCACACGGCCATTTTGCCGCTGCCGGGACCGGGAGCTGTCACTACTACAAGCGGGCGGGTTGTCTCAACATAATCATTCTTGCCGAAGCCCTCGTCGGAGTCGATCAGTTCGACATTGGCCGGATAGCCCTCAATAAAATAATGATAATAGACCTTTATACCGAGCCTTTCGAGGCGTTCGCGGAAAAGCTGGGTGCTTTTCTGGCCGTTGAAGTGGGTGATCACAACCGAGCTTACATAAAGTCCGCGGCTCTGAAACTCCTCGCGCAGACGCAGCAGATCCTTGTCGTAGGTGATACCAAGGTCGGAGCGCATCTTGTTTTGCTCGATGTCGTTGGCCGAAATGACCATCACAATCTCAGCGTCGTCTTTTAGCTGCATCAACATTTTGAGCTTGCTATCGGGTTGAAATCCTGGCAGGACACGCGACGCGTGGTAATCATCAAAGAGCTTGCCGCCAAATTCGAGGTAAAGCTTGCCGGAGAATTTCGCGATGCGCTCCTTAATGTGTTCTGACTGGATTTTGAGGTACTTGTCGTTGTCGAAGCCTGTTTTCATTGTGACGATCTAATTGAGATTACTGTGACGGTCTATTTATGATTTAGGAGAGGCAGATATTGGATTTCCGGCGCGAATTTACGAAAAAATTCCGAATCCCCCTCATCTCCCCAAAATTTGCTCCGCGCTACTTTGCTTATCGTTTTGCGGTCATTGCATCTATCAAGTCCTGATAGCAGGTAACTTTATGAAACTTGACGTTGTCGGTTGAGATTTCGTCAAACAGCTGACCGCAGCAGTCAATCTTGGCATTTTCTATTGCGTTAAGCTGCATTGATTGGAGCGAGCCTTTGGTTTCGGCAATGAAGAAGATGAGTTTGCTATCAGGTAAATTTGATAGCATTGTATCTAAACTTGAACTTCATCGAGTTGCTCCTCCTTTTTGTAATAGGAAAAGATGTTTTTGCATCTCAATCTCCTGACGCAGCTCTTCTTCCGAGGGTAGGAAGGTCAGATATTTTGACGCAAAAAGTTGTTTGCTGCCATTAAGCATAGAATATTTTGCAATGTCCTCGCTTGTTTCAGCACAAAGCAGTATACCGATAGTCGGATTATCACCCTGAGTACGTTTCAGATCGTCATACATACGTACATACATATCCATTTGCCCCACGTCCTGATGAGTTATTTTCGTTGTTTTCAGGTCAATCAATACAAAACATTTCAGCAAATAGTTGTAAAATACCAAGTCAATGTAATAGTCACCTGCGTCAGTAACTACATGCTGTTGACGCTCCACGAAAGCATAACCTTTTCCAAGTTCCATCAAGAATTGCTTAAGATGTGTGATGAGCGCGCTTTCAAGCTCACTTTCTGTATAAGTGGCATCTTTTTCAATACCAAGAAATTCCGTAACAAAAGGCGACTTGATATAATGTTCAGGTGTTATAACCACATTATCCTTTGCCGTCAATCGGCTCATTTCTTCAGCCACCGCATCTTTGTCGGCAGAAGCTAACAGACGATTATAATATTGCGAGCCTACATTTCTTTCAAGCGTCTTTACCGACCACATTTGATGAGCTGCTTCATCCATATACCACAGTCTGGCCTTCTCATTCTTTTCTCCGAGGATAGCCTTTATATGAGACCACGTGAGATTTTGCACACGCGTGTGCAAAATCTCCCATTGCGGGAAATAGATGTATAACTGTCTGTAATATGCCAAACTACGAGGATTATAGCCTTTGCCCAATTCAAAGGTTAGTTCCTGTGACAATACGTTTATCAGATTGGCTCCATATTTAGCGCGAAGTTCACCATCTTGATCTTCCTCTACAATACGTTGACCAATAGCCCAACGCTCATGGATTATGGTAATATTGAGAGAATAGGCTGCTTCTGTTCGATATTTTCTAACTATATCTCTAATATCCTCAACAAACTTGGATAAACTCGATGGTTTCATGTTTTATATGATTCTCCGGATGAAGTCGGCTATAAAGCCATTGCGGTTTGGGTTTGGTTTTGAATTCCTATTCACTGAAAGTTACAGCACTCTTCACGGCAATTATGTTTTTCCCATCGTGGCCAATAATTGAGAATTGTGCATTTTAAGAGCAAACGAAGCTACGCAATCAATTCGCGCTTGCGGCGTGCTGATTGATGTAGCATACAAAAGTACATAAAAATATTGATATAAAAGTTATTTTACTGTCAATCGTTATCAATAATCTCGCATCATTGACCTCATTGCTATAATAAACGATACCGGATTTGTGCGGGGATTTTGTAATTAGGAGAGGTTTGAGTAATTTTGTGTTGTAATTCGCGACCTTTATGGATACTTTCTCAAAATATCTTACGATGGTGGCCGACACGCTATGCGGCTATCCACTGTTTTTTCTGCTTATCGGAGGGGGGCTCTACCTCTTCATCCGATCGGGTATGATCTCGCTTCGGCGCCTCCCGGCTTCAATCAAGGAGCTAAGGGTGAAGTCGGACGCTGACAATGGCCAGATCTCGTCGGCACAGGCATTGGCCTCGGTAGTTGCCGCCACGGTAGGTCTAGGTAATATCGCGGGCGTGGCGATCGCACTCGTGGTTGGAGGTCCGGGCGCTATTTTCTGGATGTGGGTGAGCGCGCTGATAGGTATGTCGACGAAGTTTCATGAAGGAGTTCTTTCTATTATGTATAAAGGGAAGGATGACGCGGGCAATTCTCGCGGTGGCACCATGTATATTATCGAGCATGGCCTCGGAGATAAATGGAAACCGTTGGCGCGGTTCTTCGCTATCGCCGGCATGTTTGGCACGCTGTGTATCATGAACGCCAATCAGCTCCCTGAAGCCGCGATGGCGGTGTTCACCACTCCGGAGTCGGTCGAAGCCAACGGGCTTCTAAGCGGAGTCTCGTCGCTTACGGGGCTGACCAATGCGCAATCCTATCGTCTGCTTTTCGGACTGGCGGTTGCTGCTATAGTGGCAGTGGTGGTGCTAAAAGGAATCAAGCGCATTGCCCGCGTAGCCTCGGTAATGGTCCCGGCTATGGTAGGGCTTTATTTCGTGATGGTATTATACATAATACTCACTCATATCGATGCCGTTCCCGGTGTGTTTCAGCGTATATTTTCCGAGGCGTTTAACTTGCGTGCCGGATTTGGAGCTTTTGTGGGTATAGCCATAATAGGCGCGCGGCGCGCGGCTCTCGTCAATGACGCCGGCATAGGCACGGCTACCATTATGCACGGCGCTTCGCGCAACGACCGCCCTGTGCGCGAGGGATTGATAGCCATGTTGGGCCCGAGCATCGACTCCGGCCTGGTGTGCACGCTTACGGCCTTAGCCATACTGCTATGCGGCGATATAGATGTCGACGGAGTGCAGGGATTGCAGGTGGCAATGGGTGCGTTCGCTAAGGGAATACCATTCGGCGAATATCTGCTGTTGGTAGTGGTGATATGCTTCGGAATGTCGTCGATGTTCTCCTATTCGTTTTACGGAACGAGCTGCGCTGCATACCTGTTGGGAAACAATATGTCGAAATGGTACACGCGGTTTTTCGTCGTGTCGCTCGTTTTTTTCGCTGTTCTGCCCCTTGAGGCGGCGGTCGGGATGTGCGATCTGTTCTACGCTTTGATGGCGTTCCCGACTATGATAGTAGTGATAGCTCTCAGTCACAAAGTGAGAGCCGCGGCTAAGGAATATTTCGCGAAAGGTAATAAATAAGTAATAAATAAGTGTTGAAAATCACATTCTAAATAAATCAATCATGAAAAGGATATTGCTGTTAGCCGCGTTGCTGATTGCCGCAATGAATGTCAATGCAGCCAAACCTTCGCCCGAAAAGGTTAAGGAGGATGCTACGGTAGGGAGTAAGTGGCAAGGGAAGAAAGTGGGATTTCTCGGCGACTCGATGACCGATCCGCGGAGAGGTCGCGGCGAAGAGCATTGGTGGAGCTATCTTCGCCAACTTATCGGCATAGATGACTACGTGTTTGCCCGCAGCGGATATCGCTGGGACAAGATGCTGCCCTTAGCCGAGCAGATGCGCGACTCGGTTGGAACCGATTTGTCGGCTATTTTTATCTGGTGCGGGACCAACGATTTCAACGGAAACAAGCCGATAGGGGAGTTCTTCACCGAAGCTACCGAGCAGATTAACGTCAATGGTCAGGAAGTGCCGCGCAAGCATCGAGTGTGGAACTACGGGGATGATACTTATACCGGGAGCATAAACCGCACTCTCCGCTTCCTCAAAGAGAACTATCCTGATACTCAGATATATATTATGACCCCTATACATCGCGGCTTCGCAAGCTTCAATGAAAAGAATGTGCAGCAAGATGAGGATTACGCCAATGCTCTCGGTCTTTACATTGAAGATTACGTCGACGTGTTGAAGCGGGCGGCCGCATATTGGTCAGTCCCGGTCATTGACTTATATGGTGAGAGCGGTATATACCCTAATCTACGCAGTAATGACGACCTGATCGCAAAGCCCGATACCGACCGTCTGCACCCCTCCGAGGCGGGGCACTACCGGGTGGCTCGTATCATACAGGATATGTTACCCGATCCGTGGCGATAGAGTGTTTACTTGCGACGGAGGGTCAGTAGAGTGATTTCGGGGGTAGCGCCGATGCGCATCGGCGTACCCACAGTTCCTGCGCCGATATTGATGTAAAGATGACGGCCGAGAGAATCGGTCACAAGCCCGGCGTAATCTTTGTAAGCCCACGCAGCGGGTGAAAATCCGAAGATACGTGTCTGCATGGCGTGGGTGTGGCCCGAAAGCGTTAACGCGATGTTGTTGTCGGCATTGTCGCGGATAGCCGTTTGCCAATGAGCCGGATCATGCGACAAGAGAATTTTGGTCACGTTATCGCCCGGATCAGGATAAGCGCGCTCCAGCGACCCATAGACCGGGAAGCGACCGGTGCCGATATTCTGCACTCCGATGAGCGCGATCGAATCGTTACCACGACGCAGTGTGAAGGTTGAGTCGCTCAGCAGCGTCAGTGAAGATTCGTCGTAAAGAAGCGCGAGGTGCTCGCGGTCGGCCTCTTTCTGCAAAACGGCATCATTAGGATAGTAGTAATCGGCATAATCGTGATTGCCGAGCACTGCATACTGTCCGTCTGCGCCGTGGAGACGACTCAGCACCGGCATGAAAGGATAGGCTTCGGCGGCATGACGATTGACGATGTCGCCGGTAAAGACCACCAAATCGGGATTCAATTCATTTATTCGATCAACAATTTTGCTTACAAAGGCGGTATCGCCGTCAAATGAGCCCACATGGAGGTCGGATATTTGGGCTATGCGATAGCCGTCGAATTCATCGGGGAGCGAAGCGATAGGCATATCTACCTCCTCCACGTCGATTTGATAGCGGTTGATTAAAGCTCCCCACCAAAACGCCGCGAAGACCAGAATCCCGGCGCCTGCGGCAATCCATGTGGCGATGCCGCATTTGTTTTCGCGCGATTTACGGCGCATGAAAA
This sequence comes from uncultured Barnesiella sp., assembly GCA_964544595.1. Classification (GTDB taxonomy): domain Bacteria; phylum Bacteroidota; class Bacteroidia; order Bacteroidales; family Muribaculaceae; genus JAGBWK01. Next base: position 143,971 of record CAZJBM010000002.1, read on the forward strand.
TCCTCGGTATTTTAGCGAAAAGGTCGATCGCGGTGAATATGATTTGAGAAAAAGTGATTGAAAGATAAACTATCAGTCCCCACATTTGAGCCATAAACAGCGAGTCGGAGACCTCGTTGCGAGCGATAAACGCAACCGGCGCAACCGATGCGATCGCGATCAGGCAGATGGCGCAGTGGCATATAAGTAGCCAGCGCTTGTCGTAATATTTGCGTATTACATTGAATATATAAGCACCTACGCCAATATTTATGGCGAGAAAAATCAGGAATACAATCAAATCGAAATGCACGTGGCGGCGATTTTATGTTAAAAAAAACGTGATGACTATTAATGGCTTATCAAACCTCCTTACCCATGGCGCGGAGCTTGTTGACGAGGGGGTTGGCATACATGGTCAGCATCATGTGGCGCATGTATTGGCGGTCGTCGTCGGTGATGTTTTCGAGGCGCACCTTATCGAGCTGCGATTCGATATAACGGTCGAAGTCGGCCGCATCTTTCGCGGTATATCTGTAAGAGAAGCGGTTGCCCCCGTTAAGACGGTCGTAGCTTATGTAATTTGTGGGGTAGAGTGCGTAGCCGAGGTGAATCTGATGATCGAGCGCCGCGCAGATAGTTGAGAAAATCAGATTCTTGTCGGTGCAACCCTTCAATGTCTCGATAACGGGATTGATTGAGGTGTTAAGGCGGTAGTGAACGCGGCCCTTCTGTCCGAGCAACCCTGTTTCCATGCTGAGCAGATCATCGTGCTGCGATTTCACGAAGTCGGGGTTGTTGCGCTTGCAGAGAAATTCGGTTGCCTTCAGGTAATCGTTGGGATCGTATTCGTAGGAAATGGTCACGGGGGTGATATTGAGTTCGAGCAACGACTCTACCACATTGTCGCTCTTAGCGAGAGCAAGCATCTTAATCACGCTCTCTTGGGTGCGGTCGTTGGAATCCTTGGCGCGGCCCTCTCGCTGCGCGATCCATACCGATTCGCGCTTGTTGATGATGCAATGGTGGATGTAGGCCGAAAGATGCTGCGCGGCCCTGAACGCCTCGATTTTGCCAAGATTGCGCTTCACGATGAAGCCCTTGTTGAGCTTCACAAGACGCTCAATCCATTCATATATCAGCAGGTTGTCGCCGAGAGCGATTTCAGAGGCGGAGAATCCGTTGCGAAGCAGAAGCACGTTGAGCAGCGATGCGTCGAGTATTATATCGCGGTGATTGGATATGAAAGTGTACTGATGATGAGGCTGGCAGTTTTCGAGGCCGTCCATCGATATGCCGGTAGTTGTTTTGTTAGCAAGCATTTCCATGAAGGGCACCATGATATTGCGCTGGAACGCATCTTTTGTGTCGAGCGCGAGCAACTGCCGAGAGAAAGCGGGGTAATCAACCATGGGCAGCACATAGCTGACGGCATGTTTGAATCCGGGCTCATCGATCATTTTGGCAATATTTTGCTTGAATTCTGAGTCGTCTATCGGGCATATATCTTTGAACTCTTCCATATTCTCTACGATTTGAAATTAACTTAACCTTATTCAGGCAGCTATGATTACTATAAAATCTTGTCAGGCGCTTAATTACGGTCGCATAGCAACCGCAGCGAAAAAATCATTCGCGGCGCAAAGGTAATTATTATTAATATAAGTAACAATTTCGGAAGCCTCCAAAAGATTAAAAAAGCTTAAAAACATGAAAAATATGACCCATTATGGTGCTTCATTCGGTTAAAATTAGTAAATTTGCACACCTATACATATTAAAAAAGTGCTCGAATTTACAGAATAAAAATTAAAACAGACATTATAATTTGCGTCAATGAAACATCTTTTTGCATAATAAAAGCTAAGATGATTCGTTATTGTTAAAGAGTGTGAACACGTGTCAGACAAGCGGTAGCGAGTCGCCTTGTTCCGCAAAGCGCAAGATAATAAACCAAATCCCATGAGATTCAGAAATTTACTGATAGCAGGAGTAGGAGTAGCCGCATTAGCGTCGTGCTCTTCATCGAAACGTTCTCCTCTCCCATATTTTCTCGACATTGACCAGATTGAGCAGGGACTGCCATTGGGCGATTACACGGTAAAGATTGAGCCTTCGGATGAACTCTTTATCACCATCAACTCAGTGGATCCCGCCGCTACCGCGGGCTACAATCTGCCTGTATCTAACCCAGCTACCGCGGGAGGCCTTACCTCATACACTAATGCCCAACAGCAGACATTCATTGTCGACTCAAAAGGCTTCATAGAGATGCCGATACTCGGTAAGATCAAGGTAGAGGGTATCACAACCGAAGAGCTCGCCGCTTATCTTGAGGAGCTTGTCAGCAAGGATGTGAAAGACCCGGTTGTAAGAGTCGAATTAATGAACTTTAAGGTTAACGTCGCGGGAGAGGTGGCCCACCCCGGCACTATAAATGTGCATCGTCCCCGCTACTCGGTGCTCGACGCGATTTCGGCCGTAGGCGACCTTACCGTGTTTGGCGAGCGCAACAACGTGCTGGTGATTCGCGAGGAGAACGGAAAGCGTTATTATGAGCGTATAAACCTTAATTCGGCCGACGCGATGAATTCGCCATTCTTCTATCTCAAGCAAAACGACTTCGTTTACGTGACGCCTAACAACATACGTCAGGACAACTCGAAGTATAATCAAAACAACGCGTATAAGCTCTCGGTAATATCGACAGTGGTTGGTACCGCATCGGTTATCGCATCTCTCATAATTGCTTTCGCAAAATAAACTACTGCAATGGCAAAGAAAAAGACTAAAAAACAGGATGATTTCAACCTTAAGGCGTTTCTTACCCCTTACCTCGAGAAATGGTATTACTTCGTCATTTCGATAGTGGTTTTCGGCGCGTTGGGCGTATTGTTTATCAAGTCGCGAGCTCCCTACTATCAGGTCAATGCCAATATGCTCATATCGCAGGAAGATAACGGAGGTATCGCGGCCCTGGCAAACTTCGATTCGATGTTTGGCAATGCGGGCGATGTTGACGATGAAATCTTTGTTATTTCCTCTCACGCCGTCTACAAGCAGGTCGCTAAAGACCTCGGACTTAATTATGAGCGTTACGTCAAAGACGGCTTGCGCGAAATGATGGTTTACAAGGGATTCCCGGTCGAAGTGTATGCCGCTCCCGCATTATTGGATACCCTTAAGGGCAACCTCGAATTTAAAATCAAGGTCAATACCAACGGCCTCGCCGATGTCAAGCTAAAAGCCAACGGCAAAATCAAAGTGACTGAGGTAGAGGATAAACCGATGCCTATAACCCTTGAAACCAAATATGGTAAATTTGTCGTGAATAAGACAAAGGATTTCCCCGTAGAGTTGGAGGATCCTTTGAAATCGCGAATCATCATTTGCGGTTATGATATCGCTGCTGAGCGTCTCGGCGAACGAATTGAGGCAGATCTTCCCAATAAGCGTACCCACGTGATCAGCCTTGAAATGACGACTCCTGCCCCCGATTACGGTATGGATGTCCTGAACAACGTGATGGCTGAATACAATCGCCGCGGGGTAGAGGAAAGCAAAACCCAGAATGAGAAGACTGCTGAGTTTATCGACGCGCGACTGAAGATATTGCTCGGCGACATTGACACCTCTGAAATCTCAATCAAAGATTACAAAGAGGATCAGGGCATAATGAATATCCAATGGGACTCGCAATATACATATAAGCTCAAAGGAGAGACAGAAGCGGCCTTGATTCAGGCGCGTACCAATGCCGAAGTGCTCAAAATGGCCTACGACTTCATCTCGAACCCCTCTAACGCTTACGAGGTGATGCCTTCGGTAATCAACGACTCTCAAGGGCTCGAATCGGCAATTAAGACTTACAATGAGCTGATACTCCGCCGCATGGAGATTCAGTCAAACGCTAAGGAGGGCAACGTGGCACTCACTCAGATTTCAGGTCAGATCGACGCGATGCGCCAGAGCATCGTGAATTCTATCGAGAAAGCCTATCAGAGCAGCCTGATTGCTGTCAGAGACCTTCAGAATCAGATTAATTCAGCCGACGGCACGTTAGGTCGACTTCCCGAACTCGAAAAGGATTTCAACAATTTATATCGCGAGCGCGGCGTCAAGTTAGCTCTCTACCAGTATCTTCTCCGCCAGAAGGAGGAAACGGCCATGTTGCTCGCCAACGCCGTGCCTAAGGGTATCATAGTCGACGAGGCGTATGTGCTAAGCGAGCCTGTAGGCATGAGCACCAAAATGAAGGTGATTGCCATTCTGATTTTGGCTATTGGTTTCGCTGCCGGTGTCATTTACTTCCAGAAAGCCTTCAAGAGCCGATTCACTCATAGAAGAGAGGCGGAGGACGCGTCAAACGTCCCTGTCTTGGGCGAAATCGGTCTTTCGAAGAGCCACGACAAGCTCATCGTCAGCCCGGGCTCAAACAGCTCCAACGCAGAGCTTTTCCGACTCATGCGCGCAAATCTGCAGTTTGTGCTTAACGATAAGGATGATAAGGTTGTGCTCGTGACCTCGACCCAATCGGGCGAAGGCAAATCATTTATTTCGCTCAATCTCGCGGCTTCGTTCTCGTTGATGAATAAACGCGTGCTTCTTGTAGGCATGGATATACGCAAACCGCGTTTGGCCGAATATCTCGGTATCAATGCAGTTCAAGGTCTTACCAACTATCTCTCGACCGACGGCGCGGACATCAGCGATTATATCCTTCACGAGCCGAAACTCGACGGACTCGATGTGCTTGTCGCAGGGCCTGTGCCTCCCAATCCCTCTGAGCTTCTCGCTTCAGACAAGATTGACCAGCTGTTTGCTCGTCTTCGCGAGATGTATGATTACATTATCGTGGATACAGCTCCTGTAGGTATGGTTGCCGACACGTTCACTCTCGACAGAATCGCCGATGCGACAGTTTATGTGACGCGTCTTAATGTCACCAAGCTCAAGGATCTCGAATTCATCAACGATATTTACGAGGAGCATCGACTTAAGAAACTTTCTATCGTGATTAACGGCGTTAACCTTAAGAAGGGGTCGGGCTATGGCTACGGTTATGGCGAGAATCACAAAAAGATTAAACGCGATTGATGTAGCCTAAGCTACATACTAATATAGGCCGACGGGTGGTGACTGAGTCTGTTACAGTCACCACCCGTCGGTTTATAAGCGGAAAAATTGCGTGAGAGATTTATTTGCTTGCGCTCTTAAGCTTGCGGCGCTCTTCTTTGATGAGGCGTGGAAGTATCTTAATGAACCGCCAGTATCGCGGCACGTTCTTCTTTGGCTCGTTAAAAGCCCGGTAGAGCCATTCGAGCTTCATCTTAAGCATCCAGCCCGGCGCGCGTTTTACCTTGCCTACACCGGCGTTGAAATTGAAAATAGCACCAAACCCAAACATTACCCCGCGATTGAGATACGGCTTGAGGCGCGCCATGAACTCCTCTTGTTTCGGCGCGCCGAGCGACACCCAGATAATGTCGGGATTGTCGGCATTGATTTTTTCGGCAATGCCTTTATAGTCAAACTCATCGACTTTGCGAAACGGCAACGTCTCAAACTTCATGTCGGTTATTTTGGGATCGATATGCGTGAGATTTTCGCGCAATCCGGCGAGTACTTCCTCTGTATTTCCTAAAAAATACTGGCGAAAACGGCGCAATTTCACGTATTTTATGAAAATATCGGCGCCAATATATGAGTTAAGAGGCTTACCGTGGATTTTGCCTAATATTTTGGCAAGCACCGAGCCGTCGCAATTATTAACGAGTGCGCCGTTGATGACGTCGAGAAAATCGGGGCGGGTGTTCGCTACGGTCAGATTGTTGCTCTCAACGGAGCATACGTATCCGGGAGTGCCCTCCTCGATAGCGTTGAAAATCGCGCTGTCGAGCCGCTCTTTGTCAAATTCGAGATTTACGTTGAAATATTTCTCCATTATTTCGTTGCGGCGATTTGGTCTGCTACCCATTCATATTGACGGCGAAGACCCTCTTTCAGGTCGACTTTAGGCTCCCAACCGAGTATTTCGCGGGCCTTGGTGAAGTCGGCAGAGCGCGCTTTGTCGCCTTCGGGCTTCGTCGTGTCATAGAAAATATCGATATCCTTGCCCGATATTTCGACAACGGCCTCAGCTATTTCCTTAATGCTTGTACACTCCGACGGACCGATCTGTATCCAGCCATGGCCCCAACCTTTGTCGAGGGCGAGAACGAGAGCTTCGACAATGTCGTCGACGTGTATAAACGCTCTGCCTTGCTTGCCGCTGCCCCATACATTGAAAGGCTCCGCAGGGTAATTGACAGCTTTGCGTATGAGGGCCGGAATGACTTGGCTTCGCTCGCCGTAGTCGCAGGGAGAGCCATACACGTTATGGAACATAAGGGTACAGCAAGGGATGCCACATTCCTTTTCGAGAAATCCTATCTCAATTTGCCCCATAAGCTTCGACCACCCGTAGGCCGACTCGGGGAGAGCCGGGAATAGCTCTTCCTCGCGCAGCGGAATCACGTCGAGCGAGTTTTGTCGCGTCAGCGGGAAGGAGCAGGCCGTGCCGACATAGATGAGACCCTTGATTTTGTCCTTCCCGGCCTTGCGAACGGCCTGAAATACATTGGTGTTAATAAGATTGTTGACACTGAAAAGGTCGCCTTGATTGCTGAAAACGTAGTCGATTCCGGCCACGATGTCGGCGAGATGAATCACGTAGTCATATCGCGCGATAATATCGTCGGCTGCTCCAATTTCGGTCAAATCTATGTTGAAATAGTTGGTGTCGAGGTCAATCACCGGCTTGCCGTTCTCGTCGTTAAGGTATTCGAGTTTGCCTCTCCATAAGTTGTCGATAACGCTTACGTCATGGCCCTCTTTTACGAGACGCTTAACGAGATTGCTGCCGATCATACCGCAGCCACCTGTTACAAGTATCTTGCTCATTGTTGTATTGAGTATTGTTTTATAAATCCGGCTTTGAACAAATAGGTCATCAGTTTGCCCAAAATCCTCGATTTAATTGAGTAGTATTCAAAAAATTGTTTTGAAAGATAATTCGTTTCCTCTGCTTTTTGAGGTAGAATGAAATCGGTAGTGTCACCGCTGCGGTCGAAGTCGACCGGATAGCGATTGTAGACGTTGCAGTGAGTCGCTTCGGATGAGAAGCCGTTGTTGGCCACTTTTGAAACGACAGGATAGACGGTGAGTTTGCCGAGCTTGAATTGCGTGTAGCAGAATCGTACCCACCATGAGCTTTTTTTACCCTTCATATAATCGGCCAACAGCCCTGACATCTCGCTGCCCAATTGATTGAAACGACGCCGCAAGCCGCGGTCGGAGCTGAATTGCTGCCAGTCGGTAACCTCCCAGTCTACTTTGTTCCAACGATCGGCCCAAGTTGCCCAACCCCAGCTGTGAGCTTTAGGAGTGAAGAAAGCGTCGGCTCGATATTGCGCATGATTCTTTAAGCGCGGGGTGAAGCCTGATATGGAGAAAACCTGCTGATTATTCCTGTAGAAGTCGAGGCATTGGTTCATCCATGAGAGGAAGTTGGGGGATAGAATCAGATCATCCTCAAGCACAATCGCCTCGCCATGCTGATTAATTACCTCGCTTACACCAGCGATAATCGATGGTGCCAAGCCTTTGTTGATCTCCGACTCTCGTATGGTCAACGATTTGAAGCCGACGATACCGCGAGCGTATTCTCTCAACGCCTGGGTCTTAATGCGGTCGGAGTCATCCTTTGGCCCGTCGCAATATACGTATACATCCGATTGGTCGGCAAGGGTGCAGCGCTGCAGCGACGCGACCATTGCCTTCAACTCATCTAATCTGTTGTATGCGAATATTACTATCGGAGACATTATCGAGTAATAATTATTGGTTGGCGGGGCGCTCCGACAAGCGGTTTCTGATGACGGCCCAATCGGCTTTTATGCCGAGAAGGTCGCGACGTATTTTTCTTTTGCGGGATGACTGAGAGAGTGTGGATGTAGAGCGGTCTTCTTTGTGGTATATATGTATTTTGGGCTGATATACCGATTTCAGCCCGTTAATTTTCAGCCGATGATAGAGTAAAGGCTCTTCGCCGTAAAGAAATGTCATGGCATTTAGACCGTCAAAGCGGTCGATATACGGTCGGCCGAAAATCCAAAAGCAACCGTGGAGCATAGCGTCGTCAATGGGCTGAAGCATCGCTATCTCGCGGGTGCAGACGCTTTTAAACCCAGACTTGCGTTTCAGTCGCTGGTAGAGCGACTCTATGCCGAGCCACGACATTATGAGATTGGAGGTGACCTTGAAAGAATGGAAAGCGTAGTGCGCAGCTGATTTTTCGCCCGATGCTACAGGATTGCTGCCGAAATCGCCTCCGGGGGTCTCTACGAGCGGGCCCATCACGGCGAAATGACTCCGCTTGTATTCCTCAACGACGAGCGCAGCGAAATCGGGTTGTAAGAGGAGCGTGTCGTTGTTGAGCATAACGATGAAATCGGGGTTGAAATGCTTTTTGACGTATGCGAATCCGATATTGTTTCCTTTTGAAAAGCCTCCGTTTTCAGTGTTGAGAATTACTGTGATTCTTTCGTCAGCAGCATATCTTTCTGACAACAATGAGCCGGATCCGTCGGGCGAGGCGTTGTCGACAATGACAATATTGTAGTCGCTCGCCGACATATTCCCGACAATCGAGTCGACACACTCGATCGTGTCGGCAATTGCATTGTAATGAAGTATGACGAAAGCGAAACTGCCCACTTATATCGGCTTATACAAAATAAGACTATTACTTGAACGTCGCTTTAGCTTTTACGAAGCAGCGTGTTAACAACTCAGTCAGAAAGGGTGATTTCGTTTTCAAGCAGAGGTTGAAAATCTTCAAATAAGCCCCCTCTGGCTTAAATTGCGCTTTAAATAACTCGCCGTAGCGGTTGTTGTCGAAAGCTATTTGCCTGATCCTATCAACACGAAACTTGCGGCTTTTGGGAGCGCCCTGCCTGTAGAGGTTTAATACAGCCTGAGCTGTGTAGAAATAATCCATGCGCCCGATACGCGTTTCGGTTTCTGAGAGTGAAAGCTCTGATAATTCACATAGCTCTCTTTCGAGTCTCAGCAACTCGCGGTGAGTTTCGTAGTAGTTGGGGTGATACTTCGATACTGCCGAATCGCCGTGTTGGATATATGAGTATCCGCAATGGCTTATCATCTTGACTCCGCTGAGTTTCGGGTAAAGCCTGCAATTAAATATAGCATCCTCGGAGTGGGTATAGCTTGTGTCAAATTTTATACCCGCCTTTGTCAACGTAGCTGTTCGGTAAAGTTTGTTGCAAGGACTCCAACGCAATGACCGATGCATATTCAGAAACTCGCGGTTAATGCCGAATGAATCAGGGCATTTCCATTCAGCGCGATTTTTTTTCGCTGAATTAACCAATTCTATTCCCGAAATAATCACATCGGTTTTGTCGTCGGTGGCCTCAACCAGCTTGCTGAGATGGTTTTTGCTGATTCTATCGTCGGCGTCGACAAATGTCAGCCATTCGCCGCTCGCATTAACTATGCCTATATTGCGCGCGTTGCTGACACCGGCCTCCTGGGTATGGATTATCTCTATACGGCTGTCAGCATCGGCTAATTTCTGTAGTACAGATAGTTGATTCTGCTGATTAGCGCCGTTTGAGACTACAATCAGCTGCCAGTCGGCAAAATCCTGCCCGATAATGTCGCCTATCATATCCGCGATAAACGCTTCGGAATTGTAGGCGGGTAGAATTATGGAGACTTTTGGTTTCGAGGCCATGATGCGCATAGATAAGTAGCCGTAGATGAAAGGCCGCGACTAATCCCTAAGACCTAATTTGTAAAGCAACTTGTACCAGTAATAGTCTTTGAGATAATAGGGCCGCATATGGTTTGCGATTTTTATGCGGCAATATTCTTTACGCGTTTTCCACATATCCCCGCGCGAAACGCCGTCGTCAATAGTGTCGTAATAGCTGACCGTTACCGGTAAATATTTAAACGAATCTTTGCCTTGCGACTTAAAGAGCCGGCAAGTCACATCATAATCCGCGGCTATCTTATATTTATCATGCTTAAATGCAAGCAAGCGCTTATCGAGAGTGGAAAAGAACGCTGATTGATGAGCAAAAGGCTGGTGGCGATGTGTTGACACCGGGGTGTCACCCTTTTGAATAGTCAATTCTCCGTCTTCCAATAACTCTGTGTCGCCGTAAATTATCGACGCGTTGGCGAGCTGATCGGAAGGTAAGGAGAATATCCGCGAAACGACATCATCGCTTGCGAATCGGTCGCCGCAGTTCATGAAATTGACCCATTGACCTGTGGCGAGTTCCACACCCTTGTTCATCGCATCGTACAACCCTGCGTCGGGCTCTGAGACTATTCTGCTGATTGTATGCTTCAACCCCGGGTGCGCGGAGGTGTATTTCCGGGCAATTGAGAGCGTTTTATCGCTGCTCTCGCCGTCGATAATCAGGTACTCCATATTGTCGTAATCCTGACGGAGAACGCTCAGAATGGTTTCCTCGATAGTGTTCTCGGCGTTGAACGAAACCGTGATTATCGTGACTTTAGGCGTTTTCATCAGTTTTATGGCCTGTTTCTCTCAGACCGCGACGCAATATCATGTGACTCTGAATAGGAGCCAGTATGATACCGTTAAAATTGCAGACAATCGCTCCGACTATTACGGAAATCACTCCCCAGCCCAGCGAAATACCTATCGCGCTGACGGCGAGGAACACAAGGGGGCTGACGCAGCAGGCTATGGTCTGGAGTTTGAGCTTCCCGGTGCCGTTGACCACACACACAAAGAGCTGACTGAACATCTGAGTGATGCAATATATGAATATCCAGAACGACAGGATGAAAGGCACGGTGGTAAGGTCTTTTACCCACCAATGATAGACAAACGGCGAGATTGCAAGCATAAACGCGCCGAAGGCTGTGAATGCGATGAGCGCATAGGTGTACTTCTGCTGCATATTCGCTATCCAGCGATAATCTTTCTTCGCGACCGCATCGGTCACGGCGTTCCATACCGGAGCTGTCAATATCGCCCATACCATCGTCAAGACGCTGAAATACTTATAGCCGACATTGTAGGAAGTCACTTCCTCGCCGCCGTAGTATCGCAGAATGATAAAGTTGATGAGCTGATATTGAATCACGCCCGCAATCTGAATGATGAAAAACTGCACGCCTAACTTCATCAAATCCTTAGCTTTAGAGAAGTCGACGTAGCTTATCGACGGGGCAAATTTCTTGTATCTTCCTCTGAATAGCGTTATATTGAATATTATGCACACTATAAGCGGGGCGAAGCATAATGCCGAGCAGAGGAGTATAAGGCTGCCTTGTGTGGTTTTAGTGAGGATGTATATAATCACAAGAGCCACAAGCTGTTGGAGGAACGTTCGCGCTGCTTGGTCGGCTGGTCGCTGGTCGGCAAGCATGACCATGCTTATGGTGTTGAACACAAAGTTGAGGCAGAAATAAACTATTATTATACATATCGACGCGAGCAATCCTTCGGTCTCCTGGCCCGTAAGGTTGAGAAGACTGTCCCAGTCGATAAGCGGGGCGACGACGAGAAGGATTATAAGCATCGGCACCATTATCAACGTCAGTATGGCGTAAGTGGTGCTGACATACTTACGGCATAGGTCATCGTCGCCCGAGGCGATCGCTTCGGTTAGCCGGTTTCTCAATCCGGCTGAAAGGCCGAGGTCGAAGAAGTTAAACCATACTATCATCGAGCTGAGAGCCAACCATATACCGTAGGTTTCGGCTTTGACGTAATTGAGCGTCAGCGGCACCAGGATAAGCCCGATCAGTATATTGCCCCCCTTGTAGACGAGCATCTGCAGGATGTTGGTCTTCGCCTTGACGGAGCGCGTGCTTCCTGAAGCAACGTATTTTTGATATTTGCTGTTAAGCCAATGCTTCATTTTTTCTTGGCTGACAAAACTTTGCGGTAGACGTCGGCGAGCCGAGCCGACGCTTTTTCCCATGAATACAGCTCGCTGCGTCGCATCTGCCGCTCGATCAGGTCTTTGCGTTCGTTGTCACTCATGTTTAGCACCTTAACCATATTTTCGGCAAGATCGGCATTATGAGAGTCGAGGGTGAAGTAGACGGCCGCGTCGCCGGCAATCTCCGGGAAGCAGCTTTTACGGTTGAGCATCGCGGGGCACTCAGTGGCGTAAGCTTCAAGTATCGGTATGCCAAAGCCTTCGTAAAGAGACGGATAGATAAAGGCAACGGCATGGCGATATAGTCTTATCAGGTCAAGGTCGTTGACCTGGAGGCTTATAACGTTGTCGCTGATTCGCAAGTTGCGGAATAGGGCTATCTCCTCGTCGTCGAACGGCTTTCCGGCGCATACCAATTTGATGTCGCGCCGCCCGGTCATTTCGATAAAGCGGGCGAATTCGCGCGCCGTCGGCACGAAATTCTTATACGACTTATCTTCTGCCCCTCTGCGGCCTACATACAGAAAGTAGTCACCCTCGACTATAGGCTCGGCGGGAATGTCGTCGAGATTGATTTTCGGGGTGCCGTGGTAGATTACGGTGATTTTCTCTTCAGGAACCCCGAGAATCTTGATGAGGTCGATTTTTGTTTGCTCCGACACTACAACAATATGGTCGGCTATGGGGCATAGCTTGCGCTTAAGGGCTACCTGAGGGTCGAGACGGTGCATTTCGGTGAAAATCTCAGGCATCATGTCGTGCACGGTAAGCACAAACGGCTTGCCGTTGAGATACGGCAGGAAGTAGTCGAAAAAATATGTAGGGTGAAACACGTCGTAATCTCCTTTGATCAGAGCTTTTATGGCGGCTGCCTGATTCTTGTGGAGCGACGAGGGAAATGACTTGAAGTGGTAGTTCAACCAATTGAATATACGGCGCTTCCCTTTAAATTTCCGCGTTGTAATGAAGTTGTCGGCCGTAAGGCTGAATGGCTTTAGGCCGGGATGCAGCCCCGACTCGATCAGGTGCACGTTTTCGCTCTCCACCAGAGCGAGCTGATGCTCAACATCGTGGGGGAGATTCGCGATAAGGTTGGTGAAGCTGTTTGAGACTCCGCCAAACCTATCGAGATGAAAAGCCTGATAGTCAAATAGTACTTTCATGTGTCGGGTCAAATAGTCGCTACGGCGGATGCGGCGGCTTTTTCGCCTTCGCTGTCGGTTGAGGTCTCCTCGTCGGTTTCCTCTTCCTCATCCTCGTCGTCCTCTTCTTTGCTGCTGAGGAAAGTGCCTATGATTTTCGCATTGATGCCGTTGAACGCAACATACATAAACGCGAAATAACACAGAAGGGTAGGATTGAACGCATTGTTGTTGAACATCGCGACTCCCCACGATCCGGCCATAATCACCAGTTTGTCTCCGCCGTTATAAAGCGAGCGGAGCATACTGTAGCAGATGAAAATCTCTAAGAAAAATTTCAGCGGGCCTATTATCCATCCCCAGTAACCCATATTGAGCAGCAGTCCGTTTTCGAGCAGCAGGTCGGTGCCTGGCATATACAGAAGATTGCCCCCCATGATTATTTCGTCGGAGTTGAAGTAGGATGTGCCGAATATAAACAGCGATTCGATTCGCGCTAAGGTAGAATCGTCCTTAAAGTCAAAATCCAATCGGCCGAGCGCATTGGTCTCGCTCACATATTCAACGAAATATGGGAGTGCCAACAGGAGCACCACCGCACTCGCCACGAGGATATACCACTTGCGCCCGCGCAGGAATATGACGTAAACAAATATCATCAGCCACACGACCATCGCAGCGCGCGAATTGACGGCGATGAGCGCGAGAAAGCCTACGGCTATAATGCCCCATTTTAGCCATTTACGCAGGTTAGAGGCGTAGACAAACGCCAGGATAAGCGAAAGTATGTTGGCGTTGTCGAGAGGGTGGCCAAGAAGACCGAACGCGCGAAAAACGTCGTCGTCGAGTTCTCCCGCCTTAGCGAATCCCTCGATTATATCATCTTTATATTCAATCGGATGGGTATGGGTTAAGCCCTCGAACACGTCTAAACCGATAATCACCGCCGTTAATATGGCGGCTACTATGGCGAGCGACCCGTACTCGATTTTGCGATAGCGGGCGACCGTCAGCAAAAATATCGGCGACAACCACCTGACAAGCTCGTTAAATGGGCTCTCTATCTGGCTCATGGAGCTGTGAAACACAAAGGCTATGAGCATCAATATGCAGTAAATGCCCGACGCCTTTGTGGCCGACCTTAATATATCGTTAAAGAAAAATATCACGAATAAGCCGAATGACAGCAGAAGCAGCTTCGTCGAATCGAATTTCTGCACGAAAAAGGCCGTCGCGCCTAACAGTATAGCCACGGCAAAAAGCTGAAAAACAACCGCCTGCGGTGTCCATAAAGGCTTGTCGTTATATTTTATAGGTGTCATCTGGTTGAGTCTGATGTTGGTTGAATGAGCTTGATCACAATGTCTGGATCAGATCGTCGGGCTCTATGCTGACGTTGATAGTCAGTAGGTTGGCAAGAGTGATTACCAACCGTTTTTTCATACCTCGGCGAGGCTGGGTATAGTAACCTTCAACGCCCTCAAATGGGCCGGTCATTATTCTCACTTTATCCCCCTCGCGGAGTGTTATTTCGCCGTAGGGCTGCACCTGGGGCAGGCGGTCGATAGCGGTTGAGGCGAGGATGAAGGCATTCATCTCGTTGTCGCGCACTGTCAGGGCATCGTGCTGTCGATGTGACGTATGTGAGAAGTAAAACGATAGCGGGAGTTCCTCGCGGGCGATCATTGCGGCAATATGCTCGCGCTCCCCTCTGATGAAGAAAAAATCTTTAATGGCGGGGACCAGCTCCTTCACCTTGCGGCCGCGCTTTACGTTGACGGCATACACCTCAGGCACGAAATATTCGGCTGAGAGTTGGTCGAGCTTAGCGCGGGTGCGGTTGAAGGCCATATTGTGGACCCTCATTATATACCATTTTTTTTCATCGACTTCGTCCATGGTAGTAATGTCAGGCCGAGTTGGGAGGGTTTACACCGCTGCGAAAATGCATATCTCTATCTCCCTTCGGGTATGATAACGCTTTCATTCCCAAAGGTTTTGCCGCTGTGAGCCAAGAGGTGGACTTCAATTGCCATGATATTCTCAGCGGAGAGAGTCAAAAATATAACGCAAATTTACTAAAAATATTGCGAACAGCCATTATATTGCCCTCCTAAGTGTTTTCCCTTATATGGTGTCAGAGAGTGGCGGGCATTATGTATTCGCTTTAATCAGATTATTTATTAAATTCGCGCTTGAGAATATACATAATTTTATTTGAAGATGTTGAAATATTTTGCTTTAGGGTTTCTGTTTGCTTTAGTGTCGTGTGGCGGAACTAACAATACCTCCACTACCGATGCGGGAGTTGACGTTATAGATGAAACGTCAGCTCCCGATATAAAAGGGCAGTGGATTATCGAAAATGTTGTGGAGAACGACGATTCTTACGTTCGCCCGTCGGAATTATCACCTGCAGCGACGGCGTTGATCAACTTCAACGATAATCGCTCCTTTGGCATCATCACCAACTGCAATCATATCGCAGGAACTTACAGTCAGTCGGGCGATTCAGTCAGGATGTTCGATTTGTCATGGACAGAGCTCGCTTGCGATGATATGCGTTTGGAGGAGATGCTAAAAAAAGTTCTCCCTATGGTCAGAGTCGTTGACATGGTTAATGACTCAATCGCTCGACTGAATTCTTCAGAGGAAGCCTCTTATATAGTATTGCGTAAACAGGTAGTCAAGGAAAAGTGATCGTAAGGACTCAATGGAGGACCGAAATCATGGAATCCAGTAATACGCTGGCTTCTTCCTGTGCTCAACGACCCAGTTTTCAAAGTCGTTCATCGACTCGACGTTGTCGGCAATGACCGCTTCGTAATATTCCACGCCGTGATAATCCCTGTCGGGCGGTGTGTCGAATTTCAGCCGCAGTATCGTTTCGCGTTGTTCGGGTGTCACTACGGCGATAATTCGGTCGGCCATTTTCTCGAAATAACCGTCGTATTCGGTGTCCTCTTCGATATGAATCACGTCAAACTGCCAAGTTTCGCCATCACAGGCTCTGTAATATATGTGCCAGGCGACGCAGTGTTCGTCGGTGTGAAGGCCGTTGATGCACCTGATTTCCGTCACTTCGGGGTTTTGAGCGATTTTCGCTGCAATCCCGAAACTGCTCTCCGCCGTAATTCCTTTTGAATAAACGTGAAGGTCAATATCGCGGTGCGAAGCGAGTAACCCCATGCGGAGCGACCCGACAATATTCACGCGACATCCAGCCTCCTTCCATATCACTGCTATTCCTGACTTTTCAAGCACTTCAAATGCCTTCTTCTGATTCTCAAGCGCGCGGAGGTAAAATTGCGATTCTTTCATTACTGTTTGTGATTAGATAAATCTACAAAGATACCACAATTTTTTAAATTCCGGCGCATAATCTATATTATGCCCTTATATTCTGGCTAAATCACAAAAGTTTTATGGAATATTACCCTGCAAAAAAAGCCCGCTTGAGCGAGCTTTTTCGGTGGAGCTGGAGGGACCCGAACCTAACCCTACAAGTATCGCAGTATCAATAAGATACAACGCGCTTTTTATTTGGGTAACGAGTTGGTAACGATATTTTCTACTTTCTTCCGGCAACCTCTCATTGCCGTCTTCGCCCTTTGGCTTCATAATGCAAAGTTACTAAATTTCAGGCAACTTCGCAAGTCCGAGGGTCTTATTTATCTCTTTTGCGTTCGAGTGTTAATAAGTCTTAGGCGCAACGCCATTCGATCAATCTGTTCCTGAAGTTTCCGTTGCAAATCCTCTGGAAGAAATGATGTTCTTATCACTTCCTCCCATTTGGGAAGTGCCTTTGAAAATTTTGTAAAAATATTTGAAATCGCCTTATCGTCCATACCGCTTTCTTGCATCGCTTTTTCAAAGTCCTCTCGTTTTATATTGCTCTTCTTGCCGTTCAGGGTCAGCGCAAGTTCTTCATCATCTTCCGGCATAACGATAGACGTTGATAAAAGATCGTAGGCCGGAGTAAGCATATAATTAGTCAAGGGCTTAAATAGCGAAAAGTTTTTCAGGTGCATATCAGCGTTACCGGTCAGCCATGAGAAAATCACGACCTCCCAAAAGTTTGCCACATCCAACATCGGAGCCGATGAGTATTTCTTGATAAGTTTCGCAATACGCTCGTATGAACCTTTGTATTTATCTTCAGTCAGTCGCTCGGAAAGTTGACACATATCTTCCATCGCAATCTTCTCGCCTTTCTTGGTGCGATCGATTCTTCGGGTTATATAGCACAACTCTCCGTCGGTAAACCGAATCAAAGAATGTGGTACAGTTTTAATGCCTGTCGCCTCTGCCAAGTGCATTATCACGTCTTCATTCTCAGGTAAATTAGCGAATCGGTCTGTCTGAGGTTTAAGTATAAACCTTCCCCACAGTCCAACTATAGTGAATCGCTGAGGCTGCTCCTTAGTCCCTCGCGCTATATCCAGTGATAGCTTAGCCTGCACTCCAGTAACGGTGGTACTGGCACTCACTATTTCCCTAGCAAGTTCCTTTATGTTATCTCTTGTATAAGGAAGTTCCGGAACGGAGGTCGTCTCAAATATCTTTCGAGCGCAGCCCTTATGGAAATCTTTTTCTCCTTCATTAAGCGGCTTATAGCAATATAGACACTTATTCATGCCCAACCTCCATTTCTATTTCCGGGATTATACTTATATTTCCGATACAATCTTTGCAGCATGCAAGTAACAATGAAAACCTGTCGCGAGCAGAGATTTTCCAACTCTGTTCGGCTATATCAAGCAACCAGCCTTCAGGAATCAATCCGTCGAAGAATGGAAACAACACCTTATCCCTATAAGGTTCATCACTCAAAGGCAACGTAAGGCTCACAGCTTCAGCCTGATCCGATTGAAGGTAATCGTCATTGTATCGAAACTCATATCCCATATCGTCCTCAGTAAGTATTCCGGCTAAAGTGGAATTGATAAAAACTTTTGCACGTTTCATAATTCAGTCTTTTTACTGGGGAGCATTTCAGAGCCAAATAATGATAAAACCTGATTAACTTTGTCGAGTCTGAGTGTTTCCTTCCCTTGTTCCAATTCACGTATGAAACGAAGGCCTACTCCCGATTTCTGAGACAAGTCTATCTGCGTAAGACCATATTCCTTACGCTTCTCCTTAACATATTTGCTTAGGTTAGTCATAATATATACCCTTTAGGGTGCAAAGATAATAATATTATTCAAATTTACACCATAAAGGGTATAAATTTTCTGCTTAGAATTTAAGTTATACCCTTTCGGGTATGGTTTTTCCCTATGTTATTAAGCAGACTTGCTCTCTTATGTGGGCGGACACTTCGATTAAAGGGGCTATGCCGTCAGCGGCGTTTAGAGCGAGTCCGGGGCACTACCGCAGACCGCATATAAATAGAAACCACCTGATTTTACTTCAATTACACAAGTAAAACCAGATGGTTTCGTCTTTTTGTAACCACTTGACTTCCCAGTGGCTTGGGTGGAGCTGGAGGGGATTGAACCCTCGTCCAAACGCGGAACTAATACGCTTTCTACATGCTTATTCCTCTGTTGGTTTTCGTGCGGCGACGGGCTGAGGACCGCCAATCGCCGCCTTATCCTCTGAAGTTTCGGTCTCTTGTCGAGGCTTTCGGAGACCTATTGCCGATTTACCTGCACCACCTTGTCGATTAGTCTCGGCACGACGACAATCGGGTGATGTCTTGTCCACGCAACTGTTGCGCGGATTAAGCGTAATCTACTGTGCTTCGATTAGGCAGCAAGAGCGTAGTTGTTTTCGCCATTTAAAATTGTGATGTCCCTGATTATAGAGCGTAGCCATCATTGCTCTGCATGCTTACGCACCACCTCTACGCGCTGTCAAAGCCAGTCAGCCCCAGATAGTGTGCGCGGCGGGATGCAGCCTCCTCCAAGGCGTAAGCCTCGCCGTCGGCGCGAAGTTACGTGATGTTTTGCTTTTTTTCAAGCAATTTAACGCGATTTTTGTGTTAAAATATGAGAAAACTGACGCTAAAGCGGTTAATTAAGGCTAATATTTGCGTATATTGTTGCACAATATGGGATGAAAAGAGCGTTTTTTTCGTAAATTCGCGAGGATTTTCGATCTGCCTTCGGGGCATTTGGTTTTTGCCCGAGGCATTCATTATGTTAAGCAAGAAATTTTTTATCAAGTTAAGGTTTTAAAGATTGAAAGATAATAAGCTGAATGATTTCCGCGAGCCTCCCGTATGGTTGGCCGCGTTGCCGGTGGCGGCTCTGATCGCCGCTATGACAATTCTGGTGATAACGCAAGGCGCGTTCGCGGTGCAGGAAGAGGGGCAGTGGTTGCTGCTCGCGGCCGGGGTGTTTACCGCCTTGTTGGCCATATTCTTCCTCCGATGCCATCCAAAGCGCCTCGTTGATGGCTTGAGGATTTCCGCGAAGCAGATTTTGCCGTCGATACCTATTTTGGTGCTCATCGGGGCCGTGTCGGCCACATGGATGCTCAGCGGAGTGGTGCCTATGCTTATCGACTATGGCCTTCAGGTGATAAGCCCCGATTTGTTTCTGGTGATCGCCTGCGGCGTGTGCGCGTTGGTGTCGGTGATTACCGGCAGCTCCTGGACCACGATTGCCACCATCGGCGTGGCGTTTCTCGGTATAGGTACCGTAATGGGCTATTCTCCAGGGTGGATTGCCGGCGCCATTATTTCCGGCGCATATTTCGGCGACAAGATTTCGCCCCTTAGCGACACCACGGTGCTCGCTTCAGCCTCATGCGGAGTGAATCTGTTCTCTCATATTCGCAATATGATGTCCACCTCGATTCCCTCAATGGTCATAGCCATGGGGGTGTTCGCTGCCGCCGGGTTTCTGACGGGGCATAGCGAGGTGATAGGTGAAAGCGAGCTTCAGGCCGATCTGGCCACAAGATTCAATCTCACCCCCTGGCTCATGGTTGTGCCGGTGCTTACCGCATTGCTTATAGCCCTGCGCTTGAATTCATATCTGACGCTCGGCGTGAGCTCGCTCTTAGGGCTTGCCGCAATGTTCGTTTTTCAGCCTGGCGTAGTGACTGAGCTTGCGGGCGATGCAGGCGTTATAGGCGTCGCGGCTAAGGCGTTGCTGACCTCGACGCAGCTCTCCACAGGCTCCGAACTGCTCGATTCGCTTGTCGGTACAGGTGGCGTTGAGGGGATGTTGCCTACGGTCTATCTCGTAAGTTGCGCGGCTGTGTTCGGCGGCATGATGATAGGCAGCGGTATGCTCTCGGCGATAACGGGTGCGCTTCATCGTCGCATTCATTCGCGCCGGGCATCGGTTTCGGCAACCGTTGTCACTGGTATCACGATGAATTCCAGCACCGGCGACCAATTTCTGTCGATTATCCTCACCTCCAATATATATAAGTCGATGTATGAGCACAACGGCCAGTCGCCGCTGCTCCTGAGCCGCACCGTCGAGGACTCGGTTTCGGTCACTTCGGTGCTGATTCCCTGGAATTCATGCGGCCTCACCCAGTCGGCGGTGCTCGGCGTGTCTACGCTCACCTATTTGCCATATTGCGTGTTTAATATCGTCAGCCCTATGATGAGTCTGCTGGTCGCATGGGCCGGCTATCATCTTCGCCGCCCTGTAGCAGCCCTTTTTCACAGATAGCAGCTACCCCGAGGGGCGCAAATATGGCTAACATTGCGCCGTGGTAATAAAAAATTTGCGCGGATATTGATTTTTATGAAATCTTATTATTAACTTTGCGATAAGCAATCCGCAGACTTGATGGCGCGGTTGCTCTTATGCGAACTTCAATTATCTAACAATTTAGTAAAATCAATATTATGGCAAAGAAATTTATCTGTGTAGTATGCGGTTACGTTCACGAAGGTAACGAAGCTCCCGAGAAGTGCCCCGTTTGCGGCGCTCCCAAGTCTAAATTCAAAGAAGTTGACGAGGAAGCTGCCCTCCAATTCGTTACCGAGCACGAAATCGGCGTGGCTAAAGGTTGCGACGAAGAGATGATCAAAGACCTCAACGCTCACTTCCTCGGCGAGTGTGGCGAAGTAGGCATGTATCTCGCCATGGCCCGTCAGGCCGACCGCGAAGGCTATCCCGAAGTAGCAGAAGCATTCAAGCGCTACGCTTGGGAAGAGGCTGAGCACGCTTCTAAGTTCGCTGAACTCCTCGGCGACGTGGTTTGGGACACCAAGACCAACCTCGAAAAGCGCATGCAGGCTGAGGCCGGCGCCAACGCCGACAAGATGCGTATCGCTAAGCGCGCGAAAGAGCTTAACCTCGACGCTATCCACGACACCGTTCACGAAATGGCAAAAGATGAAGCTCGCCACGGCCAGGGCTTCCAGGGTCTTTACAACCGCTTCTTCAAGAAATAATCAGCTCCCTCAGAGCTAATTACCCTTAACCGAAGGGGCAATCCGAGCGCGTCAGCCGGCTTGCCCCTTTGTCGCGTATATACGATTTTTCAACGGAGAAGATGCATTTTACCCTCCAACCTATTGATTAATTGGTCAGAAAACACTAACTTTGCTAAACTAAAAAGCGGCATAGTCCGTTTATCTATAAAACTTTAATTTTATGGCTATACCTCAAACTATAATACCAGTCCTCACAGGGAAAGCTGCAGAGCGGTTCAATCGTTTGGCATCGGAGGCTGCGAAGCAGAGAGGGTCGCAATACGATACTCATGCCAAAGAAAGAGTTCTGAAGGTATTGAAACGTTCACGCCAAAACGGCTACTTCTTAGATGGGATTCCTGATTGACGACTGCGTTTTCGCTCCACTTTCCAATGACATAATTAAGAGCGCAGGCAGACCTCTTCACTGCGACGACAAAGGTTTGGACGATTTTTTCGCACATGAATACGAAGATTTTGCGAAAGAACTGTTTGGTAATACTTATTGTTTTCTTTCAAACGATAGCGGGAATCATATTGTTTGTGCATTCTCATTGTCCAATTCAAGTATTTTTACAGGACGTTTGCCAAATGCTCGAAAGAAAAAGGTCGGAAAGGAAGTTCCATATCCGAAGCGTGATTTAGTCTATCCGGCCATTTTAATCGGACGCTTAGGTATCGACGTAGAGTATCAGTCAAAAGGAGTTGGCTCTGAATTAATGGATTACATTAAACAGTGGGTGTCTTTCGCTCCAAGTAAATCAGCCTGTCGATATTTAATTGTGGATGCCTATAATAATGAAAAGGTACTTAATTACTATAAACGCAACGGTTTTGATTTTGTGTTCAGTTCTGAAGAGCAAGAGTTGGAATATCGCTCTATTGAGAGCGACGATGTCGTAAAAACGAGGTTAATGTATTTTGATCTTATACGAATCAAATTGTGACGTAGGGATAGAATATT
The DNA here is from genome assembly GCA_964544595.1 of uncultured Barnesiella sp. Taxonomy (GTDB): domain Bacteria; phylum Bacteroidota; class Bacteroidia; order Bacteroidales; family Muribaculaceae; genus JAGBWK01. Next base: position 166,444 of record CAZJBM010000002.1, read on the forward strand.
GCTTGTAAATAATATCACATAACTTATAACCGAAGGGGCAAGCCGAGCGCGTCAGCCGGCTTGCCCCTCTCGCTATTCAGATGTCAAACTTTCATTGATTTAAGTGGTTTTGCGAAAAAATCGTATGAAAAATTGATAAATGTTTGGAATTTTCGCGGAAAACCCCGAAATTCGCAACGCATATCGTTCATCGAAGCCCGATAGGGGTAATGTGGGCGGGATGCAGACATATATATTAAGAGCGTTTATCAAGCGCATATCTTGGCTTTCCAGAATCTCGCAAATTCTCAATCAGAGTCAGGAATGTAGCAACGGTAGATGTCTATCGGGTATGATAGTCCGTAAGAGGTCGCGCGATGCGATCTCTGCGCCGCATATCATACAGCGTGAGGCTTCGACGTTGCTCTTTCTACTCTGATGGGCAATGCGAGAGCCTTGGAAAGCGGAGAGAGCAACGGATACAGGCTTTCACGCTCTTTTTTTAAATCCAATCAGTCCAATCCGGGAAGCCTATAGGACATGATGGTACTATCATGAAACAAAACAAAAACGAAGAACTCCAATCGCGCCGACAGTTCTTCAAAAAAGCGGCTAAGAGTGCTCTTCCTATCCTTGGAGCCATTGCATTAGCCAACATGCCTATGATTGCCAAGGCGAGCGAAACTGCTATGGGTTGCAGCAGTGGCTGCTATACAGGGTGTAGCAATACTTGTAAAGGAGGTTGCAGCTACGGCTGTGGGTCTACTTGTAGCGGCAAATGTATTGGTTCTTGCAGTGCTACATGTATGAATTCATGCTATAAAGGCGCTCGTTAAGCCCTTATCACACATTTTTCCATGTATTGGTGATAATTAATTTAGTAGCCAATACATGGATAAATTTACCACGGTGTCAAATTATTTGATTCTCTGACTTAATGGAAAAGTATAAGGATGTTGCTCGTAGTTGGCAGGAAAATAAAGCAAGAAATATTACCTTTATTGTTACGAAAGACTGTCAATTAGCATGTAAATATTGCTATCTGGTAGGTAAGAACGAAAAAGAACGAATGTCATGGGAAACCGCTAAAAGTGCCATTGATTATATTTTGAAAAATGAAAAACTATTTGAGGAAAAATCAGTGATATGGGATTTCATTGGTGGAGAACCGTTCCTTGAGATTGATCTAATTGATAAAATATGCGATTACATCAAGTCGGAAATGTTTCGCCTTAATCATCACTGGTTTAATTCGTTTAGATTTAGTTTTTCAACCAATGGAATAAATTACGATTCGGAAAAAGTTCAAAAGTTCATTGCTAAAAACTATAATCACCTATCTATAGGAATAACAATTGACGGAACTCGAAAAAAGCATGACTTAAATCGAATATGGAAGGATTGTATCCCCGAAAGAGGTAGTTACGATGATGTGGTTAGGAATATACCGTTATGGTTAGAGCAGTTCCCTTTTGCCGGGACAAAGGTGACAATTAGTTCCGACGACATAATATATATTGCTGAAAGCGTAAAACATCTCTATGAGTTAGGAATACATGAAGTTAACATCAATGTAGTTTACGAAAATGTATGGAAAAGCGGAGATGATACTCAATTTGAAAATCAGCTTATAGAATTGGCGGATTGGATAATAGAAAATGAATATTACAAAACTCATTCATGCTCATTCTTTAATGAAAAAATAGGCAAGCCATTAGATCCTTCATTGGATAATGGCAACTGGTGCGGGGCCGGAAGAATGCTCGCTGTTGATTCTGCGGGTAATTTCTATCCGTGCACGAGATTTGCCGCTTATTCATTACGTAATAAGAAGCCTTTGATTATTGGAAATATTAAAGACGGCATTTATTTTAATCTCTTAAGGCCATTCCTATCTCTTGACCGCACCACTCAATCGCCTCAGAAATGTATAGATTGTGAGGTAGCAAGCGGATGCGCTTGGTGTCAGGGTGAGAACTATGACGCCGCTGATACTGATACTATATATCAGCGATCAACCGCTATATGCAAAATGCACAAAGCACGCGTGCGCGCAAACAACTATTATTGGAACAAGCTTTTCCGTAAGCTTGAATTGGAAGATAAACGCGAAGAATTTGAACTGAATCGTCCTAAAAACCTAAGCCCGATATGTTAAAGTATTTAATAATTCTTCTCGATAACAGTTCCGCTTCTTTTTGTCATTATACCGCAGACAAAGAGAACAAACTCATTTCGATTGACAATCTTCAGTCAGCGGTCAGATTCGCAATGATTGAAAATCTAAACGTGCAGTTCGTTTGGCCAGGATATGAATTACCTGATGTCTACAAGGATATTATCAATACCATTGAACATAACAATATTGTGCCTATCGAGCTGACCGCCGATGCTGATATTATTGTCGTCAATCAAAAGGATTATGATGCGTGTCCGATCGGAAGTACGGTTGTAGCCAAATTGTCGTTGAGTGAAATGTTAAATTCGCCAGAAACACTTTTCCCATTGTTGGAAAAATGCGAGCGCGTCAACATTGTGATTACCGACCCGGAAAATTTTAAGGACTCAGAGGTAGAAGCATATAGAAAGTCATTAGGTTCACTTGTAGATAAAATATTTTCCGAGCTGGAGAATAACCATGATATTCAATTGAATATACTAACCGACCGCCTTATGTTAAGCGAAATGAATAATTGCGGTGCGGGTTTTGAGTCTTTGACTTTGGCTCCAGATGGAAAATTCTATATTTGCCCGGCTTTTTATTATAATGGGGAATCCCCCGTCGGATCAATTGAAACAGGAATAAATATTAAGAATCCTCAATTATTCCAACTCAAATATGCCCCTATTTGTCGTGAGTGTGATGCATATCAATGTCGTCGATGCGTATGGCTTAATAAATATTATACACTTGAAGTCAATACACCAGGCCATGAGCAATGCGTAATGTCGCATCTTGAAAGGGAAGCATCCCTAAAACTGGCAAACAAAATCAAGGAGAGGTATGGAAATACTTCGATAAATGAAATTAAAAAACTTGATTATCTTGATCCATTCGAGAAGTTATATGTATAATAGTGATTTCGTAATTATCTGTATATATATAGGTTAGATTCGCTATATATATAGGTTAGATTCGCTAAATAACAAAAAACAATAAGCGTATGAAAAAAGTAACATTATTAATTGTTTGTTTAATCGCATTATTCTGCGAGTCCAAAGCTCAGCTTCCTATGGGATCATTAGGAACATACTATTTCGTTGCAAATTATGATCAAAACGGTGAAGAAATAGATGTAAGAGGCTTTAACGAGATAACTGTGCAGGTTGTCACCACAAATTTCTTCGGTATAGTTCAATCTTCCGCATTTTATTCATACTTTTTTAATGGAATGAGTCAGCAATCCGGGTCTTTTGAGTATAGGGGTGTATCAAATGGATGGTTTATCTATACTTTCTATAATCAACAACTACTGATTTCCACCGACAGGGAGCAGGTGATGACTACTAATCCTTACGGAGGCTTGGCATTGTATTCTAAATAATTATGATGATTATGAAAAAAGAAGTAGGAAATGTAACCGAACAGGAGCGCGATGAGATTCAGGCTCTTTTTGAGCGTCGCAACGGACTTAATGAGCTTGCCAAGATTCTCACCGCCGATAACAACGAGTTGTACGAGCGACTCGTGAAAGATTTATCGGAAACGACCGCTAAATTCCAAGACTGGTGGAACCGGATGTCGGAAAAGTATCAGTGGGAAAGCGCCGAAAACGGAAATTGGGAGATTGATTTCAATGATTGTACAATCTATTTAGTCACACCAGAATGATACTAAATGCTATAGGCGCAACGGAGATTATTCTTATTTGCGCTGTAATACTCCTTATTTTCGGAGGCAAGAAGCTCCCTGAACTCATGAAAGGCGTCGGCAAAGGCGTCAAAAGTTTCAAAGAAGGCATGAACGAGCCTACCGAAGAAGAGATGAATCGCAGGGTTGAGGAGGAGATACGTCGGCGAGCCGATGAGCGACAAAACCTTCAATCGGGCCAATCGGAGCATAAAAGTGAGTGACCAGCACGTGAATAACGAGCTAATGACATTCGGGGGGCATCTTGATATTCTGCGCAAGATGCTCTTCAGGGTGTTGATTGTGGTGATAGTTCTCGCCGCGACGATCTTTTGCTTCAAAACCGAGACTTTCAACATCATATTAGCCCCTCGAAATTCAGATTTCATCACCTTTAGAATAATCGAGGATATTACCCGGCATCTCGGGGTGGCGTTTCATTTCGATGATTACGACGTGCCGCTTATCAGCACCGAACTCTCCGCCCAGTTTATGACGCACATAACGGTGTCGTGCCTGCTGGCGGCTTTATTGGCGTCGCCCTATATCGTTTTAGAGCTGTTTCGGTTCATTTCTCCGGCGTTGTACGATAGCGAGAAGCGGTATTCTTATCTCGTGGCCGGCGTGATATATGCCTTATTCCTGTTGGGGCTGTTGATGAGCTATTTCGTTCTGTTCCCTATTTCGTTTCAGTTCCTGGCTACATATCAGGTCGATAAGGATATTGTCAATACGATAACCCTTGATTCATATATCTCGACTTTCACAACTCTCACTTTCATGATGGGCGTGGTGTTTCAGTTGCCGGTGTTCACATTCGTGTTAGGAAAAATGGGACTCATCACGGCTCAGATGCTCAAAAAGTATCGGCAGTACGCATTGGTTGTGATAATGATTATCGCCGCGATTATCACGCCTCCCGATTTGTTCACGCTCGTTTTGGTGACTATACCGATCTACGGCTTATACGAGCTTAGCATCGTTGTATTGAAGAAGTGGGGTAGGGCGCCTGACGCTGAAGCGGACTCTTCTGAAAATGGAGATGAGGGCCCCGGGATCGAGCCGGATGATTTCGCGCGATAAGTAGCGGAGGATGATTTGTGGATTTCGCGGGAATTGATTAACTTTGCCGTTGACTCATTAGCGTGAATCGTATAAATCAAAAATCTATTATACAATGGCTACGAAACCCTTTGAATATCAGGAAATGTTTCCGCTCGGACCCGACACCACCGAGTATTATCACCTCACTTCAGACTACGTGAAGACCGAAATGTGGGGCGACCGCGAAATGCTGGTGGTTGATCCCGAGGCCCTCACCGTGCTTGCCCGCCAGGCAACTCACGATAATTCTTTCATGCTCCGCCGCGAGCATAACGAGATGGTGGCGAAGATTCTCCACGATCCCGAAGCGAGCGCCAACGATAAGTTTGTCGCTCTTACGATGCTTCGCAACGCCGAAATCGCCGCCAAAGGCCAGCTTCCTTTCTGCCAGGATACCGGCACGGCGATTTGCCACGGCACCAAAGGCCAATACGTGTTTACCGGCGGGGGCGACGAGGAGCGCATTTCAAAAGGCGTTTACGACACATACACCCAGTGCAACCTCCGCTACTCGCAGAACGCTCCCCTCACCATGTACGATGAGGTGAACACCGGTTGCAACCTCCCCGCTCAGATCGACATCCACGCAGGCGACGGCAACGAATACAAATTTGTTTTCGTGGCTAAGGGTGGCGGCTCGGCCAACAAGACCTATCTCTACCAGGAGACCAAGGCAATCATCAACC
>CAZJBM010000003.1:0-6153 GCA_964544595.1 uncultured Barnesiella sp.
GTTATCGTGCGCCAGATGATGCGCAAAGTCAACATCATCGATCCGGGCGACACCATGTTCCTCGAATCGCAGATCGTCGACAAGCGCAACTTCATGGAAGAGAACGACCGCATCTGGGGTAAGAAAGTCGTGGTCGACGCCGGCGACAGCGAGAACGTCAAGCCCGGTCAGATCATCACTGCCCGCAAGCTCCGCGACGAGAACTCGGCCCTCAAGCGCCGCGACCTTCAGACCATCACCGTCCGCGACGCCGTGCCCGCCACCTCCGAGCAGATACTTCAGGGTATCACCCGCGCAGCTCTCCAGACCTCAAGCTTCATGTCGGCCGCTTCGTTCCAGGAAACCACCAAGGTGCTCAACGAAGCCGCTATCAACGGCAAGACCGACTCGCTCGAAGGCATGAAGGAGAACGTGATTTGCGGCCACCTCATCCCTGCCGGTACGGGTCTCCGCGAGTACACCCGCCTCGTCGTTACCAACAAAGACGACATCGATCAGGTGCTTTCAGAGGCCAGAGCCATCGAAGACGTGCCTGCCGTTGAAATCATCAACGCTATCGATTGATCCTCAGAATTCTCATTAGCAAACCTACCATAATTTTGTTAACCTGAAGAGCGGGCCGATGCCCGCTCTTCATTTTTCACGGCATTTCGGCCTAAGACAATGCCCTAAACAAAAGCCTCGACGCGTCGCGCCGAGGCTTTCCTGATTTTCGATACTATGTGCTATTGTCACTTCGTGGCGGCGACGAAATATTCGCCGACAGCGAGCTTGGTGGGCAATACTGCCTGGTCGCCTGAGAAGATGTTTACGTCCTTGTCGCCGAGCTTCGGTGTTTCCCCCTTATACTCGATAGCGGCCTCGTCGGCGCCGAGATTGACGATTACCGTTACTGTCTTGCCATCCTTTGTGCGTGAGAATGCGTAGATGTCGTCGTCGGTCGTGTAGTAGCGTACCATTTCGCCACCCTCCAGTCCGGCCTTAAGAGCGGGCTGAGTGTGCTTCAGCTCGTTGAGGGTCTGGTAGAATGTGAAGTAATCGTTGCGCGGTTCCCATTGCGGGGCCTTGTCTTTCTCGAAGAACTCAAAGGCGCGGTTCATGCCCGTTTCCTGTCCGGTGTAGATGAGCGGCATTCCGGGTATCGTGTATGAAAGCACAGCGAACGCGCCCTGCAGTTTGCCAAGGCGTTCAAATTCCGTGCCTTCCCATGAGTTCAGGTCATGGTTGGTGATCATGTTCATCAGGTAGCTGTCGCCGGGATATTCCTTAGCCTGCGCCACGAGCAGAGTGTCGATTGCAGGCGCGTTGGTCGCGGGGAATTCGCGCGGTTTCTCACCCTCTTTCGCGAATGTGTATTGGCCCGAAGTCGCGGCGATCGCGCTCCAGAGGTCTTTCATCGGCCAGTTGTAGCCGGCGTCGAAAGCCGCCATCTCAAGCTCAGGCTTGCTTGCCTCTGCCAGCATGAATATCTCCGGATTGACGGCCTGAAGCTCCTTGCGGGCGTTGTCCCAGAAATCGGTGGGTACCTCGCCGGCCACGTCGCAGCGGAAGCCGTCAACTCCTACCTCTTTCACCCAGAAGATGAGCGCGTCGGTCATCGCGCGGCGCATATCCTTATTGTTGTAGTCGAGCTTGTAGGTGTCGGTCCAGTCATATGGGCCTACCATGTTCCCCTTCTCGTCTTTCACATACCAGTCGGGATGTTCCGTAACCCAGGCGTTGGCGCAGCCCGTGTGGTTGGCTACCCAGTCGATTATCACCTTGAAGCCCTTGTCGTGAGCCATCTTCACCAGCTCCTTAAACTCCTCGATTGTGCCGAATTCGGGGTTGAAGCCCACGTAGTCTTTCACCGCGTAGTAGCTGCCGAGTGTGCCTTTGCGATTCTTCTCCGAGATCGGGTGCACTGGCATGAACCAAAGCACGTCTACACCGAGGTCTTTCAGTCGGTCGAGCTGAGGCACGAAAGCCTTCACCGTGCCCTCGTCGGTCGATTGGCGGAGGTTGACTTCATAGATTACCGCGTTGCGGGTCCATTCGGCGTGTTTCACCAGGGTGGTGTCGTTAGGCACCAGGTCGAGCGCGTTGGGGTTGGCTTGCGCGTCGTTAGTCTTGCCGTTGCCGCAGCTTGAGAAGAGCAGCGCGAACAGGCCGGAAAAAATTGCGAATTTTTTCATCTTGGTTTTTCGTTGGTAAGTAAGTTTAGGTAATTACTTAATTATTTGTGTTGGAAAAAAATTTCTTGCTTCGGGTCGAGGGCGGTTGGTCGCGCGTGTGCCGCCCCCTGCCCGACAAAATTAATGTAATATCATCTAAAAACCAAATTTTGCCGACAAAAGAAATTTCCCTAACTTCGCGACTATGGAAATCATGCAACTTTCGCCCGGCGACTACGCCTCGATCTTCTCCGACCCCTTCTCCGCGTTCTCCGGCGTGCCGTTCAGCGAGCTTAACGCCTCTAAGGTCGAGCGCGTGGAGTATCTTGCCTTTGCCGACGATCATGGCCGTCCGCGCTTGGGCATGATACTTGGCCGTAGACCCGACGGCTCATGGCGATGCCCCTTTTCGGCGCCCTTTGGCGAAGTCACTCCCGCCGCGGCCGACGTTTCGCTTGCCCGCGGGGTAGAGATGATGGCCGCTCTCAGTGGGTGGCTTGGCTCCTCTTCTCTCGCTTTCACCCCTCCCCCCCGCTTCCTTCTCCCTGCCAACTACGGCAACATCCTCGGCCCTATGCTCAACGCCGCCAGGTCGATAACCTTCAACTACAACTACCATTACGACCTTACGCGCTTCTCTCGCTTCGCGGAGCGTCTTGAGAAAAACGCCCGTAAAAACTTCAGGCGCGCCCTCGATGCCGGCTTTGAGTTCGCCCCATGCGATATTCCGCGAGCCTATCAGGTGATTAAGACCAACCGCTCTCAGCGAGGCTATTACCTCGCCATGACCCTGGAGCAGGTCGAGGCCACCGCCTCCGTTATCCCTATCGAGTGTTTCGTCCTTACTCTCGGCCAGGCCGATGTGGCGGCTGCCGTGGTCTACACGGTTGCCCCCGGCGTCGCCCACGTGGTCTATTGGGGCGACGTGGCCGGCTTTAGCGACTATCGCCCTATGAATATCCTCCCGTATCATCTCTTTGGCCTCTACGCCGGGCGAGGCTATCGGGTCATCAACATAGGCCCCTCGTCGATCGACGGCGAGCCGAGTCTCGGCCTCTGTTCCTTCAAGCAGTCGCTCGGCTGCGAGCTTACCCTTACACCCTCGTTGACGCTTTAGGCCCTATCTCATCCGCGAGCCGAGATAATCGTTGAGAATTATCGTGGCCGATATTTCATCCACGATAGCCTTGTCGCGTCGAGCCATTTTCTTCATCCCCCCGTCGATCATCGCCTTGTGGGCGAGCACCGATGTAAACCTCTCGTCGAAGAATTGAATCTTGATTTCAGGCGGCAGCAGCTTTCTCAGCCGGTTTATGCCCGGAGTGATATACTTCATCGACTCCGACTCCTCCCCGCGCATCGTCGTGGGGTGGCCTACGATTATCGCGTCTACAGGCTCCTTCTTCACGTAGTCGGTCACGAAGTCGCATAGCGACGCCGTGGCCACCGTCGTCAGTCCGTTGGCCACTATCTGAAGCGTGTCGGTCACGGCGATGCCACATCGTTTTCGCCCGAAATCAATCGACATTAATCTCCCCATATCATACAATTTTTTTCAGAGTTAAACACACACAAAAAAAAATTTTGCCTTTCGCTTATCCCCGCTCAAAAAAAATAGGGCGCCTTGTTAGGCACCCTGTTTTTTTCTATGTCTTAAAACTCGGCGTTGCCGGGAGTGCGGGGGAAAGGAATCACGTCGCGGATATTGGTCATGCCGGTTACAAACAGGCAGAGACGCTCAAATCCGAGACCGAAACCCGAGTGAGGCACCGTGCCGAAGCGGCGGGTGTCGAGATACCACCACATATCCTTCATCGGTATATGGCACTCCTCGATGCGGGCCATCAGCTTGTCGTAGTTCTCCTCGCGCTCCGATCCGCCGATGATTTCGCCGATTTTCGGGAAAAGCACGTCCATTGCGCGCACTGTCTTGCCGTCCTCGTTCATCTTCATGTAGAACGCCTTGATTTCCTTCGGGTAGCCGGTCAGTATCACGGGGCGTTTGAAATGCTCCTCTACGAGGTGGCGTTCATGCTCGCTCTGCAGGTCGGCGCCCCAGTATACCGGGAATTCAAACTTCTTGCCCGAGTTCATCAGTATCTCTACGCCCTCGGTGTAGCTCAGGCGCACGAAGTCGCTATTCACTACCTCTTCAAGGCGGTTCACAAGCTCGTTGTCATACATTTGTGCGAGGAATTCGATGTCGTCGCGGCATTTGTCGAGCGCGTATTTGATACAGTATTTGATGAAATCCTCGGCCAGGTCCATGTTCTCGGTGATGTCGCAGAAAGCGATTTCAGGCTCTACCATCCAGAATTCGGCCAAGTGGCGGGGTGTGTTGGAATTCTCCGCGCGAAATGTCGGGCCAAAGGTGTAGATGGCGCCGAGAGCGGTCGCGCCGAGCTCCCCTTCGAGCTGACCCGATACGGTCAGGGCCGTCATCTTGCCGAAGAAATCCTGTGAGTAGTCTACAGCGCCCTCCTCGGTCTTAGGCAGGTCGCTGAGCGGCAGCGTCGTTACCTGGAACATCGCTCCCGCGCCTTCGCAGTCCGAAGCCGTGATGAGCGGCGTGTTGAGGTAATAGAATCCGTGGGTCTGGAAATACGTGTGGATAGCGTAGGCGAGAGCCGAGCGGATGCGGAGCACTGCCCCGAACGTGTTGGTGCGGGGGCGCAGATGCGCGATCTCGCGGAGAAATTCGAGCGTGTGGCCCTTCTTCTGCAGCGGATAGGTTTCAACCGGAGCCGTGCCGTAGATCTCGAATGAGTCGGCCTGTATCTCGCAGCTCTGTCCTTTGCCCATCGACTCTACCAGCAGGCCGGTCACGCGGAGCGACGAGCCTGTGGTGATCGCCTTGAGGTCTTCGTCAGAGAATTTCTGGAGGTCAAAGACTATCTGGATATTCTTGATGGTGGAGCCGTCGTTGAGCGCCACGAACTGCACGTGCTTGTTGCCGCGGCGGGTGCGCACCCATCCTTTTACGGTTACTTCTTTCCCGATAAGCTCGGGAGAGAATATGTCGGCTATTTTTATGCGTTTCATTTGTCGGTTTCTATAAAGAAAGTAAAAAAGTGAATTATTCAAAGGTGCCCATCTTCAGGTAGTTCACCTCTTCCTGAGTGAGGTAGCGCCAGCGGCCGCGGGGCAGGTTCTTCTTGGTCAGCCCGGCGAAGTAAACGCGGTCGAGCTTGGTCACGTGGTAGCCCAGCGACTCGAAGATGCGGCGCACGATGCGGTTGCGTCCCGAGTGTATTTCGATGCCGGCCTGATTCTTGTCGGTCTCGGTGGCGTAGCTGATAGCGTCGGCGTGGATAGGCCCGTCGTCAAGCTCTATGCCGTCGGCTATGCGCTGCATGTCGTCTTCGGCTATATCCTTGTCGACCCATACGTGGTAGATTTTCTTCTTCACGTATTTGGGGTGGGTCAGCTTAGAGGCGAGGTCGCCGTCGTTGGTCAGCAGGAGCACTCCGGTGGTGTTGCGGTCGAGACGGCCTACCGGGTAGATTCTCTCGTCGCAGGCGCCTTTGACCAGGTCGAGCACTGTGAGGCGGCCGTTGGGGTCGTCGGCGGTGGTGACGCAGTCTTTAGGCTTGTTGAGAAGTATGTAGCACTTGTTTTCCAGTGTCACTACCTTTTCGTCATATTCTACGGTGTCGGCGTGGGTGATCTTAGTGCCGAGTTCGGTCACTACCTGGCCGTTGACCTTCACCAGGCCCTGCTGTATGTATTCGTCGGCTTCGCGGCGCGAGCAGATTCCGGCGTTGGCCATGTATTTGTTGAGACGTATCTGCTCGTTGGGGTCGAGTATCGGCTGCTCGTATTCCACGCGTTTAGGGCGCGGGGTGAAGCTTTTGCCCTGCAGCGGCATGCCGTAGTTGTTGTTCGGGCGCTGACGGTTGTTGCCGTAGCCCCCCTGGCGGTTGTTGCCGTATCCACCCTGCTGGCGGTTGTTGTAGCCGCCCATGCGGTTGTTGTAGCCGCCTTGGCGATTGTTGTTATA
>CAZJBM010000003.1:6253-90775 GCA_964544595.1 uncultured Barnesiella sp.
GCCCCCCTGCTGGCGGTTGTTGTAGCCCCCCTGGCGATTGTTGTTGTAGGGGCGGTTATACTGGCGTGGCTGGTATCCACCCTCCTCGCCGGTGCCGTCGCCCTGCTGGCCGTAACCTCCTTGCGGGCGGTTGTTGTAGCGGCGGTTGTTGTAGGGACGCTGCTGGTAGCCCCCTTGGCGGTTATTGTTGTAGCGGTTGTTGTTGTAGCCCCCCTGCTGGCGGTTGTTGTAGCCCCCCTGGCGATTGTTGTTGTAGGGGCGGGGCTGGTAGCCCCCTTCGTGCTCTGCCGAGGTTGCCGCTGCCGAGTCGGTTGTCGCGGCGTCGGTAGTGGCTTCGGGGTTGGGGTTATAGTTGTTGTAGGGACGCTGCTGATAGCCGCCGTTGTATTGGCGGTTATTGTTGTAGCCCCCCTGACGGTTGTAGTTGTTGTAGGGGCGGGGCTGATAGCCGCCTTGACGGTAGTTGGGGCGGTTGTTGTAGCCTCCTTGGCGCGAGTAGGGGCGGTTGTAGGTCGATTCGCCCGACTGCTCGCCGTCGCTCGTCGACGACCCTGCGGTCGGCGATTGGGTGTAACTGTTGGTTGAGAGCGAGTCACTGTTGTCGCTCATGCTTTTCATCTCTCCGATGCGCGGACGGCGCGGTTTTTTCTCGTTAGTATCCATGAGATTAGTTGTGAGTTTTTTCAAACGTAAAGTCATTTCTGCCTCGCGGCGAGAAGTGGCCCGTCTTTATCGGGCCTCCGTTTGTGAGATTTTACCTTTTTTTAATAATTTAAACCTGTTTTTGTGATATTTGGTGCTTATAATTGTATTTTCACCGATTTTCCAAACTTTACCGCGAATATACGCTTTCACCGCGAATATTCCAATACCTCACCTCGCTAAAAATCCTTAAATAGTGTGTTGGCGAAACATCAAACCATTGTGCCGCAGCGAATCACGCGCCGTACCCCCCGACCAGTAGTGCTGCACCACGGTGCAGCTTCTTTAACAGCCTACGTGTCAAACGAATAAGCAGCGAATATGGAGCGTGGGGCTTCAGCCCCGCGAAAGAGAATCAACCCGCCCGGTAAATATCTCTTTTTTACTGGGTGACGGCTTTAGCCGTCAGAAAGCGTCCACCCCTGTGCCCTCGACCAGTAGTGCTGCACCATGGTGCAGCTTCTTGATTCACAGCAAATTGCGTGAAACGGAGTGGTAGGCGATCAAGCCGGGTAGGGGAGTGGGGAGTATCTTTTTCACTTTAAATCCGTTGCGGGCGGCTGAGGCGGTCACTATTTCGCTGAAATGGTAGGCCACCGATCCGACGAACGCTATTTCTCCCGCCGCCTCCTTCGGAGCGTCGATCCGCGAGGCACAGTTGGCGAAATAATCGTCGAATGTCTCTTCGGCAATGGCCCGGAGCGACGGCTCGGCGATATTCTCGCCGATGAAGCGGGCAAAGGTCGCAAGGTATCTGTTGGCGTTTGGCTGGCGGTAGATGCGCTCTATGACTTCCCCTTCGGTCAGATTGCGGTCGTAAGCCCGCAGAAGCTCGCCGACCCTCGCGGGCAGCTCCCCGCGCAGATACTTTTTCAGCAACCGCTTCCCCATGCTGTTGCCGCTCCCCTCGTCGCCGAGTATGTAGCCGAGCGAGCTTACTTTGGCGGCTATCTTCTCTCCGTCGTAGTAGCATGAGTTGGAGCCGGTGCCCAATATCCCGGCAAGCCCCGCCTCGTCGCCCCATAGCGCGCGGCAGGCTCCGAGCATATCGCTCTCAACCTCGATGTGACTGTCGCTGAAGTCGTGTCGCAGCTCCGCCTCGACCTTTGCCGAGAAAGCGTGGTTGCACCCCGCCCCGTAGAAATAGATCCTGTCCACGCGGCCTCCGGCGGCCCTTTCGCGTATCAGCGGGGCCACGCTGCCGATTGTGGCCGCGATCTGCTCTGCCGATTGCGTGGCGGGGTTGATCGACCCGCTGTCGAAGCGGGTCGCCTCTCCTTCGGGCGCGATAAGCGCCCATTGAGTGCCGGAGCTCCCGGCGTCAGCGACAAGTGTCATGTTATAAGTAAGTATCGTAAATTAGTTTATATTAAGATTCGAGATTGACCTTAGTGAGATTTGATTTTGCGAAGAGGGAGTTATGGGGTTCCATAATGACCGATGAGCAAAATAAAAGATCGCAATAGCAAGCTGAAGATTGGTATAAACTAATTTTCGATACTTACTTATAGCTAATCTGGTTCCCTCAGAGGGTAGCGATGTACCACGGGGCTAAATCAGTGATAAATCAAATAAGGCTCCGACGCCTCTACAAACTCCAGCGTGCCTTTGTCCCATAGCGGCATTATCGCCTCAGCGTCATATCCGCTCTCGACCAATGTCTTGCGTATGGCCTTCGAGCCGGTGACTTTGTCAAACATCGAGAATCTCGACGCGTTTTTGCCTCCGGGCGCGAGTGCCTTTCTCTCGGGGTAGAGCTTCTGAAGCTCCTGCAGTATGTAGAATTGCACGGGCGTAAGCTCCGCTACGTCGTAGTCGGTCACATACATCTCCACTCCGCTTACCGACTCCCCTTTGTGCTTGCCGTAGTAGGGTGTGTAGGTGATGGGGCGGAACGTGATTCCGGGCAGGTTGAGTGCGTTCATTCGGTCGGCGAGTTTCGCGCCGTCGATCCATGGCGCCGCGAAGGTCTTGAACGGCAGTGTGTAGCCCACGCCTATCGAAAGGAAGTCGAGCTCGCCGAGTATGCCCGACGCCGGATAATACTCGCAGGTCTCAGCCGTCGGTACGTGAGGCGAAGGTAGCACCCATGGGAGCCCGGTCTTGTCGTAAGTCATGTCGCGGCGCCATCCCTCCATCGGCACAACCGTCAGGCGCAGCTTGTCGGCTCCTTTTACCAGCTTCTTCTCTTTGAGGTACACCGCGAGCTCGCCGGGCGTCAGGCCGTAGAGATAGGGGATAGGGAATTGGCTGACAAACGATATGCAGTCGCTGTCGACGAGAGGCCCTTCGACCCTGTTGCCGCCGAGCGGATTTGGGCGGTCGAGCACTACGAATTCCTTGCCGTTTTCGGCTGCGGCCTCCATAGCCTTTCCCATCGAGGAGATGAACGTGTAGCTGCGGCAACCGTTGTCCTGTATGTCGTAGACTATGGCGTCGACGTTGCCGAGCATAGCGGCCGTGGGCTTCATCGTCGAGCCGTAGACCGAGTAGACCTTTACCCCGGTCTTCGCGTCCTTCCCCGAGGTCACTTTGCCTCCGGCAGTCACGTCGCCGCGTATGCCATGCTCAGGGGCGAAGAGCGCGGTCAGATTCACCTCAGGGGCTTCGGCCAGGATGTCGACGGTCGATTTCAGCGTGTGGTCAACCCCCGTAGGGTTGGTCAGCAGCCCTACGCGCTTACCCTTCAGCTCCTTGAAGCCGGTGTCGCGGAGCACCTCGATGCCCGGCTTCACTTGGGCTTGCGCACCCATGCCGATGATTGCCGCCATGGCGATGACGATATTGACTATGCGTTTCATTTTCAAGATAGTGGGTTGTCTGTTTCTTTGAGTCTTGATGTTAAATGCGGGGCAGAAACATCCGGGCGATGATGTGCGACCCTCGCGGATAGAGCCTGTGCTTATGATATATAAAGCTGTAAATCAGCTTTTTAACTGCGCTTTTTTCGGTAAGGAGGCTTCTGAGCTCGGCGCGCCCTTTCTCCCTTTTGCCCTCCCGCTCGCAGTCGGCGGCAAAGATCGCCCGCCGGTAGTCGATCCACTCCGCTGCGCCGTTGCAGCCCTTGTCGCTCAGGTGCTTATGGCAGAGGTCGAGGGCGTGAAAACGCTCGTCGGCGCGGTCCGACAGCCGTCGCCCCGTGATCGACTCCGGCGTGAAGTTGACCTTAACCAGCGGCTCGGCCGACCCGATCTTCGCGATCGAGGGGCGGAGCAGCAGCAGCCTGACGCCTAATTCGTAGTCGTTCCAGCAGGCCACCCCCTCGTCCCAGCCCCCGGCGAGGCGAAACAGCTCGGTGCGGGCGGCGTAATGCTGCGTCGCTAAGATTGCGTGGATAAGATGGTTGCGTAGAAAGTCGCTTTCGGCAAACCGCGCCGTTCGGCGCAAGCCGTCGGCCAGTTGCAGCGACACGTCCCAGCCTACGATCGAGGCTTCCGGGTGGCTGTCGACCGTGTCGTAAATCCCTTCCAGAAGCCCCGGCATCATCTCGTCGTCGGAGTCGAAAAACATTGTCCACTCGCAGTCGTCGGCCTCCAGGCCACGGTTGCGCGCCGCGCAGGCCCCCGGCTTCGGCTCCGACAGGAGCGTGACGTCGAGTTCGGGGTGCGACTCTATCCATCCTTTCAGCGTGTCGGCGGTGGAGTCGGTCGAGTTGTTGTCTACGAGTATCAGCCGCGCTTGGCCTATGCCTCCCTGCGACGCCACCGAGTCGAGGGTGCGTGCGACAATCCCGGCGCGGTTGTGCACCGGGATTATTATCGCGAGTCGCTTGTCGGCCGGCGGCATCAGAAGAATTTGGCTACCGCCTGCTTCAGGTCCGACAAGTTCTCGACGCGTTCGAGTGTCTGGCCGTCGCGGCTTATGATAAAGGTGGTGGGCACTGCCCCCACGTTGTAGCGCAGCAGCGCGTTGGCCGCCTTTGAGGGCGCGTTGTAGACCGAAATCCAGGGTATGTTTTTCGCCGAGTTGAGCCATAGGTACTCATCGTCGTCGCATACCACCTGATATATCTCAAGCCCCTGGTCTTTATAGCGGTCGTAGACCTCGGCCAGGGCGATATTGAAGGCGGGCGACTCCTTCGCCCCGTA
Organism: uncultured Barnesiella sp.; assembly: GCA_964544595.1. GTDB lineage: Bacteria > Bacteroidota > Bacteroidia > Bacteroidales > Muribaculaceae > JAGBWK01. Next base: position 11,044 of record CAZJBM010000003.1, read on the forward strand.
GAGCGTGAAGTTGAGCACCATCACCCGGCCCTTCTCCCACTCTGCGGTGAGCGAGCGGGGTGTGCCGGTCTTATCCTTAAGCTCGATTTCGGGGAAGAGCATCTCGCTGACGGCCATCTCCTTCTTAGCTCCCTCGTAGAGCATACGGTTGTTGAGGGTAGCCTTTCGGAGCATCCCCGCGCGGGGGTCGTCGGGGTTGTTGGCGTAATTGTTGGCCACGGCGTTGATTATCCGGCGGTCGAATTTGAGCGCCGGGTCGAATAGGGGAGTCGTGCCCACCGACTTGTTGATGGCGTAGTAGGCCACGATGCTGCCCCAGTCGCGCTGCAATATCCCCGCGATGTCGCGTTTCAGCAGCGAGTCGCCGGCTATGTCGCTCCCTTCGGCAAGTGCCTTGTTGATGCGGGCGTTCACCTCGTTCATCATATCGGCCGAAGTTGAGCCTGAGAGCGTGTAGGCGGTGTCGAAATCGGCCATCGCCGCGGCCACGGTGACAGTCTCCGTGCTGTCGATCGGGAAATATATCGAGCGGCCGTCTATGCTGAGCCTGTAGACGTCGGGATACATCGCGCGGTCGGCCTCCAGGGCGAACTTCCCGTCGGCCGCCAGCGCCACCGAGTCGATTACCGACCATAGGCCGTTGTTGACCGATTCGAGATACATCACCTTATCCTCGGCCCCGTCGATCTTGCCCTCTACTTTCCATCGCTCCGCTCCCGAGCACGCCGAGAGCAAAGCCGCCGCCGATATGGCGTATACGATTGGTTTCATTGGTTATTGCGATTGAGTGATAAGTAAGTGTGTCGGTAGCGCGGTTTACATATTGGCCGCGATCGCCTCGGCTATGCGCTTCATCTCCTCCTCGGGGAGGGTCAGCTTGTGGCTGAAATCGAGGTCGCCCTCCTTGCTCATCGGCACAAGGTGGATATGGGCGTGAGGCACCTCAAGCCCTATCACAGCCACGCCCACCTTGCGGCAGGGCACCGCCTTCTTCAGGGCGTTGGCCACCTTCTTGGCGAATATCATCATGCCGCCAAGATGCTCGTCGTCGATGTCAAATATGTAGTCCTGCTCCTTCTTGGGGATTACCAGCACGTGGCCTGGCTGCACGGGGTTGATGTCGAGAAATGCGAAGTAGTCGTCGGTCTCGGCCACCTTGTACGAAGGTATCTCGCCGGCCGCGATGCGCGAAAATATCGATGCCATAATTTGCGGTTATTATATTAAAGGGGTTGAACGAGAAGCCTCGGCTTAGAAGCTTATCTCTACGATCTCAAACTTCATCAGCCCCGAGGGCACTTTTATCTCTACCACGTCGCCAAGCTTGTGGCCGAGCAGACCCTGAGCCACAGGGGTCGACGACGCGATCTTCTTCTCGCGCATATTAGCCTCTGAGTCGGCCACGATGGTGTATTCCATCGTCATGCCGTTGGCGATATTCTTGATCTTCACCTTGTTCATTATCTGCACCTCCTCGGTGTTGAGCTTGCTCTCGTCGATGATGCGCGCCGAGGCCACCATGTCTTTGAGCTTCGCGATCTGCATTTCGAGCATGCCCTGCGCCTCTTTGGCCGCATCATACTCGGCGTTCTCCGAGAGGTCCCCCTTGTCGCGGGCCTCGGCTATCGCGCGTGATATTTCGGGGCGTTTCACTGATTCGAGGTAAGCGATTTCCTCCATTTTCTTCTTATAGCCCTCTTTGGTCATAAAAACTATTGCCATATCTTCAAATGTGTTTAGCAGGCGTTTCCGCGCCTGCGTCTTGCTGTTTGTTAATCAATTAGTTATTAGGGCCGGAAGTTGGTAGGCAAGTAAAAAATTAAGAATCCCGGCTGTGCTCCGAGACCCCTTGCTTGCTTAGTTCCGTCGTTTTCTACCGCAAAGATAAGCGATTATTCCCAATTTTGCAAATCGCCGCCTTAAAAAATCACAGCCTCAAAAGTCGCCGCCTTAAAAATATCGCCCCCGCGAACCATATCGCGCTATAACGCAAACGCCCCCGGGGAGCAGATGCTTCCCGGGGGTCGTCTATGCTATGGGGGTTGGGCTATTATTTCACTACCTTAACGGCTTTGTTGCCCTGGCGCTTGATCACGAGCTGGCCTTTGGCGGGCTCATTCACGCGGATACCCTGGAGGTTGTAGTATTCAACGGGAGCGTTCTCGTCGATGCCGCCGATGATGTTCTCAACGCCGTCTGATTTGAGCTTGAACTTGAGGGTTGAAGTTTTTGCGTTTGAAGTTGAGTAGATACCTTCGGGATCAATGCCAGAACCGTCGGCTGCATACGGCCACATCAAGCAAACAGAGTTGGGGCCGAAGTTTACGGTCATATATCCATCTTCTACTGTTGCTTCAATCGCGCGCTCAGCATATTGTGATGCTTTGAAGGCTGCCACGTATTCTTCGGTTGTCATGCCTGTCGGGTCAAAACCGACATAAACATTGTAGGCGCATCCAATCAAGAATGTAAGGCCGCGGCCAGTCGCTTCTATCAATGTAGGCTGGTCAGGCACAAGACCGAGTTCGAGGCTGGGCAGGTAGAATTCGAGATAGCCACCCTCAAATCCGAATGTGCCGAGAAGGGGGTTCATAATGCGATATGCGGGGTAGGGAGCGTCGGGGATGTAATTGAGTGTGGTTTCAACCTCTTTGTATTCTGTTCCGCTAAACCATGAAGCTAATATGCCCTCTTTCCATGTGCAGGGGCCGTATTCTACCCAGGGGTTATCCTCTATAAGGCCGATGTAGTACCAGAAATACATGCCGTCTTCGATAGTCGACACGCCTTCGCCTGTTGTCTCATCGGTGATGATGTAGCCCGAAGCTCCGTACTGGTCTTTTGACAGGTATGCGGCAGAGCCGTCTTCAAATACTGCGTAGCTGAGCACCACAGGCTCGGTGAAAGAAGGCTCGTAGGTAGGCTGCTCACCTTCCTTTTCAGCAGGGATTTCAATCACCTTAGAGAAGAGTATTTCCTCGTTGTATACATCGTTGTGTCCGATAAACTGGGGGTTGATTGAGATTGTTTTAGTCGCTTCGTCGTATGATGCGAGGACAGCGGTATCTGCGAAGCCCTCGATCACGAATTCGTTCTCTTCAAATAGGCCTTCATATAACTCGGTGTTTACGAATAATACTTCGAAGCTCTCTTCTTCGCCGCTGTACATATTTACTGCCGACCATACGTATTCTCCGTACAGATCATCCATTGTGGTGGCGCCTACGCTGAGAGTGCTGGCCATGCCTTTGCGCTCTAATTTGATGCAAGACTCTTTCGTATCCTTGATTTGGAATTCACGCTTCTGAGCTGACTCAACGCTGATTTTCTCGCCGAAATTAGCGTTGGCTTGATTCAAACGCTTCGAGATAGGCGCAGCTGAAACCGAAACTGCAAGGGCGGCGATCAGAGCCACCATTGTGGAGTAGAATTTCTTCATGCTTTTTACTGTTTGGTTATTAAATTAATTATTGGATAATATTCGCTATTATACGGGATCGGCGCGGTCGAGTAGTGGAATTTTTTGCGCGTCTCCTCCGTGTGCTTAATTTTTGTAAAATATGCGCTTTTGTTTATGACAAAATGCAACCTATTGGATTATGCTGCTTTCAAAGTGGCAAAGTTACGGTTATTTTTTATTTTTGCAATACTTTTTTGCTTTTTTTTCGTCGTTTTGACTGAAAAACCGTAAATCGATGCCATCTTTCGATAAAGTAGCCCATGGATCTACATGAAAGTGAAAATCCATGGGCTATATAGATTGGCTTTACGCGGCGTTAGCGAGCCGCGGCCGTCGGTATCAGTCTTTGAGCTTAGCCTTGATGAACTCGCGGTTGAGGCGGGCGATGTTGCTCAGCGAGATGTTCTTGGGGCACTCGGCGGCGCATGCGCCGGTGTTGGTGCAGTTGCCGAAGCCGAGCTCGTCCATCTTCTTCACCATGGCGCGGGCGCGGCGGGCGCGCTCCACCTGGCCCTGCGGCAGGAGGGCAAACTGGCTCACCTTGGCGCTCACGAAGAGCATTGCCGAGCCGTTCTTGCAGGCTGCCACGCAGGCGCCGCAGCCGATGCAGGTCGCCGAGTCCATTGCCTCGTCGGCCACCTCCTTAGAGATCGGGAGCGAGTTGGCGTCGGGTGCGCCGCCGCAGTTAAACGACACGTAGCCTCCCGCCTGCTGGATCTTGTCGAAAGCGTGGCGGTCGACCATCAGGTCGCGGATCACGGGGAAAGCGGCCGAGCGCCATGGCTCGATCGTGATCGTGTCTTCGTTGTTGAATTTGCGCATGTGGAGCTGGCAGGTGGTGATGCCCTGCACCGGGCCGTGGGGATGGCCGTTGATGTAGAGCGAGCACATGCCGCAGATACCTTCGCGGCAGTCGTTGTCGAATACAACGGGCTCCTCGCCGGCTACAACGAGCTGCTGGTTGAGCATATCGAGCATTTCGAGGAATGAGCTGCCGGTCGATACGTTCTCGACGCGATATGTTTTGAATTGGCCTTTGTCTTTGGGACTACGTTGACGCCAAATCTTGAGATTTACATTAATAGTTGTTTCCATTGTTGTCGTTTCAGTGTTTTGACGTTAGACGTTTTATGATTTGTAGTTACGGGTCTGCACCTTGATTGCCTCGTAGTTGAGGGGCTCCTTGAGGAGGATAGGCTTCTCGTTGTCGCCGGTGTATTTCCAGCAGCTTACGTACATGTAGTCTTTGTCGTTGCGGAGCGCTTCGCCGTCGGGGGTCTGATACTCTTCGCGGAAGTGGGCGCCGCACGATTCGTTGCGGTGGAGCGCGTCGATCGCCATCATCTTGGCTATTACCAGGAAGTCTTCGAGGCGGAGGGCCTTCTCCAGCTCGGTGTTGAGGTCGTTGGCCGAGCCTACCACCTTAAGGTCGGAGTAGAATTCCTTGGTCACCTCGGCGATCTCGTCGACCGCTTTCACGAGGCTCTGGAGCGTGCGGCCCATGCCTACGAGGTTCCACATCACGTGGCCGAGCTTCTTATGGATTTCGTCGGGCGACTTGGTGCCTTTTATGTTCATCAGCTTCTCGATGCGCGCCTTCACCCCTGCCTCTGCCTCGGCGAATTCCTTGGTGTTGGTCTTGAAGTGGGGCACTTTGATCTGGTCGCTGAGGTAGTTCTGGATGGTGTAGGGGAGCACGAAGTAGCCGTCGGCGAGGCCCTGCATGAGGGCCGACGCTCCGAGGCGGTTGGCGCCGTGGTCCGAGAAGTTACATTCGCCGATCGCGAAGAGGCCCTTGATCGAGGTCTGCAATTCGTAGTCGACCCAGATGCCGCCCATCGTGTAGTGCGATGCCGGGAATATCTGCATCGGGGTGTGGTAGGGGTCGTCGTCCGAAATCATCTGATACATGTCGAAGAGGTTTCCGTAGCGGTCGCGTACCACGTCCTCGCCCAGGCGGTCGATCGCGTACTTGAAGTCGAGGTAGACGGCGTTGCCGGTGCCTACGCCGTAGCCCGCGTCGCAGCGCTCCTTAGCCGCGCGCGAGGCGATGTCGCGGGGGCAGAGGTTGCCGAATGCCGGGTATCGGCGCTCGAGATAGAAGTCGCGGTCTTCGTCGGGTATGTCGGTCGGTTTGAGCTTGCCGGCGCGGATTGCCTCGGCGTCCTCTTTCTTCTTCGGCACCCAGATGCGGCCGTCGTTGCGAAGCGACTCAGACATGAGCGTGAGCTTAGACTGATCCTCGCCGTGAACAGGTATGCAGGTCGGGTGGATCTGGGTGAAGGCGAGGTTGGAGAGATAAGCGCCCTTCTTGAATGCCTGGACAGCTGCCGAGCCGTTGCAGCCCATAGCGTTGGTCGACAGGAAGAATGTGCGGCCGTAGCCGCCGGTGGCGAGCACGACGCAGTGAGCGGCGTAGCGCTCGATCTCGCCGGTGATGAGGTTGCGCACGATGATACCGCGGGCGCGGCCGTCGATGATCACCAGGTCGAGCATCTCGCGGCGGTTGAAGCTCTTGACGGTGCCTTTCTGTATCTGGCGGTTGAGCGAAGAGTAGGCGCCGAGCAGCAGCTGCTGGCCGGTCTGGCCTTTGGCGTAGAATGTGCGGCTCACCTGGGCGCCGCCGAATGAGCGGTTGGCCAGAAGGCCGCCGTATTCGCGGGCGAAGGGTACGCCCTGAGCCACGCACTGGTCAATGATATTGTTCGACACCTCGGCCAGACGGTAGACGTTGGCCTCGCGAGAGCGGAAGTCGCCCCCCTTTACCGTGTCGTAGAATAAGCGGTAGATAGAGTCGCCGTCGTTCTGATAGTCCTTCGCGGCGTTGATACCGCCCTGGGCCGCGATCGAGTGGGCGCGGCGCGGTGAGTCCTGTATGCAGAAGTTAAGCACGTTGAAGCCGAGCTCGCCGAGGGTCGACGCTGCCGACGCGCCTGCCAGGCCGGTGCCTACCACGATCACGTCGAGATTGCGCTTGTTGGCGGGGTTGACGAGCTTCTGATGAGCCTTATAGTTGGTCCACTTGTCAGCTATGGGACCTTCGGGGATTTTGGAGTCGATCTGATATTCGGGGAGAGCTGCCGATTCGATGTCGGCATAATCCTTCATGATGGGGGTTGAGTCAATCATCCCTTCGACATTTTTCAAGTCTGCCATATCTGATTGGTATTTATTTGTTTTCTGAATTAGTTTTTTCGGGTTGTGCTTTGCCGGGGCAGGCGGGGTTCTGGCAGTCGGCGTTCACGCATACGCCGTTCTCGCAGCAGCCTTCGGGGCAGCCGGCCTGGGCGCAAGCCTCGTTGGCGCAGTCGGCCTGATTGCAGGCGCCTTCGGTGCATCCCGCGGTTTCGCAAGCCTCGTTGCCGCAAGCCGTTTCGCCGCAAGCGGCCTTGTCGCAGTCGGCCTCGGTGCAAGCAGCCTCGCCGCAGCTTACGCTCCATTTCCCTTCCATCATCTCGAAAGGATAGGCTTTGCCATCCTCGCTCATCTCTATATACTGCTCCTGGAGATCGGGGCAGAGGAGGTAGCACTCATGTTTCGCGCATACGGTGAACACGATAGCCTCAGCCACAAACAGGCCGCAGACCACCGTGGCCCATACGTTGCCGATCACTTTCAGGCGCGGGAGCCAGGTCTTGTTGTTGATGCCCGACGACTGGCACATCGACCAGAAGCCGTGGGTCATGTGAAACCAGAGGGCGATGAAGCCGATGCAGTAGATGATTACGGTCCAGGGGCATGAGAAGGCCTGCTGGATGAAGAGAGTGCCCGCTGCGGGGGGAACGTCGGTCGGGAGGCCGAGTATCTCTACGAGCTGCATTTTTGCCCAGAATTGCCACATGTGCACGGCAAGGAAGCAGAGAATCACCACGCCGAGCACCAGCATATTCTTTGATGCCCATTCTACCTGAGGCGGACGCGAGGTCACGTTGTAGCGGTCGTTGCCGCGGGCGTTATGGTTCTCCCAGGTGAGCCAAAGCGCGTAGAGGATATGGAGCACGAAGCCCGCTGCCAGTATCAGCGTGCCGACGAAGGCATACCAGTTGGCGCCGAGAAATTCACACACCACGTTGTAGGCCGACGGCCAGAACAACGCGACTCCATTCATCAACACGTGAAATGTAACAAACAGGATTAAGAAAGCTCCGGTCAATGCCATGACAAACTTTCTTCCGATTGAAGAGCTTGTTAACCACATAGAAGTTTAGAGGGTTTTGAGATTATTAATGTAGATAATTATTTGATTTATAGTCTAATAACTTCGTGTAGCGCATTTGTGAACCACAAAATTAACACTTTTTCGCGGCGTCAGCAAATTTTTAAGATAAATTGTTTGGCACATTTTTTGTAACTTTGCTCCGAAAATCAATCTTTAACATCAGTTATTTAATGAATATCGGCTCCACTTTCAGGGCATTGCCCCCGGTGACTAAAAATCTCCTTATTATCAATGTGATAATTTGGGCCGTCGCCAACATCATGCCCGCGGCCTCCGACCGCATCGTTGATATATGCGCCTTGCACTACTTCAGCTCCGCCTCCTTCCGCCCATGGCAGTTGATCACCTACATGTTCGTCCAGACAGGCTTCCAGCATCTCTTCTTCAATATGTTTGCCCTGTTCATGTTCGGCATCGTGATCGAGCGGTCGCTCGGATCCAAGCGCTTCCTCTTCTATTACATGAGCTGCGGAATCGGCGCGGGCCTCATCCAGCTCGGCGTTTTCTCCCTCGCTATAGCCCACTACACCACCTCGCTCCCCCTCGGCCTTACCGTCGAGCAGATCAACGCCCTCGAAGTCCCCGCCGGCTATGTGCTCAACACCGGCTTCCCCGCCGTCAACGCCATTTGGAGTCTTATCAACACCCCTATTATCGGCGCTTCGGGAGCCGTCTTCGGCATCCTCCTCGCCTTCGGCATGATGTACCCCAAGGCTCCGCTCTATCTCTTCTTCATCCCGGTCCCTATCCAGGCCCGCTGGTTTGTGATAGGCTACGGCGTGATCGAGCTGCTTCAGGGCGTCAGCAACAATGCCGGCGACAACGTCGCTCATTTCGCCCACCTCGGCGGTATGCTCGTCGGTCTCATTATAATGCTTTATTGGCGTAAACATTCTGTTCAAGATTTCTGATATGCGTTCTGCGTCGTGGATTAGTAAATGGAAGTCGCTGAGCCTCCTGCTTAAGCTGATCGTGGTCAACGTGGCCATATTTCTGCTTATCAGGCTCGCCGGGGTGGTTCTGATGATTGTCGGGGGCGACATCGACCCCGCTATCAACGAGCTCGCGCTCCCGTCGTCGCTCTCTCTCCTCGTCTCCAGGCCCTGGACTCCGCTCTCATATATGTTCACCCACTACGATGTGCTCCACATATTGTTTAATATGCTGACACTCTATTGGTTTGGCCGTATCTTCCTCTATCGCTCCACCCCTCGTCAGCTCCTCGCTCTCTATCTTATGGGTGGGCTCGGCGGAGCTGTTCTCTATCTGCTGTGGGGCAACGTTTTCGGAGTCTCGGCGACGCTGCTCGGAGCCTCAGCCGCCGTCATGGCTATCGTCATCGCCGATGCCGTCCTGATGCCCGACTTCGAGGTCGGCCTGTTCCTGATAGGCATGGTAAGGCTCAAATGGGTGGCCGTGGCCATGGTGGCCCTCTTCGCCCTCGGGCTTGTCGGCAACAACGCCGGGGGCCATGTGGCCCATATCGGCGGCATACTCGTCGGCCTTTGGTACGGGCTGATGATGCTGCGCGGGCGCGACATCACCCGCCCCCTCAATCAGCTCCTCGACCTCCTCGCCAACCTTTTCCGCCGGCCCGCCGCGCCGCGAAAGGCTAAGTTCGGCCGTAAGAAGAAAGTTCGCCGCGACGCCAAGTCAGCCCCCCGCGACCGCGCCGCCGACCATAAGCGTATCGACGTCATCCTCGACAAGATCAAGACTTCGGGCTACTCATCGCTTACCGCCGACGAGAAGCGCGAGCTCTTCGACCTCTCCAACCGCACCTGACACTCTTTTCCCCGCCACGATGAATACTCCTGTCAAAATACTTCGGTCGATATGGCTCGCCTTGACCCTCTTGCTCGCCCTCGCCACTGTCCTGGGCGCCAACGCCGGGCTCATTTCGCCCCTTACATGGACCTTCCCCGCTTTCCTCGCCATGGCGTTCCCTATCCTCATCCTCGCGACCCTTTTGGCCGCAGTGGTCAACCTCCTCTTCCGTCGGCGCTGGGCGTTGATTCAGCTCGCCTCGGTGTTGTTGTCGGTCAATGCCTTGGCCTCCTTCTGCCCGGTCAATTACCCTAAGTCGGCCCCGCGTGGGAGCGCGACTATCAGGTTTATGAGCTACAACGTCCTTTCGTTGAAAGATATCGAGGGGCTTTATCCCGAGGGCAATAGCCGTACGCTCTCTCAGCTCATCCGATCAGGCGCCGACATCATCTCGCTTCAGGAGTTCTACGATATGAAAGTCTACGGCAAGTATAAGTCGCAGGTCGACTCTATCGATTCCCTCTACCCCTACTCCCTCTTCTTCGGCGACCCTTCGAGCGCCTTTCTCTCGAAGTATCCCCTCAAAAAGATCGAGTTGAGCCAGCCAGGCGACGCTTGGGCCTGTTGGCTGGCCGCCGAGACAGTCGTCGATGCCGACACCATACTGCTCGTTTCGGCCCATCTCCAGTCGCTCGGTCTGTCGGATAACGATAAGATTAATTATCAGATGTTTACCGAGGGCGACCGCGTCAGGGGGTGGAAAGGGAAGGCTATGAGCCTCTACGATAAGCTCGACACCGCTTTCGTCCACCGAGCCCGGCAGGCCGATATGCTCGCCTCTCAGCTCGATTCGCTCGGCTATAACAACGTAATTCTTTCCGGCGACTTCAACGACGTCGAGGCTTGCTACGCCCTGCGCCGTCTGCGCCGGGGGCGTATGTTCTCAGCCTTCGCCAAAGCCGGATGCGGCCCGATCATTACGTATAATACCGACCGCTTCTACTTCCATATCGACCATATATTATATGAGGGCAATCTCCGTGCTCTCGATTTCAGCCGCGGCGACATCCGCTCCTCCGACCATTATCCCGTCTACTGCACCTTCGAGCTGCTGAAGAAATAGCCGCGTCAGGGTCATGGCTCCGCGTACTCCGTCGTCGCGTCGAAGCAGGGGCAATCTTTCCGGGCGAAGTCGCGGTGACCTCTTACCCTCGCTCCCCGATATTCTGCCCGCAGTCTGGCTATCAGCTCCCTCAGCGCCTCCTTTTGTCGCTGCGTGCGCGTGTCCTTCGGAGTCTTGCAGTCCGCGGCCAGCCCCCCTACGTAGCATACACCTATCGAGTTGGCGTTGTGCCCCTTGCAGTGGGCCCCTACCTGTTCTGCGGGTCTCCCCTTAGCCACCGTTCCGTCGAGATATACCAGATAATGGTAGCCTATGCCGTTGAAACCGCGCTGACGGTGCCAGCGGTCAACATCCGCTACCTTTACTTCTCTCCCCTCAGGCGTGGCCGTGCAGTGAACGATAATCTCATTGATTTTTCTCATATTAAAATAAATTTAGAAATTAGTTAAATTAAAACTCAAATCCAACCAGGCGTTGTACCCCCGAACAGTAGGGATGCTCCATGGAGCATCCTCCTGACCGACAAGCAATTAAGGAGTAGATATGGAGCGCACGTCTTCAGCCGTGCGAAAGAGAATCCCCCCGACCAGAAATCTCTCTCTTTTACTGGGTGACGGCTTTAGCCGTCAGAAAGCGTCTACCCCTGTGCCCCCGCCCAGTAGCGCTGCTCAATGGAGCATCCTCCTGATATACAGCTAAATAACTACCGCATACCCCATGCCTTACTCCTTCAGGCTCTCCATAAGTTTCATAATGATTTCTCTCAGCCGGGGATTGGCGAGCAGATCCTCTACAAGCCCCGCCCCGCGGCGTATCTCCTCCTTCTGATATGTGGTTTCGAGCACCGACTTTAGCTCGCAGAATATGCAGTAAGCTCCGAATATCATCGTCAGCGCCGGTATCGGCATAATAGCCGCGGCTATCGTGTCGATACACGTAAGGCACATCATCGGCAGGAAATACTTCATCGCCTTGTCGCACGTTCGCTTCAGCCCCCGCGAATTGCAGGCTATGCCCCTCGCGGCCGATTTCCGCAGCCCCGTGAACAGGTCTATTGCCATGGCCGCGACCGTCGCCCCGTAGGTGACGAATAGCCACAGCCCGAACGCGAGCAGATTCTCGCGGAAAAATTCAGTTACGGTTTCCATGTTGAGTGTTTCTTGTGTGTGAGTGAGTGTCAGAAATTGGCCGCTATCGCCCGGTTGCGGGCCGTGATGCTCGCTATGTGAAGGGCTATCGCTCGCGACATCAGTATATCGTCGTTGCAGCCGCGCCGGGCCGTGAAGCCCCCCGAAGGCGTCGTCTCGTAGCTCAGCAGCTCGTTTACGGCCAAGTCGCAGTGCTCTATGTAGCCGTTGTCCCTTACCAAAGCTATCAGATGATTTATTATCAGCGACTTCGTGGCCCGGTTAGTGTGAAATCCCGCGTGAAGCGTGCCCCCATGGTCGCGGCGCAGGTATATGTGGCGGTAGTGGCGTTTCACCTGCGAGAGTATGTAGAGCGACGGGTCGTCGGCGTCGGCGCTCTGTTCCAGTGAGTTGCTTTCAAATACCAGGAGAGCGTCGTTGTAAAATCGGGCTACCCGCGCCGCCGTCCATGCCAGTCGGTCGTGGTAGTCGTGCCCTCGCCATTGGGCTGCAACCTCGGGAGTCTCCCCGTCGTTTCCCCCCTGCGTGTCTATCACCGAGATCACCGACCAGTCGCTATCCTCGCTTCTACCCCCTATGTCTACGGCTGCGACGTAGCGGTTGCAGTCTATCATCGGGTTTCCGGTCGACTCAGGCATCTTCCATATCGACATCGCCCCCTGCCCAGCCGTGAGGCGTATCCCCTGCAGCGAGTCGGGCCCTACACTGTCGTTGCCTGTTATCTCCCCGGTGAATATCGGGTCGTGGCAGCCGCTCCTTAGCCGCTCGCATTGATCCACTCCGAAGACCGCGCGGTCTGTGTACGTGAACGCCTCCTCCGGTGTTGTCGGATATTCAGCCAACATATGTTCCAGCGAGGGGTATTCGAGCCGCTTCGCGTGAAACCACGCTATCGCCTCTAAGGTGCAGCCATGGTCGGACCATAGCTTCCGCTCGTAGTCGTCCATCTCGTCCCATAGCTCTGACGCCGACTCCTGGTCGAGATCCCCCGCTCTGTATAGGTCGATTTCATGCCAAGGCACGAATACAGGTGTCTTGTCGCTTTCGCCGCGGTCGGCCCTAAGCCATTCACGGTGAAAGAAATTGCCCGCCCCGTTGGCAGTGCTTTCAAGCACTATGAGCGTCAGCGGGTGCTGGAGTATCGACCCGCAGATAGCCCTGATGAAGTTTTCGGGCGACGACTGCTCGGAGTCGCGCCAGAACGCCACCTCGCTCAGGTGCGCCATGGCGTAGTCGCCCCCCCTTATGGCGTCCTGACTCTCCGACGACCCTACCGTTATCGTGCATCCTCGCGCCGGTATGAGGCGGGTGTTGCGCGACCCCTCGAAAGGTATCAGTTTCGGCTCCGACGCGCCTTTGCCGCCGTTCGAAGCCGCTTCGGCGTCAGGTTGCCACAGCTCGGCCGGATACCGCTCGATAAGCCGCGAATACATTCCGCGGATTGTCGACGCCGTGTCCTTCACCTGCGCGCAGATAAGCGAATTCCAGTTTGTGGCCAGGCACGTCTGTATCCAAGCCATATAGTACATCACTAATGTCGACCCTCCCCATTGGCGGGCCTTCAGCAATATCAGTCTTATAGGTTTATTTGAGCGGCGACGCTCCTCTATGATGCTGAGCACTCGGCGCTGCGGGCGGTTGAGCCTGAGCGGTATTATGCGCCCCGACTCCTTGTCGCGGATAGTGCCGCACGTCGCTGCCCAGTATTCAAAGTCGTGGCGGCAGCGGAGCTTGGCCCACTCCTCCGATGATAGGCTCAGATACTTCTCGGCGACGGTCTTTTTACGCTTACGGCGCTTTTGGGCGCTTTTCGTCGCCGTCTTCCCCTCGGCTTTTACCGCTATTCTCTTCACTCTGGCGGCCTTTGGAGCCGCCGGGGCCGTTTTCGGCTTCCTGCGCTTGGCGCGCCTCTTCGGCTCGTCGAGTTCGGCTATCGATATTGGCACGTATTGCACCTCCGGGTCATAATCCCGGCCATCCCCCTTTCGCTCAACCCTAACCCTCGGCCCGCAGCATCCTTTCCCCGCGATCGGGTCGTAGCTCAGGGTGCGCGACTTGTTTCGGCGTTTGTTCTCGCGGAGTATTTCAGTTGGTATTGCCATAAAAATCTGATTTTTTGGCAAAAGTAAAGTATCTTTCTCCCCGTTTCTGGTGAAAAAGATACTTTTGAATCCTCCGAGAGGTGATATTTTTAGAAATTGTAGGCCACGCCGAAGCTTACATTGGTCGGATTCACGCCGAATCCCGTGCTCGACGAGCCGCTCATGTGTGTGAACGAGAAGAGGTCCATCTTAGCCAGTACCTGCCAGTTGGCTCCCAGCATGTAAGAGACTCCTGGGCGCAGCGCGATCTGCACTCCGTTGCCGTCGCCCGACTCCCCGTCGATGTCCACGTTCAGATAGTTGTAGTAGAGACCCGCCTCCGCGAATACCTTAAGCCCTTCTACGCTCTCAGGCTCGAAAAAATTGTAGCGCACGTATGGGCCGAGGAGTATTTCGTTGGTCGAAACAAGCCCCTGGTCACCGTATGTGTAGGCAAACTCGATTCCGGCCGACACCTTCTCGTTGAAGTTGTAGCCCACGGTCGGAGCGAACGTGAATGTCGTGTAGCGGTCGATGTTGCTCTTCTTTTGCGTGGCCACGCCCATCGTGCCGCCTACGAATACCTGGGCGTTCGCTGCCACTGCCGCCAGAGCCAGCATGGCTGTGATGATAGTTTTCTTCATGATTCTGTTTATATGAATGATTTGGGTTAGATAAGTGATTTTTCGTGACTTACTTGCCTGATTAGGTTTGCTTTCCTGTCAGCCTGCCGCGAATATACGCATTTTTCCCCTAACCCCTAAGAGCCTGTCCCATAAAATCTGTTTTTATGGGACAGGCTCTAAATTTTCCCCTCGCTGATTATTCCGTAACGAAGACAGACCGGGGTTCCGTTGGAACTCCGGCCTGAGTCATTCAGGTGGCGGCGCGTGCATTGCGCTTCCGCGCCGCCGCGATATATAATATGTAAGTGATGTCTTTTTAGACGAAGCGGTCTATCATATCTTTCAGCTCTGAGAGCGGCTTCTCTCCGCTGTCGCGCCATGCTTCCTGTCCATCCTCGAAGAGTATCCAGGTAGGATAGGAGTGTACATGATATTTCTCCATGATCTCTTTGTTTTGGTCGCCCTCGATTTGGATTATGTGAGCGCGGTCGCCTACTTCAGCTTTCAGTTTTGCCACGATCGGCATCATTCGCTGGCAGTGGGGGCACCAGTCTGCATAAAATTCCACGAGGGTTGGGCGGGTCGTGTCGGCCAGAGCGGTAGTGAGTTGTGTGTTCATATTGTTAATTAAGATTTTTCGGGTTTATAGTTTATAAAGGTTTTATAGTGTGGTGTGTGTTTTTCTGTCGTCTGCCTCTGCCCGGCGTTAATCGGTCACTTTCGCGTCGGGATTGTTGAAGGTCTCGTCGCTCTTGGTCGGGATATGCTCGTAGAGTTTCTTTTCGAGGTAATCTTCGGTCTTGAGTCCGGCTTCGCGCCATACCGCCGCGCCGTTCTTGAAAATCATCAGCGTCGGCACCGACATTACCTTGTACTGGGCCGCGAGTTCCTGATTACGGTCGATATCGACTTTCACTATCGTCACCTTGTCGCCCATTTTGGCCTTGAGTTGCTCGAGAATCGGGGCCTGCATCTTGCAGGGGCCGCACCATGTGGCGAAGAAGTCAACCAGTGTAGGCTTGTCTGAATTGATTATTTGATTGAAGTCGTTCATAGCTGTATATGTTTTATTATTTGTTTTTATCGTTGTTCATTTCATCGTTTTGTACTATTATAACAACCCCCGCTCCGAATGGTTCATCCCTTTTTGCGGCGTTTTTTTCGCGTTTTTATTTTATTTCATTAAATTCGCGAAAGCAAAACCAAGCTAACCCTATTAAGTGTATGGCTCATATAAATCTGAGCGGAATGGGTGTCGCCTTAATTACACCCTTCAAGGCCGACAAGTCAATCGACTTCGACGCTCTCGCCCGGCTCATCGACTACCAGATCAGTAACTCGGTCGACTATATCGTCGCCCTTGGCACTACCGCCGAGACCCCGACCCTCAGCGCCGATGAGCGTCGGATGGTGAGAGACTTCGTCGTCGAGCGGGTCGCCGGCCGCGTGCCGCTGGTGCTCGGCATGGGTGGTAACTGCACCTCCGCCGTCATCGACGAGATTCGTTCCGTCGACCTCTCCGGCTTCTGCGCCATCCTGTCGGTGGTGCCCTTCTACAACAAGCCTTCCCAGGAGGGTATCTATCAGCATTTCGCGGCGATAGCCCACGCCTCGCCTCTCCCCCTCCTCCTATACAACGTTCCGGGGCGCACCGGCACCAACATGAGCCCTGAGACCACTCTCCGCCTGGCCGCTGATTTCGACAACATTATCGGCATCAAAGAGGCTTCGGGCAACATCCAGCAAATGGACGAGATTATCAAAAACAAGCCCGATGACTTTATGGTCATCTCTGGCGACGACGGCATTACCTACCCGCTCCTTATGCTCGGAGCCGTCGGCGTCATCTCTGTGATAGGCAACGCTTTCCCCCGCGAGTTCTCGCGAATGGTGCGCCTTGCACGCCGGGGCGATTACTGCCAGGCCCTGATGATACATCACCGCTTCACCGAGCTGTTCAAGCTGCTGTTTAAAGACGGCAACCCCGCCGGTGTCAAATGCGCCCTCCACGAGATGGGCATGATCGAAAATGAGCTGCGACTCCCCCTCGTCCCGACCCGCGTCACTACCTATCGCGAGATCCGCGACGCCCTCCGCCAGCTCGACGCCGTCCTCTCCGAATGATTTTTTTTGATATTTCCGCGTAAAAGTTTAACTTTGCGTAGCAAATAACATATAGGTTATCTATTCACCTCTTTAATACTACCTCGAATATGACTACCGAAATCGATTGGGCCAACCTCTCGTTTGGCTACATGAAGACCGACTACAACGTACGCTGCGAGTACAAAGACGGTAAATGGGGCGACATCCAGGTGTCCGACTCCGAATATGTCAGCATCCACATGGCCGCTACTTGCCTCCACTATGGCCAGGAAATCTTTGAAGGCCTCAAAGCTTTCAGGGGCAAGGACGGCAAAGTGCGTATTTTCCGTCTCGAAGAGAACGCTAAGCGTATCGCTGAATCGGCTAAGGGGCTGCTTATGGCCCCCATCACTCCCGAATTGTTTAAGGAGATGGTGATAAAGGCAGTTCAGCTCAACGAGCGTTTCATCCCCCCCTACGGTTCGGGTGCCTCGCTCTACATTCGCCCTCTCGAAATCGGCATGACCGCTCAGGTAGGCGTTAAACCCGGTAAGGAATACCTCTTCCTCATCCTCGTCACTCCCGTTGGGCCTTACTTCAAGGAGGGTTTCCGCCCGACTAACATCTGCGTGATGCGCGAGTATGACCGCGTGGCTCCCAAAGGCACCGGCCGCTGGAAGGTGGGCGGTAACTATGCCGCGAGCCTCGGCGCCGGAGAGAAAGCCCACGCTCTCGGCTACTCGGCCGTGCTCTACCTCGACCCAAAGGAGAAGAAATATCTCGACGAGTGCGGCCCCGCCAACTTCTTCGCTATCAAGGACGGAAAGTATATCACTCCCGCCTCGGAGTCTATTCTCCCCTCTATCACCAACATGAGCCTTCAGCAGCTTGCCCGCGACATGGGCTTGGAGGTTGAGGCCCGCCACATTCCCCTCGAAGAGCTCGACACCGTCAGCGAAGCGGCTGCCTGCGGCACTGCGGCTGTGGCCTCGCCTGTGGCCGAAGTCGACGACCTCGATACCGGTAAGAAATACATCATTTCTAAAGACGGCAATCCCGGGCCTGTCACCACCAAGCTCTACAACACCCTCCGCGGTATTCAGCTTGGCGAAATTGAAGACATCCACGGTTGGAACACTGTGCTCTAAGGCTCTCTTTCCTCTGCGCCGTCTTTAATTGCGCTCCTCCTCCGGAAACGACGCTCTATGGAGCATCCTCCTGTTCTCTTAAGAATCCAACTATGGACTATCAGAAGATTATTGATAAATATTATCCCGCGGGTTCGCGCCTGCGGGATATTTATATGAAGCATTGTCGCCAAGTGGCCGACCTCGCTCTCTGTATCGCCCGGGAGAAGCGTTTGCCGCTCGACCCTGATGAGGTTGAGGCCGCTGCCATGCTCCACGATATCGGTATATGCCTTACCGATGCTCCCGGCATCGACTGTCATGGCACTGAGCCTTATCTGCGCCACGGGCAACTCGGCGGCGAGCTGCTAAGAAGCGAGGGTGTCCCCGAGGTTTTTGTCCGCGTGGCCATGCGTCACACCGGGGCAGGGCTGACGGCTGACGATGTCGAGCGCTTCGCCCTCCCTCTTCCCCCGGGCGACTATATGCCGCAGACGCTGCTTGAGAAGCTTGTTTGCTATGCCGACAAGTTTTACTCTAAGAGTGGCGATATGCAGCGTAAGTCGCTCGATCGCGTGCGCCGCTCTATGGAGAAATTCGGTGGCGACACGCTCGCCCGCTTCGAGGCTCTTCACGCTCTCTTCAGCTGATGATTTCTATTGTGAGTATTTATAATATATTTGAAATATGAAGAAAATCGTATTATCGGCCGCGGCTATTTTGGCGGCCACTCTTTTGACTACTTCTTGCGCTTCGATGGGCAATGCCGGAGCTTCTGCTTCTGCTTCTTCGACAAGCTCGTCGTCGTCTTCTTCTTCGGGAAGCGATGGCGGTCAGGGTCTTCTCGGCAGCCTGCTCGGCGGTTTGGTCGGCGAGGCTATTCCTTTGTCGGACCGCACTATTCAGGGCACATGGACTTATGCGAGTCCTGAGTGCCGTTTTAAGTCGGAGAATGCTCTTGCCAGTGCCGGTGGTGCTGTGGCCGCGAGCACGATTGAGAATAAGCTTGCCGACATTTATGCTAAGGTTGGCATTAAGAAGGGTGTATGCTCGTTTACTTTTAATGAGGATAAGACTTGTGAGATTAAGTATGGAAGCAAAACTCTCAGCGGTACCTGGTCTCTCGATGCTAAGAATCGCGACCTTGTTATCAAGGCGGGGCTTCTGACTCTCAATGCTAAGGCTTATTATAGCGTTAAGGAGCTTACGTTGCTGTTTGAGGCTGATAAGATTCTTTCGGTGGTTAAGGTTCTTGGTTCGATTGCCGGGGGCGTTAGCTCTACTGTCGGCTCTCTCACCCAGATACTCGACAACTACGACGGCCTTCTCCTCGGCATGAATCTCGCTAAGTGATTTCTTTTGTGCTGAGGTCGCCTATTGACTTAACATATTCCTTATAACCGGATCAGCCATTTGGTATCACCCCATCTGGCTGATCCGTTTGTATTGTTTTCTTAGCTCACCCATTCCAACTTTAAGTTGTGTCTCAATAAGCTCTCAAAATATCCCAATGGCCGCCTTTGGTTGAGCCGACCCTTCTAATCAGACCTGCAGAAACTAAACTTTCAATTCTTCTCTTAACGCTGCTATCGTGAATACCAATAATCTTAGCGATTTCAGATCTTGTAATCTTAGGATTTGATTTTATGAGTTGATAAATCTTATCCTTTTCGTCAGTTTCTTGGTCGGTTTGGCGTTTGCGCTTCGTTTCTTGGTCGGTTTGGTGTTTGTGCTTGGTTTCTTGGTCGGTTTCTTGGTCGGTTTCTTGGTCGGTTTGGCGTTTGTGCTTGGTTTCTTGGTCGGTTTCTTGGTCGGTTTGGTGTTTGTGCTTGGTTTCTTGGTCGGTTTCTTGGTCGGTTTGGTGTTTGTACTTGGTTTCTTGGCCGGTTTCTTGGTCGATTTGGCGTTTGCGCTTGGTTTCTTGGCCGGTTTCTTGGTCGATTTGGCGTTTGTATCTCGTTTTTTTGTCGGTTTCTTGGTCATTTATTGGCTTGTGCCATGTTTCTTGGTCGGCTTCTTGGTCGAGATCATTATACTCCTTAGAGGTGTAGAAGGGAACAACAGGTTCACAAACTCCACAAAACTCAGTATCCCCCTCCATCCTACATGGATAGGGTTTAGAGGGTGCAAATTTTGACTCTACATCCTCAATCATATCACCATATATATCAAGCATAGCATTAACATCCTGCTCATTGCCCCCGGTGGATAGGGTCAGGATAGTACGGTCGACGCCATTGCGATGAGTTTCATCGATTTTAGCCCGAGTATGGAAAACCATCTCCCACACTTTGCAGATACCGCTTAGCCCACTTCCGGCTCGCTCTCCAAATTCAATAAGAGAGAAAATCTTAAGCATAACGCCATTGCGCGGGTCCGAGACACCCCCATTAATAGCTTCAGTGACAGAAATGCGAATAGAGCCAGGATTAGACAGCCTATAACCATCCTCCGACTTCTGAATAACCAGACCTTGTCGGCCATAGAAATCGGCATGGACAACCATGTTGGTGACAGCCTCGCGTAAAAGCTTATGAAGAGGAGTGTCATCGACACGCAGATTACCCTTAAGCACAAAAGGCACCTTCAAGCCCTGTTGCATACGACGAAGCGCCTCAATAACAAAATCAAACACATTCCCGCTCCAATCTCCCGACGTCGAAACAATTCGATCAGTCCAGCGAGTCGCGCCTAAAGAGCGGTTTTCTTGATAATCGAGAAAATAGTTAGGAAATTCGCGGGTAATCTCATACTCGTAGCCGAACATAAGAAGCCCTGCAGCCGTAGGATGATACATCCCATCCTCGCCGATCCCAATCGCACCGATCTTACGCAAAAACATCTCGTCGTCCTCATTGTTCCAAAGATGGTTGGAGTGAGTAGAACGGAAGAAGTTGCGATAGCCCCTGACAGTATCCATGCAAAAAACCGACATATCCATCTTGTCAAGAACCTTAGCATCTTGAGTAATATGGGCAGCATCGCGAAACATCAGCGACATCTCGTCGAGAGAACAGTGGTAGTCCCCTTCATGGTTGCGGCGGAAAGTGCCTGATTTAGGATCCATACCGACATAGACGGGGCGTGCTGATCGCTCAGCTCGCGGAACACGAACAACAAGAATATTCTTGCCGTCGAGCACCATCGGCTTAACCATACTTTGGGTAACAATATTAGCGCTAATCTTCTGGCGATTATTTACCATGTTCCAAAAATCCTTCTGCAGCTTCTCGACATCGACATCCTCGGGGTGAAGAGAACCGTCCTTAGCTTCATTCACACCAAGCAAGATAATACCGCCGTCGGTATTGGCAAAAGCAGAGTAAGTCTCCCAAAATGAACGAGGGAAACCGCCCTTGGCCTTTTTAGCCTCAAGCTGATTGTGCTCTCTATATTCGCCAAGCTTGCTTAAATCGAATGTAACCATGAAAAGATCAACTTTATTATTAGCGTCATAGCCAACCTTGACCCCCAAAAAATAAGGCCCTGAAGTTTCGTAAGTGCAAATTTAACAAAAAAACACTTTAAAACTAAGAAGAAACAGCAATAAAGCGAAAAAAATATATTCGGTTGGGGAGAAGACAAATTATCGCTGAGAGGGAAATGGTAATCCGACCATGTGGCCCGGTTAGCAGCATGGTCGGATAGGGGTGGAATGAGGGGAGAGTTTGGAGGAGGGGGGCTATTTGATGAGGAGGGTGGCGGCGGAGGGGCCTTGGCGGCGGATGTAGAGGCCGGGGGAGAGGTTGGCGGGGTTGACCTCCACGCCGTTGAGGTTGTAGTAGCGGGCGGGAGCGTCGTCGCGGTCGGTCGCGACAGCCGCCACACCGGTAAGGAGGTCGGCGGGCATCTCCACCCCGGCGAAAACATTGCCCCAACCGGCGGGAGCAGCAGTCGCTATTCCGCCAATAAGCTCAAACGCCTTATTGCCCCGACCTGAGATGTAAGCCATGTTTGACTGCGGGTCGTGGGCGATCGCGGTGCACGAAGGCGCGCCGCCCCCGGTAAGGAGGCTCCAAGAGTGGTCGACGTTGGCTTCGAGAGTGGTCGCGTCGTATTCGCGGAGCACGACGCCGACCGTAGCGTTCATCACGTAGCCGTAGACATAGATGTTGTCGGGGTGCTGCTCGTTCTGAAGCACCTTGAAGTATCCGGTGAGTCCGGTTTTCGCAGCCGCGGGAGTGAACTCCGAGGAGCGCGAGGTGGTAGCGTTGATCCATTTGCCGTTGGTGGCATCGAGTTTCACTATGCATCCTTCGCGGGGAGTCTTGCCGACAGACGCGATAAACTCATCGGGATTCTCCGGGTTGATAAACTTGCCGTTGAACATACCGGCGAGCCACATAGTGTTGCCGACAACGGTGATACCTGAGTTCTGGAGAACGCAAGTCCCGCTCACGTCGGCCACGTCGACCTTGTTGAGCCACATGGCCGAGAGGTCGGCGTCGAGCTGACCGAAAATCGGGGTAGCTCTATTGAGCGGCGTAACCGATTTCCCTCCGAGCGAAAGCTCGGTGTCGCCATCTTTGCTGAAGGCATCGCCGTAGATGTAAAGCGAGTTGTTGACCCACTCCAGATTGATGATTCGCGACTGGGCGAGGCCGTCGTTGCCGATAGCGTCAGCAACGTAATTACCTTCTGAGTCAAATTTCAAGATAAACATATTGCCGGTAGATGTCTGGGCGTCGATCTGAGAGTTGGCGATATTGCGGGCGGGGAGGGTGACGCCGGGAGCGACGGCCATTTCCGCTGAGTAATTGCCCCCGACATATATATTTCCGTCGCCGTCGATTGCCACGGAATTGACGTTGACGGCATCGGCAACGAAATCCTGAACGGACTCATTGCCGGGGGCAGGCGCGGTGGCAACGTCAACATGTTTGTGCCACAGCACTTTACCCTCGCTGTTGGCTTTCGCGATGAGCATACCGTAATTGCGGCGGTCGGTAGCGGTGCCGAAAGTTGTGATAGTGCCCTGGGCGTCGATGAGGTTCATGGCGTCGAGAGAGTCGCCGTGGCGCACTTTTATGGCGAAAACCACATTTCCCTGATCATCCACGGCCACGTCGCCGCTATTGTTTGAGTAATCTCCTGAATTTGAGTATATTACCCATTGTTTCGCACCCGACGCATCGGTGGCGAGAAGGCAGAGGTTGTTGGTCTGGCTGTTGCCTGAGTTATAATTTTCGCCTTCGAAGAGCTTTTCACCCGCATAGAGGATTTCGTTGGCCGACTCGGTCGAGCCCATTGTAGCGAGCCAGTAGATGGAGTTGCCGTCGGTGGCTATTGCCGAGGTCTGGTCGCCGGAGGTAGTGTTGCCGTCGAGCAGATAAGCCCATTTGCCGACAGGCGCAGTTTGGGCCGATAGGGTAAAGGATAGGGCAGCGGCGGCTGCGAGAAGTAGATTTTTCTTCATATAAATACGTTTTTTTGTGATTTTCCGTCGCGAAGTTACGCCACTTCAAGAGGTTGCGAAATACCCAAAAATGAGTAAAAACCGCATAAATACTCACTTTTGAGGATTGCGGGTGATAGCGAGTGTGGCTACTTTCGCGATGGTTTACGATGCTATAAAATGTATAGCCGCCAATCATTTCACTAACATTACCACGAAGCATTGAAACATTGGATATTAACATTGATCGGCCTGCTGGGCGCCGCTTTGGCGGCCAAAGGGGAGTCGTATATGCTGTCGGGGCGCGTGGTTGACGCGGAGAGTGGCGAGACGCTTCCCTACTCCTCAATTATGGTGACGCCGGGCAATCACGCCGTTGCCGCTGACGCCGACGGCTCCTTCGCTCTTTCGCTGCCCGCTGCCGACTATACACTGACTGTCAGCTACATAGGTTTCAAGCCCTCGGTGCGCAAGATTTCGCTCAAATCGCCCTTAAGGCTGCAAGTCGCTCTCGACTCGGCTGAAAAGTCGCTCAAAGAGGTCGTGATCACCGCCACCGAGGGGGATGGGCTGACATCATCGTCGCGCATCGACCGGGAGGCGATGAACCATTTACAGCCCACGAGCTTCACCGACCTGCTCGAATTGCTCCCCGGCAACATATCGCGCGACCCCAACATGGGAACGGCCAACACAATAAGCCTCCGCGAGACAGGGACGATGAGTGCGACGGGCGCCCGAACGGTCAGCGACGACTACGCCATAACGTCGCTCGGCACGCAATTCATAATCGACGGCGCGCCAGTAGGCACCGACGCCAACCTTCAGAGCATACCCTCACAGGATGCCTCCGACCCCTCGGCCCGCCGCAGCGTCACCAACAAGGGGGTGGATATGCGAGCGATAGCTACCGACAACATAGAGTCGGTAGAGATAGTGCGCGGCATCCCCTCGGCTGAGTATGGCAATCTGACTTCGGGATTGGTGAATATAAAGCGTATACGCCGATCCACTCCCTTCACCTTCCGCTTCAAGGCCGATCAGTACAGCAAACTTTTCTCGGCCTCAAAGGGCTTCGCGATCGGGCAGAGCGGCAGCGCGGTTAACGTCGACGCGGGCTATCTCGATTCAAAGACCGATCCGCGCGACAATCTGGAGACATATAAGCGCGTGACCCTCGCGGCCCGCCCTACACTCCGCATCAACTCAGACGACGTGAACACGCTATGGACTTTCGGCGTGGACTACACAGGCTCGTTTGACAACGCGCGCACCGACCCCGACCTCAATTACAATAAAATCGACGAGTACGAATCGTCGTATAACAAATACGCCTTCATCAGCGATCTTAATCTCGCTCTCAACCATTGCTCATGGCTCGACAACATAGTGGTCAACGTATCGGCCGACTATACGAGCGACCGCCTGACGCGCCGTAAGCAGGTAGCGCCGCAGAGAGCGTCGGTGGCGCCCTCGACCTACGACGATGGTGTGCACGACGGCCATTATCTGCTATCGGAATATATCTGCGACTTTGAGGTCGACGGCAAGCCGGTAAACATAAATCTGCGCCTCAAAGCCAACGGCAAAGCCTCCAAAGGGAGATTCCTTACCCAATACAAAGCCGGGATAGAATGGTCATTTGCCAAAAACTACGGGCGGGGCCAGGTTTATGATTTAGACCGTCCGCTGTCGGCTTCATGGAGCACGCGCCCGCGAGCTTTCCGCGATATTCCCTCGCTGCAAGTGCTGTCGGGGTTTCTTGAAGATGAGCTGACGGCCAACGTCGGCAACAGCCGCGCGGAGCTGCGCGCGGGAGCCCGATTCATCACCCTCCCCGCGCTCGATGGCCGCTACGACATTGCCCGAAAGCCATATTTCGATCCCCGCTTCAATGTAGCGTGGCACTTCCCTGAGATCTCGGCGGGGCGTCCGCTCCGATTCATGATAGCGGGGGGATGGGGCTTGACCACCAAAATGCCCACAATCGACTATCTCTTTCCGCAATGCCACTACAACGACCTGATACAGCTCAACTACTACGACGCGGCAAATCCGCTGGAATATAGCCGCATCAACCTGCGCACATATAAGGTCGACGCCACCAACTATGCGCTTCATCCTGCCCGAAACGGCAAATGGGAGGTGAGGGCCAGCGCCTCGTGGGGCAACAACCGCCTGTCGGTAGGGTATTTTCAGGAACGGATGACCGACGGTTTCCGCTACTCATCGGTTTATTCACCCTACGCTTACCGAAAATATGACGCTACGGCTATCGACCCGACGGCTCTTACGGCCCCTCCGGCTCTCGAAGGGCTGCCATACGAGGACGTTAGGGTGCTCGACGGATTTCGCCGCGCCTCCAACGGCACCCGCATCCTTAAGCGGGGCATCGAGTATCAGATTTCAACAGAGCGATGGCGCCCACTGTGCACTTCGCTTATAATCAGCGGCGCATGGTTTAAATCGACATACTCCAACTCGCAGATGCTCTATTCGACGGTCAATGACGCGGTAGGCGATCAAGCTATCAGCGACATGTATGTAGGCATTTACGACACAACCGACGGGCGCGTAAACGAGCAGTTGAACACCAATTTCATGTTTGACACCCAAATACCGCGCTGGGGGCTGATATTCTCGACGACGGTGCAGTGTATGTGGTATGTGAAAACGACACGCTTGCGCGACAACCCGGTGCCCGACTCCTACATATCGGCTGCCGACGGACTCCTGCGCCCATACACTGCCGAAGCGGTCGAGGCCAATCAACTTCTCGGCTATCTGGTGAAGAGCTATAACGACGACGCCTACCGCACCGTGAAAGTGCCGACGGCTGTCTATCTCAACCTGAAGGCCACCAAGCAGATAGGCCGCTGGCTGAGGGTATCGGCCTTTGTCAACCGCATAGTCGACTATCTTCCCGACTATAAGAGCAACGGCATGACCGTAAGAAGATATTCTGACGCCTACTTCGGCATGGAGGCCACAGTAATAATATAGTAATCCCACATACTTGTCAAATCAATAATCAAATTAAATATATGAACAGGATATTCGCGATATTAATTACGATGACAGCGCTTTGCGCTTGCGATGACTCGCTCGACGGCGCTATAGACAGAATCGAAGTGGAGGTAAATATCATTACCTCTGACGCCACCGTCGCCTCGAAGAGCGACGAGGCGATAGAGTTTCGCAACATAGCTTCGGGAAGGATGTCGAAATTCGAGGCCGGGGAGCCTGTGATGCTTGTGACGGGTATGTACGACGTATCGTACACGGCCTCGGCTGTTCTCGATAACGGCGCCAAATCGATGATCCGCGCCAACGCTTCGAGCGTGATTATCGACAAGAGCCATAACTCGGTGACTCTGACCACCTACTGCATGGTAGAGAACGACGACCTGATTATCTCCGAAATATTTTTTGCCGGTACGCTCCAACCCTCAGGCAACCAATATTACGGCGACGACTACGTGAAACTCTACAACAACACCGATCATGTGATCTACGCCGACGGCATAACGTTTTTCGAGACAAAATTTCTCACCACCGAAAAGCGGGTTTACACGCCCGACGTGATGGCTACCGACGTGACAGTTCAGGCCCTGTACACCATTCCGGGCAGCGGCAAGGATCATCCGGTAGAGCCGGGCGAGTACCTGCTGC
Source organism: uncultured Barnesiella sp. (assembly GCA_964544595.1). Taxonomy (GTDB): domain Bacteria; phylum Bacteroidota; class Bacteroidia; order Bacteroidales; family Muribaculaceae; genus JAGBWK01. The sequence continues at coordinate 37,747 of CAZJBM010000003.1, forward strand.
TGGCCGACACCGGGATAGACCACCGGGTGGCTAACCCCAACTCCTTTGACCTCTCAGGAGCCGACTTCGAGTGGTATGACCAGTCGACAACGCCATCGACCATGGATATTGACGGCCCTACGGTTGATAACCTTGATAAATGGTATTGCTACACGCTCTCGATATTCCTGCTCCATAACCGCGGCTTCAAGGCCTACGGCATAGCGCGCATACCTATCGACCGCGACACGTATCTTAAAGACTACCGCTACGACTTTGATTATGAGATAGTATCGGAGGTGGGAACATTCCCGATGAGCGGCAACGCCTACCGCCTGCCCAACGAGTGGGTCGCGGATATAGTGAATTGCAGCGTCGCCTCGCAGTATGCCTGGAATCTGTGCGCCCCGGCTCTTGACTCGGGGTGGACTTACTGCGGCACGATGGATAAGGACAAAACGCGCTATTTCAAGGCTGTGCGCCGTAAGTTGCTGTATATTAATGATAAAGGCAATCCTGTATATAAAGACACAAACAATTCGTCGGTCGATTTTAACCCGGAGGTCACTCCCTCGGAAATTGAAATCCAACATACGGCCATCGACGTCGACGGCAATGCCGCTGAGCGTATCACCTACGACGGAGTAACTCCAATCAAATGATACGAATACTCGCCATATCGATAATCGCGTTGCCGCTGCTGCTGTCGGCTCAGACTGATCCGACTGTAGCGGAGCGGGCTTACGTCCACGCCGACCCGGTCGCGCGGGTATTCGAGAGATCGTATGCCGACCCGGTGGTGTATCAGCTCCGCGACTCGGTGTCGCTCAGCGATATACGGTTGGGCTACACGTCGCGGAATGAGAGCGAGCCTCTGAGCCTGCAGCTCGGCGACGGCGAGAGCTATTTCTCGGCCCGCGCCCGCGCATATATAAAGCATGGCACGTCAACCCTATGGGGCCGAGCTTCGTATAGCAACGGCAGGGTCAGCGGCACGGTATGGAACGAATCGGCCGACGCCGCCCTGATCTATCCATACTTCACGGCCGACTCGGTCGGCGGCGATATGAAGCTGGAGCGCTATCTCTTCGCGGGAGGATACGCCGACCGCCGCGGGAGATGGCTATGGGGCGCGGAGCTGCTCTACGAGGCGGGGCTGTATTATCGCAACGCGGACCCGCGGCCGCGCAACGTCGCGGGTCGGCTCGACCTCTCGGCGGGCATAGGCTACAGAGTGGGGCGGAGCGTCGCGGCGGTGGCCATAAAGCTGCGTAAATACAAGCAAACCAACGATATAAAATTTGTCAGCGAGATGGGTAAGTCGAAGGTGTATCATCTCACGAGGCTCGGAAACCATTACGCCCGCTTCGCGGGGGAGGGTGAGTCGGCCTATTTCGACGGTTATCGCTACGGAGTGGCGGCTGATATTTACCCGATTGAAGGAGAGGGGCTTGTGCTTTCGGCCGATTTGTCGCGGTTCACGTTTAAGAAGGTGCTGACGGCGCTCAATAAGCTACCTCTATGCCACGCGTGGCACAACGCGATGTCGCTCGAAGCGGGTTGGAAATCAGCTCAATGGGGGTTGACGGCTCGCTTCGAGGCGTATCGGCGCCACGGAGCGGAGTCGCTTTTCGGCGACGCGTCGTCGGGCATTTATCCCAAAATCGGGGAGATAGAGATGTATGCCGACAATCATTATGCAGCCGCCTTCGAGGGGGCATATCAGATAAAGGTCGCCCGGTCAGCGAGCATAGCTATAGCTTCCTCGGCGGCTTACACGCATAGGTCGACGATCTACGCCGACCCGGCTTCGGAACGGCTTCTGAACAGCGTAGCGGCGAGCGTGTCGCTGTCGGGCAGAGCGCTGATAGCGCGCCGCTGGATGGTCGACGGACGGATCGGGGGAGGAGTTCAAAATCCTGTCGCATCGCGGCTGTCGCTGCCCGAACTGACCACACTTACCAACATCGAGATTCGCGACTTCGCCATAGCCCGAAAAAAATCGGGTAATCTGGAGCTGCAACTAACGGCAACGCGCACACTAAATGACCGCTTCGCCCTCGCCATTGAGGGAAGCTATCGCCGGGGCTTCTATTCACAAGGAATTTCAACCGACGATATTCAAGCCTCGATTAAGTTAATATTTTAGAAACACAAAACAAGATATGATGAAAAAAATCCTGACAATTCTCGCACTGGGCGCTGCGATGACGGCCTCGGCTCTCAATAAGCTGCCTATCGACCCCGAACTGCGTATCGGGCGGCTCGACAACGGGCTGACTTACTACATACGCCACAACGAGCGCCCCGCCGGACAAGCCGATTTCTTCCTGGCCCAAAGCGTAGGCTCGATCAACGAGGAGGAGAATCAGCGCGGGCTGGCTCACTTCCTGGAGCACATGTGCTTCAACGGGACTGAAAATTTCCCCGGAAATTCGCTTATTGACTATCTGGAGACGATAGGGGTGAAATTCGGGGCGAATCTCAACGCCTACACTTCGACCGACCGCACGGTATACAATATATGCGCCGTGCCGACGGCGAGGGTTTCGTCGCTCGACTCATGCCTTATGATACTCCGCGACTGGAGCGGGCGCCTGCTCCTGAACGACAAGGATATAGAGGAGGAGAGGGGCGTCATAGTAGGGGAATGGAGGCAGCGGAGCGGCCAGGCGTCGGCCCGACTCTTGGAGAAGGCCGCTCCCGAAATCTATCCCGGAAGCCGCTACGGCGAGCGTATGCCGATAGGGTTGATGTCGGTGGTTGAGAATTTCAAGCCGGAGGAATTGCGCGACTATTACCGCAAGTGGTATCATCCGCATAATCAGTGCGTCATAGTAGTGGGCGATATCGACCCGGACTATATGGAGGGGCAGATAAAGGCGATGTGGGCCGACGCGAAGGGGGGACCCGCTTCGGTGAAATCGACCGAGCTGAAGATCGAGCCTAACAAGGAGGTGATCGCGACGGTGCAGACCGATCCCGAGCAGGGGCAGACCATGCTCCAGATGTATATAAAGCATGGCGGGGTAGAGGGGGAAGATGAGGGCACGATCGCCGAGCTGCGCCGCGAGGTGGCAGGCTCGATGGTGTGCGATATGCTCGCCGAGCGCTATGATGAGGTAGAGAACGAGCCCGACGCTCCGTTTGCTAATCTGGGTATCGGCGATATGCACTTCCTGCTCGCGTCGAGACAGCCGGCGCTGCTTGTCCGCGCCACCGCGCGGAAGGGGGAGGAGAAGGCCGCGATGAAGGCTTTCGCCACTGAGCTGAAGCGCGCGGCCGCGAGCGGTTTCACCCCCGCGGAGCTTGAGCGCGCCAAGCTGACGGCCCGCTCCGATGCCGACAGCCGCTTCGCCTCAGCGGGGACGATTACCAATACGGCCTACGCTAAGGAGTATGCCAATCATTTCCTCGAAGGGGGCGTAATACCCTCAGAGGAGCAGCGATACAAGATGATAAAAGGGGTGATCTCGCAGATGAAGCTCGCAGATGTCAACGACTATATCGCCTCGATCGTCACGCCGGAGGATGAAAACGCGGTCATTATCTGCTACGCACCCGCCGGAACTACGCTGACCGGGGCCGACCTCGCGGAGGCGTATAAGGGCGTGGATGGCTCTAAGCTTGACGCCTACGTCGACAAATTCGCCGGGAGGCCGCTGCTGGCCGCGACGCCGACGGCGGGGAAGATAGTGATGGAGGAGAAGCACCCGGTATTCGGCACGACGATATGGACTCTCTCCAACGGCATAAGGGTGAATCTCAACCCCAACGACTATGAGGGGGACAAGGTGAAGATACTGGCGAAGTCGCCGGGAGGCATTTCGCAGAGCTATGACCCGGCATTGTCGGCTGACTATATGGCTCTGAACGATGTGCTGGCGCTCAGCGCGGTGGGGGAGAACTCGATGACCGACCTGCGCAAACTCCTGGCGGGTAAGAAGGTGAGCAGCTATGCCTCGGTGGAGAAAATGGAGGAGTCGCTCGGAGCGTCGGCCACGGCGTCGGATATGGCGACGGCGTTTCAGCTCATCTATCTCCGCGCCACCGACCTGCGAAAAGACCCGAAGGCGTTCGCTGCATATCTGGCCAATCAGCGGATCAAGGCTGAGAGCCGCAGCGGGAGCCCGGTGCACGTGATGGGCGACTCGATCCACGCCAATGTGTTTGACCACCACCCCCTCGGCGGGGAGCATCTGCATCAGGGTGATCTCGACCGCATCGATTATGACCGTATTCTCGCTCTATGGGGCGACCGCTTCGGCGATATGTCGGATTTCACTTTCTACGTTTCGGGCAACTTTGACGCGGACTCGATCCGCCCGTTGATTGAGACTTACGTGGCTTCGCTCCCGGCCAACGGCCGCATGGAGCAGCCTAAGGATATGAATTACCACTATGCGCGAACCCGCGATTCGCGGCGGTGGACTATGCCGATGGAGAATAAGGAGGCTATCACCTACACTTTCTATAACGGACCATGCGAGTATAATCTCGACAATGTGGTGAAGGGGCATATTTTCGGCTCGATACTTCAGTCGCGCCTCCGCGAGGATCTGCGCGAGAAGCGGGGGTGGACCTACGGGGTGAAATGCCATGTCGGCATCTCGGCTGGGATGAACGGCAGCGACGGCGCGAACGCGATAATGCCTGTATATATCCGCGTGGCTCCCGAGCACGCCGAATCGGCGTTTACGGTGGTGGCCGAAACGGTCAACGCGCTTTCGCTCCCCGGATTGATCACGGCGGCTGAGTTGGCGAAGGTGAAGGAGTATATGGCGAAGAATTACAAGGAGAATTCGCGCGATAACGGCTACTGGATCACGGTGATGCGCATGTATGACCGATTTGGCGAGGATATGCATTCGCGGTATCTCGATATTCTCGAAGGGCTGACGCCGGAGGATGTCGCGGAGTTTGGGGCGCGATATATGGCGGATGCGCCGGGCATATTGAGGCTTAGCCTGAGTCCGGAGGAGTAGGGCAAAGGATTGATTTTTTTAGAGGTAAAAGGTAAGGCTACTCGCGCGAGTAGCCTTTACTATGGGGTAACGTATTGTGTATCAGGAAGCTGCACCATGGTGCAGCACTACTGGGCGGGGGCACAACGCCGTTAGACGCTTTCTGACGGCTGAAGCCGTCACCCAGTAAAAGAGATATTTACCGGGCGGGGATGCAGGGGTGGACGCTTTCTGACGGCTGAAGCCGTCGCCCAGTAAAAGAGATATTTGCTGGGCGGGGGCACAGGGGTAGACGCTTTCTGACGGCTGAAGCCGTCGCCCAGTAAAAGAGATAATTGTGCAGCACTACTGGGCGGGGAGGGTGGCGAAGGGGGTGGTGGCGGCTTGCATCAGCGCCTGGCGGGCGTCGGGCCAGCGGTAGAAGGGGAAGATGTCGGTAGGGGCGGGAATGGCGATTTCGCGCTCGTTGAGCATGAATTTCACGAGGATGTCGCCTTTCTTGTCTCGGAAGAACACGATCTGGATGTTGCCGGCCATCGGCGAGATTTTGAAATCGGAGTAAACGCGATGAAGCGCATAGGGATCGGCCTCGGCGGCGTAGGTGCCGTCGAGCCTCATGAGGGCGGCGAGGGGGATGAGGTTGCCGTCGTGACCGAATCGGAGGGTGGCGCCGTGGTCGCCCGCGGCGATGTAGGCGTCGGCGGTGTCAATGATGTTGAGGAGGAGGTTCTTCGCGTTGTCGACATGGAGTCCGCGGGCGGGGGGATAGTTGGAGTTGCAGGCGTAGAAGTTGAAGTTGAATACCTGCCAGAGGTCGAAGAGCTCGTCGGGGGTGAAGAGGTCGAAGAAGTCGACCTGAGTCTCCATGTTCTGCATGTCGACGGCGATCCAGTAGAGTCCCCACATAAGCTCGACGGGGTCGACGTGGCGGCGGATGAAGGTGGAGTCGCTGAAGAGGGTAGCGACGAGGCGGTCGGGGTTGGTCTTCTCGTTGCGGAATTTCTTCCAGTCGAGATACCATTCGCCCTTGTCGCTGCTATAGGGGCCCGACTCGGGGGAGTGGTAGTTGAGGTAGTACATATTGCGGTTGCTCGACTCGCGGGGAATGTCGAGCTGGGGGAAGCGGCTTTTGAGCCCTTCGAGGAAAGAGTACATCGAATGGGCGCAACGCATGACGGTGGTGGAGGCGGCGGTGACTTTGGCGTCGTCGCCGGCGAACGCCTCGGGGAAGGCGTCGGCCATGCGCGAGGCTATGCCCTGGTGCTGGCGCACGCCGAGGGGGGTAAGCTCGCCGCCACGGCCTTCAGCCTCGATCCAAACAGAGTCGAGGCGGGCGAGCACGTCGAGGCCGAGTGGAGTCAGGGCATCGGCGGCCTGAGCCTCGCGGAAGAGGTCGCGCACGGAGGCGTAGTCGCGGTCGGAGATGAGGTAGCGGGAGCCGTGACGGCCGTAGTGGCTGACGTAGAAGGGTCGGTAGCCCTTGGGGGCGGGGGTGTTCAGGCTCTGGTCGACGGGGTAGGCGTAGTAAATGCCCCCGGCTTTGCCGGGAGTGGCGGCGATCTCTTCGAGGGTTGCCTGGGCCGAGGCTGAGATGGCCGCTGCGGCTATCGCGGCGGCGAGGAGTAACTTAATGGCGCGCATGGGTCAAAAGGGGAGTCAAAGGTACATCTCTGAGGCGACGGTATCGGCCACGATCTCGCCCTTAGCGGCGGCTACGATGGCGAGGGCGAACTTGTAGGCGGCGCCGGGAGCCTGGCCGGTAATGATGTTGCCTGAGCAGGCCACGGGTTTGCCCGTCCATTTCACATCGGCGCGGAGGCCTTCGGTGCCGGGATAGCCTGTGGCTTCCTTTCCGTCGATGATGCCGAGGGGGCCGAATACCATGGCGGGAGCGGCGCAGATGGCGGCGACATTTCCCCCTTTGGCAACCTGCATGGCGATAGCGTCGGTGACGGGCTTGCAGGCGGCGACGTTGGTTGAGCCGGGAAGACCGCCGGGCACGATGAGCCAGTCGGCGTTGTCGAGGTCGGCTTCGGAGAGGGTGAGGTCGGCGACAACGGTGATGCCGTGGGCACCGGCAACGAGAACGTCGTCGGTAATGGAGACGGTTTTCACTTCCATGCCGCCTCGGCGCATGATATCAACGGTGGCGAGGGCTTCGATTTCTTCGAATCCTTCGGCGAGAAAAAGGTAAGAGGTCATGATAATAAGATTTAGGCAAGCTCGGCGGCTCGCGGGATTACGTTTTTGCAAATATAGGGATTTTGGCTAAATTTGCCGCAAAAATTTTGAAATGTTAAGAAATTGTTTTTTCGCGATCGCGGGGCTGCTTTGCCTGATCAGCTGCTCGGGGAGCAAGGAGTATCGCTCGGACAGCGGCATGGTATGGAACACGTTTTATCACATCACTTACGAGGCCGATGAGGATTTGTCGTCAGTGATTATGTCGGCGATGAACGGAGTTGAGGCTTCGCTGTCGCCATTTAAGTATAACTCCGTGATTTCGCGGATTAATAGGGGGGATACCTTAACGACCGATCGCCAGGTTGAGCTTATACTGACGATGTCGCAACATGTCAATGGGCTTTCGGGAGGAGCGTTCGACCCGACTGTCGCACCGCTGGTGAATCTATGGGGCTTCGGGTATGAGAAGGGCGGGGGGGAGCCGTCGCAGGAGCAGATCGACAGCTGCCTGGCGCTCGTAGGCATAGGCGACTGCCGCATAGAGGAGGGGAAAATGGTGAAGAAGGCCGCGGGAACGCAGTTTAACTTCAGCGCTATCACGAAAGGCTTCGGGAGCGACGAGGTAGGCCGCGCTCTGGAGACCAGCGGATGCGAGAACTATATGGTAGAGATCGGGGGGGAAATAGCCCTGAAGGGTGTGAACAGCAAGGGGGAAAAATGGCGTATACAGATCGACGCGCCGATCGACGATAAGGTGACGAGCGAGCGTCTGACTGTGATCGAGCTGAGCGATTGCGGCATAGCCACTTCGGGCAATTACCGCAACTACCGGGAGTCGGAGAGCGGGCGCGTGGGCCACACGATCTCACCCTCGACGGGGCGACCGGTGGCGACCGAGGTGCTGAGCGCTACGGTGATAGCCCCGAGCTGCATGGAAGCCGACGCGTTGGCCACGGCGTGCATGGCGATGCCTCTATCGGAGGCGAAAGCTATGATTGAGGGCTTAGGGAAGAGATACGGAGCGATGTTTGTGCTCGCCGGCGAGGGGGAAAAGCAATGGAAGATGTTGACGGCGGGAGATTTCCCGGAAATGAAATAAGTTATATTTATAATATATGTATATAGTTATAATATATAATATATGTATAAAAGAAAAATCGGCTGTCGTCGCGACACCCGATAGATCCTTAACCTTAAATCTAATACCATGAAAAAACACAGTGCAAATATTGTAATTATACCTTTATAACGTTGTTGAGGGGGAATGGTTCAGGGAACGAGGGTGTTTAACTTTTATTAATATTTATATGGGTATTGATGAGGAAGTGTGATGAGTGTAAATGTCTGAAAATAAGCAGGCTGCTCCCGAGGAGAGCAGCCTGAGCGGATAGGAGGGGTAATGAGTTAAAATCGCAATGATTGCCGATCAATATGCTTCGGGCTCGTGGTCGAGCTCGGTAGGGGTGAGGGCGGGAGAGGTGAGCTTTCGCCACACGTAGAAGATATAAGCGACCACAAAGGGGATGAGGACCGATACGTAGGTCATCACGGTGAGGGTGAAAGAGGTCGCGGAGCTGTTGGCGATAGTGAGCGAGCTTTGCGGGTCGTCGACCGAAGGGAGATAGGCCGTTGAGCCGACACCGAGCGAGAGGAGGAGGCAGAGGACGGTAAGGATAGTTCCGGCACCGGTCCACCAGATAGCGCGGCGATAGTTGACGTTGAGTATGGTTTTCACCAGCCCGAAAAGCACGGCGAGAACGCCGACAACGAATCCGAAGCCGAGCCACCAGTAGGTGAAGAGATTGTTGGCGTAGAGATATTTCACCTCGACGATTTTGCCCGCGGGGTCGGCCTGGTAGCCGTCGGCGAGAAGAACAACGGCGGTGAAGGCGAGGAAAAGCACCACGAAGATAAGGCCATTGACGATAGCCGAGCGACGCTGGCGGCGGGCGAAGTCGGTGCCCTCCTCAATGCCGTTGATGAAGAACAGAGAGGCGTTCATGCGGCCGAGAAACAGCACGGTAAGGCCGAGAAGGAGGTTGCGCCAATCGCAAATCTCGCGGAGGCCGTGGCCTTCGCCCCACCGCGAGATCACGGGGGAGGCGCCGTCGAGAATGTTGCCTTTAGTGACGGTGAAGTCGGCTCCGAAGAACATCATGCCGACGGCGACGCCGAGGAGAATGCACCCCACGGAGCCGTTGATGAAGAGAAAGGCGTCGTAGACCTTGGTGCCGAACACGTTGCCGGGCTTGCGGCGGAACTCGTAGCTGACGGCCTGAAGCACGAAGCTGACGAGAATGAACATCCAGAGCCAGTAGGCTCCGCCGAACGATGTGGAGTAGTAAAGGGGAAATGAGGCGAAGAAGGCTCCGCCGAATACGACGAGGGTGGTATAGGTCAACTCCCATTTGCGGCCCAAGGCGTTGACCTTAAGGTTGCGGCTAACTTCGGTTTTAGAGGCGCAGAGGAGAGTTTGGCCTCCCTGAACGAAAAGCAGGAAAACGAGAATCGCTCCGAGCAGTGATATGAGTAACCACCAGTATAGTTGTAGTGCTTCCATTATTTTTCTGTATTATTGTTGAGGATTTCTTGTTTGGTCTTTTTGCAGATAAAGTTGACCATGATGCTCATCTCGGCGATGAGGAGCGCGGTGAACACCACCACGAAAATCCAGAAAGTGGTCTGGACCGAGGCGGAGGATATGGCCGAGACGCCGGCGTTGACGGGGAGGATGTCCTGAATGGTCCAAGGCTGGCGACCTACTTCGGCGAGCACCCATCCTGCTTCACTGCAAATCCAAACGACGGGAATGGTGAGCAGGCCGAACGCGCACATCCATTTATTAGACAGCAGGCTTTCCTTCTTTTTGAAAGAGGCCCAGGCTATGACGATGAAGAAGAGGAGCAGGTAGCCTCCGGCAAGCACCATAATATGGAAGGCATAGAAGGTGGCGGCGACGGGGGGAACGGCGTCGGCGGGGCTATCCATGTAGCCGTAGCCGAAGTATTGGTAAGACTCGTTGAGGGCGCGGCGGGCGGCGTCGGCCGCAGCCTGGTCGCCCGAGTCGCGGGCTGCGGTGTAGTCGCGGAGAGCCTGCTGCGCCTTCTTGCCGATCGCGATGCGGTCGTAGTAGGACAGGGAGGTGATAGTGTCGCCGGCGGGGGTGACGGCGGTGTAGCCGTTGATGAGGTCGTTGATGCCGGGCACGTAGGAGTCGGCGCTATGGTTGGCGAGGATAGAGAGCCCTTTGGGGATAGAGATGTCGAATATCATTTCATCCTGATCGTCGAGGGGCTTCTTGTCGGGGTTGAGAATACCGAAGCCAACGAGCTTCACGCCGTAGCCGCCGTCGTAGAGACCCTCCATGGCGGCGAGCTTCATGGGCTGCACCTTGGTGACCTGAACGGCCGATCCGTCGCCGGTCCACATGGTCAAGAGAATACCGACGATGCCTACCGCGCCGCCAACCTTGATAGAGTCGAGCGCGAAGCGGGTGTTGGTCTTTTTAAGCAGGAACCATGAGCTGACGCCTACCACGAAGGCCGCGCCGAGCACCCAGCCGCTGAACACGGTGTGGAAAAACTTGTTGACAGCTACCGGGGAGAGGGCCACGTCGGTGAAGCTGACCATAACGTTGCGCATCTGGTCGGGGTCAAATTCCATGCCGGCGGGATATTGCATCCAGGCGTTGGCCACAAGAATCCAGAGAGCCGAGAGGCACACGCCGAGGGCGGTGAGCCAAGTGGCGGCGAGGTGGAAACCGCGGCTCACGCGCTTCCAGCCGAAGAACATCACGGCGATGAAGGTAGACTCCATGAAGAAGGCCACGATGCCCTCGATAGCGAGCGGGGCGCCGAAAATGTCGCCGACAAACCAGGAGTAGTTAGACCAGTTGGTGCCGAACTCAAATTCGAGAATAAGGCCGGTGGCCACGCCGCAGGCGAAGTTGATGCCGAAGAGCGTCATCCAGAATTTGGTGATACGCTTCCATTTGTCGTTGTCGGTGCGGTAATAGATAGTCTCCATTATGCCGATGATAAGGGAGAGTCCGATGGTCAGGGGCACGAAAAGCCAATGGTACATGGCCGTCAGGGCGAATTGCCATCGCGACCAGTCGACGGTGGTGATTAGGTCATTCATGATTTCAGACTTATTATAGTTGATAAATGATTATTTAAGGAGCGATTGCCCGACGGCTCTGGCGCGGTCGACATCGTTGTCGTAGTCGCGGCTGAGGAGGTCGGGGAAAAAGAACAGCTTCAGCACGGCGAAAATGATGAAAAGCTTGATAACGATAAGCAGCCAAAGCTTGCGGCCTATCGTCATCGACCTGAAGCCGTCGGCATAGAAGCGGAAGACCCGCCTGGGTATTTCGATCAGAGCATTTGCCATAATATGGGTCATTGTTTGGCAAAAATAGCAAATATAAATCGGAAATGGATAAAACAGGGAGCGGAAAATTTCGAGCGGAAATAAAAAAGGAGCGAATCGGGCAATATTTATTTTGCATTATAGCCCAAATGCCCTAAATTTGCAAAACACTAATAAAAGAAGATACACATTTCAACTATGGCAAATTGGTTTGAATCAAAAGTGAGATATAAGAAAACGATGGAGAACGGCATGATCAAGGCCGTAACCGATTCGTATTTAGTCGACGCGCTGTCGTTCACCGAGGCTGAGGCCCGCACAACCGAGGAGGTGCGCCCCTTCGTGAGCGACGACTTCACGATCTCGGCGGTGAAGCGCACAAAGATTTCAGAGATATTCTGGGACGACACGGCCGATAAATGGTATCTCGTGAAAGTGGCGTTTATCACCATCGACGAGAAAACGGCTGTTGAAAAACGCTCGATAAGCCAGATACTTGTAGCCGGAAGCGACTTTAAGGGGGCCTACGACAACTTCATGAGCGGAATGGCCGGCACGCTGGCCGACTTCGAGATCGTGTCGATCGCCGAGACGCCGATAATGGACGTTTACAAAGCCGCCGTAAAGGATTAAAGAGAACCGGAGTTCATCACCATAAAAAAAACGTTTCAACGAATTGAGTATCGCGGATAATCTGAAGGCTGTAAGGGCGTCGCTCCCCGAGGGGGTGAGGCTGGTGGCCGTATCGAAGTTTCACCCGGCGGAATGTGTCAAAGAGGCTTACGACGCGGGGCAGCGACTGTTTGGCGAGAGCCGCGTGCAGGAGCTGCTGGCGAAGCAGCCGCAGCTGCCTGAGGATATACAATGGCACTTCATCGGCCACTTGCAGACCAACAAGGTGCGCCAGCTGATAGGGCACGTGTCGCTGATAGAAAGCGTCGACACGGAGCGTCTTCTCGACGTGATCGACCGTGAGTCGGAGCGCGCGGGGATAGTCTCGCGGGTGCTGATGCAGCTTCACGTGGCGCAGGAGGAGACTAAATTCGGCTTCTCGCCCGAAGAGCTGATGGAGTATTTCGCCGAGCGGCGATTCGAGCGGCTGAAGGCCACGCATATATGCGGGCTGATGGGGATGGCGTCGAACACCGACGACGTCGGCCGCATCCGCGCCGACTTTGACGCGATAGCCCGATGCTACCGAGCGATACGCGCTGACGAGTCGCTGGGGCTGCGCGGTTTCGACGTGCTGAGTATGGGCATGAGCGACGACCGCGGCATAGCGATCGAGGCCGGATCAAACCTCGTCAGGGTAGGGACGGCGATATTCGGCGCCCGCGAGTATTAGGAAAGCATATTCCAAAACTTACTTATTTTTATAAAACACCAACTGAAAAATGACAGCGAATGTTAACACCGGCAAGAAGAACTGGGTGGGCATCATCACCATGTTCTTTCTCTTTGCCATGATTTCATTTGTCACTAATATGGCCGCGCCGTTCGGCAATATTTGGGGCATAAAGTATGAGTGGTCGGGCATGCTCGGCAACCTTATGAATTTCGCGGCTTACCTGTTTATGGGTATTCTGGCGGGTAAGATGCTTGCCAACAAGGGATATAAGAAGACCGCTCTCTGGGCTATAGTGCTCGGACTCATAGGCTTGGCGATACAGTATCTTAGCTCGATATTCGGGGCAGAGACTATAGTGATGAACGTCAGCGGCCAGGCTGTGACGCTCAATCTGTTCATTTATCTGCTCGGAGCGTTTGTATGCGGTTTCTGCGTATGTATGCTCAACACGGTTGTCAACCCGATGCTCAACCTGCTCGGCGGGGGAGGCAAGGCGGGCAACCAGCTACTTCAGGCCGGCGGCTCGCTCAACTCGCTCGCGGGGTCGCTCACCCCGATGCTCGTAGGCGCGCTTATCGGCACCGTAACCCGCAACACGGCGATGGCCGACGTGGCCCCGCTGCTCTTCATAGGCATGGGCGTGTTCGCGCTGTCATACATTATTATATTATGCGTGAACATTCCCGAGCCGGGTCTTGAGCGGAAGAAAGCCGACGAGGCCGCGGGAATCAAGAAGGAGAAGGCGCGCCACAGCGCATGGTCGTTTCGCCACTTCGTGCTTGGCGCGATAGGCATCTTCTTCTACGTCGGTATCGAGATCGGCATACCGGCCGAAATGAATTTCTATATCTCCGACGCTACGGAGAAGGGAGCCGGCATACTTATCAACGGCGCGGCTATCGGCGGCGCTATGGCAATGTGCTATTGGCTGCTGATGCTCGTAGGGCGCGTGTCGTCGAGCGCGATTTCGGGAAAGGTGTCGACCGCGACTCAGCTGATGACCGTTTCGGGCGTGGCGATAGTGTTTGTGGTTATAGCGTATTTCCTTCCTAAAGATAAAACGTTCTCGGTGCCTGAGTTCATTTACAATCCGACGGCAAAGACTGAGGCGATATTGACCGACGTGGGCCTCCCGACTTCGGCTATCGAGGAATTCAAGAATGACCCGCAGGGCTTTGAATGGGCCAAATATCCGACAGTGAAGATTAAGGAGCTCGACGAGTCGACGGAAACTCTTGTGGAGAAATCGGTAAACCCGGCCGATCGCCTTATGGAGGAATATGAGATCGGGATAGAGGACTCAAGCAAGATGATGGAGACACCGCAGGTGCCGCTGAGCTGTCTCTTCTTAGTGCTTTGCGGCCTGTGCACGTCGCTGATGTGGGGCGGTATCTTCAACCTCGCGGTCGAGGGTCTCGGCAAATACACCGAGCAGGCGTCGGGTATTTTCATGATGCTCGTGGTAGGCGGCGGCATTATGCCTCTGATACAGCACAACTGGCTCTCGTCGTCGTTCGGCTATATGTTCTCTTACATGCTGATCGTGGCGATGCTCGCCTATCTCTTCTACTACGCTATCGCGGGCTGCAAGAATGTTAACAAGGATATTCCGGTGGATTAATCAGGCTCTAACAACGATAGTCAAGCCGCGTTCCCTACCAGAGGGAGCGCGGCTGCTTTTTGATGGGTGCTGACGCGCGAGGAGGAGAGAGAGGAGAGCCGAGAGATAAGTTAAGGCCGCTCTGGGGGGAGCGGCCTTAACGGGAGAGTATGGTCGGGATTGGAATCAGCGGATCACTTTGTCGGTGAGGCGGCTGCCGTCGGAGAGAATGGTGACGCGGATTGAGAGGCCAGCGGCGGGGGCGGGGATGCGGCGTCCGTCGAGCGAGTAGTATTCAAATCCTACGGCTGAGGCAGCGGGATCGGAAACGATGTCGCGGACAGCCGACGCGGTCGAGGGGAAGTAGTGGTCGACGGCGTCGATAGCGTCGGCGAGCTGGGCGCGGGTGTTGTCTTCGACGAGCGAGTTGATGTAGACCTCGATATTGGTGTAGAGACCTTTGGGGTCGAGGGTGCGCAAGCGGCTGTCGGATTTCTTCTTGGGGTCGAGGCCGTTGGCGATTTCCCATTCGTCGGGAATGCCGTCGCCGTCGGAGTCGAATCCGGCGGGGCGCTTCTCTGAGGGCACTGAGTATTCGCCCTGGTCGGCGACGATGTCGAGCTGGCCGGCGCGGCGGGTCACAGAGCCAGAGTAGGTGGCGGTGCCGGAGCGGGCTTCCTCTTCATAGCGGGCGTCGGCCATGTCTTTGCAGAAGGAGGCGCCGGCGTAGGTGATCACTTTCTCGAAGGCGGTAGCGGCGTCGTGGGTGGTAGTGGCGGCCACGTCGATGGGCTGGTCGAGGCGCACGCGGATGTAGTTCTTGCCGTTTACTTCGATGTTGGTTTCATCCTTGCCGAAGTATTCTTTCTCGTCGAGAACGTAGCGGTCGCCGTCGCGGGTTATGATCGAGGAGTTGCTGTCGTAAACGACGCCTTTCCAGTCGTAGTTCTCGGGTGTAGAGGCGGCGGTCACGTAGTTGCCGTTGATGTAGTAGCGGGAGCAGAGGCCGGGGAAGATGTTGTCGCCCGCATTTCCGGCGTCGGCAGCCGAGACTTGGGTGACGCGGGTGCGGTTGGAGGTGCCGGGGCCTGCTTTGTAGTAGTTGTTGACCATGTTGATATAGCCGCCGCCGGGGCCGCCATAGCAACCGCCGGTGCCCCAGTTATACATCACGCAGTTGCGGAAGTCGACGCGCTCGGCCTGGATTGAGTTGGGGTAGAGGGTGCCGTCGTAGCCGTTCCAGTTGTAACGCGCGCCGTTGAATCGGGGAGCGCGGTTGTTGACATGGGCGATGAGGTTGTGGTGGAACGAGGCGTTTTTGCCGCCCCAGATGCCGCCGTAGCCGTGGGCGCCTTTGTTGTGGCCGGCGTTGTTGAGCGACTCGGCGATAGTGCACCACTGCATGGTGAAGTCGCGGTTGTCGTAGAACGAAGCCACTTCATCGATGCTCCATGAGAGGGAGCAGTGGTCGATGATGATGTTTTTATAGTGACGGCACCATGAGGCATCGGCGCCGTCGTTGACGTCGCGCTCCTGGCCGCGGCGCACGCGGATGTAGCGCATTATGATGTTGTTACCGGCAGGCTGCACGGTGTAGTAGCGTAGAGTGATACCCTGGCCGGGGGCGGTCTGGCCGGCAATGGTGGTGTTGGCGCCGATGCTGACGTCGGACTGGAGGGCGATCTCGCCGGCTACGTCGAAAACCACTATTTTCTTGGTGGCGCCGCTGACCGCGCTGCGAAAAGATCCGTCGCCGGAGTCGTTGAGGTTGGTCACGTGGATGATTGTGCCGCCGCGTCCGCCGGTTGTGAAACGGCCGAAACCTTCGGCGCCGGGGAAGGCAACCTCTTGGTCTTGGGCGGCGAGGGGAAGTGTGATGAGGGCAGCTGTGGCTGCAATGATTAGTTTTTTCATTATTTTAATTCAAGGATTTCTTAAATGGTTTCAATGAGTATAGCTTAAAGTATGTGATTTAGATAGACGGTGGACGCACAGGAGAGCTGAGGCGCTTAGTTGGCGGGGCCGGTTTTGGCGGCGGCTCCCGTGACGGGGTCAAACTGGAGGAAGATGGGGGCTTTCTTGTCGGTGAAGTTGGAGGGGTTCATGCCGTAGACGACGCCGAACTGCGCTATGTCGAAGGTCTGGCGGTCGGCTACTTTGCCCTCATACTTGATCTGGCACTCGGCCCGGCCGGGGATACGGTAGGCTATGCCCCCTTTGGGGAATGGGAGCGGCTCATCTTTTTCGTTGACCGGAAGATTGCCCCGCTCAAGGATGCTGAGGGAGAGGTAAACGGGGGCTCCGGCGAGGTTGTCGGGTGAAATGATGCCCTCGGTAGGGGAGATGCGGGCCACGACCATGTTGTTGATGTCGTCGTCGGGGACGATTACGGGAAGGGTTGCGACGACGGTGCTCGTGGAGGTGGTGCCGACAAACATCGCGAGCAGGGCCTGCTCCTGGGCCTCGATGTTGTCGAGAGCGAGCTGCATACCAGAGCCGTCGGGGGGCATGTTCTCGGCTTGGCCGGTGATAATTTCCTTACGGCTTTCGCGGAGGGCGTAGATCTGCTCGGCGGCGAGCTGGGCGCGCTTGGCCGATGACTGGCTTTGGAGCATCTCCTGGGTGATCACCTGGTTGGCAGCGGGGGTCTGGAGAGGAGTCGGGGGGGCAGGTACAGCCGCGGGGAGCTGAGGCGCGGCTATTTCGAGGACGTTGTCGGTGTTGATAGCCAGCGGTATGTTGCCCTCGCCGAGGATGATGAAGGGGGATTGCTGCGATTTCAGGGTGATGAGATATTGCTGATCGGGGTCGGGCACGGCGACAGGGGTGATAACGGCCGATTTGAGTCGGGCGGCAGTCGACGGCTCCATGATAGGGTTGTTGATGTTGAGGTAGCGCGAGGCGTATTTGGCAAATTCGCCGGGCTGCTTCACGGTGATTTCGGCTTCGAGGGTTATTTCCAAGCCGGTGGAGGGGAGGGTGTATGTAAGGCCGTATTCGTTGGCCTTGGTGGCCGCGAATTTCTGGGCCTGTTGGGCCGGGGCTGTCGCGGAGACGGCGGCGAGGGCTATTATGGGAAGGAGAAGTTTCTTCATGATGAGGGTTTTGAGCCATTGGAGACTGTGAAGCCTTTTTTTGCGGGGGAGCGTCGCGGTTCCCGGGCAGGAAATCAGACTTCGAGGATGAGCTTGATGGCGCGGCCGATATTGTCGGCGATGTCAGAGGCGAGAACGCCGTAGTCGCTATGCTCCTCGGCGGCGAGCTCTCCGGCGTAGCCGTGGATGAAGACGGCGAGCAGGGCCGCGATCTCGGGCTTATAGTCCTGGGCGAGGAACGATGTGAGCATGCCTGTCAGCACGTCGCCGCTGCCCGGGGTGGCCATCGCCGGGGTGCCGGATGAGTTGAAGTAGATTTTGCCGTCGGGGCGTATGATGGCGGTGTAGTGGCCTTTGAGTATGATGAGTATTTTATGGCGCTGCGCGACTTCGCAAGCTCGCTGAAGGCGGGCTTCGGCGGTCTGCGACGGCCCGAAAAGGCGGTCGAACTCAGCGGCGTGGGGAGTCATGATCGAGAGAATCGGCACGAGATTGAGGAGCGTGGGGCGCTGGGCTATGCAGTTGAGGGCGTCGGCGTCGAGAATCACGGGCTGCTTGGCGGCAGAGAGAAATTCCTCAAGGGCGCGGATGGTGGCTTCCTGGGTGCCGATGCCGGGGCCGACGGCTATAGCGTCGTATTTGTGCTCAGGGGTGATTTTCTCGATGCGCAACTCGCCGGGGTTGGCTTTGAAGAGTGCTTCGGGGGCTCCGGTCTGAAGAATAGGGTAGCCGCATTTGGGCGATTCGAGAGTGACTTTGCCGACGCCTGAGCGCAGGGCTCCCTTAGCGGCCAGAAGAGCCGCGCCCATCATGCCGTAGCTGCCGGCGTAGATAATGGCGTTGCCGAAGTCGGCTTTGGAGCTGAAGGGATTACGACGGCGCAGAGCGCGGTACACATCGGGCTCCTCGACGAGATAGAAGCGGGCGGGAATCTTGCGGGCGGCTTCCTGGCTGAGACCTATGTCGAGCACCTTCCAGTCGCCGACGAGATCGGCGTTGTCGGGGATGAAGAGGGCGAGGCGGGGGTGCTGGATGACGAGCGTCAGGGTGGCGTGGACCACGTTGCGCGAGATCAGTGCGGGGTTCCAGTCGCCGGCGAGCCCCGAGGGGATGTCGATAGAGACCACGGTGGCCTGGGCGTCGTTGATGCGCTGCACGAGGTAGGCGAATCCGCCTTTTAGAGGCTCGCGGAGCCCTGAGCCGAACAGGCCGTCGACGATGAGCGACGTATGGTGAATCTCTGGCATCATGACGGTGTCGACCACCTCGGTGAGGCTAAGGCCCTGGCAGTCGGCAAGCTTGTCGCGGCAAGCCGCACACTCGGGGGTAAGCTTGTTGCCGCCGATGTTGAAGAGATAGACGTGGACTTTGTAGCCCTGCTCGGAGAGGAGCCTGGCCACGGCGAGGGCGTCGGCCCCGTTGTTGCCGGGCCCGGCGAAGAGGATAACCTGCTTAGACGGGCGCCAGCGGGAGGTGATTTCGGCGCACACGGCCTCGGCCACGCGCTCGATGAGATCGAGAGCCGAGATGCCCTCTTTCTCTATGGTGTATTTATCGATGCTACGGATTTCGTCGTTGGTGAAAATTTTCATTTCAGATGAATTTTAACCGCAAAAGTACAAAAATTCCATGATTTTTATCTTACTAAATAAAAAAACTTCGCGCGAAGTTGCTAAACTATGAAAATTCTTGCATAACTTCGCGGAAAAGTTATCACCACCCACGATGAAACCAGAAGTTACATATAACGGGCTTACTTTCGTGCCTTATATCGAAAGAAAACAAATCGACAACCGCATAGCCGAGATAGCCAAGCAGATAGAGGCCGACACTAAAGGGAAGGCCCCGCTGTTTCTCTGCGTGCTCAACGGCGCGTTTCCCTTCGCGTCTGACCTTTTCAGGGCTGTTGACACCGACGCGGAGATCTCGTTCATAAGGCTTAAAAGCTATGAAGGCACCTCGTCGACAGGCGTGGTCAAGGAGGTGATCGGCCTCCAGGATGACATCAAGGACCGCACCGTGATAATAGTGGAAGACATCGTAGACACCGGCACCACCATAAAGCGACTGATCGAGAAACTGGAGGAAAGCAAGCCCGCCGAAATCAAGATAGCCACACTGCTGTTCAAGCCCGACGCTTGCCGCGCCGACGTGAATCCCGACTACGTGGGCTTCAACATCCCTACCAAATTCATCATAGGCTTCGGACTCGACATCGACGGAATGGCCCGAAACCTCAACGACATATACGTGCTCAAAGAAAACAATTCAGAAAAGTCTTGACTTATTAACCCTGAAGCTGCACAGGGCATCGCCAGGCCCCATCGGCCCGCCTCTCCCCGCCATGCCCGCCCTACTCTCGCCGCAGCAACCGTTAAATAATTATGCCAAACATTGTTATATTAGGTGCCCCCGGCAGCGGTAAAGGCACCCAGAGCGAGAAACTCATCAATAAGTACAATTTGCATCATATCTCTACGGGCGAACTCCTCCGCAGCCATATCGCCCGCCAGACAGATCTCGGCAAGCTCGCCGACTCGTTCATATCCAAAGGTCAGCTCATCCCCGACGACCTGATGATAGACATCCTGGCCCACACAATCGACAACGAACCGGCCGTGAAGAGCCGCGGCGTGATACTCGACGGCTTCCCCCGCACCATTCCCCAGGCTGAGGCCCTGAAGAAGCTCCTCGCCGACCGCGATCTCGCCGTCGACGCGGTGATCGGCCTCGAAGTGCCCGAAGAGCAGCTCGTGGAGCGCATGATAAAACGCGGCCAGCAGACAGGCCGCGCCGACGACGTGCCTGAGACTATCAACAATCGCCTCAAAGTGTACCGCGACCAGACCGAGCCGCTTCGCCAATACTATGCCGACGAAGGCTCGTACCTCCCAATCGACGGCACAGGCACGATCGACGAAATTTTCGACCGTATCCAGGCCGCAGTCGAGGGTAACTCATAATCGAGGCGCGGAAGCGATTGAAAAAATGTAAGAAAAAAATTGCAAGAGACGGAAAAACTTCGTAGCTTTGCAACCGCAAAAGCAAAACGCGCCCCGGCGCGAGAGCTTAACGACCCGAGGAAAGATGCCGGAGTGGTCGATCGGGACGGTCTCGAAAACCGTTGTACCCTTACGGGTACCCAGGGTTCGAATCCCTGTCTTTCCGCAAAGAGAGCTGCAAGCCATGCTTGCGGCTCTTTTTGCGTGAAAGCGGGGATGAGGACCCCAGGGTTCGTTATCGCGTAAGCGCTTGCGCAGCAAGACTCCCTGTCTTTCCGCAAAGAGAGCCGCAAGTCAACGACTTGCGGCTCTCTTTGCGTGAAAGCGGGGATGAGGACCCCCAGGGTTCGTTATTGCGTAAGCGCTTGCGCAGCAAGACTCCCTGTCTTTTTATACAGAAAACACTGATTTTACCGCTAATGGACAAATGTCCCATCCACTGTCAGATTTTTTTGCGTAAATTTGCATTTGAAATAAAACATTTGTTCCCCAATGGCAAAAATAACAGTAAAGGATACCGATGTTAACGTCGTAAAAGTAAACGGAGAGGACTACATTTGTCTTACCGATATGTTGCGTGCCAAAGATGGTGACTTTTTCATTACTGATTGGCTGCGTAACCGCAACACGCTTGAATTTATTGGTATTTGGGAGAAAGTGTACAATCCGGATTTTAATTATGGCGAATTCGCCACAATTAGAAATCAGTCAGGTCTCAACAGTTTCAAGATAAGTGTAAAGGAGTTTGTGGCACGAACCAACGCCATATCACTTCAAGCCAAAGCAGGACGATATGGTGGCACCTACGCTCAGATGAGCGTATTAGAATTCTGGCAAGGTTATCATTAATCTGGAGGCGGAAGTTGTAGAGAGTTTTGTAGTTAATCAAGAAACCTGATTTTATATATCTTATGAAAGTTATCATGACCATATTATTGGCTGTCACAGGCCTTTTGCTTAATGCTCAATCAACGATTCCGGATTTTGAACGGCAAGCGAAGATAGACTCTATAACTGCTGAAATTGAGAAACAATTTGGGTGGAATGATACCGCTTATGCCCCTGAAATAGCTTATGGAAAATGGAATATTGGAGAGGCATCATTTTTATTACAAGGCGGAATCGCTCCTATATTTTATATCGGGCAAGAAAATTTCAAGAAAAAATATGGAGTGGATTACGAAGACTTTGGATGCTTAACATATTGCTCTGAACATCAAATGAAGATCTACAATACAGTCATCATGGATTGCCTGACAGCTAAATATGGTAATATTTGGATTGATGATGTGAGAAAAGATGTGCCTGGAGTTGCCGAATATGGAAAACGGTTGTTCAAATCTTTAACGTATCCCAATGATAGCATATCAACAGTTACCATCCCAGTTGTGTATCAAAGCATCGGCAAAACCGTCAAGACATGTGGAAATGATAGTGTAATTATTGATAGATTGCCATGTGGCAATTATCATTCATCTATGGAATTTTTGTATAATGGCATAAGTTACTATATGCCGTTATGTCAGGACTTGGACTTAGATAAAGTAGGAGTCTTGAACTATGGTCAACTCTTAGAAATTCAAATTCAATTTTACAATCCTAAAGTTTACAAGTACTCAAAGAAAACAATCCCTTATCCTTTCGGAGTAATAAGGCAAGTCGAGTCTTATAACTAAATATTGTTGTAGTTTTCCTTCTCACAAGTTGCAATGATACCTTGCTTACTAATTTATCAAAAAAAGAGGCAGATAATATTTGGGGGCATATCACGGCATATTGCAAGAAAAATATTTTGAATGATATGATACAATTTCTTGACGCATTATACTGGTATCTTGACAAATATCTCGATAAGAGATAAAAAAGCATTTTTGGTTCTTCAAAGGTCATACCACACTCGGCTTAGTCATGCCCCTTGTGAGAATTCTGTTTCGTCAACTATATGCCAATATTTGATAGGGAATGACGCTGGTTAATCAATTTCAATCAATTGATTCAGATTATAAATTGAATTGCGCTACCCGGACGCTAACCATTTTGAATTAGCAGAGTTAAAGAGGTCTGCAAGCATGGCTTGCGGCTCTTTTTGCGTGAGAGCGGGGATGAGGACCCCCAGGGTTCGTTATTAGTGCCATGTACTGAACATTCCCGAAGAAGCGATTGTTACTTATTAGGAAGATAACAAATTCACATTTCTAATGTAATAATATGGATCAACATTCACCACGTTTGCCTAAGACTGAGCATTCTAAAGAAGAAGCCACTAAAAAAACTATTAAAACGAAATCCAATAAAGTCGCAACAAGGATTGTGGCTTTCGTTACTGTTTTATGTATTCTTGCCGCGCTTGCCGTTGTACGCAATGGCTCTCTTTTTGGCAAAGATGCACAAAGTTATTGTTCATCAGGAACTAACACTTCAGTAACGAAGCAAAAAAATGTCAATCCCATCCGCCATCAAGGCTCTCAGGAAATAATAAACACTACTGATTTAGGGAAGGAGATTTCGGGCTATGGGGGTCCTGTGCCTTTGGAGATTTACGTTACAGAGGGCAAGATTGATTCAATAGTCGCTTTGAGCAACTCGGAAAGCCCGAAATTTTTCGGTCGCCTTGAATCCGCAGGCCTTACACATGCATGGGACGGCAAGACTTTAAAGGAGGCGGAGACTATGGAGGTAGATGCGGTGACTGGAGCGACTTATTCCTCAAATGCCTATATAGAGAATGTGCGTGTCGGAGTTGCTTACGCCGAAGGTGTTAAAGCCGATAATTCCGGACATCTCTCTATTGTCACTATCGCCGCTTTAATAGTTATATTGACAGGCGCGATTGTGCCCCTTTTCATCAAAAAACCTGCATACCGTATCATTCAGCAGGTACTCAATGTCGCAGTCCTCGGCTTTTGGGCGGGTACTTTCATAGACTATGCGATGATGCTCAAATTCTTTTCCGGAGCACCGCAAATGACTCTCAGTTTCTTAACGACACTCCTCCTTCTCATTGTAGGTTTTATTTATCCCCTCTTCAATAAGCCTAATTTCTATTGCACATGGATATGTCCTTTCGGTTCCCTTCAGGAACTTGCGGGCAAGATATGTAAAAAGAAATGGAAAATGTCGCCCAAACTTGTCAAGGCGCTCGATAATTTCCGTCAAGGGTTATGGGTGTTGCTGTTGACTTTGCTTTTCATCGGTTGGGGGGTAAGTTGGATAGACTATGAAGTTTTCACAGCTTTCATTGTCGAGTCGGCTTCATGGATAATATTGGCAGTCGGTGGTCTGTTCATAGTGCTTTCATTGTTCATCAACCGTCCTTTCTGCCGTTTTGTGTGTCCCACGGGTTCTTTGCTGAAGCAAGTATAATCCTTTCGGTTCCAAATTAAGTAAATTTACTATAAACAAATAAAAACTGACATGAAAAGTTATCATTGGATAATTGTGCTATTGGCGATTGCACTGGTAGTGGTTTCGGTGCGACTTGCTGCCGTCTCTTCAACTGAGAAAAATGATGTCAACGTTTCAGAGAGTGTTATTGACTGCATCATGACCCGCGCGAGTGTAAGGAATTACACTGATGAACAGGTTAGCGACAGCATTGTTAATGAAATCCTACGGGCAGGCATGGCAGCTCCGACGGCTGCCAACCAGCAACCCTGGCATTTTGTGGTTGTCAATGAGCAAAATTTAAAAGATTCTATCACTGCGGCTTTTGAGTACACCAAGATGGTGGAGCATTGCAGTTTTGCAGTGGTGGTTTGTGGCGATATGGATAACCTCTTCGAGGGGGATATACCGGACGGCGGATTCTGGGTGGAAGACTGCTCTGCCGCATCTGAGAATATGCTCATTGCTGCCCATGCGCTTGGTGTAGGTGGCGTATGGTGCGGGATTTATCCTCTTAAAGACCGTGAGCAGCGTCTGCGCGAGATTCTTAACCTGCCCTCCAATCTGACACCTCTCAACGTGATGGCATTCGGATATCCGGCTCAACCAGTCGCGCCAAAAGACAAGTGGGCTCCGGCAAAAATTCACTATAATGCCTACTGAAATATGGGGCATAAGATGCGCCGTTTCAAACAGCAGCTCTAAATAGAGGAAACCGAAAGAATCCTTTCAGAGGGTAACAATTGAAAAGGATTATATAGTGCCTGAAGATTTCTCCATTTTTCCCGAAGCGTGATAGTGACAGGGAAGCAGGCGATAGAACTTGTTCGACAAAAAGGGAATGATTAGATTAACCTTGAATGGTTTTTCTAATCATTCCTTTTTCTTAATTTTAAAAGCATTGCGGATAATGAGGCTGTCTAACTTTAGGGGTCACTTCACAATCAGTGTTAGGCAGCCTCTTTTTTTGTAGGGAATAAGGCCCATGGTGGATTTTCAATCGTCGTAAATGGGGGGAACGTTTTGCTGAAAGTGCTCTCCGATGTAGAGATGAAGGATATTTTGACGATTGATACTAATAAGAATGCCGTAGGGGCTGTGAAGGGTTATTTGGCTATTATGTAGTGCTTATCGCGGATTAATTCATCGATGTAATCCGACTTTTCTTCCTTTGTCATATTGGCCATCTTCTCTACGTCTTCGGGGTAATAGGTTATCCTGACCGAGGGGTAAGGCTCATACTGCACTTCGCTCGCGTATCTGCGGGCGGTATTGATTATGTGGAAAAAACTTTCGGGGAGGACCACGTTGGGTAAATCATAGGCCGCCATAAAATACGGGGCGATTTGCTGATCGGTGTAGCCAGCGATGCCGCAACCCACGCGCGTAACGTAAAACTTCAGATTAGGCAGAAGGGCCGCGACTCGTATGAACTGATAGATGTAAGGTTTTATAGCCTCTAAGTTTCCTTGCATCGTCGGAATAGCGTATGACTGGCCTTGCAGACCTACTCCAACGCCCATAATCGCGCCGAATTTGTCGACGGCAGTGCGGGCCGCTCCACCCCGGTGGAGCCCCATAAGGTTGCTTCCGAAAACGAATATTTCATTGGGCTTGAGCTATTGGATATAGTCGGGGGTGAATTCAGGCAAATGAGTTGTCATAATGAATAAGGTTTGGGTTTTAAGTAAGTATCGAAAATTAGTTTATACCAATCTTCAGCTTGCTATTGCGATCTTTTATTTTGCTCATCGGTCATTATGGAACCCCATAACTCCCTCTTCGCAAAATCAAATCTCACTAAGATCAATCTCGAATCTTAATATAAACTAATTTACGATACTTACTCATCGCAAAAATAATCATTTACTATGAGCTATAAAAGAAAAAAACATGGAGATTGCATAATTCAGCCGAATTATTAATACTAATATACTGATTTTTGATACTAACTAACGATGAAGAGTAATTTTAATGGTGGGCGTCAGTTCCGTTACGGGGGCGTGACGCTGGCGGCGTTCATGCGCCGCGAGATAGAGGGCAAGTTGAGCCGCAATCATCGGGGAACGGCCCGCAATTACGCGACGGCGCTGAAGAGTTTCACGAGTTTCTGCGGCGGGGAAGAGGTGTCCGCGAAGCGGCTTACGCCTAATCTGATTGAGGAATACGCGGCGTGGCTCGCGGCGAAGGGGGTGTGCAACAATACGCTGTCGTTCTACATGAGGGCGCTAAGAGCTGTATACCGAAGGATGGTAGGGGAGGGGCTTACGATTGACCGCCGCCCTTTCGCGAATGTCTATACCGGGGTCGACAAGACGCGCAAACGCGCTATCAGCGAGGCGGAGATGATGAAAATAAAGAATCTTAATCTCGACGGCCGGTCAACGATGGCGTTTGTCAGGGATATGTTTATGCTGAGTTTCTATATGATGGGCATTTCGTTTGTCGACATGGCATATCTGCGGAAGAGCGACTTGGCGGGAGGACACATCGTGTACCACCGATGCAAGACGGGCCAACGCATAGCGATAGGCATAGTAGACAAGATACAGCGCATCATCGACCGCTATCCCGCGCCTGAAGGGTCGCCGTATCTGCTGCCTATTATCACGGAGCCTGCCGCCGATCATCGCCGGCAATATCAAAACAAGCTGCAGCAAGCCAATAAATATCTCAAGTTAATAGCGCGCCAAGCGGGCATCGCCGCAAATATCTCCACATATACGAGCCGCCACACATGGGCCTCGATAGCGAAGATGAAAAACGTGAACATCGGCACGATATGCGACGCCCTCGGCCACCAAAGCGAGGCCACAACCAGAATATATCTCGCCACTCTCGACAACGGATATATCGACCGGGCCAACGAATTAATTATCAAAAACCTTTGAAGGGTTTATCGAGGTTAAGGATAGTTTTCGTAAATTTGCGGTAACGACCGCAGCGTGCGGTCAAACCTTTTCAGAATCTATGTCAATAAAATCATGAGCGATAATAACTCAACGAAATATAGTCCCGGCTTCAGGCCGAAACCGATAGCCGAATTTCTCGACGCGAAACATCACTTCGAGATACCGTCGTATCAGCGCGGCTACCGTTGGGAGGATAAGCAGGTGCTCGACCTGCTCGAAGATATAAAGAGCTTCGCGAAGATGTCGGCCAAATCGGACGAGGACGACAGCTACTACCTGCAGCCCTTAGTCGTGAAGGAGTCGAAAGCCAATCCCGGGCGATGGGAGGTGCTCGACGGACAGCAGCGACTGACAACCCTCAGGCTGATATTGATGAGGATATTCTCAAAAAGTCTCACCGAGGGGGAGAAGGAGGTGTATACCGACGATATGATTTACGACCTGACGTACACCAACCGCCCCCAACTCGATTTCGACGCCCCGAATCCGTCGGACAACATCGACAGCTACTATCTGTCGGTGGCGAAATCGGTGATCGACCGATGGTTTAAGGAGCAGATAAGGGATGGGGAGGATGTCGACTCCATGTTCAAGCAGACGCTGCTGTTCAAGAAAAATCCTAAAAAGGTGAAATTCATTTGGTATGTCGTGACCGACGGCGAAGACCTCGAAAGCATACAGATATTCAACCGTCTCAACAAGGGTAAAATCAGCCTGACGAGCTCTGAGCTTATCAAGGCCCTCTTCCTGATGAACGCCAGCAAAGTTAATCCCGGAAACACTACCCGCACCGACCAGCTCTCGATGGAATGGAACGAGATGGAGCGCAAGTTTCAGGACAATCCGTTCTGGTATTTCATCAGCAATGACGACGATGACTGCCAGACGCGCATCGACGCGCTCTTCGACTTCGTGACGGAGAAGCCAAAGGACAACGCCGACAAGGATTATTCCTACCGGCTGTTTCAGAAGCTCTACGACTATTGCCGCGCCCGCGAGATAGGCGACGACTCGGTGGAGATCGACCCATTCTGGGAGGGGTTGCGCCGTAAGCATAATATCGAAGGGCCGATAACGATGCAATGGGCATGGGAATACACGATAGCGACGTTCAACAAGTTGGTCGAATGGTTTGAGAATCCGCTATACTATCACTACGTGGGCTATCTTATCGCCAACGGCTCGACTCCGAGAGAAGTCTACAACCAGATACAGCGAGCTAAAAGTGACTCGCCGGCCCATGAGTGGACAATCGAAGACACCGAGCTGACGCTCCGCAAGCTCATAATGGAGTATTTCAAGGAGAACAACACGACGTATCTGAGCACGGCGGCTATCGACGGCCTGGAATACGGATCGAATTTCGTGTTCCGCCTGCTGCTGCTCTTCAATGTGGAGTCATCGCGACTGAAAGGGCAGCGATTCGCCTTCGACCAGTTCAAGACCCAGGGGTGGGATATAGAGCATATCGACTCGCAGAACAACGCGTCGCTGATCGAGCGCGACGACCGATTGCGCTGGTTGAGGAACGTCGCTTTTATACTTGAGTTGGAGTCGAAGGTCAGCGAGAGGGCATCGGCCGCTAAATCGTTGCTCGGCGAGGTGAATGAGCTCCTTCCTCGCTACGAGCGGGGCGAGCACGGCATCGAGGATACGTATAAGAAAGTAAGCCAGCGGGCGATTGATTATTTCAAGGCTGAGAACTCGGCCATTGAGAACAAGGATAACATAGGCAATCTTACGTTGCTTGATTACCGCACCAACCGCGAATATCAAGACGCGCCTTTCCCCTACAAGAGATATTGCGTGATAAGAGAGGATAAGGCGGGGAGACGGTTTATGCCGGCAGGCACGCGCAACGTGTTTCTGAAATATTATACCGACTCCGACAGCGAGTCGTCGTTTCTCGACAACACGCGTTGGAGCAAACCCGACCTTAACGGATACGTAAAAGCTATCCACGAAGTGATTGACCCGATATTTGAAACCGTCGAAAACAGATAGGCCGATGAGCGACAATAACAACACATATAATAATATAGAGACGACAACATTCAGCCGCCTCATTGATGAGCATCAGATAAGAATACCTCAGATACAGCGCGACTACGCTCAGGGCCGCGCCAACAGGGAGGTCAGAGAGATACGCGACTCGTTTGTGCGCAGCCTTATGTGGGTAGTGACCGGGAAGAAGCCTGAGACCGAACTCGACTTCATCTACGGCAGCGAGCGCGACAATGCCTTCGAGCCGCTCGACGGGCAGCAGCGTCTCACCACGCTGTTTCTGCTCAACTGGGCGTTAGGGGTAAATCTGCGAACCACAGACGGCGAAGCCGCTCTGACCTACGCCACCCGCAATACCTCAGAAGCCTTCTGCAAGGAGTTGGTGAAGCACAGCGCGCGGCAGTTTGTGGATGAAAGCGCGGCTAAGAAAGATTGCAAGCCGTCGGACGTGATAAAGCGCCGCGATTGGTTTCAATGGAGCTGGCAGTATGACCCAACCATCGCGTCGATGCTCACCATGATCGACGCGATATGCGCCGAAATGGATTGGTCGCTCGATATGGAGGAGTGCCGCAAGCGTCTCGACAATATCAAATTCAACTACCTCGACCTGGGTAAGCTCGGCATGTCGGACGAGCTGTTCATCAAGATGAACGCCCGCGGCAAGCTGCTGTCGGATTTCGACAAGCTTAAGTCGACCTTAGAGGAGGAGATACAGATGCTCCAGACAGAGAGCGGAACCGACGGGAAGCAACTCGCCGTGGCGGCAGTCGAAAACGACTGGCGCGCGTATATGGACGGAAAGTGGATTGACCTTTTCTGGCAGCAAAACGCCGGAAAGGTAATGGGCCTTCACGCCGACACCGACGAGATGAAAACGCGGCAGCTCAATGCCGCCAAAGAGACAGAGCGGCGATTGAAACTGTTCATATTGCGCATGATCGCCATGCAATTGTTCGCCAAAATGCCCGCGGTAGTAAGCTCGGCGCAGGCAACCGCCCCGGCGCCCGACGACGAGGCTGCGAAGCGAAGATACCGGGATAGGCTTCAGAGGACCGAAAACCTCTATGAATCGGCCTATCAGCTTAAAGGCGATAATGTCGATAACCTGATATTGCAGTATCAGAATCAGCTGATAGGTTGGAGAGGAAACGCCGTCGCGGAGCCGCTGCCGCCATATTGCGTCGCTGTTGATTTCGCGCGGCTGATCGGGGATATAAACAACTGGATAGTCGACAATGGTGACGGAAAATACACCGATGTGACGGCGCTTCTTCCCCGCGACGCTAATTTTGAGGACACCGACGAGACCTACTTTCAGCGATTGTCGGGCTACGACCCGGGCAACGACGTGCTGGCGGTGCTGTTCGCGATTTCGCGCTACCTGCGATTGTTCCCCTATAAGGCCGACAGCCCTAAGTGGCTGAGTAATTTCGATGAGTGGGTAAGATTCTCTCGCAATATTTTCAAGAACGACAACAACAACGCCCGCATCGACAAGCGGAGAAGACTGGCCGAAGCGTTCGGCGGCGTCGAGGAGATTACCGCTGCCCTTGAAGAGTATGTGAAATCGGAGAAAAAAGACCTGTACGAAGATGATACGGCTATCGTGGCGTTTGTCAAAGACATCAGTCGTAACTATAAAGGTATCGACAATCAGTCGCTCGCCGAAGAGCGACATAAGGCCGCGCTAAGATTGCCGGGCGACAAAATCGACAGTGGCTGGACCAAGTCGATACGTCGAGCCGAAAAGATAAAGTACTTCTGGGGCCAGATAAGATTTCTCTATATATGGGCTAATGACGATCGCGAGCAATTTGACCGCTACACCGATTGCTTCATGAAGTGGGTCAATATCAGCAACGACTGGAATCAGGCCGAGCAGGAGAAATACTATGCCGCATTGCTGTGTATGCAACCCGATTGCTGGCGGGCCGACAATAGATTGTATGAATTCAACCGCGACCGCGACAACAGCGTGAAGCGCTATCTCCGCGACGAGCAGCTCAACAACGGCATCTTCATCAAAAACTTCTTAGACGCGTGGATAGAGTGGAACCGCGACGCGTCGTTTGATGCTTTCTGCGAGCATGTCATTTCATCCACCGCTAACACGGGGTGGATCAAGTACATGAAGCAGAGGCCGCATCTTATATGGCAGAGTTGGCGTAAGCGTGTCGACGAGGAGAAGGGCCACGTGATATTCTATCAGCAGAAAACGTCGGATAGCCATTGCTTTGACGTGGTAATCAACTATTTATACGATAAGTACTACCCGCTTTTCTATGATCAGAAGAAGAAGGGGTGGCATTTCAAAGAGGGTCACTCCATAGAGCTGTACGACTCTAAGTCGCTTGGATCGTATGGATTGCGATTATCGCGCGAAGGTCTACATTCGTGGGAGATACGCTGGGGTGAGACCGACGGCGAATATGTGCTGACCGAAGATGGAGCGAATCAGCAGTCGCTCGACCTCGACGGCTTAGTGGCGCGGGTAGACCAAATCGTCGCATTGATAAGCGAACATGATGCAATAAATGAAGCCGCGGAGTGATTGAAAACAAGATAACAACGGCAACGTACATGTCGCCCGCCGGGGAGCTCGTTTTAGGCTCTTACGGCGAGCGGCTTTGTCTAAGCGACTGGAACTTGGAGAGTCGCCGCTCGCTGATCGACAGGCAGCTGCGCCGCTCGCTGGGCGCGGAATACGAGGAGGGCACGTCGGCCGTCATTGAGCAAGCTATCGAGATGCTTAATCGATATTTCGCCGGAGAGACGCGGGAGCTCCATGCGCCGCTGCTGTTGGCCGGCACGGAGTTTCAGCGCGCTGTATGGGCCGAGCTGCTAAGAATTCCCTACGGCCTGACGGTTTCGTACGGCGAAATAGCGCGCCGCGTAGGCAACCCGAAAGGGGTAAGAGCGGTGGCCGCGGCGGTAGGAGCCAATCGGCTGTCGATATTTGTGCCGTGCCACAGGGTCGTAGGAAGCGATAATAAGCTTACAGGCTATGCCGGAGGGTTGGCGGCAAAGAGGACGCTACTCGGCCTTGAGAGAGATTTCGGCGGGGAGTAGGCCCGGCGCTTCAGCTCGGATGATTACGTCGCCTGAGTGTCCGCGTAGGTTTTGTGCAATAAGCAGAGCCTTGCCGTAGAATGCCTTGCGGCTCGACGACTTGAAGGGCTCGTGGGATGTTGGGGAGCCGTTGTCGACCCCTGCATTGAAAGCCGCACCCTCGACCGCAAAGGTGATGTTGTCGGTAGCCCAGGGGCAGAGGTTGCCGTCGATGTCGACTATTTCGGCGGTCACGTAGCATAAATCCTTGCCGTCGGCGGCGATATGGTCGCGGTCGGGAGTAAGGCGGATATGATGGGGCAGTGAGGCGGTTTTCACCTCAGTAACGGCTACCTCCCTGCCGTCGCGACGGCTGACCGCCGTGAGCTTGCCGGGCACGAAATCCACTTTCCATACGGCATGGAGTCGGTCGGGAGTTTTTGATGACACGCCTTGCGAAACGCCGTTGACATATAGCTCTACCTCGTCGGCATTGTTGTAGTAGGCCCAGACGTCGATTTGGCGGCCCGGTTGCCAGTTCCAGTGCGGCAGCAGATGCAACACATCCACATCGTCGCGCCATTCGCTCTGATACAGGTAGTAGACATCCTTAGGAAATCCGGCGAGGTCGATAAGACCGAAATAGCTGCTGCGGGCGGGCCAGTTGTAGGGCGTCGGTTCGCCGAGATAGTCAAATCCGGTCCATATAAACTGGCCGCTGACGAAATCGTTGTCGCGGATCAGCTTTAACGTCTCTTCATGGGAGTTGCCCCACGGCACGTGGCAATTGTCGTAGGATGAGCATGAGAGGGAGGGGTCGAAAAAGGGTATATCCCATCGGGCGGGCCACACGTCGACCGAGTCGGCGGGCATTTTATAGTATCCGCGGGTCATGAGGCCCGAATTGCTCTCGGAGAGAATGAACGGCTTGCCGGGGAAGTTCTTGGGCACGTCGGGGATCCAACCGTTATGGTAGTTATAGCCGATGATGTCGAGCGCTCCGGAGCGGAAAAGATGGCTCGACGGACGCGGTTCGTTGCAACCGGCGGTGACGGGGCGCGTAGGGTCGAGCGATCGGACGCGGTCGGCGAGCTTGCGCGTGAGCATCGAGTTCACGCTCATGTCGGAGGATTCGGCCGCAAGCTCCTCCTCCGAGCGACCGAAGTTGAGAATCAGATTGGCCTCAGCGAGCGAAAGGGTGTCGGCGCGGGCACTGGTCCATTGCTCAAGCACTTCGTTGCCTATGCTCCACATGATTACCGACGGGTGATTGCGGTCGCGGCGAACTAGGTCGTCGAGATCGCGCTCGTGCCATCGGTCAAAATAGCGTGAATAGTCATGGGCGCTTTTACGCTTGCGCCACATATCGAATGACTCGTCCATGACGAGAAAGCCCATCTCGTCGCAGAGGTCGAGGAGCTCGGGCGCGGGCGGGTTGTGGCTGCATCGGATAGCGTTGCAGCCCATATCTTTTAGCATGGAGAGCTGTCGGCGGATAGCCGCTTTATTGACCACCGCGCCTAAAGCCCCGGCGTCGTGGTGGAGGCAAACGCCGTTGATCTTCATCGGCTTGCCGTTGAGCGAAAAGCCTTTCGAGGGGTCGAAGCTGAAGCTGCGGAAGCCGGTGGTGGTCATGTATACATCGACCACGCTACCGTCGGCGGTGTCGACGAGCGACGAAACTACCGTGTAGAGCCTCGGCGAGTCGATATCCCATACCGCCGGGGAGTCGACTTTGATAGCCTGGCGGTCGTTGGCGCCGCTGAGGTTGCTGCTTGATGAGGCTACTAAAGTGCCGTCGGGGGCTATGACCGAGTGCCGCAGCGTCAGATTGCGGGTAGGGCCGTTAATATCAGTGTCGATGAATAGGGTGTCGGAGCGGGTTGTGACGAAGGTGCCGTCCTTGGCGATATGGGAGTCGTTGACGACGCGGAGCCACACGTTGCGGTAAATGCCGCAGCCGGAGTACCAGCGCGAATTAGGCTGCTCGGCGTTATCGACCTTCACCGTCACCACGTTGTCGCCTCCTTTGGAGAGACAGTCGGTCACGTCGTAGCTGACCGACGCGTAACCGTAAGGGCGGGTGCCGAGATAATGGCCGTTGACGCTTACCGATGCGTTCATATAGGCTCCGTCGAAATCGAGAAATACCCTTTTCCCCGTCAGGTCGCCGTCGATAGCAAACGATTTGCGATACCAGCCAATGCCTCCGGGAAGCGCGCCTCCGCTTGTGCCCGACGGATTGTCGAGGCTGAATCTGCCCTCGATCGCCCAATCGTGGGGGAGGTCGACGGCGCGCCAGTCGGTCTCAACGATGGTGTCGCCCAATTGAAATAGCCAGTCGAGGTTGAAATCGGTGGCCCGGCTGTCGGCGCCGAGCGCCGCCGGGGCGCAGGATATAGCAGCTAAAGCTATGATTCTAAGCTTGGTGGGTAGCATAAGGGTAGTTTTATATTTCCATCGAAACGGCTTTGCCTGAGTAGTCGCACTCCTTAGCGGGATGTCGGCCTTCCTTGTCGATTTTGATTATGCGGAATTTGCGGTTTTCGAGCATACCGGGGAATTGCCCGCTTCGGTCAGATATTGTGAGGCGGCTATCGGAGTCGTCCCATGTGAAGTCGATTGTGGAGTATGCGCCTTTCTCGTAGTTGTAGTTGTTGTTCTCGTCCTCGTAGAGCGAGAAACTGCCGTCTTTCCCTGCATAGACGTAGAGGGTGATGACGTCGGCGGCGCGCTGGTCGCTCCATTGAATGTCGGGTCCGAAGGGGATGATCGCACCGCCTCGCGCGTAGAGGGGTATGCGGTTGTATGGGGCGGCGACTTCAGTGGTCTTGCCTGAGGGGAGTCGAGAGTCGGTATAGAAGTCGTACCATACCTCGCCTTGGGGGAAATATACGGCGCGCGACCGGGCGAGGTATTCGGTGACGGGGGCGGCCATCAGCGCCGGGCCGAGCATGAATTGATCGGAAATGTCGCGGGTGGCCACGTCGGCGGTGAAGTCCATGACGAGAGGGCGCATGATGGTGTAGTCGTTGAAATGCACATGGCCGTTGAGAGAGTATAGGTAGGGCATGAGGCTATAGCGCAGGCGGGTGTAATAGACCATTGACTCGTAGGCGGGGTGGTCGGCAGGGGCTATGTTGTAGATTTCGCGGAAAGGCCACTGGCCATGAGCTCGGTAGAGGGGACAAAAAGCTCCGAACTGATACCATCGGGTATTAAGCTCGCGCCACTCCTTCAAGTCGTCGTTCTCCTGCCCGGTCTTGTCGAACTGTTTCTGCGCGGCTACATAGCGGTTCTCGACGCAGAAGCCCCCTATATCCATTGTCCAGAACGGTATACCGCTCATCGCGAAGTTGAGTCCGGCTGAAATCTGAGCCTTCATATCTTCCCATCGGGTAGCGATGTCGCCGCTCCAGGTGGCTGTGCTGTAACGCTGCTGCCCGGCGAAACCTGAGCGCGTGAGCAGGAACACGCGGCGGTCGTCGGGAGTGGTGGTTCGCTGGCCGTCGTAGATTGCCTCGGCGTTCATGAGCGCGTAGGCGTTGAAATATTTTGTCGAGGGCCCGAGGGCGGTGGGGCCGCAGAGGTCTTTGCGATACTGTATGTCGACGCAGTCGCGCACATTGGGCTCCGACGCGTCCATCCACCAGGCGTCGATGCCGAGCGGATAGTAATGGTCGCGCATCTGGCTCCAGAACAATTTGCGCGCCTCGGGGTGATAAGCGTCGTAGAATGAGCCGAGATAGCCGGGGCCTACCCAGTCGCGGATAGAGTCGGTGATAGCCTGGCGATACATCCATCCGCGGCTGTCAAATTCCTTGAAATGCTCGGTAGTGGCGTAGAACTTCGGCCATACAGATATCATAACTTTTCCACCCATTTGATGGATAGAATCAACCATTTGTTTGGGATTGGGGAATCGCTTGGGGTCAAATTCGTGGCTTCCCCATGAATCCTGAGGCCAATGGAGCCAGTCGATCACGATATTGTCGATAGGAATCTGGCGGCGACGATATTCGGTAAGCGTCGAGAGCACCTGATCCTGCGTGTTGTATTTCTCGCGGCTTTGCCAGAAGCCCATTGCCCAGCGGGGCATTACGGGCGCTTTGCCGGTAAGGGTGCGGTAGCCGCTTATGACGCCGTCGATGTTGTCGGAGGCTATGAAATAGTAATCGATCATATCCTGCATCTCGCCCCACCAGCGGAGTCGGTCGCGCGTGGCGGCATCGACGGGCTTATACGCGCGCAGGCCGCAGTAGGCCACGCCGCCGTCGGGTCGCCACTCGACGCGTATCGGCACTCGCCGCCCCGCGAGGAGGTTGACTGAGAATTTGTAGCTGTTGGGGTTCCACGACGTGCGCCAGCGTTCGGGCACGACGAGCTTGCCGTCGATATAGATTTTCTGATAGCCCGAATAATACATGATGAAATTGAAATCGCCCGACGTGTCTGGCTCGATTTCCCCTTCGTAGACTACGGTAGAGCCGTTGTAGGCGAAATCCTCGGGTAGATTAACCACGCGGCTAAGGTCGCCTCTGACGAGATGCTCGAAATAAATATTAGGCTCGCGGCGGGCGACGACGCGCCCGTTTTTGCCGGTATACGTGCCTGTGAGCGCTCCCGGGCGCCCCTCTTTGTCGTAGAGGGTGAAGGCGTCGCCGAGCTGCAGGTAGTCGTCGGGATTGCCGAAGCGGCAGAGCGAGTAGCTGTCCCAAAGAAGGCCGTAGCCCCCGGTCGAGACCACGAACGGCACCGACACTTTGGTGTTGTATTGAAACAGCTCTTCGTTTTTCCCTTTGTAGTTCCATTCATCTGACTGATGCTGACCGAGCCCGTAGAGACCTTCATCGGGGTCGGGCGATGCCCACGACTGGCTTACGGTCCAACCTTTTGTTCCCTCAACCTCGATAGGGGTGAAGGATCGGCCTCCATGATCTTCTGCCAGAAGCAGACGCCCCATCGGGTCGTAGAAACTGACCTGGCCGTCGGCGCGGTTTACGGCTACGTTTATGGCTTTGGACGACAATATGACGCGGTTGCCCTCGTCCTTGACGGTGAAGTCGGTGAATTTCTCCCGCGGCAAAACGACGAGGCTGTTGTCCGTGGCGAAATCAGATCCGGGAGCGGTGGCCGAAACCCTGACGAGGTTTTCGCCGAGGAGCGTTACGCGGACTCGCTGGCCCGAGTCGGCTTCGACTGTGATACCGCCGTCGACGGGGGTATAAACGGCCGCAATCGCTGGGATCGCGGCCGAGAGAAACGCCAGTAGCGGCGTCGCTAAGAGGTTTTTCATGGAGATGTCAGTGATAGGGGGATAGGGAGGAGAAAGAGGGGAGGGGATGCGTGGATTACTTGCTGTCGGGGCGGGTGTAGCCGTCCTTCTGGCAGCGTTTAGTCATGTTGTTGATGCGCTTTTGGGTCTCGGGGTGAGATGAGAACATCTTCTGGATATAGCTCTGAGAGGCGTTCCCTTCCATGCCCATAAGTTTCTCGAAGGCCATGACCATGCCCCAGGGGTTGCGGTTGTTCTTCACGAGGAAATCGTAGCCGCAGTTGTCGGCCTCGTTCTCCTGTTTCTGAGAGTATTTAGAGTTCAGGAGCGATGTGCCGAGAGTGCCGAGCTGCGATTCGGTGAGAGCCGCCGCTTTGCCGCCTGTGGAGGCGATGGCATCCTTGAGCGCGCCGGTGAAAAGCTCGTTTTTGAAAGCGTTTTTGGAGTGGCGTTTAAGCACATGGCCGATCTCGTGGCCTATGATGCCCATAAGCTCGTCGTCGTCCATCTTGTCCATGAGCGCGGAGAAAACTCTGACGCTGCCGTCGGGGCAGGCGAAGGCGTTGATGTCGACCACGTCGTAGACTTTAAAGTTCAATGGTATGCCGTCGGCATCGGTGATGCCTTCAGTCAGACGGCGCAGGCGCTTGGTGTATTCGTTGTCTTCGGGAAGCACGGGGTTGTTATTGTCCATCCAATCGACCGACTCCTTCACGTAGGCGGCCATCTGCTCGTCAGAGAGGGTAAAAGCCTGAACCATTTTCATGCCGCCGTCAATGGCTTTGCCGAGGTTGAACTGCGCATAGGCCGGGGTAGCGGCTGTGAAAAGCGCGATTGACGCAAAAACTTTGATAAATACTTTTTTCATTGCTCTGTTAACTGTAAATTTGAGGTGCAAAATTATTAAAAATCGGGTCAAAGGGCAAATTTTTAGCCGTCGACTTAGCGCTAAAGGAGGTAAAAATGTTTAGATTGAAAGAAAAAATGAGCCGCCGCGCGGTGGCCTCGCTGATAATCGCGGCCGTTGTGGTGCTGTTGGGCGTGATAACATATGCGTTTTACCAAGTCACTTTAGTCGACCTGCCGGGCCCCGCCGCGGGTGGCGCGGCTTTAGGTATGTTGTCGTCATTCGTTTTGTGGAAACCGTGGCGGAGGCTGACGCGAAGCCGTCGGTGGCTACCCAACGCCGCGTGTCAGGCTGTAAGCTGCTCGGTAGCGTTGGTGTGTCTGTTCTTTTTCTGCAACTACGTTTTCGCCGATAGAGAAAACACGCGTGAAGAGAAAGTGGCGATTGTCGAAAAACATACTTCGACGCGCCATCGCTCGCGCCGCGTGGGCCGAGCGCGATACATTCAAGGAGAGGCTTATACGGTTTACGACATCGACGTGCGCTTCAGCAGCGGCTTCGTAAGGGAGATGCAGGTGTCGGTTGGCGACTACAGCCGTTATCGCGTTGGCGACTCGATCAGGCTATCAGTGGCCAGAGGGTGGCTTGGCATGCCTGTTATAATACATCATTAAAAATAAGCGACCCGGAAGATTCCGAGTCGCTATATTTTCTTGAAGCTATTAATAAGCTGATTATTGCTTGCCGCTGACAGCCATAGCGCGGTCGATTTTCGCCACAAGGCCCTGGAGCACTTTGCCCGGGCCGAGCTCAACGAACTCGGTAGCGCCGTCGGCGATCATGTTCTTTACGGTCTGGGTCCAACGCACGGGGGCGGTGAGCTGAGCCACGAGGTTGGCTTTGATTTCGGCAGGGTCAGTGTGGGGCTTCGCGTCGACATTCTGGTAAACGGGGCAAATCGGGGTGCTGACAGGAGTGGCCTCGATAGCTTCGGCAAGCTCAGCGCGGGCCGGCTCCATGCAGGGAGAGTGGAACGCGCCGCCGACTTTGAGCTTGAGGGCGCGTTTTGCGCCAGCGGCGAGAAGCTGCTCGCAAGCTTTGTCGATAGCCTCAACTTCGCCCGAAATAACGATCTGGCCAGGGCAGTTGTAGTTGGCGCAAACGACTGTGCCGTCAATGCCGGCGCAAATTTCCTCTACTTTCTCGTCGGGGAGGGCGAGCACGGCTGCCATGGTTGAGGGCTTGAGCTCGCAGGCTTTCTGCATGGCCTGCGCGCGGGCCGCAACGAGGCGGAGGCCGTCCTCAAACGAGAGGGCACCCGCGGCGACGAGGGCCGAGAATTCGCCGAGAGAGTGTCCGGCAACCATATCGGGGTTGAATTCGTCGCCGAGAGTCTTGGCGAGGATTACCGAGTGGAGGAAAATGGCGGGTTGGGTGACTTTGGTCTGCTTGAGTTCTTCGTCGGTTCCGGCAAACATGATGTCGGTGATTCGGAAGCCGAGGATTTCGTTGGCTTTTTCAAACATTTCGCGGGCGGTCGCGTTGTTGTCGTAAAGGTCTTTGCCCATGCCGACAAACTGAGCTCCCTGTCCGGGGAAAACAAATGCTTTCATGTCGTTTATATGATTAAATAATAAATATCATAATGATGGCCCGAAATTGAAGCCGACCGCGAAGTTACGCAATTTCAGCGAGATATGCTAATAAAATGGGTTGATAGCTCTAATTTGGGGCTATATACGGCGATTCTACTCCAAAAAAGTGACATTTATGCCATTTTTTTGGAGTAGCAGTTTGTCGGGAGTGGTATTATGATTATATTTGTACTCCAAAAAAATGGCATAAATGTCACTTTTTTGGAGTAGACACCATGGAAATCAAGCGCGACTATTATCTCAACCAACTGATTGAAAGCCGCCACAACGGCCTTATCAAGATTATTACCGGATTAAGGCGTTCGGGCAAATCTTATCTGTTATTTAAGCTTTTTGGCGATTATCTGAAAGCTCAGGGAGTAGGCGACGACCATATAATCAAGATCGATTTAGAAGATCGTCGTAACGCCGCGCTGCGCGATCCCGACGCGTTGCTGGCCCATATCGACTCCAAGATGATTGACTCCAAGATGTATTATATACTTCTTGATGAGGTGCAGCACGTCGCGGAGTTTGAAGATGTGTTAAACAGTTATTTGAAAATAGATAACGCCGACGTTTACGTGACAGGGAGCAATTCGCGATTCTTGTCGTCGGATATAGCCACGGAGTTCAGAGGTCGCGGTGACCAGATACATGTGTATCCACTGTCGTTTGCGGAGTGGATGTCGGTTGAGAATCGACACCCTACGGAGGCTTGGGCTGATTATTATACCTATGGAGGCCTGCCCCATGTGCTTACTCTCTCTGGCGATAACAAGAAAATCGAATATCTTAAAAACCTGTATTCAACGGTTTACGTCAAAGATATAATAGAGAGATATAATCTCCGCGGCGAGGAGGAATTAAAGGAGCTGATTCAGGTCATCGCATCAGCCATCGGGGCGCCGACCAATCCCAACAAACTCGCAAACACGTTTAAGAGCCTGAAAAATGTGACGTTGTCTAACAAAACGATTGGCAATTATCTATCGTATATATGCGATTCGTTCATGGCAGAGAAGGCTGTCAGATATGATATTAAGGGCAAAAAGTACATAAATACTTTATCGAAATACTACTTCACTGACATAGGGATTCGTAATGCCATACTTGATTTCCGGCA
This sequence comes from uncultured Barnesiella sp., assembly GCA_964544595.1. Lineage (GTDB taxonomy): Bacteria > Bacteroidota > Bacteroidia > Bacteroidales > Muribaculaceae > JAGBWK01. Next base: position 78,523 of record CAZJBM010000003.1, read on the forward strand.
GCAGGAAGAAAATCACATTATGGAGAATATCATCTATAATGAGTTGAAAGTCCGCGGTTTTCAGGTTGATGTAGGCGTGGTCGAAAGTCGCACGACGGATAAAGAGGGTAAAACGGTCAGAAAACAGTATGAAGTGGATTTCGTGGCTAATAAAGGTAGTCAACGCTATTATATCCAATCGGCCTTCATTATGCCGACCGACGCTAAGGAGCGTCAGGAGTCAGCTTCATTGCTCAATATCGATGATTCTTTTAAAAAGATTATTATTGTTAAAGACTACATCCTCCCTAAGCGAAATGAGGACGGAATAGTTACGATTGGTCTGATCGATTTCCTCCTTAAGCCCGAACTTTTAGAGACCGTGTAGGCCGAATTAAGAGTAAAAACAAGTAATTTGGGGCTATATACGGCGATTCTACTCCAAAAAAGTGGCATTTATGCCATTTTTTTGGAGTAGAACCCTGTTTTGCGTAAGCCGTGATTGTTTATCCGTAGAAGCTGGTGAATGAGCCGCGTTCCTGCTGGGGAATGCCATCTTTCTCGGTTTGAGCCTTGAAAGCTTTAATCATAAAGGCCATGTTGCGGGCGAGATTTCGCATTGTCTGCAAGCCTTCGAGGTCTTTCTCCACATCTTCGGCAGTGAAACCGTGCACTTCATTCCAATATGTGCTCGAAGCTATCGGCATTGAGGTGATGGTGAAGTATTTATTGATTTCGTCGAACGCCGAGGTCGAGCCGGCGCGGCGCGAGGAAATCACAGCGGCGCCAACTTTCATAGTCTTGTCGAATACGCCTGAGGTGCTGTAGAAAAGGCGGTCGAGAAACGCGAGCACTTGGCCGTTGGCTCCAGCGTAGTAGGTGGGGGTGCCAACGACAATACCGTCGGCTTCGGCAAATTTTGCGGCTGTCTCATTGACGAGGTCGTTGAAAACGCAGCGGCCGTGCTCGCGGCAGTAATTGCAGGCGATGCATCCGCGAATGTCTTTGTTGCCGATGTTGATACGCTCCACTTCGATTCCACAATCCTGAAATGTTTTTTCCATTTCGCGCAGCGCGCGGTCGACGCAGCCGTTAAGATGCGGGCTGCCGTTTATAGTCAATACTTTCATCGTATATGTTTTTTATAGGGTTGAACGGGTTGATTGAGAGAGCGGCTATTATATATAATGTGTATAGCGTAAAAAAAGTTTACAAACAAGGCTTTTTGCCGCTGTTTTAACTTATTATTAAATAATGAGTCGGTTGCGTATTCAACTTGTTAAGTGCTAAAAAATCTTTATTTTGAAAAAAAATTATCAAAAAGTGTTGGTGGTAAAAAATAAATCCTTACCTTTGCACTGTTTTTGAAGCACAAATTATTGTTTTATTATTAATTCTTACTGAAATGAAAAAATTATTCCTTTCTTTCGCTGTGATCGCCTCTATGGCTCTCGTTTCTTGCGGTGGTGAAAACAAAGAAGCTGCTACTACTGAAGAAGCTCCCGCTACTGAAGAAGTTGCTGTAGAAGAAACTACTACTGAAGAAGCTACTCCCGCTGAGGGCGAAGAAGCTCCCGCTACTGAAGGCGAAGAAGCTGCTCCCGCTGCTGAAGGCGAAGCTGCTCCCGCTGAAGCTGCTCCCGCAGAAGCTGCAAAATAATTTTAGCTCACAGCAAAAATTACAGCATAATAGGCGATGGCCGATAGGCCGTCGCTTATTTTTTTCAAAAAACTGTCGTAAAAGTGTCATACTGAAAATATCGACTATTGAATAGCATTTTGTTTTTTCAAATCACACAATTATTTGTGTGATTTACAATTTATGATTATCTTTGCGATGCAGACCGCATTGCGGAAGCCCGGTCGGGGCTTGCGGGCGGGTCGGCATACATATTATTAAAAGGCGTTTACTGCGCTCTTTCTTGACGACTTGAAACTTCGCAACTTTCAGATTGGAGTCAAGAATGAGACAACGGTAGATGACTTATGTGGTTATGATTATAACTGATTAGGAGAGGATTTTTTTCTCTCCCAATAGGTGTATCATATCATGCGTGAGGCTTCTGCGTTGTCCGTTCTACTCCAATGGGCATTGCGAAGGCCTCAAGTCGTGGAATGGACATCAGTAATGGCTCTCACGCTAATTTTTTAATGTTCAATAATTTAGATTGCAATGAAGAGAGTCCAAAGCAACAGGTCTCATTATGAAACGACTACAAAAACTGTTTTTGCTCTCAACGCTTACACTTGCGAGCACAGCAATGGCCGAATCCCCTCTTTGGGATAGTACTAAATCTGACGAGGGCATCAGCCTCTCTGGCGAGCTCGGACTTAACTTAAGCCAATTCACACATGTCGATCGTTGGAACGGCATTAAAGCCGGTCTTAATATCGGCGTAATGGCAGAGAAGCCTATTCTAACTTCTCTATCTGCCAAGGCTGGAATTTTCTACACTATGAAAGGAACGGTAGGAAACAACGACGGAGGTTTTGGTGGCAACCTCAAAACAACTTTCTCGCCGTCATACCTCGAAATCCCTATACTCGCATCTTACTGCTATTCTATTAATGATGATTTCCGTCTGCAATTCGACTTTGGCCCATATTTCGCGATCGGACTCCACGGCAAGGATGTTAAGAAATACTCCGGCAGCAATATTGCCCACGATTCAAAGACAGAGATAGATTTGTTCGGAGGTGATAATCCTCAACTCAAACGTTTCGATTTCGGCTTTCGTTTCGGACCTCAAATAGTGTGGAACAACAGATATTCAGCCGCACTCGCCTATGAAGTCTCCGCAATCAATATCTCAAAAATGGGAGGCAAAGTAGGCAATGGGAACTTCATGATTAACCTAGGATATAAGTTCCACACATTCTAACATTACCTCATATGATGTACTCTGTGTTAAATCTCAATATAACTGTGAGACTTAACATGGAGTACATTAAAATCGAAAAATCCCCTCGATTCGCTTATATCTAACACATGAGTGTTAAAAGAAATATCTAACAAAATCTTATATAAATATGAAGAAATACTTGAAATTATTCTACGCTTTATTTATTGTGGCATTGAGTGTGGGATTCGTATCGTGCGGAGACGAAAAAGACGAGCCGCAGACATCTATACTTGATAAAATGCAGGGGTCTTGGACTCTCTATCAGGCTCAAATTACAACCTCGGATGGTAAAATCGGTTATTTAGACTACGACCAGATGAAGGAAATGGGGGCGCAGGAGGGCATTACAAGCCTGCATGAACTTGATCTGAAAATCAGTTCTGATAGAATTAATAACTACAAAATAATTGTCAAGGGCAATACCTTTACTTATCAAGATGTGGCAGCATATAAAGATATAACCCTATATGTATCCTTCTCTGGTCAGCGAATGATTATTGAGCATGACGGCACTGGTGTAAACAAAGGCTGGCATATCAAATACATCTATGACCGAAATTAACAAGCGCAACACATTTAATGGCGGTTCAATAAATCAGGAGCCTGTCGGAATTACAAACCAAGATTATGTCCCAAGAGGGAATTTCATAAGCCTAATGCCATTACTTTTATGAATAAACCGTTTTTCTCATTTTTTTTCATCCTTTCGCTTTGTTTTACAGGATTGTGTCTTGGATGTAGCAGCGATGATCCAGAATTAACTAATGACGTTGATGATGACTCATCGATTTTAAGAGAACTAACAGTGTATGTGTATCCAGGAGTTACAGTTGATGATGGTGTCGTGCCACGCATGACAATAGTCGACGGTCATGAAATGTGTACCGAACTATATGATCCGCTACAGCCAGACGTGATTGTATATCACTATATGAATAGCCTTGAGCAAGTGTCGGTTGTAATGTCTGCCTCCTCTGATGGAATGACAATAATCGAGAATGATCCCTTCAATATTTTACCACACTCAAAAGCTACCCTTATCACAATTGATGGCACTGATATAGTAATATCCGGTGGTAATTATTCTCAGCAAAATGGAATATTCACGATTGCCACGACCCGCAGATTGGAGAATGTAGTCCTATCCGATGCTTCAAAAATCGCCTCCCGGTCAGATGACATGGACTTTGCGCGCGCGTTGGTGATGAAGAACATCATTCGACCCATATCCAAAATATCAAGCCTCGGTGAAAGCTTGCCTAACACGGCTGTATTCGAAGGAGCCAAGCTTTATCTCAATGCTCTAAACGATTTCGCCGTGCCTGTGGCTGAGGGATTATTATACTCTAATAATGAAGAGGATTTCATTCAGATCACGGGAGAGAAAATCTATATGAATCAACTTAATAAGATAAAATGCATCAAGAAGCAACTTGACCGCATCGATAAGAGCCAAAATATATATCGCTCCGCACTGGCTGCCTATCGTGATGTGAGAAGCTATGAGGATGAAAAGTATGACGAGCTTAAGTTTGATTTCGTCTTTACTACCACTCAATCTTTTTCCATTACTTCTCGTCAGGCTCAGGAATCGTCATGGGAGGTATATCGTGATTCAAAGCAATATAAGCCCACCATCCGATTAGTGAAGGTTGATGGGCGCACTGCTTCAGTGTGCGGAAATTTCACTGATTATGACGGACGATTCACAGTAACTGGTTATCGTCTATACAGCGGTGGAGTTGAGGTGCAAAATGTCAATGCCAAACTCGATGGTTCTACCCCATATTCTTTCAGCAATCTTACCAAAGGCAAGATCTACGAAGTTACATCTTACGCCACCGTGATGGGTGTTTCCTATGAATCTGCCGCAGTGGAATTTCAAATAGAGGGCGACCTCGACCTTTCTACACAGTCACTCTCTTTCTCTGAGACTGGCGGACGCGCCGTCGTAGATGTGACACTCCCGTCTGAATCATGGACCTGGGAGGCTTCCTCTAGTGCGAAATGGTGTAAGGTTACCCGTCTTGACGCCAACACTCTCAATATTGAAACCACGGCATCCAAAGAGATGCGAGAGACTATTGTCACCGTGACAGCTACATCTCCAAGAGGAGATACGCAAGTAAAGACTATATCTGTTACGCAGATAGTACTGGGTAATTTTGTTTTCTTTGGGGGAAAACTCAAGGTAAAGCATGAAACCAAGTATCCATCGAAGCCCGAGTATAATAGCACAAACGAATATGATTTTGAGTCTTTTCTTAGTTTAATGCGTTTCGGGGGCACCACAAATCTCACATTCGCGCTACCCCTCAGCGGCATTACTTTCTCCAACTGGGCTATTTCGTCAACACCCCCTCCGGGATCAATGCTATTAGACGGCGTTAAGGTCGTTCGTTTCAACTGTGCATCTTCGGCTACACAAATTAGTATTGATGGCACTACCACGAAACCCGAAAACGCAACAACAGAGTTTTCGGTGAAAATAGACTTCGCTACTCTACAGGTTAAGATACTTGAGTCGGAATATGATAGCGGTACTGGCTATATAGGAACCCCCATACAATATAGGTCGCATACAGTGCTCTCGGGTATTCTTGACTATACTGAGAAGTATAACTTCTGACAGTAACTACCATATCGGTAGATTAGAAGCCTATCCAATTATATAGTATATCGCTGAGGCGGTCAGCGTAAACATATAATATTGGATAGGCTCTTAATCTATCTTAATCTATATGTAGTCACTCGCAATGACGTATTTGTATATTATGAGTCAGAAGAGGGGCTGAAAGAGGAGTTGGCGGAGGAGGAGGGTGAGGATGAGGGCGTAGGTGCCGGCGAGGACATCGTCGAGCATTACGCCCCAGCCGCCGTGGATGTTGCGGTCGACCCAACGGCAGCCCAGCGGCTTGAATATGTCGATAAGCCTGAAGGCCGCGAAACCGAAGAGGGCGAGGATGGCCGTGTGCCACGGATTGGCGACGTTGGCCACAAGCAGAGGTATCCATGTGCCCACAAATTCATCAATCACTACGGTGCGCGGGTCTTCACCCCAATAACGCTCCATGACGCTTGAGGTCCAGGCTCCGGCCACGGTGGTGAATAGAATCAGCCCTACGGTGGTCCAGAGAAGGGCGGCGGGGGTGAGTATCAAATACAGCACATACCATATCACTAAGGCAAGGAAGGCTCCGGCGGTGCCGGGAGCCACTGGCACATATCCGGTGCCGAGCCCGGTGGAGAAAATCAGGTGAAACAAGGGTACACCCTTAGGGTCGCGGTTATTGTTGTCGCTCATTGTCAGGTAACGATTTAAGATTTGCTAATTATTTTTGAGTGGTCGGGCGATTTTTGGAAAAGCCTGATAGCTTCCCCTATCCAGAGCACGAAAGAGGTTGCGACCACGATAATGCACCAGTCGGAGAAACGCAAGGGGGTGACGTTGAAAAATTCGCCGCCGAATTCCACTATGAGTATCTGCCCGACAAGGATTATTGCCGCTATCATCTCAAACTCGCCGCAGCCTTTGAGCCTCAGCCCGGAGTGGCCGGTCATAAACGCGCGGGCGTTGAACATATTCCAAAACTGCATGAACACGAATATGGTGAAGAAAAGACTGAGCTCGTAGGGGGTCAGATTGTGGTGGGCGCAGAATCGGGGATGGAGAATGTCGCCGAGCGAGCGGATGTCGGCGTGGGTGAAGAGGTAGAGAATGGCGAATAGGATAGCGAAGAAAATCAGGCCGACGGAGAGTATGTCGACACGCATGGGGCGGGAGATGATGAAGTCCTTACGGTTGCGGGGCTTATCGGCCATAACTTCGCGCGAGGGGGGCAGCGAGGCGAGGGCCATTGCCGCGAAGGTATCCATGATGAGGTTTACCCAAAGCATCTGGGTGACGGTAAGGGGCGATTCGGTGCCCATGAATGAGCCGACGAGCACGATAAGGCAGGCTGCGACGTTGACAGTCAGCTGGAAGAGGATAAACCGCTGAATATTCTGATAAAGCGAGCGACCCCACATGACGGCGCGGCCTATCGACGCAAACGAGTTGTCGACGATAGTGATGTCGGAGGCTTCCTTGGCCACGGAGGTGCCGTCGCCCATCGACAGGCCTACGTGGGCGGCTTTGAGGGCGGGAGCATCGTTGGTGCCGTCGCCGGTGACGGCCACGACCTGGCCGCGGGCCTGAAGCGCTTCCACGAGACGCTTCTTGTCGGTAGGTCGGGCGCGGGCAATTATTTTAAGACTCCCGACGCGGTCGAGAAGTTGCTCGTCGGTGAGCTCGGCAAATTCAGGCCCGGTAATTATGCAGTCGGGCGAGTCGGTGTCGCTTATGAGCGATATGCGGCGCCCTATCTCGCGGGCAGTGGCCGGGGTGTCGCCCGTGACGATTTTCACCTCAATGCCAGCGTCGGTACACTCCTTGACAGCGTCGGGAACGTCGTTGCGGACAGGATCGGAGATTGCCGCTATGCCTATGAACGTGAGATCTGATGGTATATTCAGCCCGTCGGGGGTAATGACGTTGTCGGCGGAGTCGAGCTCGCAGTAGGCGAAGCCGAGGGTGCGCATGGCTTGGTTCTGAAATCCGGCGAGGGCAACGTTGATACCCACGCGGCTCTCATCTCCGGCTACCCGGTCGCAAAGACCGAGCACTATCTCGGGCGCGCCTTTCACGTAGAGGGTAGGCTTGCCGGTGGCGGCCGATTTGACGATCGAAGCCATATATTTGCGCTCGGTGGTGAACGGCAGCTCTGCGATTTTCGACGCGTCGCGGCGAATCGCTTCATAGTCTACGCCCTTGGCCTCAAGCCAAAGAAGGAGCGCGCCCTCGGTGGGATTGCCGATGACCGAGGGTTTGTCGCCCGATAGATTGAGCATGGCCGTGGAGTTGACGGCGATGCCCTCGTCGATTATGGCGGAAGGGACGTCGCCGTAGAAGTCGGCCTTGGCCACGGTCATCTGGTTGCAGGTAAGAGTGCCGGTCTTGTCGGTGCAGATTACCGTAGTGGCGCCCATGGTCTCGCAGGCGTGGAGTTTACGCACGAGGTTATTGGTTTTGAGCATACGGCGCATCGAGTAGGCGAGCGAGAGGGTGACTGCCATCGGCAATCCTTCAGGCACAGCAACCACTACCAACGTAACGGCTATCATAAGGCTCTGGAGAAAGTAAGATCCGAAATCAATCGACCAGAACGACGTGAACGCCGGGTCGAGATAGTACATCAGGGATCGTCCGGCTATAATTAGCGCGCCGATAGCGTAGCTGGCCACCGAAATAAATCGGCCAAGCCGGTCGAGCTGCTCGTTGAGAGGAGTCTTGACGGAGTTGTCGATCTGCGACTCGACAAAGACGCGGCCGTTCTCGGTGGAGTCACCGACCTTGTCGACGCGGAATGTGCCGTGACCCTCCATCACTTTGGTGCCGCGGAGCACGCGGTTGGACGGGTAGGTCGCCTCGGCGTCGAACTGCTCCTCGTCGGTGGTTTTGTGGCACGAAGGCTCCCCCGTGAGGGTCGACTCGTCCATCGTTAGGTTGACCGACTCAAGCAACACGCCGTCGGCAGGAACTTCGTCGCCAGTGTTGAGAAAGACGATGTCGCCTGCGACCACGTCGCGGCGGGGAATTTCGGTCACCGCCCCGTCGCGGAGCACCCTTACGGCCTCGTCGTCGTTGACCTTGTTGAGAATCGAAAACTCCTTATCGGCTTTCATCTCGAATATGAAGGCCAGTCCGGTCGCGAGGATGATGGCTATGAATATGCCTATCGGCTCGAAAAACACTGAAGCGTCTTTGCCGATTCCCCAATATTCGTAGCACGAAATGGCGATGGAGAGCGCTCCGGCTATGAGGAGTATTATAATCAGCGGGTCGGAGAATTTTTGGAGGAATTTTACCCAAAGCGACTCTTTCTTTGGGGGAGTCAGGATATTGGAGCCGTTGAGGCGGCGGCTCTCAGCGACCTGTTCCGCCGTCAATCCTTTAAACTGTTGATAACTGTTCATTTATATTATATAGTATGCTTATAGGTCACGGAGATGTTTAGATTCAGGAGCAAACCGCGTCGAGGATTCCGTCGGGCGAATCGACTATCGCGGGGGCATAAGCCTTAACCAGCTCACTGACGGGGCGAAATCCCCAGCTGACTCCCAAGGTGTCGACGCAGGCGCGTCGGCCGGTCTCGATGTCGACGGCTGAATCTCCCACGTATAGCACATCGGCCTTAGGCGTGGGGCGGGTGCTCAGTATTTCAAACAGGATCGACGGGTCGGGCTTCGTCGGTATGCCATCGCGCTGCCCTATGGTGGCTACCCAGGGCGTGTCGGGAAAATAGTGCCGGATGATTTTGTCTACGGCCTTCTGATATTTATTTGAGGCCACCGCCACGGCGATGCCGAGGTCCGTCAGATTGCTCAGCAGCTCGGGAATACCGTGATAGGGTAGGGTAGCGTCGGTGCAGTACGCGTCGTAGTAAGCCTTGAAGTCGGCCCTCACCCGCGCTATCGTGTCCTTGTCGCGGTTCTCTACCGGGAGGGTGCGCTCGATGAGCTTGGTGATGCCGTTGCCCACAAAGTGGGGATAAGATGATATATGATGAGTCGGAAATCCGTGGGCTGCCAGAGCGTGGTTGGCAGCGCGCCCGAGGTCGTCGATGGTGTTGAGTAGCGTCCCGTCGAGGTCGAATATCACAAATTTTTTCTTCATTTTGTGGAATGGGTTTAGAATGGGTAGCCGATAGAGAGGTGGAGCGTATGGTCGCGGTGCCATTTGGGATGTATGAGCGGCCATGGTTGCTGATTCATCGCCGGATTGTGGGCTTTCATGCCGAGGTCGAGTCGCAGCAAGAAGTAAGTGAAGTCGAAACGCACGCCGGCGCCGTAGGCTAAGGCTATCTGCTTGTAGAATTTGTTGAAGCGGAACACCCCGCCGGGCTGCGTCTCATAGTCGCGGATAGTCCATATATTGCCCGCATCGACGAAAAGCGCTCCCTCGATCACCCAGAACAGCTTGGCGCGGTATTCGACGCTACATTCGAGCGAGATGTCGCCGCACTGATTGATGAAGTCGGTCACTGAGTTGCGCGTGTCGTATGCGCCGGGGCCGAGTGTGCGCACTCCCCAGCCTCTTACCGAGTTCGCCCCGCCGGCATAGAAGCGTTTCTCAAACGGCACCATCCGCGAGTTGCCGTATGGAACGGCGATGCCAAATTCGCCATGGAGAGCGATCGAGTTGCGGCGGTTGAAGTTGAACACGTGGGTATAGTCGGTCTCTGCTTTGACATACTGCGAATATTGCACCCCGAAGACTTTATAGGCGCCGTCATGTTTTTTCTGACCGACTATATGCGAAATAGCGTTAAGGATATTGCCCGCCGTCTCAGCCGAGACGCGAAATGTCCATATCTCGGGCTGGAACGTCTGTGGCGACAGGCGCCCCACGCTTATGGGCTTGCGGTTCGACCGATAATATGAGTAGCCTAAGCGCATTATGAGGTGATCCTCGTAGCTGTAGCGCAGCAGGGGATTGGTCGGCGCGATGTTGTTTATGAAGTTTTCGGTAGAGCGGGGGAGATAGACGAGATTGACGTCGATCAGGTCGAAAGTGTGTCGCCACGAGTTGCGCGGGCTGCTCCAGCGGTATTTCCAGGCCACGCCTGAGATGATGCGCGTGTATTCGGGTCGCTCCTGATAGTTCATTGATAGCGTCAGCTCGGTGTTGGCCCTGATGCGGCGCTTGAACGACCGCGACATGAATGGCGCTTCAAATCTCGGGAACGTGATGCCCGCTTCGCCGCTGAACTCGGTGTAGCGGTCGTTGATAAATCCCTCAAGGTTGCCCGACAGGCTCTCGTACGACCCGCGGAACTTGGCCGTCAGCAGTTCGGCTCCGTGGGCGAGGTTGCGGTTCTGGTAGGTCAGCCCCACGCCGAAGCCGAGGTCTCCCTCCGAGTTAGTCCCTTCGATCTCTGCGCTTATGCCCTGTTTCTTGTTTCGCGAGATGGTGATTGTGGCTTCCAGAAATCCGGTGTCGCCGTCGGTGGCGAGCGGAGTCATGGCTATGTTGACGTATTTCACTATCGGGAGCTGCGAGAAAGATTCGTAGGTGCGGTTCACGTCCGATCCGTTGTAAGCCTCGCCGGGGCGTATGTAGCATTTCTCTTCCAGGAAGCCGGGGCGCAGGTAGCGGTCGTTGCCGTAGATAAATGTGTAGCCCTTGTCGTTCTCAACCCTCAGGGCCGAGGTATGAGAGCCGTCGGGCGACTCGATCACGAATTTCACCCTCTCGATAATGTATCGCTTGCCGGGGTCGGGTGCGTTTTTGTCGGTTGCGGCCGTGGTTGATAACGTGCTGTGAACTCTCATCGTCAGGTCTACCTCTTTGCTCCCGGCGAGGGTGTCGGCGGTGAACGTGATATAGTCTTTGGCGAATGTGTAGTAACCCTTGTCGCGTAGGCGAGAGGATATTTGGGCGATCTCGTTTTCGAGCAAGTCGCGGTTGAGCGGCGATCCGGGGCCTATGGTGAATCTCGCGGAGTCGCGCATGATAACTTCGCCAAGCGCCGGGTCGTCAAACACGTAGTCCATCGTCGCGATGACGTGCGGCTCCCCCGGAGTGACGTTATACACTAAGTCGATTTTCTTATTGTCCTTGTCGTAGATGCTGTCTACCGTCACCGAGGCCGAGTTGTAGCCGCGGTTGATAAGCGCGAGATTGAGCTGGCGGCGCGAGGCGTCGGCGAGCGAAGCGTCGTATATCACGGGCTCTTGGCCGATACTGCGTATCCACCTGTTGTACCATTTCTTCTCATCCTTGCCCGAGAGGTTGTAAATGCCGAGCGACAGCTTGGCGAAGCCGAGCACCTTGTGGTTGGGTTGCTGCCGGAGATAGTTGACGAGCGACGACGGCGCGACTCCCGAATCGTCGGTGATGTTGATTTTCACCGAGTTAAGCAGATATTCCCCGTCGGGCACGTGCTTCGTGGCGCTGCAACCCGCCAGCAGGGCGGCAATGATTGATATGATTAATAATCGACACTTCATTTTTACGTCGCGAAGATAGCGAAAATTCCTCAGAGGCGTGCCGTTATGCGGCCTAAATTTGCGGCGTGCCATACGCAATACTTCGTTTGAATAACATCCCGACGCGTTATTGCGCGGCTAAAGGCGCCAACTGCCGAATTTTTACTGATGTTTAAGTCGCAAGTAATCAGTGTTATGCGAGCATATTGCAAAAATTATTGAAAAAAAGTTGCTGAAAAATTTGGTTGTTACGCGAAAAGTCTCTACCTTTGCATCGCTTTTGAAACCTAATCGGGGTGTAGCTCAGTTGGTTAGAGTACGCGTCTGGGGGGCGTGAGGTC
>CAZJBM010000004.1:0-87149 GCA_964544595.1 uncultured Barnesiella sp.
AGAGGAATTCTTCAAACAAATCGCTAATTTTGCACTTGCCAGTTGAACCTGCACATTTGATTGCCACACAGTGCAGGAAAGAAAAAAACGAGAAAATCTGAGGAAATGAGCGGGCTTTTTCGTAAATTCGCGATTTGGTTATGAGGTCGGGGCGACAAGCCTGACTGTCAGCCAAATACAAAATACAGAAAATACCGTAAATCTGTGGAGACGAAAAAATCTACCAAGTACATCTTCGTGACGGGAGGCGTCGTGTCGTCATTAGGCAAGGGCATCATCTCGTCTTCGCTCGCCAATCTTCTGATCGCGAGGGGCTACAAGGTCACTATCCAAAAATTCGACCCATACATCAACATCGACCCGGGCACTCTCAATCCATACGAACATGGGGAATGCTACGTCACGGTCGACGGACACGAGGCTGACCTTGACCTGGGGCATTATGAACGCTTCACCGACATCAAGACCACTCGCTACAACAACGTGACGACGGGGCGCATCTACAAGAGCGTCATCGACAAGGAGCGCCGCGGCGACTATCTCGGGAAGACGGTGCAGATAGTGCCGCACATCACTGACGAGATCAAGCACGCGGTGAAGGCTTTCGGCACGACGGGCGAATATGATTTCGTCATCACGGAGATCGGCGGCGTGGTAGGCGACATCGAGTCGCTGCCTTTCATCGAGAGCATGCGCCAACTGCGCTGGGAGCTCGGCGACGACTGTGTATGCGTCCACCTGACCTACGTGCCCTATATCGCCGCCGCCAAGGAGCTGAAAACGAAGCCGACGCAGCACTCAGTGAAGCAGCTTCAGGAGTACGGCATACAGCCTGACATACTTGTACTGCGCACGGAGCACCACGTGCCGTCGGACATGCGCAAGAAGATAGCGCTTTTCTGCAACGTCAGCCCCGACTCGGTGATACAATCGGAGGATGTGCCGTCGATCTACGAAGTGCCGATCAAGATGCATGAGCAGCGTCTCGACGAGCTGGTGCTCAGGAAGGTAGGCTACCCTGTAGAGCAGGGCTACGCCCACATGGAGCCGTGGCTCAACTTCCTGCGAAAGATGGAAGCGGCAGAGAAGACCGTCACCATAGGGCTTGTAGGGAAATACGTTGAGCTTCAGGACGCTTACAAGTCGATCAACGAGGCTCTCTTCCAAGCGGCCACTTACCTCGACCATAAGCTTGACCTCAGATACATACACTCAGAAAAACTCAACGACGTCAATGTCGAGGAGAAGCTCGCGGGACTCGACGGAGTGATAATAGCCCCGGGATTCGGCCAACGCGGAATCGAGGGTAAATTCTCGGCGCTGAAATGGTGCCGCGAGCACGATGTGCCTACTTTCGGTATCTGCCTGGGCATGCAGTGCATGGTGATAGAATTCGCCCGCAACGTGCTAAACCTCCCTAACGCCAACTCCACGGAAATGGACTCGCGGACGCCGTTCAACGTCATTGACCTCATGGAGGAGCAGAAGTCGATCTCCAACATGGGGGGCACGATGCGTCTCGGAGCCTACGACTGCGAGCTGACACCAGGCTCACGCGCCGCAGAGGCGTACGGACGGACCATGATCAGCGAGCGCCACCGCCACCGCTTCGAGTTTAACAACGCCTTCCGCGACCAATTTGAGCAAGCGGGGATGAAATGCGTGGGCCAGAACCCGTCGACCCACCTTGTGGAAATCGTGGAGCTGCCCGAAAAGCGTTGGTTTATAGGCACGCAGTATCACCCGGAATACTCCAGCACGGTGCTTCACCCGAACCCGATATTCATCTCGTTTGTGAAAGCTGCCATCGCTTACGGCGAGGAGAAAAACAGAACTATTTAACCCATTATTACATTAGATGAAAGACGCTATCAAAATCCTGCTCATCGTGGCCCTGGTGTTCTTCGGAATGTCGATGATGACCAAGAGCTGCCAACCCAAGCCCGACAATAGCGACACCACCGCGCAAGCCGGGCCCGGGAAGGAGGACTCAGCCGCCTCGGCCGACTTCGCCCCCCTCTCGCCCACAGAAATCGCCATCGTCAATGCCCCTGACGCCATACGCAAGGCGGGGAAGGCCGACGACGCCACCGGCAAGGTAACTTTCGTATATGAAAACGTGTCGCTCTCGCTCAAAGGGGACTCGGCAATAGAGGGCACCGTAAACGTCGACGACACCATCACGATCACGTACGCCGAGATTCTCAGCGGCTCTTTTAACCGCCCGCTGACCAACTACCAGAAAGGGAAAGCGGCGAAGGCGGTGCGCGACGCGCTGGAATTCGCCGGCAAGAACGGGGCGCTGTCGCAGAGCATGCTCGCCCCGGAGAGCTCGGAGACGGTCGGCTTAGAAAACGAGCAGGTGAAGCTGCAGTTTGCCAACCGCGGCGGCTACATATCGCAGGCAACGCTCAAGCACTATTTCACCTATTTCGACTCGAAAACCAATCCCGACTCGATCGACAAGAAAGAGGTGAACATTTACCGTCCGGAATATAAAAACGCCGTATATTACGGCTTTGAGCTTATCACCCCCGACCAGGTATACAACTCGGTAGACCTCAATTTCACCCCCCGCCAAGTCAATGACTCGGTAGTGGAAATGACGGTGGCATTCGGCGAGAAATCATACTGGGGCTACCGCTACACCCTCCACAGCGTAGCCGACCAGCGCAGCGGCGAGAATTTCCTCATTACCGTAGACGTGATACAGAAGAATATGCACGGACTGCTGTCGAACTCGATGAACGCGCCCCACTTCCGCTGGCACAACCTGATGCCCCGCCAAGACAAGAGCCGCACATTTGAGGAACGCAACTCTTCAATATATTATAAATATGTAAGCGACAGCCCCGACGACCTCGGCCCCTCGACCGACAACACGGAGCTGAAGCATGGCATCAGCTGGATAGCGTTCAAGAATCAATTCTTCTCGTCGGTGATCATACCCCGCACGCCCTTCAGCGCGGGATATGTGGCGCAGGCCTCGTTTAACGACGCCACGGGCGAGTATGCCGACTTCGTGAAGGATATGGACGCGAACCTCGTGGCCGAATATGACGTAAACGCCGAAGTGGCAATGACGTTCGATATGTATATCGGCCCCAACGACTACAACTATTACACCGACCTCGACAAGGTGATCTCGCCCGACACGGATCTCGATCTGACGCGCCTCGTGCCTCTCGGCTGGAGCTGGCTGCGCTGGATCAACACGCTGATTATCATACCGATATTCTCGTTCCTGAGCGAATATATATCGAATTACGGTATCATAATCCTCATACTGACTATCATCATCAAGATAATCCTCTTCCCCTTCACCTACAAGAGTTACCTCTCGCAAGCCAAGATGCGCCTTCTCGCGCCCGAAATCAAGGAAATAAACGAGAAATACCCGGGCCAGGAGAACGCGATGACACGCAACCAGAAGACGATGGCGCTCTATTCACGCGCCGGGGCGAGCCCGATGTCGGGCTGCCTGCCGCTGATGCTTCAGATGCCTATCCTCATAGCGATGTTCTCGTTCTTCCCCTCATGCATAGAGCTGCGCGGACAGAGCTTCCTCTGGGCCAAGGACCTTGCGGCCCCCGACGTGATATTCACGCTGCCGTTCTCGATTCCGTTCTACGGGAGCCACGTCAGCCTCTTCTGCTTGCTGATGACAGTGACCAACATTATCTACACTCAGATTAACATGAAGAGCCAGCCCACATCGTCGTCGATGCCTGGCATGAAGTGGATGATGTATCTGATGCCGCTGATGTTCCTCTTCTTCTTCAACGACTACGCTTCAGCGCTGAGCTACTACTACTTCCTGTCGCTGCTTATCACTATAGTGCAGACGTGGGTGTTCCGTCACTGCGTCAGCGAGGAGAAGCTTCGCCGCAAAATGGCCGAAAACGCCGCCAAGCCGAAGAAGAAATCGGGCCTGATGGCGCGCATGGAGGAGATGCAGCGCAAGCAGCAAGCCATGCTCCGCGAGCAGCAGAAACAGCAAGGCAAACGCCGCCGCTAATCCCCAATACATACGATACTGAAAAAGGCCCGCCATGCGCGGGCTTTTTTTTCGCAATTAACGACCGCGCAGGATGTGATTGCCGAGGGGCGAAAAAAATGGCGAAATCGGGGCGAAAAAATTTGGCCATGTCGGGCAAAATCGCTATCTTTGCGGCGCAAAATAATCATGCCGCACCGGGCTTTAGATAAGAGGAATGGGGACAACCCCGCGCCCGCCCGACGGATTAACCCGATAATCAACAAGTTAGATGTACGCTATCGTAGAAATTCAAGGACAGCAGTTCAAAGCCGAACAGGGCCGTTTCTTGTATGTACACTATCTCGGCGAAGCAATGGAAGCCGGCCAGGCCGTAGAGTTTGACCGCGTTCTTCTGATCGACGAGGATGGTGCCGTGAAAGTCGGCGCTCCCACCGTAGAAGGTGCAAAAGTAGTATGCGAGGTAGAAACCCCGCTCGTAAAAGGTGACAAAGTGATCGTTTTCAAGAAAAAACGTCGCAAAGGCTATCGCCGCAAAAACGGCCATCGCCAGTACTTCACCAAGGTTGTGATCAAAGAAATCGTTGCTTAACCCACTAAAATCTTAAAAACATGGCACATAAAAAAGGTGTAGGTAGTTCTAAGAACGGCCGTGAATCGGAAAGCAAACGACTCGGCGTTAAGATTTTCGGCGGTCAATACTGCAAAGCAGGCAACATCATCAAGCGTCAGCGCGGCACAGTTCATCACCCCGGCTTGAACGTGGGCATGGGCAAAGACCACACTATTTACGCTCTCATCGAAGGTACCGTTAAATTCTCTACCGGCAAGAACGGCCGCAAGTTTATCAACGTTACCCCCCTCGCTGAAGCATAAGCTGTCGAATTGCACAAACGAAACTACTGAATGAACAATCTTGGGCTGATCCTTCAAGCGAAGGTATCAGCCCTGATTTTTAAGCAAGCATGATGAAACATATCGCAACAATGATAGCCGTCGTCGCGGCGCTGATGGTCGGCTCGTGCGGTTCGAAAGAGCTGCAGGGCAAATGGCAGAGCGAGCGCATAATCGACAACGACGGACAGTCGTCGCGCGTAGAGACCTTGATATGGGAAATCGACGGCAGCAAGTTCACCGAGACGCGCATGGTCAACATCGAGGGCGACCAGGGGTCGGACCACGTGGCCATCATAGGGGAGTCGACCGTAAAAGGGAAATACAGCTTCGACGGCCAGACGCTTAAGCTCACCTACGACCCTGAGTCGCTCGAATCGAACGTCGACGTCATCTCGACTCTCGCTGGAGAAGATGAATCGAAAATCCGCGCGACGCTGCTCCACGCCCAGAAAAAATACTACGAAGACTCGAAGAAAACGCCCGTCAGCCACACAGACGCCCGCATCGAGGGTGACACCCTATTCCTCAACTATCAGGGCCATCAGGGCACGCGATTTCTCCACCACCCCGAAGAATAACAAACCACCACACTTAAAACACGCGCATGGAAAAGACGAACATGAAATGGGACAAGCTGATATGCGACGCGCGGCTCGGGCTTGAGGACTACCACGACCCGCGTCGGAGCCAGCGGAGCGATTTCCAACGCGATTTCGACAGGCTCGTGTTCTCCTCTCCTTTCCGACGGCTGCAGAACAAGACACAGGTGTTCCCGCTGCCGGGGAGCATCTTCGTGCACAACCGCCTGACCCACAGCATGGAAGTAGCTTGCGTGGGAAGGTCGTTAGCATCGGAAGTGACCGTGGAGCTTCGCAGGCGACACAGCGGGGAGCCGTGGGTTGACCGACTTGAGTCGATCGGCGAAATCGTTGCGGCGGCGTGTCTGGCCCACGACCTGGGCAATCCCCCCTTCGGACACTCCGGCGAGAAGGCAATATCCACATTTTTCTCTGAAGGGGCAGGCAAATCGCTCCAGCCCATGCTGTCGGCCGACCAGTGGGACGATTTAATCCATTTCGACGGCAACGCAAACTCATTCAGGGTGTTGACGCATCAATTCCGCGGGCGACGACCTGGCGGATTCGCCATGACATATTCCACACTCGCCTCCATAGTAAAATACCCCTACGAGTCGTCGCTGGCCGGGAGCAAGAACAAATTCGGCTTTTTCACGTCGGAGCGCGAACGATTCGCCCGCATCGCCGACAAGCTCGGCATAATACGCCTGAGCGTCGAGGGGGGGCCTCTGCGCTACGCCCGGCATCCGCTCGTCTATCTCGTCGAAGCGGCCGACGACATATGCTACGAGATAATGGATCTCGAGGATGCCCACAAACTCAAGATTCTTTCTACCGACAAGGTGTTATCACTGCTGCTCAACTATTTCGAGGGGGAGCGGCGAGACTCGATCGAGGATCTGATGAACCGCATCGACGACCCCAACGAGAAGGTAGGCTATCTGCGGTCGTGCGTGGTCGGGGCTTTGGTCAACAAGTCGGCCAAGGTATTTCTCGACAACGAGCAAGCCATACTCGACGGCAGCTTCGAGGGGTCGCTGCTACAGCATATCTCAGACCCGGAGGGGGAGGCTTACCGCATGTGCAACAAGCTATCGTGGGAGAAAATCTATTGCGCGCCCGACGTTGTCGACATCGAATTGGCGGGTAATAAAATCGTGACATTCCTTCTCGAAAAGCTTACAGAGGCGGTCTGCAACCCCGACCTCAACTACTCGCGACTACTGTTGTCGCGCGTGCCGCAGCAATACAACGTGGAGGCTCCGGAACTCTTCGACAAGATCCAAGCCGTGGTCGACCATGTGTCGGCAATGACCGATGTTTACGCCCTCGACCTTTACCGCAAACTCAACGGCATGAGCCTCCCCGCCGTGTAGACCGATCGGGAGCTGACTTTATCGCCACCCACATATCATGAAAGCTAAGTTAAGAACAATAATATATATCGTAATGCTGACGGTCGGGGCAATCGCGTCGGCCCGCACGGTCGACCAAGTGCCCAACGTTCAGGTCGAGAACCGCACGCGCTTCGTGGCCGACCCCGACTC
The DNA here is from genome assembly GCA_964544595.1 of uncultured Barnesiella sp. Taxonomy (GTDB): domain Bacteria; phylum Bacteroidota; class Bacteroidia; order Bacteroidales; family Muribaculaceae; genus JAGBWK01. The sequence goes on from CAZJBM010000004.1 coordinate 7,020, forward strand.
ATACATATCCTCGGCCCAGCTCGCCATAGCCGACTCCATAGCCTCGCGTATACGCAAGGCAACCACAGCCGAGATAGCCGCCGTGATCGTAAAGGATATGGACGGCCAGGACATCAACGACTTCGCGCGCCTGCTGACCAAGAAATGGGGCATCGGCAAAGCTGACACCAACAACGGCCTGCTGCTGCTCATTTCGGTCGACGACAGGCAGGCCGGCATATTCACCGGGCGCGGGGTAGAGGGCATAATCACTGACTCGCGGGCCGGGCGCATACGCCGCGAAGTCATGAATCCTCAGCTTCAGGCCGGCCAATACGGCAACGCGGTGATCGCCGCTCTCACTGAGGTGGAAAAGATAATGACAGCGCCGGAAGCGGCGGAGGAAATACGCTCAAAAGCCGACGAAGGAGGGGATGACCATTTCTTCCTCTACTACTTCTATGTCTCGGTAGGGGTGATGATACTGATGATGCTTTACCTGCTGCTACTCTACAACTCAACGGCCAAAATGGAACGGCACGAGCGGTATGAGAAGTTCATGAAGCTGAAGTCGATATACCTCGGAGCTTCAGTCGCGTTTCTTTTCATTCCGATTCTCGCCTATCTCATGCAACGGACTTTGGCCAAGCGCATACGCCTGTCAGCTCCCAAATGCCCTAACTGCGGCTCGAAGATGCGGCTTATCGACGAGGTGCATGACAACGACTACCTCACTCCCGCGCAAGACCGCGAGGAGCAACTCAACTCGGTGGACTACGACGTGTGGCACTGCGACACATGCGGCATCAACGAAATCACCCCTTACGTCAATCATAATCTCCCTTATTCGGTGTGCCCCAACTGCGGCTCGCGCGCCGAGGAGCTGATCGCCAACGAAGTAGTGTCGCAGCCGACAGCCTCGCGCGAGGGAGTCGGGCAAAAAATCTACCGCTGCAAGAATTGCGGGAACCGACGCAAAGAGCTCTACCGCATAGCCAAAGTGGCCACGCCACCGATAGTCATAATCCCCGGAGGGGGAGGAGGGGGAGGAGGCGGAGGCTTCGGCGGCGGCAACATAGGGGGCGGCTTCGGCGGAGGATCGTTTGGCGGCGGAGGATCGTCGGGCGGCTGGTGAGGCTCGTCGGGCGGCTGGTGAGGCCGAAAGTCACTCCGCACGCAATATATTGCAACTTAATGCGTTAATTATTATAAGTATATACTTTTACCTTAACTTTTACCATCGATGTCATTTTTACACAAACTCTCAATCTTAATCCTTACGTTGCTGTCGGCAGCGCCTATGGTTAAGGCGGCCACAGACGAAACCGATGCCGAGGGCTATCCTGTAATGTATGTGCGCGGCGAGTTCAACAACTGGGGCTACAGCAACGCGACCCGAATGTCGCGCGAGGGGTCGACCTACACTATCACGCTCCCCTCGCTCAACGGCAGGTTTAAGGTCGGCGGCTCGGCATGGGTCTGCAATCTCGGAGGAGACGCGGCCGGTATCAACATATCGTCGCCTACGGCCTTGGTGTGCATCCAAAACGGCCAGAACCTCACGGCTTCCAATCTATCTGACGTGACAATTTCATTCAACCTGCAGAGAAACGGAACGGAAGCACAGCCAACGGTGGTGACATTCGCTGTCGGCGGCAAGAATCCCGATGATATTCCCACTGTGGACAACACGTCGGGCACACTCCCGGTAATACACATCAACGTGTATAAAACCGATGCCGAAGGGCAACCTATACTCGACTCCAACGGCAATAAAATATTTGACAACGAGGTGATTAGCTACAATCTCGCCCATAAGAACTATTTCGCGGGCGAATATTGGCTCGACACCAACGGATGCGAATGGATGATTGACCTCGGAGCCAAATCAATAGGCTCGGAGGAAGAGCCTCTCCCGCTCGAAATCAAGGCCCGCGGCAACTGGACCCGCATCGGCTTCTCAAAAAAGCCGTTCAAAATAAAGTTGGGCAAGAAGCAGAATCTTCTCGGACTCACGCCCGACAAGAGCAAGCACTACGCGCTCCTGGCCCATGCCGACGACAATTACGGCTATCTGCGCAACTTCACCGGCTTCAATATCGGTAAGCGCTTAGGCCTGCCCTGGACACCGTCACAGCAGCCCATCGAAGTGATTATCAACGGCGATTACCGCGGACTTTATTTCCTCACTGAGTCAATCAGAGTGGGCGACGGACGTATCAACATCACCGAACTCGACGACCTCGCCACCGACCCGGCTCTTATCTCAGGAGGCTATCTTGTGGAGCTGGACAACTACGACGAGGACAACCAGATCAAGCTCACCGAGAAGGCTTGCATAGGCGGTCACAATCTCGATATGCTGCGCGTCACGTTCGACACCCCTGAAGAGTATTCCGACATTCAACGCCGATTCATTACCGACCAATTCTCGGCGATGAATGATTTCGTGGGCGCTAATTCCGACGAGCTTTGGAGCTATCTCGATCTCGACGACGCCGCCCGCTACTATCTCGCCCGCGAAATCGTCTCTGACGTAGAGGCTTACCACGGCAGTACATATCTTTTCCGCGACAACGGCCAGGATCAGAAATGGCACTTCTCCCCTATCTGGGACTGCGGCAACGCTTTCAATGGCCGAACAGATAAATTCTTCTATGAATGTGACCCGTTTGGCAACACATGGATACCCTCTATGCGCCAAAACGGCACGTTTAACAAGAAGGTTGAGGAGACGTGGAAATGGCTCATGTCGAGCAACTTCGACGGCTTGTACGACGAAATCAGCGATGTAGCCGACAAGCTCACCGCCGCCGCAAAAGCCGACCGCAACCGATGGAAAGGCCAGCCCACCCCATCGGGCGGCGTATCGGTTGTCGACAACACCGACATGGCCTCTCGCCGCGACGCGGTGTTGACCCACCTTAAGGCGAAGACCGAGTGGCTTACAAAAAAATTCGGCACATACAACGACGCCGTCTACCCTGAGCCAGAGCGAGACACCACTCCGGCCGCTCCCCTACCCGACTACGCCATGAGCGGCATAATCGATATCGAGGCAGGCGCAACCGACGCGCCGACAGAGTACTACGACCTCACCGGGTGTCGCGTGGCAAACCCTGTCAAAGGCCGGTTCTACATACTCCGCAGCGGCGACTCAGCCTCAAAAGTCATCTATTAAGTAAGGCCCAAAAAATACAGAGAGCGCACGATTTGAGGTCGCGCGCTCTCTGTATTTTTTACTCCTCACGATTGATTTGCGGGTAGTTTGTGTTTCCAACGGTTGTGGCTCCAGAGCCAAATTGCGGGCTGGCGGCGGATATTGGCCTCAAGCAGCTTGAAGTAGGCGTTGGTAAGCTCAAATTCAGCCATTGACGAGGCGTCGTCGGTCATAGGAACTACCTTAACATGATAATGACCGCGCGATATTTTTGTCATGTCGAAATAGACAACGGCGCACTTAAGTTTGCGAGCGACCGTCTCAGTGCCGGTAATAACGGCAGTAGGTTGATTCAGGAACTGCACAACATGGAGCTGGTCGCCATGGCTCGGCTTCTGGTCGCTCATAAAACCTATGCAAAACTTCACGCCACCTTTAATATACTGTAGTAAGTGCCGGAGAGTTAGATTTTTGGGGATACAAACCGTATTGAATCTCGTGCGTATCTCAAGCATCAGTCGGTCCATCCATTTATCTTTGAGCGGACGATAAATTTCGCCCAACTGCACGCTATCGTTCCCCCGGTAAGGCTCCCCCATGGCCGTCACCCATTCCCAGTTGCCGGAATGGGAAAAATAGCATACGATTGACTTTCCGGCGGCGAAATGGCGGTCGATCAAGGCCATGTTCTCAAACACGATATGCTTTGAGAGCTTTTCGTAACTAATTGTTTTATACTTAATTGTCTCGAATATATAGTCGGCGAAATTGCGATAGAACTGCTTTTCGATCAACTTGCGCTCCGTATCGGTCATTTGGGGGAATGAATTGCGCAGATTTTTCTTTACCATTCCGCACCGATAGCGAACCACCCGATACATGACGAAACAAGCCGCGTCGGCAAGAATGTACAGCAAGCCGAAAGGCAACCGCGAGATCGCCTGTATCAACCCGGATAATATGATGTGGCCTAACCGTTTCACTTTTATTGTACTTGCTTGGCTATTATAGTTTCGGCCGCATCGGCCGAGGGCTCAATTAGCCGCGCATCGATGATAGTATTATCGAGCGACGATGGCGCCTGGATGCTGACTTTAAGATAATTGTCGGTAAATCCGCCCATTAGGCCCTCGCGCGACGAATGTTCGAGAAGCACTTTGCGCGTGGTGCCGAGAAACCGCGATGTGAAATCGCTCAGCTTGCGGTCGGACAATGCGATCATCTCCGCGGCCCGCAGGTGCTTGTCGTGCTGGCTGACAACATGAGGGATAGTGAGAGCCGATGTGCCGGGGCGCTCCGAGTAGGGAAACACGTGCAATCGTGAGATGTCAAGGCTATCGACAAAATCACGCGAGCGGGCAAATTCATCCGACGTCTCCCCGCGCGCTCCGACGATAAGATCCACGCCTATAAAAGCATCGGGGATAACTGACCGCACCTTTGCTATCTTATCGGCAAAAAGCGAGGTATCATAGTGACGACGCATTAGCGACAACACTCGGTCGGACCCCGACTGCAACGGAATATGAAAATGAGGCATGAAGCGGCGCGAACCGGCCACGAAATCGATAATTTCATCGGTCAGCAGGTTTGGCTCAATCGATGAAATACGGTAACGCTCGATACCGTCGACATCGTCGAGTCGCCTAATCAAGTCGAGAAACGTCGCATCAGACCCTTTACCGAAGTCACCGATATTAACCCCCGTTATGACAATCTCTTTACCCCCCTCCGCGGCCACAGTCCTCGCTTGGGCGAGGATTTCATCTATTGAGCCTGAGCGGCTTCGGCCTCGGGCGCGCGGAATTGTACAATAGGAGCACCAGTAGTCGCAACCATCCTGGACCTTGAGGAAATAACGCGTGCGGTCGCCTCTCGAACATGACGGAGAGAACGACCTCAGCTGCTGCAGGGGCGTGATGTACATCGATTCTTCAGCCGACGGGGCGTCGGCAACTTTGTCCATCAAATCCACGACGAGATCAGGCAAGGAGTTTTTACGGTCGCTTCCGGCAACGATAACAACTCCCGGCTGAGCGGCTACCTCATCGGGCTTGAGCTGTGCATAGCACCCCGTCACAACGATTTTTGCCGAGGGGAAGCGGCGATGAGTCGCGCGAATGTATTGACGGCATTTTTTATCGGCCTCCTCGGTGACACTACAAGAGTTAATTATAACGAAATCAGGGGATTCGGCAGCTTGCGCACGCCGAATCCCTCGATTTTCCATCATCGCGGCGATAGTCGATGTCTCCGCGAAATTTAATTTGCAACCAAAAGTATGGTATAGAGCTTTAAGCAAAGCTTGGAGTGATTAAGTTGATGAGTTTATTTACCGGCCATGGGGAGCGCCGAGGGCTTGTCGAGCCCGTAGTGGCGGAGGAGAGCGTCGGGAGAAGGCTCGTGGCCGCGGAATTTCACGTAGAGTTTCATGGGATCGTCGGAGCCGCCCATTTCAAGGATATTTTCGCGGAACGATTTAGCTGTAGCGGGGTCGAAGACGCCTTTCTCCATGAACAGCTCATAGCCGTCGGTATCGAGCACCTCGGCCCAGGTATAAGTATAGTAGCCTGAAGCGTACTGGTCAGAGCCGAAGATATGCTTGAAGTAGGGGCTGTGATAACGGTACTGCACCTGCGAGGGCATACCGAGCTCGTCGGCGATCTGCTTCTCGAATGCCATGATGTCGACATTCTCGTTGGTGTTCAACAAGCCGTATTTGAGGTCGAGATATGAAGCGGAGAGACGCTCGCAGAGAGCGAAACCAGCGCCATACACAGCCGATTCCTGAATCTTGGCGATAAGCTCGTCGGGGATCACTTCGCCCGTCTTATAATGCTTGGCGTAGAGTTTGAGCAATTCGGGATCGAGAGCCCAGTGCTCATTGATCTGCGAAGGGAGCTCTACGAAGTCGCGGTCGACAGCTGTGCCCGAAATCGATTTATAAGGAGCTTTGGAGAGCATGCCGTGGAGACCATGACCAAATTCATGGAACATCGTGAGCACGTCGTCGATTGAGAGGAGCGAGGGGGTATCGCCGTTAGGCTTGGCGAAGTTGTTCACGTTGTATATTATCGGACGCACGCGCGAGCCGTCGGCCTTCACGTACGACGATTTGAGCTCGTCCATCCACGCGCCTTGACGCTTCTCGGGGCGGGTGAAATTATCGCTCATGAACACGGCGAGGTGATTGCCGGCAGAGTCGAGAACTTCGTAAACCTTTACGTCGGGATGATATTTGGGGGCATCGGGAAGCTCTTTGAACTCAACGCCATAGAGTTTCTTGGCGAGAATGAAAAGGCCGTTGCGCACTGAGTCGACCGAGAAATAGGGTGCCACGGCAGCCTCGTCGAAGTTATACTTCTGCTGGCGCACCTTATCGAGATAATAGTAGTAATCCCACGGCTCAATCTTAATGTTGTCGCCGGCAGCGTCGGCGTAGGCCTGCATCTCGGCTACTTCCTCATTAACGCGGTTGACGGTAGGCTTCCATATCTTCATCAGCAGGTCAATGGCGTTTTCGGGGGTTTTCGCCATCACGTTGTCGGTGTTATACTGAGCGTAATTATCAAAACCGAGTAGAGCGGCTTTCTGCGAGCGCACTTTGAGAATCTCCTGGATGACGGGGATATTGTTGTTGTCGCCCGACGATGCCTGCGATGCATAGCCCTTGTACATATCCTCGCGGAGCTTACGGTCTGCGGCGTATTGGAGCACGGGAAGGCGCGAGGGAGCGTGGAGCGTGAAGGCCCACTGCCCTTCTTTGCCTCTTGCCTTAGCCTCTTCGGCGGCGTTGGCCACTACCTGCTCGGGAATGCCTTTGAGACGGTCTTTGCTGTCAACAAAGATCACAAACTCGTTGTTGGCGGCGAGGAGATTTCTGTTGAACTTAGTGTAAAGGTCGGCAAGCTTGAGGTTAACCTCTTTCAGCTTGGCTTTGTCGTCGTCGTTGAGAAGAGCGCCTGAGCGGACGAAATCTTTGTAATATTTTTCAACTACAGCCTTTTGGGCGGTGTCGAGATGAAGCGAATCGCGAAGATTGTAAATCGTCTCAACGCGCTTAAAGAGTTTATCGTTCATCATCATCTCGTCCTGGAATTGAGTCACCATCGGCGTAACCTTCTCGTCGATTTCAGCGAGCTCAGGGGTGGAATTGGCTTCCATAAGCGAGTAGAACACGCGGCTCACGCGGTCGAGAGTGGCGCCCGAATTATCGAGAGCGACAATCGTGTTCTCAAACGTCGGGGCGTCGGGATTCTCTACGATAGCCTGAATATCGGCCTGAGCCTCCTCGATACCTTTCTTGAAGGCCGGCTCATAATGTTCGGTCTTGATTTGGTCGAACGGAGGAATCTCGAATTCGGTGGTATACTCCGAGAGAAACGGATTATTTTTGTCGGAGTCGCCGGAGCAGCTGATGAAGGCCGCGCCTGAGGCTGAAACGAATGCAGCCATAGCAAGAAGTTTGATTTTTTTCATTATGAGAGGTTTAGATTATTCAAATGTCTAATACGCAACGCAAAGATACAAATAACTGACGGCTCTGCCAAAAAAATCGGGTTTCAACATTAAGAGCCTGTCCCATAAAATATGTTAACGTTGAGGTCGCATCTCTCGGGCGCTTTTGAAGGCGACGGGAGGGAGCAATGCCGTCGCATTGTGACCGAGCGACGGCTTCAAAAGCGCCCGAGAGATGCGAAACGGAGGTAATTTTCCGCGCAGCGGCACGCATTAAAGGTATTAAGCGACATATCGCCGTGGATAGCGACGGCTTGCCCCTCGGTGTCATCGTCACTACGGCCAACATCCACGACTCAAAAGCTCCACGTTTCAACATGTCAGCGTCAGGCAGAGAGAGGTGGTAATTACCATCGCCCCGGCCATCCATTGGCGTATTCGTCCGTGTTCTTCTGTCGTGTACGTCGAGTACACTCCATCATCACACGAACAACTCTGCTCAATGGCTTACCGCCTCAGCTTTAACAGATTTTATGGGACAGGCTCTAAAGAGTGAGATGCGGCCCAATATACGCGACATATACTTTTCGGGATTCTTCATCAGCATAAAAGTGGAACCGATAATCACCTGTTTTAATGTGCAGATAGCAATATTTCCCTCCAATTCCCGGTAATACGAAATAGCGTTCCATCCGCTTCTTTTCATTATTCTTTACCGTGTCTGACTCATCGGAAGCTCTAAGCGACGTGCTATTATTTAAATCGTTTACGTTAAACGGGCCATCCTGAGCCATCCAACTTCCGACATACCCATCAAGATCGATAAGTCGATCAATCATTTGATTGAATATTTTATCGCTACCGGTTGTGATTGTATTGATTACATCATTGGTAAAAATAAGATTCGGACATAACAATGGCTTCAGTTGATTGAAGTTTTCTTTGGAGCGCATCATCTTCAAACTCTGAATCCTGAAATCCTTATATTTATCCACGCAGTTGAGATGATATGGGTAATTCTCCACAAATTTTACCCCCCACAAAGCATTATGGGAGTTCTTGAAATCCGCATCAAATTCCGACTTATCGGCATAACCTCGTTTAAGAACAGTAAGCTTGTTAAGTAGCTGCGGCAAAACAACTCTTGAAAATTGTTTATCCGACAGTTTACCCCAAATCACATCTCCGAGAGAAGCATTATTTTCTGTGGACACTTCAAATAATGTCATGTCGTAATGAAACCGATCGTACTGGTCACTGTGTTCAGTCAGCACCCGGTTCAGTTCCTTCATATTGTCCTCAATCATCTGACACGAGGTGTCGTTATATGCCGGAGGATATATGTAGTACCCGAAAATCATTTTCCGCGGACTTTGCAAAGTTCAATAAAGTCTTTTTGGTTCTGATCCATAAAGCCGTCGGGCCATTCAGTATAGTTAGCCATATCGTCAAAATGGATTGCGGTAACACTTGGATTCAGCCCAGTCTGGTCAATAGAGAAATGGTTTATAGTCACCATATTGTGCCATTCGGGATTCACCGCAACAAAACGTTGCATACCGTTTATCACATGGTCACTATGAGTTTCTACCACTATTCGTATCCCTGAATAGGCCATTCTGGTCAAAAACATACCGATAGCTGATTGAGCAGCCGGATGCAGATGTGCTTCGGGATTTTCCACAATCAGCATACTATTGTCCTCAGCTGTTAAGGCTGCTACTATAACGGGGAGCACGTAACTGATTCCGAATCCCGAATTTGTTGCTAACGCGGGGTTGATATAGGTATATTCATTTGCCATAAGCACTTGGGCCGACAGAGTAGATTTATCCATTCTCGGAACAACTCTGACTCCTGGCAAAATTGTTGCAATCCACGCGTTTACCTGAAACTCAAGATTTGGATTCTCTGTCTCTGGGAACATCCTCTCCCGCACAACCTTTGTTCGACCACCGTCATGAGCCAATACTTGAGCCGTGCTTTCTCCTTTAACTCCCACATCGGGATATTTCATGCAAGCGAGTTGTTGAGTCACTCGCGGACCGCATCTTTCGGCGTTGAGATAGTGAAACTCGTTTTGCGCAAGCGAAATCGCAAACAAATCCTTCTCTTTTTTTTCTGATATGGTCAATGCGAGACGATCTTCATCTGAATCAGCTGAATATGAGAACGAAAGATTAGCGCCGTCATCATTTGACAATGAAAGATTAATCATGTTGTCGCCTGACATCTGATTGACAACTGATCCACTTGTCCCGAGATCCAATCCATATATTCCGTCAAGGCCTATATCTTCTCCAACAACTCCGTTAGCAGAGGTGCGCAAGAGAAGTAAAGACTGTATTACCGAACTCTTTCCGGCGCCATTTACGCCTACCAAAGCCGTCAAATTATTTATTTCTACTCTCTTATCTCCGAAACATTTAAAGCAATGTATATCAAGATACTCCTTATTCATACGCTAACATATTTGCCGACATGATTTTACTAACCTTATCGAATACATATCTGATGTTTTTTGCGCCATTAGTGCCATACGACAGATAATTAAAAAAAGACTCATCCTCGTCGATAGCATTACCGAGTATATTGATGAATGAATTTCTTTCAAAGGTTGCTTCTATCAATTCTTTGTCATATTCACTAAGTATAACAGCCCATGCCACGAACAAAGCCTTATTTATAAGTGAACGAGGCGAGTCATTCACCGTAAACCCATTGACTTTTCTGAAAGCGTGCCGACCGAAAAGATAAAAGGCGTTACGCATTGCAGTGTCATACTTAGTATAGTATTTCTCAAGTTGTTCTATCGACAACTTACGCAACTCTTCAACAAGGCTGTCAAGACATTCATCAATCTGGCCATTATACTCTTGAAGCTGCCCCTTATTATATAGATTATAAAAATATATAAACCTCATGGCCATTTCTTGACCAGTCATTCTTCCATCGTCAATACTATTGCCGGTTGCTTCTTTAAATGAGCTTGACGAAGACATACCGCGAAGCAAATCCCTCACTGCTGTATTCATGAGACAATTGCGCAATTCTTGTGAATTCAGCGGTTTGCCTCCGGTGTTTAATCTGCGGAACACATCAAACTTCACTTGATATGGTGAATCTGCCGTAATGACATTCGCCGAAATCTGGGTCGCATTAAACCATCTTTTATATTTATCCTCAACGCAATTGTTCTCTGCTGAATAGCATTTCCCCTCGCAATTATCAAGATACTCCAGATCCTTAAGCTTTAGCTCGTTATCCATAAAAGCTTTAACAGCCGACAAACGTTGAAGTCCATCCACCACCGAAAGAACACCTTTCTCATCTTCCGAAAAATAAAACACAGGAAGCGGTATTCGCAAAAGTATCGACTCTATAAGGCGCGATTTCCTGAAATTATCCCACACCTCATTCCTTTGAAAGTCAGGACTAATATCAAGGTCTCCGCTGTTTATCATATCATAAATCTGACGCAAGGAAAACACTTTCTGCTCAACCCTGATTTTGTTGGGATCATAAGGCTTAGCTACTTTTTCGCCTGCTTCTCCGTCGATTTCCGACAAATCAACACCCTGTTTTTCGGCCTCGTCTATACGCATCGCAAGATCCGACAGCTTACCTGCAAGCTCTTCGCGATCTTCCTCTACATCATCGCTCAATTTAATTACCGAAAGTTTATTATCCTCTCTTTTGAGTGTGATAATCGGAGAGGCGACACAATCTGCAGCAAGAACGAGATAGAACAAATCCTTATCCTTGCTGTCGGGTTGAAGATAGACTTTTGTCCACCCCCTATTTTTTAATCTAACTTGAATGTACATACAATATTAGCTACTCAACTGCAAAGATAACAAAATTTTTAAAATTAGCGCATCTCAATTCATCCAAATTTACGGTGTTTCCAACTGCGAAATTGCACTAAACTGTCAGCAATATACAGGGATTAACATAAGCGGCAATAGAAGGAAATCCACATGCTAAACAGCGGGGGTTAATAGTCGGAAAGTAGGGAGGAAGGGGCGGTGGAGGGGGAGATGAGGCGGATGTCGGGGCGGCGTTTCATCCAGGTGAGTTGCTTTTTCGCGTAGACGCGGGTATTTTTCTTGATGCGCTCAATGGCTGTGGCACGATCCATCTCACCGTCGAAATACGCGAACATTTCTTTGAGGCCCACTGTGTTGAGCGAATTGAGATGGCGCAGGTGATACACTCGACGCGCTTCCTCCTCGAGGCCCGCCGCGATCATCGCGTCGACGCGCCGGTTAATGCGGTCAAACAGTTCTTCGCGGGGACGATCTATAGCGTAAATCTCTGTCTCAAAAGGCCGTTTCTTCACCACGCCGGTGCGCAACGAGGAGTATGGCACCCCGGCCTCCATGCATATCTCAATCGCATGGACGAGCCGCTTGTGGTTGTTAAGGTCGACCTCGCGATAGTAAACAGGATCGCGCTCGAGAAGCTCAAGCCTCAACCCCTGCAATCCGCACTTTTCATAAATTTCATAGGCGCAGCGGCGCACTTCAGGGCTAATTGTCGGCAGATCATCGATGCCGCGAGTCACGGCGTCGACATACATCATCGAGCCGCCGACCATGACCATAACATCGGTCTTCGTCGATTGCCTGTCGATCAACTCCAATGCCAAGCGCTCGAAATCAGCAGCCGAGAAATACCGGTCGAGGTCGAGACACGAAATGAAATGATGACGCACGCCACCCATCTCCTCTGGCGACGGCGTGGCCGTCACTATCGGTATTCCCTTGTATATTTGGCGAGAGTCGGCTGAAATAATATCGCAGCCGCAGTGTTGCGCCACCTTAACAGCCAATGCCGACTTGCCCGAGGCCGTAGGGCCGGTAATCACTATCAGCTTCATCCGCATCGAGGATTTAAAAGCCACAGTTCCCGCAGCTTACACAAACCGAAGGCAATGTAAACCGCGAAAACTGTGGCTTTGAATTATTATTGAAAAGTATTTATCGCTGGGCAACGAGGCGAGCGATGTTGACTATCACCTCCGAAGCCTTTTCCATTGACTGAATAGGCACGAATTCGTAACGGCCATGGAAATTGAGACCGCCTGCGAATATGTTGGGGCACGGAAGTCCTTTGAACGAAAGCTGCGCGCCGTCTGTTCCGCCGCGGATAGGCACCACTTTAGGCGTAAGGCCAGAATCGCGCATAGCCTGCTCGGCGATGTCGATCACGTACATTACAGGCTCGATTTTCTCCCGCATATTGTAGTACTGATCCTTGATGTCGAGCGAGCAGACGTCGGGAAACTCGTTGTTGATTTTGCGGCAGAGGTGCTCAAACTCTTTCTTCCGACGCTCGAAGCGGTCGCGGTCGTGGTCGCGAATGATATAGGTGAGTACGGTTTTCTCAACAGTGCCTTCTATCGAAATGAGGTGATAGAAGCCTTCGTAGCCTTCGGTGTGCTCGGGAGTCTCCCAGCGGGGGAGCATGATAGCAAACTGGTTGGCTATACGTATGGAGTTGATCATCTTATGCTTGGCGTAGCCGGGATGAACGTTGCGACCGGTGAAGGTGACGCGGGCAACTGCAGCGTTAAAGTTCTCATACTCAAGCTCGCCGATCTCACCTCCGTCCATCGTATAGGCGAAGTCTGCGCCGAAGCGCTCAACGTCGAATTTATGAGCGCCTTGACCGATTTCCTCGTCGGGGTTGAAAGCGATGGCAATGTCGCCGTGCTCGATTTCGGGATGCTCCTGAAGGTAAGCGATTGCGGTGATAATCTCAGCCACGCCCGCTTTATCGTCGGCGCCGAGGAGAGTGTTGCCGTCGGTGACGATAAGATCCTGGCCCACGTAATGAAGCAATTCGGGAAAATCTTCGGGCGAAAGCACGATTTTATTCTCCTCATTGAGCATTATGGCAGAGCCGTCGTAATTTTTCACGATGCGGGGCTTAACGTTCTTGCCCGACATGTCGGGCGACGTGTCGAGGTGGGCGATGAAACCTACGGTAGGCACCTTCTTCGACGTATTGGCCGGGAGGCGGGCCATAAGGTAACCGTTATCGTCGAGACTGACGTCGGCGAGGCCCATTTTGTTGAGTTCAGATTCAAGGTGTTTTGCGAAAACCATCTGCCCGGGGGTAGAGGGGGTCAGATTGGTGAGTTCGTCGCTCTGCGTATCGAATCTCACATAGTCAAGAAATCGGTCAACGATGGTCATAAGTATGATTTAAAGATTAATTTTCAGTGGGTGTTTAGGATATAAATATAAGCGATTTACTCCATCAGCTTGCGGTAGCGGCGATGCGGAGGCTCCTTGCCGTCGTTCATCTTGCGCTTGTACTCCTCGTAGTCGCTGTAAGAGCCTTCGTAGTACACGACTTTGCCGTCGCCTTCAAACGAAAGGATGTGGGTACAGATGCGGTCGAGGAACCAACGGTCGTGGCTGACGACAACAGCGCATCCGGCGAAATCGTCGAGGCCCTCCTCCAGAGCTCGGAGAGTATTGACGTCGATATCGTTGGTCGGCTCGTCGAGAAGAAGCACGTTGCCCTCCTGCTTCAGGGCCATAGCCAGGTGGAGGCGGTTGCGCTCGCCGCCTGAGAGCACGCCGATTTTCTTTTCCTGATCGGCGCCGGTGAAGTTGAACTTAGAGAGATACGCGCGGGCGTTCACGTCGCGGCCACCCATGCGGAACGACTCCACTCCCTGCGAAATGACTTCGTAGACCGATTTCTCGGGAAGGAGGTCGTGGTGAGTCTGGTCGACGTATGAAATCTTGACAGTCTCGCCCACGTCAAATGTTCCGGCATCGGGCTTCTCCTGCTCCATGATAAGGCGGAAAAGGGTGGTTTTGCCCGCGCCGTTGGGGCCGATGACGCCTACTATGCCGTTTGGCGGCAGCGAGAATTCGAGGTCTTTAAAAAGTTGCTTCTTGCCGAAAGCCTTCGATAGTCCGTGAGCCTCGATAACCTTGTTGCCGAGACGGGGACCGTTGGGGATGAATATTTCGAGGCGTTCTTCTTTCTGCTTCTGGTCTTCGTTGAGAAGGCGGTCGTAGGAGTTGAGGCGCGCTTTGCCTTTGGCCTGACGCGCTTTCGGAGCCATACGCACCCATTCGAGCTCGCGTTCGAGGGTCTTGCGGCGTTTGCTCGCCTGCTTCTCTTCTTGCGCCATGCGCTTGGTCTTCTGGTCGAGCCACGAAGAGTAGTTGCCCTTCCAGGGTATGCCTTCGCCGCGGTCGAGCTCGAGAATCCAGCCTGCGACGTGGTCGAGGAAGTAGCGGTCGTGAGTTATGGCAATCACCGTGCCGGGATATTGGTTGAGATGCTGCTCAAGCCAGTCGATCGACTCGGCGTCGAGGTGGTTGGTAGGCTCGTCGAGAAGGAGCACGTCGGGCTGCTGAAGCAGCAGGCGCACAAGGGCCACGCGGCGGCGTTCGCCACCCGAAAGCGTCGACACGAGCTGGTCGTCGGGGGGACACTGCAACGCGTCCATCGCGCGTTCAAGCTTTGAATCGATGTTCCAGGCGTCGGCAGCGTCGAGTTTGTCCTGAAGCTCAGCCTGACGATTGATCAGCGCCTCCATTTTGTCGGGGTTTTCAAGAACTTCGGGGTCGCCGAAAGCCTCGTTCACCTTGTCAAACTCGGCGAGAAGGTCCATAATAGGCTGCACACCCTCGCGCACCACTTCGATAACAGTCTTATTGGGGTCGAGTTTGGGATCCTGCTCCAGATAGCCTACCGAGTAGCCAGGAGAGAACACCACTTCGCCCTGATAATCCTTATCTATGCCGGCGATAATCTTCAGCAACGTGGACTTACCGGAGCCGTTAAGACCTATGATACCGATTTTCGCGCCATAGAAGAATGAAAGGTAGATATTTTTGAGAACTTGTTTTTGGGGAGGATAGGTTTTCGAGACACCTACCATCGAGAAAATTATTTTTTTATCGTCGGCCATGAGATATATTTACGTGTTATTTAGTTCGTTTTATCGGCTTAAAAGACCTTCTGCACAATAAAGGCTTTTATCTTAATCAGCGCTTGCGGGGAGCGTAGCGCACAGGGTAGTCGCAGCGAATCTTACCTTCTATTATGTTGTGGAGCTTTTTGCGGATAAGCTGCTTGCGTATGGGCGACACATGGTCGATATAGACCATGCCGTCAAGATGGTCACATTCATGCTGCACGATGCGCGCCAGGAAACCTGTGAACACCTCTTCATGAGGTTGGAAATTCTCGTCGAGAAAATGGACGCGGACATTCTCCACCCGCTTCACATCCTCCGACAGGCCAGGAAGCGACAGGCACCCCTCGGCTCGGCTGACGGTTTCTCCTTCGAGCACCTCAACCTGCGGATTGATCAGCACCATTTTCTTGCCGGCGCAGTCGGGAAAGGTCTCGGCCACGGGGTCGGCGTCGATCACCACCACCGATATGCTCTTGCCTATCTGAGGGGCCGCGAGCCCTACCCCTTCTGAAGCATACATCGTTTCCCACATATTGGCGATAAGCTCCTTCAGGTCGGGATAGTCGGGCGTGATGTCCTCTGTGACCTCGCGGAGCACCGGATGCCCGTAAAGATATACTGGAAGTTTCATTCGTAACTTTAATTTTGATATTTTTCGCGAAGTTACGAAATGTTTTTTAAACTTTTCGGCACTGACTGCGTCTATAATTAAAAATCATAAGTATGAAAAAAATAATATTAACATTATTTTTGATAATCGGCATGGCTGCCGGAGCTAAAAGCCCTGCGCCCAACGGCGAGTCGCTAAATTACCGTGTGATGTACAAATGGGGCCTCATCAACAAGAAGGCAGGCACCGTCAACATGAAGGTGCGCTACGGCTCCAACGACACTTTCTCGGCGCTTCTTACCGCCCGCTCCGAGAAATGGGCCGACAAGGTTTACATGGTCCGCGACACCCTTATCGGCAATATGTCGCTCTCTACATGCGAGCCTACCCTCTACGAGAAAATCACCCACGAAGGGGGCGAGTTCAAGCACGACAAAATCACTTATAAACGCTCGGGCGGTAAGACCACCGGCCACTGCGTGCGCCGACAACAGAAGAAAGCCAACAAACCGATGACCACCCGCGAGCTCACTCTCGAATCCAACGACCTCACCCTCGATATGCTCAGCGCTTTCTACTATATGCGCTCCATAAAGTATGAGCAGATGTCGCCGGGCAAGTCACTGAAGCTCACCGTGTTCTCAGGCAAGCGCAAGGAAACTCTGACAATCACCTACCAGGGCAAAGCAAATATCGACGTTGACAATAAGTCATACTCCACATACCATATCACCTTCAAATTCACCGGCGACGGCGGCAAGAAAACCTCCGACGACATGGACGCGTGGATTTCGACCGACGCGGCCCGCATCCCGGTCAAGCTCGAAGGCAATCTGCCCGTCGGCAAAGTGCAGTGCTACCTGATGTAAGCCCCGACTTCAGTAATCTATACCTGTCCATCCAGCGAGCCGCATAGGCGGTTATGGACACCGCTTATGCAATGCAACAATACTTATTGATTAATCTAAAATTTTATAACATGATAGCAAGCTTGACGGCTCTAATCTTCACAACTATCAATTCTAATGCGAAAGATTAACATTATTCTTATCTCTCTGATCCCATTGTTAGCACCACTCATTTCGTGCGATTCTACAACCCCGCCAACCAAACTAACCATGGCGGACGGGGTCACTATTACCCTACGTAATGATTCTATTTCATACTATGGAGACGAACAGGATTTTTTGCATTCTATAACATTCGCATTTAAAAGTGATTATTCTTTCTTATCACCTCATAATGGTCCGTATTTGCCCGGCAACAAATATTCTATTGATGGATATGACGACAGATTCATCGGATTATGGGAAAGAGTAAAATTTGGAGACTGGATAAGGAACTATGGACTAATACCAAACAAAACATACTATTGCTCAACCATAAAATACGTAGTCTATTTACCTAATTTATCATACGAAAGTGAGTATCTGCCGGTATTGCCGTTGAACGACATGGGATATATCCCGTGGCGCAAAAAACGAATGTTTGAAATCGAATATGGCAAACATTTTCCTAAATGTATTTTTTACACAGGAACAAAATACATAGGCTATGATGAAAATCGAAAAGGCATCTACAAGGAATTACCAACTATAAATAAATTAGTATGGAAATTTACCGTAATTTAAGGAAATCTTCACGATTTCTGGCTGGTGACTTTTTGGCACTATAACTACTCTTCAGTTCATGCTAATCTGATGAGCCCGTACAAAACGTTAACTCAACGGTCACTTCAACGTTAAATGAAGATGGGAGCGAAACATTCTTTCTGCAAAATGGAGAATGCATCACACTGCAGGACACTACTACCTATCACATCGAATTCAACATCGACCAAACCCTTGACACCGAAGCCTTCGGAAGCACCATGTCTCGAGGCATAGCGCCAACAGGCTATGATAGAGCCTAAAGACTACAAGAAATACGCAATATCCGGCCTTGAGAAATGGGGCATAAGTCCCACAAATATTTACATTGGCAAGTATATTGACTATTATAAGGATCTCCCGGTCACAAAGGGATATATGATAGTTCCAACCAATTCTAAATATAAAACTGAGAACAATATGGGTTTTAATCCCCCTTCGACGACACAAGGTTTTCACACTATAGTCCCTGACTCTTGGACAGGTTATGAGTCTGGCATAACTCAGATATTTTATGTCAAATGCGACATCTCCGGCATAAGCTGGAATAGAAACATCCCCTGCGATCCAAATGATTTCGTTTGGTACTATAAGTCTATATCAGAAGAATAGGAAGCATAACCATACTCATTCAACCACCAAGAGCCCACAATACAGATTAGTAAAGTCAGAAGTAACTATTCAGCGAATCCAAAAACAAAAATTACTGATAATCTACAGTTTATAAAATGCAATTTCTATAAAGCCGACGAAAAAGCATTCATTTTTAGCATTTCATAAATTCTGTACGTTTGTAAATGCCTAAAAGTCAAGAAAAGCATTCGCTGAATAGCTACAACACGACAACAAAGTGTTAAATTTTCGTAAATTAAAGCTCGTAACTGTTAAACATTACTAAATATTCAGGCGTTGGAGGGCTTTATATATAAAGTTTGTTGTAAAGCAACGGGCAATTGACTATCTTTGCAAAGGAATTGAGGAGGAGGCGACAGCTTCCTCCCTTTTGTTATAGAACTCACGTGTTTTTGGTCTATGGAAGAGACTTGAAACATAAATCAAAAAACATAAAATATTGTAAGTTTTTTGATTTGTTTTTCCGCGGGTCGAAAATCAGTGGGCTTTAAAATCGCAAGGAAATGATTGACAAGAAAAAACTTACCGAAGTGATCGAGGACGCTATCAAGGGCACCGACATATTCCTCGTCGACGTGAAAGTGTCGTCCGACAACAATATAACAGTCGAAATCGACTCTAAAAACGGGCTCGACATAGCGACCTGCGCCGACCTTACCCGCAAAATCGAGGCCGAATTCGACCGCGAAGTCGAAGACTACGAACTCGAAGTAGGCTCGGCCGGGCTCACATCCCCATTCAAGGTGAAGCAACAATATGAGAAAAACATAGGCAACGATGTTGACGTAGTGACCCGCGACGGCCGAAAACTGACCGGCCGCCTCACCGCAGTCACCGATACAGACTTCACCATCGAAGTTCCCACCAAAGTGAAAGTCGAAGGGCAGAAGCGCCCCGTGATCCAAGACATTCCCGAGACAATCGTCATGGACAACGCCAAATCGGTAGTCTACGCGATTAAATTCAAATAAGCATTTTTAAGCAAAACCCAAAAATACACCTAAATATACTATGGCAAAGAAAGAGGCAGCTCCCAATATGGTGGAGAGCTTTGCTGAGTTTAAAGAGCTCAAGCATATCGACAAGTCCACGATGATCCGCGTGCTCGAGGAGTCATTCCGCAAAGTTATGGCCAATATGTTTGGCACCGACGAGAACCTCGACGTCATCATGAACCCCGATAAGGGCGATGTGCAGATATTCCAGAACCTTGAGGTCGTGGCCGACGAAGACACCCTCTCTAAGGATTTCAACAAATACCGCCAGATTGGTCTGACCGACGCCCGGGCCGACAACGACCCCGAGGTTGAAATCGGCGAGGAACATACTAAGGAAATCTTCTTCGCTGACTTCGGTCGCCGCGCTATCCTCAACCTCCGCCAGACTCTTCAATCAAAGATTCTCGACCTCCAGAAAGAGGCTATCTACAATAAGTTTAAGGAACTCGAAGGCGAATTGGTCACCGGCGAGGTTTATCAGATATGGTCGCGCGAAACGCTTCTTCTCGACGACGACAAGAACGAGCTTCTTCTTCCTAAATCAGAAGCCATCCCCGGCGACTTCTTCCGCAAGGGCGAAACAATCCGCGCCGTCATCGCCAACGTCGACAACAAGAACAACAACCCGAAAATCACCGTTTCGCGCACCAACGAGAACTTCCTCCGTCGCTTGTTTGAGATCGAGGTGCCCGAAATACACGACGGGCTCATTAACATCCGCGCCGTGGCCCGCATCCCGGGCGAGCGCGCAAAAATCGCCGTCGAGAGCTACGACGAGCGCATCGACCCCGTAGGCGCTTGCGTCGGCGTCAAAGGCTCGCGCATCCACGGCATCGTCCGCGAGCTCCACAACGAGAGCATCGACGTGATCAACTTCACCACCAACCCCATCCTCTTCATCGAGCGCGCCCTTGCCCCCGCTAAAATAACCAAGACAGTCCTCGACGAGGAGCAGAAGAAGGCCGAGGTGTTCCTCGCTCCCGAAGAGGTGTCGAAAGCCATCGGTAAAGGCGGCTTGAACATCAAGCTCGCTTCGATGCTTACTGGCTACGTGATCGACGTTTACCGCGACAACGACGAGTCGTACGACGACGACATCTATCTCGACGAATTCAAGGACGAAATCGACGACTGGGTGATCGAAGCCCTCAAAGACATGGGCTGCGTCACCGCCAAAGCCGTGCTCAACACTCCCCGCGAGGACCTTATCGAGAAAGCCGACCTCGAAGAGGGCACCGTCGACAACGTCATCGCCGTGCTCAAGGCCGAATTTGAGGAGGACTAATCCCCCCAGGGGCCACTCCCCTTTCAGCCCCTCCCGCCCCGGCAAGGCCATAAACATTAAAGAAAAAAACCAACCAATATAACCCAAAATCTACTGAATGGCAAGAGTAAAGATAAGTAAATTAGCTGCCGACCTCAACATCAGCGTGCAGACTGCTGTTGAATTTCTCGGCAAAAAAAACATTTCAGTCGACACCAATCCCAACACGCGTATCGACGAGGAGGTGGCAAAGCTGTTGCTTGACGCCTTCGAGCCCGACCCAAACAAACTTAACCGACCCGTATCTCCCCTGCCTAAAGTAGAGAAGGAAAAGCCGGAGACCAAGCCCGAGGAGCCCAAAGAAATTTCGCTCGCCGAGCAAATCAACAAGCCCAAAATCGTAGGCCAGATCAAGCTCGACTCCAAGGGTATGCCTGTGGCCGAGTCTAAGCCCGCCGCAGCGGCGCCCGAAAAGCCTGCCGAAAAAGAGCAGCCGGCTCCGGCACCCGTCCCCGAGGTTAAGGCCGAGCAGCCTACCGAGCCCAAAGCCGAGACTAAAGCAGCCGAGGCCGAGACCAAGCCCTCAAAGCCGGAGCCTAAGGTAGAGCCCCAACCGGCCCCGACACCTGTCGCAAAAGAGGAGCCTGAAGCTCCCCAGGCACCCGCCGTATCTGCACATCCCACCGAAGAAAAGATTATCGCGAAAGAAAATCCCGTCAAGCCAAAAAACATCGAGCACACAGGCTCTCCCATGACCGAAAAAACCGAAACCAAGCCCGCGGAGCAGCCCGCCGCTTCCGCCGCCCCGGCAAAGCCCCAGCAGGCAGCCGACGATAAGAAATCAGAGGAAATATTCTCTCTCGAGCGACCAAAAGACCGCCCGACTATCAATGTCGTAGGCAAAATCGACCTCGCTGCCATCAACCAGTCGACCCGTCCCAAAAAGAAATCGAAAGAGGATCGCCGACGCGACAACTCGCAGAAAAACGCCGGCAACGGCCAGGCCAACGCAGGCCAATCCGCAGCCAACGGCAGCGCTAACGGCGAGAAACGTCGTCGCCGCCGTATCGGCAAAGAGAAAATCGATATCGAGAAGCAAGCCGACTCCGCAGCCAACAACTCAGGTTCAAACCGCAACGGAGGCGGTAGCCGTCAGCAGGACAACAACCGCGGCAAAGGCGCCAACGCCAACTCCAAGAGCAAACGCCAGCAGCACGTTGAAGTCAACGAGGAGGACGTTCAGAAGCAGGTTAAGGAAACCCTCGCCCGACTGACCTCTAAGGACAAAGGCCAGAAGAAATCGGCCAAATGGCGTAAAGAGAAGCGCGAAGCCTTCGCTTCACGCGAACGCGAAGCAGCTGAAATGGCAAGCGAAGAGAGCCGCACCCTTAAGCTCACCGAGTTCGTTACCGCCAACGACCTCGCCTCGATGATGAACATACCTATCAACCAGGTTATCGCCACTTGCATGAACCTCGGCGTGATGGTATCAATCAACCAGCGCCTCGACGCCGAGACAATCAATATCGTGGCCGAGGAATTCGGCTACAAGACCGAGTATGTATCGGCCGAGGTTGTCGACGCCATCCATCAGGAGGAGGACAAAGAGGAGGAACTCATCGCCCGCCCGCCGATCGTGACTGTCATGGGCCACGTCGACCACGGTAAGACCTCGCTCCTCGACTATATCCGCAACGCTAACGTTATCGCAGGCGAGGCAGGTGGTATTACCCAGCATATCGGCGCCTACAACGTCAAGCTTCAGGACGGTCGCCATATCACATTCCTCGACACCCCCGGCCACGAGGCCTTCACCGCAATGCGTGCCCGCGGCGCTAAAGTCACCGACCTCGTTATCATCATCGTAGCGGCCGACGACAACGTCATGCCCCAGACTATCGAGGCTATCAATCACGCCTCGGCAGCCGGAGTGCCCATGGTTTTCGCAATCAACAAAATAGACAAGCCCGCCGCCAACCCCGACAAAATCAAGGAGGAACTCGCCGGCATGAATTACCTCGTGGAGGAATGGGGCGGCAAATACCAGAGCCAGGACATTTCGGCCAAGAAAGGTATCGGCGTCGAAGAGCTTATGGAGAAGGTGCTTCTCGAAGCAGAGATGCTCGACCTCAAAGCCAATCCCGACCGTAAGGCCGTAGGCTCGATTATCGAGTCGTCGCTCGACAAAGGCCGCGGCTACGTCGCTACCGTGCTCGTGCAGAACGGCACTCTCCGAGTGGGCGACGTCATTCTCGCCGGAACCCACTTCGGCAAAATCAAGGCTATGTTCAACGAGCGTAACCAGCGCATCAAGGAAGCCGGCCCCGCAGAGCCAGCCCTCATCCTCGGCCTCAACGGCGCTCCTACCGCCGGCGACACATTCAACGTGATGGACACCGAGCAGGAAGCCCGCGAAATCGCTAACAAGCGTCAGCAGCTCCAGCGCGAGCTCGGACTGCGCACCAAGAAGATCCTCACCCTTGAGGACATCGGCCGACGCCGCGCTATCGGCAACTTCCAGGAGCTTAACATCATCGTCAAAGGCGACGTCGACGGCTCTATCGAAGCCCTCTCCGACTCGCTCATCAAGCTCTCTACCGACGAGATTCAGGTCAACATCATCCACAAGGCCGTCGGCGAGATCTCGGAGAGCGACGTCACGCTCGCAGCAGCGTCCGACGCCATCATCATCGGCTTCCAAGTGCGTCCCTCGCTCGCCGCTCGCCGCGAGGCAGAGCGCGAAGGCGTTGAGATACGTCTCTACTCAGTCATATACCAGGCTATCGAGGAGGTCAAAGACGCTATGGCAGGCATGCTTGCCCCCGAAATCAAGGAGGAAATCACCGGCACCGCCGAAGTCATGGAGACTTACCATATCTCGAAAGTCGGCACTATCGCCGGCGCGCTCGTCCGCGACGGCAAGCTCAAGCGAGGCAACCGCGTGCGCCTTATCCGCGACGGTATCGTCCGCTACACCGGCGAGCTCGGCTCGCTCAAGCGCTTCAAAGACGACGTCAAGGAAGTCACCTCAGGCTACGATTGCGGTATCTCTATCCAGGGCTACAACGACATCAAAGTCGGCGACATCATCGAGGGCTTCACCGAAGTCGAAGTCGCCCGCGACCTCTAATTCCCTGCATATTCTAAGGGAATATAATCCTGCGGATTTTTACTGATATCCACTGATTCCGTCAGCGTCTACCTTCCAAAGCTATGAATCAATGAAAATCAGTGAAAATCCGCAGAATACTTTTATTCTACAATCCGCTAATTTGCATATTATGCGTAGCTCTCTCATTAACATAGTCCTTTATCTGCTTTTAACCATAATAAGCGGTTGCGGCAATAAGCAAATCGAAAACACACTTAATATTGCTGAAAATTTACTTGAACAAAGACCAGACTCTGCACTTTTACTTTTAATTCTATCGACAACAATTCACTAACAAACAAATCTGACATCGCTCGCCACTCACTCCTGACATCGATTGCCCTTGATAAGAATTACATAGACATGCAATCTTTCGACGTTCTGTCTCCTGCAATTGACTTTTATCTAAAAAAAGGTACGCCAAATCAAAAGCTAAAAACTTACTATTACCAAGGACGGATATTTCAAAACAGGGACGATCGAGACAATGCAATGAAGTCATTTATTTTAGCACTCGATATAGCGCCTCAATCTACTGATACTCTTACAATCGCAAGGACCTTAGTTTCACAAGGCGTAATATTCAGCCAAACCTACCAAACAGACTCATATATAAATGCATATATTGAGGCGGCTAAACTGTATTCGCTACTCCAACGTGAAAATGAGGAATTCGATTGTCTAACCCGCGCTTTTACAGGGTGCTTAATATTAAATAACAAGTCATTAGCTGATAGCATTCTTATAGAGTGCCGCAACTTAGCGTCAGCAAACAACGATTTAGAGAAACTATTATATCCTCGCATTCTATCGTATAAAATACAGTATGGATCTCCGGGAGAGATCTCAGACGCATTGCGCATTATGGAGCAGGTTGAGGACATAGATACAGACTTCTATCTCGATATGATTCAAGGTTACACTAAAATCGGGAAATTTGACAGCGCCATCGGACTTCTTGAAAACATCGACGTGCCAGATACCCCATACTTGCAATCTCGTTACTATATAATTGGAGCGGAAGCATACGAAGCTGCCGGGAAATATAAGGCGGCCATCAAATCCTATAACAAGTTTGACTCCATTCAGGACCCTATTCTTCGCCAAATGCTCTACGATGATTTGCAGTTTAGTGAAGAGAAGCACAAAATGGAGCTTGTGAACATTAAAGAATCCGCAAAAAGAAAAATTGATTTTCTATATGGAATATCCATAATTTCCTTTTTGGTTATCATTATACTATATGCATATTTTAGGTCTCGAATTGCAAAAAAAGAGCGAGAGAAACTAAAATCCGAGAATGATAGGCTGAAAGCAATCCAACATAACCAGCAGTTAATTGCTGAGAACCTTACTCTTCGTTTAGAGGCGTTGCAGGATGAACATAACAATCTACTTGAATTATTAAACACCCAAAAAGAGTTAGATGCACCCATAAGAAAAGCCATTCAAGAAAGGATGGAGATGCTCAATCTTCTTATGGCAGGCTATATTTCCGAAAACGACCAATATGGTAAAACCTATGAGAAATGGGTAGCCAAACAAATCCAAGATAAGAACCTTTTCATGGACAACACGCGTCTCGCGCTGTCAGCTTCACACCCGAAATTCATAGAATATCTTGAATTAAAGGGGTTATCCATTCCTGAAATTAACCATGTTTGCCTTTACGCCATCGGCCTCCGCGGTAAAGAAGTAGGTATGTATATACAGAGAAAAGATTATTATAATTTTAGCAGTCTTCTTCGTAAAAAACTCGGCATTGGAGAACACGATACTAACCTTGGCATATACATACGAAAGCTCTTGAAATCTCTATGATTCAATAATAATCCTAAAAATAACAGGGATTATATGAGCATATTAGATTAAATCCATCCCTGTTCAATAATTAGCAGCCAGAACAAACTTATATCACTATCTTACAAGAACTTACGATTTTTACCTCTTAAACATTTTATTTGGATATTAAACTTTAGGGGCCTACTTTTGCAAGAAAATTTAGTTATGAAACAATGAAGAAAGTAATTATTATCTCGCTTTCTATGCTTTCTTTTTGCACATTTTCCATATTGCCGCAAGACAATTATGTAGGATTACGAGATGAAAGCATGAACAAAGATAATCATAAGCCTGTCATTTCTGATGTTAAATTCAATTACATTTTTGATTGGCAGGACGATATGATTTACCCTAACGGCATTTTCTCTTTTAACGTTTATTCTGAGGGGGCTACTTTATTTGAGTTTAACTGCACAAGGAGTTTTCTTTTCTCAAAACAGAATCTTTTCTTTTCATGGTGCAAGGATTATGAAGTTAACAATCAGGCTCACATATCATACGATGCGGATTGGGGAGAGTATATAATGGTGGCCGCATATAGCAAGGACTTTGGTTGGGTTCATAGTGACACTATTTGCACTACCGATTATATAACGGATGAAGCAATAATTAATCGCATCAATGAATTAAAAGAACAATCTCATATCGAATGTCTCCTTCCCGAAGATTTAGAGGTGAATCTAACAGACGGCAACATTATATTTAATAGTGATATTCTATCCGCCACCTTATTTGATTGTGGAGGTATCAAACAAGCAGAAATCCGTGACTCAAAATTTTTAAACATAGCCTCGCTACAAAAGGGCATATACTATATAATAATTGAAACAAAAAAGGGGGATGTCATTCGCCGTAAAATATTATTATAACACCCCTATCGTGCCCCAAAACCGCGTCAATCTTACCCGATTGGATGATTTTACCCCTGTTTGTCAATTTTTACCTCTATTTTAAGCCCTCATAGCGCGGTCGTTATACTCATTAACCGATTGTTTTTCACTTATTGTGCCTCGCGCGTGTCGTACCTTTGCCTTCACAGTCATCTTCCGCAGCGGTGCCTGATAGCCCGGCGGATTTTACCTAACTAATATCATCAACCAATCATGAGATCAAATCTACTTAAAAGCATGGCAGTGGCGTTGTCGCTCGCGGCGACTTTCACCGCGTCGGCTTTCGACGTGCCGATGACTTTCGATCCCTCTGGCGCGACAAAGACCGTCATCCCCATGGCCGACGACGCGACTATGGATTGCAGCACAGGCATCATCGCGAAGATTCCCGGTGTAACCAAGCGCGACGGTAACGTCAACGACGGTGGCAACATCGGCTCTACCGCCTACGGCACCAACATCTATTACTACATCGACAACAAGGAAGAAAATTTCTACCGCCTCTCGTTCAAGACCGGCACCCAGCAGGATCCCGGCATCTTAAAGGTGATGATCATCGACGCCAACGGCTACGTCTATCTCGATGAGAACGAGGCTTTCGAGACCACCGGCTCTTGGGCTCCCGTTCAGGAGCACGAGTTATTCACCGCCAAAATGCCCGCCGGCACTTATCGCCTTTCGCTTACGGTGACCGACTGCTCAAGCAGCTATGCCGGCAACTGGGGCCAATTCCGTTTCGACATCATGGGCTCTTACGTTGACAAGACTGTCCACATCCCAGGCACTCTCGGCGTTAAGGACTACGACCCATTCGGCGCTTGCCGTAAAGACGCCAACACCGGCGAATTGAGCTACGTGCAGAACGGCGGCGGCATTACCATGGACGTTATCGTCGACGAGGCCGGTGTCTACACCCTCTCGATGCCCACCCAGTATATCTCAGGCGGCCAGGTCAACATCGTGGTGACCGACAAAGTTACCGGCAAAGTCGAGGCTAACACCACATGCGTGATGCCCTCCGACGTCAACACCTCCGACAAGCCCGCCGTATATCTCATCGACAGCACTATCTCCGAAGGCAAGAAAAACGTCAAGCTCACCTTCCTCAATAACGGCGGATTCGTCTGCAACGCTTTCGCCCCTACATTCGAGAAGGTTGCCGAGAAAATCGCTCGCCTCGACGGCTTCGACGTTCCCGGCCAGACCGTTGAGTCTCACGCCCTATATGATTGGAACGTAACCCTCCCGATCGACTTCGCCGGCGAGACCCTCAAATTCAACGCCCCCGTCGAGAACGGCACCCTTACCATCAAAGCCCTCAAAGGCTCTGATGAAATCCCCGTCACCGACCTCGGCAACGGCGCTTACTCTATCCCCGCCCCTGCCCAGAACGACGAGATCATCCTGACGATGACCGTCAACAAAGAGGACGACCCCGCGACCATGATCGACAAGAGCGTATGGACCGCCCGCCTCTATCGTATCGGCGACATCATCATCACCGGCCTAACACTCGACAATCAGGCTGTCGCTCCCGAGATTATCGAAGCTCTCAACGCCGACGCGGCTTCAGCTTCTATCAGCGACTTCATCTTCACCAGCATCCCCGCCCTCAAGGCTTCATTCCTCGACGGCTCTTCAGCCACCGCTACCGGCACCCTTAATGGCGACGCAATCACCTACAAATTCCAGGGCAAAGTAAGCGGCAAGCAGAAAGATTACACCCTTACCGCCAAAACAGCTCATATATGGAATCGTCCGGCCGACGCCGAGACCGTTGAGCTCAAATGGTCAAGCGCAGGCCCCGACGGCAACTGGACCAACGGCTCTTACACTCTTCAGGGCGTTAACGACGGCTACCAGTCATCTTACAAAATCGGCATGGGCGAGAAGACCCTCGTCATCCCCTCCGACGTGATCGTTAAGCAGCTCGTATTCCGCGAACTCCGCAACAACTACGACGGCAACAACGGCCACATCTCCTCAGTGACTTCAGGCGACGCCGTCATCTACCACCCCACCCTCAACGGCTTCGAGCACGGCAATATCCGTATCATCGACGGTCTCTACGTCAACTTCGAGAACCATACCGCTGGCCAACCCATCAAAATCACCGTCGAAGGCGGTGGCCAGATGATGTGCTGGATCGAGCTCGTCATCGAGCATAAGACCCTCAACACTCCCCCCATGGCTCAGAAACTCACCGTAAGCGACACCAACGGCGTCAACCACTTCGTCGTTAAGGCCGAGTTTGACCGCGAAATCAAGTCAGCCGAAGCTATCGTGGGCACCACCAAGATTCCCGCCGTCGGCGCAGGCTCTTCAGTGCTCTACTTCCCCGTATGGAACCTCGACTACGCTGCCGACTACATCTTCACCATCCCCGCCGGAAGCGTTGAAGACCTCTATGGCAACAAAAACGATCAGGACTTCTCCGTCAACGTGACCCTCACCCCCAAAACCGAGGTTGAGAAAAAAGATGTTGACTATATCGTCTCTAACGTCGACGAGTTCAAAGCAGCCCTCGCTGCCGTCAACGCTTCTAACAAAACCGCCGACGCTCCCGCCGCTATCATCCTCGTTAAGAACGGCGACTACGACTTCGGCTCCGAAGAGCAGACGTTCCGCACCTACAACGTATCCGTGATCGGTGAAAGCCGCGACGGAGTTATCCTCCACGGTCGCCGCGACGGCATCTCCAACCCCGTCATCTCTACCCGCAACGCTACCGACACCTATCTTCAGGATCTCACCCTCCGCAACGACCTCGACTTCGACTCGTCGAGCCGCAACGGCGTGGGCGTGGCTCTCTACTCAGGTCGTCGCGAAATCGGCGTCAACCTCTCCCTCCAGAGCCAACAGGATACTCAGGTGACTGGCGAAGAAGGCTACTACACCGGCTGCGACATCTACGGCAGCGTTGACTTCATTTGCGGAGGCGGCGACATCTTCTACGATAACTGCCACCTCTTCATCACCAACGACGGCTACATCTCCGCCCCGATGACCTCCACCACCAACAGCTGGGGCTACGTGTTCAGCAACTGTACCGTCGACGGCTACAAAGGCTCATACACCTACAACAAGCATGGCGGCTACGCGCTCGGCCGCCCCTGGAGCAACGAGCCCCGCGCCTACTTCCTCAACACTAAGATGAACCTCCTCGCCAGCGCTACTGGCTGGGGACCGATGTCCGACCTCCCCACTCACTTCTATGAGTACGGCTCTACCGACGCCAACGGCAACCTCATCGACCTCTCTACTCGTAAGAACTCACCCACCCACGTCGGCGATCCCTACACCCCCGTGCTCACCGCTCAGGAAGCAGCTCGCTTCACCGTTGAGAACGTGCTCGGCTCTACAACGAGCTACCTCCCGACCGAGTCCGCAGCTCCCGCCGAAGCTCCCGTCGTGACTACCGCCGTAGTAAGCCGCGCCGCTACCCCCGCCCTCTCTTGGAAGCACAACCCCGACGCCCGCTACTACGCTGTTTTCAAAGATGGCCGACTTCTCACCACCACCACCGACAACACCTACACCCCCGACGAAGACGGCAGCTACACCGTTAAAGCCGCCAACGCCCGCGGTGGTCTCGGCGAAGCCTCCAACGAAATTCTTTACAGCGTCACCTCTGTCGGCACAATCCAAGTCGCTGAGCCCGCCGCGATTGAATACTACAACCTCCAGGGCATCCGCGTCGCAGCCGACAGCGAGGGTATCCTCGTCAAAGTGACCATCGACAGCGAAGGCAACCGCAACGTAATTAAGGTAATAAAATAAAGGAATCAAAGCAATAGACAAAAACATCTAAGGTATTATAAACAAAAAAGGTTGTCCTATTCCCGAAGCCCCCTAAGCCCCCCAACAGCTTAGGGGGCTTCCTCTATCCACCACTTCCCCCCTCGCCGAACGATTGTGTGGCAATCAAATATGGAGCGTACGTCTTTAGCTCCGCGAAAGAGAAGCGAACTTGTATCCCCTAACAGTAGGGCTGCTCCACGGAGCAGCCCTACTGACACTCAACCAATTAGCTATTAAACAATACTGAATAACGGCTTCAGTCGTCCGCAATCGCCCGCCCTTTCTTTATTACTGGTTGACGGCTTCAGCCGTCCGTAATCACCTCCCCCCTCCCCCCCAAAAAAAACAAAAAAGATGCCCTCCCGATGGAGAGCATCCTCTACTTCTTCAATCACTTAAACGCATGGCGCGTATAACGTGATCGTATGCTTGCTTTAGGACTATTTTACTTCGCAGTGAGCGGCTTGCTCGACGCCGTTAGGCCCGGCGACAAACACCACAATCGAGAGATTGTCGACATTCCAGTTTGGCTTAACGTCGACCGTATAGAAAGCTGACTTGGGCTCGCGAATCACCAGACTCACAGGGTCGCCCGTGCCGTTAACCGAGCCGCGGAACACGTGATTGTGCACGTAGTCCATCAGAATATTGCCGTCTGGCATAATCTGCATCGCAGTGATGCCGTTTTCAACCACCCAAACCACCAGGTCGCCCTGAATATTCTCGTATGGGGTCATATCGGCGGTTATTTCGATCACCGAGCCTTGCGAGGCAAGCTTAGCCTCGACGTTGAGGTCGAGATGCGAAGGCTGCTGCACCGCGTCGCGAATCGAGCCTGCCCACTTGTCGGAGGTAAGCACGCCCGACGTGCGGTTAACCACGCCTGCCGGATAAGCCTTCACGCCGTGCATGGCCGCTATGGCCTCCCCTTCGGGAAGGCGTAAGCCTACGAGCCCTTCATATTGCCCCTCGCCGAGCGAGAATGCGTCGCCGCCCGCGTGGATGCTTACCGAAATCAGATTGTCGGGATACTGCTGCAGAAGATTAGAGATAACCGTGTGAGCCGACGGGCAGTTGACACAGTATTGGCCCGTGAACTCCTCCAGGAGCACGGTGCGCTGCGCTTCAACGGCCGGGAGCTCCACGAAGCGGTCATCAGAGTCGATATCGGAGCATCCGGCCGCGATCATAGCGGCCGCTCCTATAGCGATGAGAGAGAATTTTTTCATTATCATTATATTAATTTACGAGTAGTTAATCTAGAGTCTCCGTGAGAGAGACAATTAAGTAAGAATTAAACTTTAAGCAGCCGGGGCGACCTTAAAAATTGTAGGAATACGCGATCTGGAAGCCGCGGGTCGCGGGCACGTAGCGGCATACACCGCCCGAGCAGTTAAATCCGGCGCGCGTGCGGCCATAGCCTACCAGCAGGCGGTTCCCCTTGTAGTTGCCTGTGATCGAGCCGAGATAGTAGTGGATACCCGTGTCGCCGTGATTCCACTGGTCGCTGATCGTGAACATCAGATAGGGGGCCACCGAGAGCTCGGCGAGACCGTAGCACCAGTCTCCCTGGTCCTCCTTGGTCTGGAGATATTGAGCCTCTACGCGGAGCGTCAGCTTCTTGTTGAATTTATATTTACCCTCGGCCACGAAGATGTTGGAGTTGATCATGCCGCCGTGACCCTCAACCTGGGTCTTATTGTATTTTTGGAACATATACATGAGGTTGAGTTGGAAGTCGCGCGTGATGCGTTTCTCCATCGTCAGATCGATGTCGGCGTAATATGTGTCGCCGAATTTTCCGAAACCATCCTTCCACCAGTCGGTGCCGAAGAGCGAGCCGTTGTCGGTCTCCACCTCGTCGCGCTCTATGCCGCAGATGTATGAGGCGTTGAGCTTAAACTTGGTGCCGTATTTGCCGCCGAGAGCCGTCCCGCGCTTAAACGAGTAGGCAAATGCCCCTTGAAACGCCCATTCGCCGGGAGCGGCTTGCGTCGCGTAGGGATACATCGCCGCCAGCGCGTAAGTGTGCTGATAGGTGAACGGAGGCATATTGTTGATAAACGACGCTGCCTCGTCTTCCGAGCGACGCGAGCGGAAATCCATATTGTCGCTTCGCTTTGCCTGCAGCATCGCGCTCCACCCCGGCTTGGAGTAAGAGGCCGAGATCATCGCCGCGGTGCCGTGGCGATAAGTGTAGTGGTTGTTGAACTCCGGGTCTTGGCCCTTCCATGCGAACTCACCGATCAGGTCGAGACCCGACTTGTAGAAATGGGTGCGCACGTCGAAGGCCGACACGTTGCTCGGCAGATTGAGCTTCAGGTTGGTGCCGTCGATCAGCTTGTCCTCGGGGCGCTCATGCTTGAGCACGTACGACGCGCCGAACGTCCATACTATGTTGCGCTTCTCCAATCCCTTTATATACGAGTTCATATCCCACTCCACGTCTGCTCCAAAGAGCGTCGACTTCGTGTTCCAGTTCCAAAAATGGCGCTGAACGCCTCCTAAGGCAGTGAATCTGAAGCCTTTCAGCGAGTTCACCTTGATGCGGCCGCCGCGTATCGAATTGTCGATGCCGAGCGAGCGCTCCTCGTAGCAGCGGAGTATGAATCCGTTGCCGAATTGCTCATAGAAATCACCGCCGGTCACCTCTACGCCCCCGGCCTTCACCTTCATGAAGATGTTGGGGACGCCCCAGCCCCTGAAGCCGTCGAAATCGAAGCCCGGGAGCGGGTGCTCAAGATACTCCACGCGCAGGCCCGCGTCGATATATTTGCTGAACAGCGTGGCGTTGGCATAGGAGTTGGTCAGCACGTCGTCCTTATATTCCTTTGTGCCTATCTTATAGTCGGTTTCCGGAAACAGTATGTCCGACTGTATGCTTCCGTGCACCGTCACCTTGTCCTGCTGGGCCAAGGCCGACGGGGCTATCGCCGCGAGGGCGAGTGCCGTGGTGATGATTGGTTTTAGCATGAGTGGGAGTCTTACCTCGCCTTAGCTGAGGGGAGGAGTGATTATTTTTCTACTAACGATTTGATTATCTCATACACGTGCTCCTCCGAGCCGTCGGTATAGCCGGCGTGGCTTTCAACAACCTTGCCCTCGCCGTCGATAATCATAAGGTGAGGCACGTTTTGGGCGCCGCAGAGATGCAGAAATTCCATGTTTGGGTCGAGAAGTATCTCATATTCCCATCCCTCAGCGTCGGCCAGCGGCTTCACGCGGCTCTGGCTCTGCGCAGCGTCGACCGACACGGCGTAGACCTTTACCCCGGTCTCCTCTACCCAGTCGGGGTAGACCTCATGGATAGCCTTCAGCTCGCGCAGACATGGCTTGCACCATGTTGCCCAAAACGTCAGGATGAAAGGCTTGCCGTCATTCGACAGTTCGGCGGTGTTCACCGTGTTGCCGTCAACTGTTTTGAGCTGAAGGGCGGGCAGTTGGGCCGAAGCCGCGAACCCTATCAGCATCAGCGCGAAAAGGATAGCGTGTTTCTTTAATGATTTCATCTTTACTATTACGATTGTTTGGTTAATTCGGGTAGCGTATGGGACCGCTATGTCGTCGGCTCCCCTTTTGGTCTTAGACTTGTTCAGGCGTCGATGGTTTAAAGCCTCGTCCGTTTTTTCGAGCCGGCTCGGCCTCCATATTCTTTTTGCAAAATTAGTGAATAATATCCTATTTCGCAAAATTTCGCCCCCTACATATTGAAAAAATGCGCTCCTTAGCGCGTTAATAATGCTTAATTATACGATATTTAATACAAAAACCGCCATATCGCAGCCGGTTTTTCAACTTTTTTACTTAATTTTGCTTTCAATTATCCGCCGGGGCGACCCCTGCCGCCCCGCCTATCATAGTAATCAATCATTCTCAATACGTATTTTAATGAGCATCAAAGCATTAATCACCATTACCGCCGCCGGCTCACTCCTCCTTACCGGCTGCTCCAAGAAACTCAGCCCCTTCGCTGCCGATTACTTCAGCGTCAACCCCAACCCCCTCGAAGTCGTTGGTAACCGCGTCCCCGGCACCGTCACAGGCCACATCCCCGCGAAATTCTTCGTCAAGAACGCCGAAGTCCGCGTAACCCCCTATCTCGTTTACGACGGCACCGAGACCCCCTCGCAGACCTATACCTTCCAGGGCGAGAAAGTCCGCGGCAACAGCCCCGTGATCAGCTACGAGCAGGGCGGCACTGTCAACATACCCGTCATGTACAGCTACTCCCCCGCCATGAACAAGAGCCAGCTCGAACTCGGCTTCGAAGTGTTCCAGGGCGGTAAGCAGTACGTGCTCCCCCGCGTGAAGGTTGCCGACGGCGTCCTCGCCACCGCGACCCTCGCCACCCCTACCGACGTCACTCCCGCCACTGCCGCCGACGGCTTCCAGCGCGCGATCTCCGAGAAATATTCAGCCGACATCCGATTCCTCATCAACCAGGCCAACATCCGCGCCACCGAGCTTGAGAGCCAGGCCGTAAAGGATTTCAACAGTCAGATCGCGGCCGCCAACGCCGACTCCACACGCCAGATCACCGAAATCAACATCCAGTCTTACGCCTCTCCCGAAGGCTCACTCGACTTCAACACCAAGCTCGCCGAGAAGCGCGAGAACTCTACATCCGACTATCTCAAAAACCATCTCTCGAAAAACAACATCTCGTTCGGCGAACTTACAGCCCAGTTCACGGCCGAAGACTGGGAAGGCTTCCAGAAGCTCGTCGCAGCCAGCGACATCCAGGATAAGGAGCTTATCCTCAACATCCTCTCCCGCTTCAACGACCCCGAAGAGCGCGAGCAGCAGATACGCAACCTCTCCTCTATCTTCGACCAGCTCGCCGACCAGATTCTCCCCCAACTCCGCTACTCGCGCATGACTGCCACAGTCAACGTCATCGGCAAGAGCGACAAGGAGATCAGCGACCTCTTCAAGTCCAACCCCTCTCAGCTCTCTGTCGACGAGCTCCTCTATCTCGCCACAATCACCGACGACGACGCCGAGAAATACGAGATCTACAAAAAAGCCACCGAGCTTTATCCCAACGACTACCGCACCTTCAACAACCTCGGCGCCATCGAGTTCGCCACCGAGCGCTACGACGAGGCCAAAGCAGCCTTCAACAAAGCCTCGCAGCTCAACCCCGCTGCCGGCGAAGCGCAGATGAACCTCGGCCTCATCGCCCTCCTCAACGGCGACTTCCGCCAGGCTAATCAGAAATTCGGCAACGCGGCCGGACTCAAACAGCTCGGCGACGCCCTCGGCACATACTACCTCATGACCGGCGACAACACCAACGCCGTGAAAGCCTTCGGCGACACCAAGAGCAACAACGCCGCCCTCGCCTACATCCTCAACAAAGACTACAGCAAGGCCAAATCAACCCTCGCCGGAATCGCCGACCCCGATGCCACCACCTACTATCTCATGGCCGTGCTCGGTGCCCGCACCAACAACGACCAGATGGTTAAAACCAACCTTCGCCAGGCCGTGAAGCTCAACCGCAACCTCTACAGCGCCGCTCAAAACGACCTCGAATTCGCCAACTTCAACCTCAACGCTATCTTCTGATAGCCCCAACCCATAATCTCCCCTACCCCGCGGCGGCTGATCTCACCTCAGCCGCCGCTTCGTTTTGGCGGTGTCCAAATAGTAATTGAACGCACTGTCTTTAAGCAGCTTAATAAAAATGGCGTAGATAATGGCGTAGATAATGGCGTAGATAATGGCGTAGATAATGGCGGAAATGAAGCATTAACCACAACTCAGAAAAAAATTGCGGAAAGGTACAATGCTATACTGGAATTAATCAAGAGCGATCCTTTAATTACCGCAGTGCAACTTTCAGAAAAGTTGTCTATCCCTCATAGAACAATCCAACGATATTTAGCTAATATGCAGACAGCCGGATTGCTATTAAGAGAAGGCAGTGATAATGGCGGTCGTTGGATAATAGTAAAATAATTAGGAAGGGCGGTTTATCCGCCCTTTTTCTTACATTGAAAAAGAGCCTTCCCTTTCGGAACCTTTAATTTCATCGAGCCAAAAGCCCTTGAGTGAGAGAGGAAGTGTCGGGGTCAGATGCGGCGGAACACGTGACCGTTCGCGCCCATTGAGTAATCCCACATGAACAGCTCGCGTCCGTTATCGGCCTCCCGCTTTACCTTTGCAATTGTGTTTCACTCGCTCGCTGCCAAAGCAATAGGTTGCCAAAGTTTCGTCTTTCTCGACGAGCTAGAGAATGTCGAACGGCATTTGATTGTCGCCTCCCCAGGGAATATAAGAGAGGCGGTCGTCTATGATAGTAGGCACAATATCCACGTCCTCGCGGAACACGGATTGCGAGTTGACGGTGAAAGCGGCACGAGCGTTGAAGCCGGGCAGGTGTTCTATGCTTGGAAGCATAGCGACTACGTCGGTGACAACGGAGTTGAAATTGAGATGTTCGGAAAAAGAAGCGTCCATAACTTGCTGATTTTTCTTTGCAGAGGCAAAGCGCCAAGGCGATGACAACGAAGTTATGGACTTCTATGTGGTTGCGAAAAGACGCTAATATATTACATTCGTACAATTGAGTAGTCGAATATTTTCCGACCACTTTTCCTTTTATATAACGATTAGTATTACCGTTAATGCAATCGCTGTGACACGAAGAATATTCGGAACTAAGGCTCCAATGGCGGTTTCGTTACCCTCTACATGGAACACAGTCCAACATGAATTCATAGTGGAAGCAGTTAAATCGTTATGTGTCAGCGCTAAATAGTATTAAACGGTACGTACGAGAACCAAAAATCCTATGAGTGGGCTAAAAATGGCATACCATAACCGAAGAAAGTGTGTTTCAGGGTATTAGATGGTGTAGATACAATATTACGGAAACTTTGTCAAAGAGTGGCGTTTCTTAACAATTTTACATTTTGCTTTACAATCTTTAACCACACATTTGAGGCTGTCTTTTGCTATTGGCACTTCAATAATGGCTGTCCGCACTTGTCAGCGTATCAAAATCGGGTCGAGGGGTTTCCCCTTGCAAGGGTGTTTTCGGAGGGCGAATGCCCGACAAAAACACATCTTGCAGAGGACACTGAACACCAACTTTGCCAATATCGGATTTAATCACATAGAAAAGTAGGCTAATACGCTGATATGTCGTATTTTTTCACGTATCTTTGCATTTGAAAACAAACGCATATCCCCAAATGGCAAAAATCACAGTTCAGAATACTCCAATTACCGTAATCGGAGTTGACGGCGATGATTATATTTCGCTTACAGATATGGCTAAAAGCCAACTGCAAGAGCATATAATATTCCGTTGGCTCAGTCTCAAAGGAACGATTGAATACCTCGGTGAATGGGAGATGCTATATAATCCTGATTTTAATTGTACCGAATTCGGTGCAATTAAAAATGCAGCCGGAAGCAATAATTTTGTCCTTTCCACAAAGGCATGGATCGAGCGTACAAACGCTAAAGGTATAATTGCCAAAGCAGGACGTTATGGCGGAACCTACGCACACAGGGATATTGCGTATCACTTTGGAATGTGGTTAAGCCCGAAGTTCCAACTTCTCCTTGTAAAAGAATATCAACGGCTAAAAGCCGAGGAACAACGGTTGATTGGGTGGTCAGCGAAGCGTGAGTTGTCGAAGATCAACTACCGCATACACACCGATGCCATTAAGCAGAACCTTATTCCGGCAGAGGTTACCAAAGCACAGGCGAGCATCATATATGCTAATGAAGCCGATGTGTTGAACGTTGCTATGTTCGGCATGACTGCGAAACAGTGGCGTGAGGCTAACCCCGACTTGAAAGGCAATATCCGCGACTATGCCTCGGTAAACGAACTTATCTGCCTCTCCAATATGGAAAGCCTCAATGCTGTATTCATAGAGCAAGGACTACCACAATCAGAGCGGCTTATCAAGCTCAACCAAATCGCCATACATCAGATGAGCGTGTTGGTGAGTGGCGATAATGACCGTAAACTTTTGAAATGATTATTAGCAAAAATATGAAACGAACAATTAACATATATCTCACTTTTGCAGTTTTGATAATAGGTAGTGTCCTATCTTCATGCTCAAATGATGATGAGCCGGAAATCCCCGAAACTCAAAATACAATATTCATGTATTTGCCGTGGTCTTCAAATCTGACAAACTACTTTTATCAGAATATCCGTGATATGGAAAGTAATATTTGTCAAATGGGAGGATTGGCAAACGATAGGGTGATTGTATTCATGTCCACAAGTTCGACTGAGGCGTCCATGTATGAAATCGAATATAAGAATGGGATATGTACACACACTCCTATTGCAACATATAGCAATTATCCATTTACAACGGAAGAAGGTTTGACATCATTATTGCAAGCCCTAAAAGTCTGTGCTCCAGCCAAAAAGTATTCAATGATAATTGGTTGTCATGGAATGGGATGGTTACCTGTAAATGCATCAAGAGCATTATATTCTACCGAAAAATATCATTATGAATATGAAAATTCAGGTCTTCTTACCCGATATTTTGGTGGCACTACAAAAGATTTTCAGACTGATATTTCAACACTGTCAAATGCTATTAGCAATGCCAATCTGAAAATGGAGTACATTTTGTTTGACGATTGTTATATGTCATCCATAGAGGTTGCATACGAACTAAAGGATGTGACCGATTACCTTATTGCATCAACCTGTGAGGTCATGGCATATGGTATGCCGTATGCTACAATGGGTAAACATCTTTTGGGAATACCTAATTATAAAGCGGTGTGTGATGAGTTTTATAAATTTTATTCCACTTACGATGCAATGCCATGTGGAACTTTGTCAGTGACCGATTGCTCAGAATTAGATGAAATAGCAGCACTTATGCGGTATATCAATCAGACTTATGAGTTTGATGAGACAATAATTTCGTCACTTCAGCGACTTGATGGATATTCACCAACAATATTCTTTGATTACGGAGATTATGTAAATAAGATGTTGGACTATAATAATGCAGATAAGGCATTTATAGATGAATTTAACCGCCAATTAAGCGCAACAGTCCCATATAAAACAAACACAGAGAAATACTTTACTGCAAGTAGAGGACCCCTGCCGATATACACATATTCGGGAATAACCACATCAGATCCAAGCGTCAGTCCTAAAGCAGCCGAAAAGGTGACAACTAAATGGTATAACTCTACTCATTAATTGGAACACAATTCTGTTGTTAGCGAGTATCTTAATCATAGCGCAAAGTTATACATTTTCAGCGAGGTACGCAAGTCAGAGGAAAACTTCAAGGTCGTTCACGCGGAAGATGCAGCAGTCGCGGACGCGGCGGCATTAGCCGGATGTGAGCAACTTGACGTTGCGCCGCAAGCCGGAGCCGTAGCAGACCTCAGCGTTGAAACATTGGCAGGTTGCGAGGGTTTCGTCTTTCTCTATGAGGGCGAGAATGTCGAACGGCATTTGATTGTCGCCTCCCCAGGGAATATAAGAGAGGCGGTCGTCTATGATAGTAGGCACAATATCCACGTCCTCGCGGAACACGGATTGCGAGTTGACGGTGAAGGCGGCACGAGCGTTGAAGCCGGGCAGTTGCCCCACGGAGCTGAAATTTAGGTAGTTTGAAAAAGAAAAGTCCATAACATTGAGGTTGGTTGCTCAAAGTTATGGACGATATGATGAGCGCGAAAAGACGCTAAACAAAGTGTTTTAGCAAGTAGTTCAAAAAACGCCAGCGTTTAGTGACTATGCACAATTTTTTCTTTTTGTCAATAGCCTTGACAATTTGAGGAACGACCTTGTTTAATGGCATTACCCAAAAAAGGCCTTCTCCTTTTGCCATACGGGTATCAACAAGTCCGGGGCGAATTTCCGTTATCTTTATCTTTGTATTTTTCGCTTTGGCTTGTAGTGATTTTGTGTAGTTTATTTGGAACGCTTTACTTGCGCTGTACGACGGAGCTATTGGTGTCGGTTGCATACCTCCGACAGATGTAATTGTAACCAAATGGCCGAAGCCTTGTCGCTCAAATAAGGAATATATCCTATCCGTGATATTCGTCCAACCTAGTACATTGGTCGCAATAGTTGAAAGCTCCGTACCAACATTAAGTTCGGGATTGAGTTCTCCTATTCCGGCACAAATAATTACTAAATCCAAAGAGCGCAGTTCTTTTTGGATTTCAGCAAGAGTATTATTTAATGTATCTATATTTGAAATGTCTGCTTCATAAGGAAATGTCAGTGTTGGTGCTTCCGCTTTTATGCTGTTAAGCAGCTCGGCTCTGCGGCCAATAATAGCAACATTATGGTTGAGAGAGACATAATGTTGCCACAAGGCTTTCCCAATTCCTGAGGTAGCGCCTACTATAAGAATATTCATAATTTACGATGTTGATCTACATCAATAATTGTAGAATGAATAAGTATCAAGGTAGATGTACTTTTGCTTTACCTTGCCATTCTCGCCAATCATAGTGGTTTCCTGTTTTACAACTTCATACGGCCACCCATTGGGTAGAAAGGCAATCTTAAAATAAGAGTCAACAGTACCGTCTACATTGACAGCCGTATCAAAGTGTGCGTTGAAATCATCCTTTACCTCGGAGTCGTTAAGGTTGTCCACAACACCAGCCACCATTGCCTTAATATCAGATTGTGGAATTGTACTTACAACATCAGACAATATGCTATAACATTTGTCATCATCTATCGTTACGAAGCTGTATGTTTCGTTAGCATATTGTGTTTCGGTCGCTTCTTCCTTTTCGGTGGTTTCGCCCAAATCGTAAACACCGCCATGGCACATAAAGAGCAATTTGAGTTCTTCGATATATCCCTCAACCAAAAGGTCAGTGTCAACACCTTTTGTGTAATCGGTCAAGTCAATCCCCATATCTTTAAGTCCTTTTACCCAAGGAGCTTTTTCCATTTCCTTTACAGCCTCTTTGAATAATGATTTTGCCTGTTTTTTTATCTTGCCAAGATTGTTGATTTTTTCAATCTTGCCATATTCGTTAGTTTCAAAACTAATAGTTGTGCCAATTATCTTTTTGCCAAGTAATGTGACGATTTTGTTTTGAAAATTACCTAACTCCGAGTCTGCGAGAGAGTCGCCACGGACGTCCAAAAAGGTATAATTCATCTTATAGCCGGTGGCGGTAGAGTCAGTAACCGTTATCATTACTTGTGTGGACACTCCGGCTGTTTTAATTGTGTCACCATTATTTAATTTCCAATCACTTTCCTGTATCCAATACACCACGGTGTCACGTTTGCAGAACCACCCGATAACGTCTAATGTGCTATCTTGCGGTACTGTGTTTTCGTTTTGCTGTGTTGCGCCTGTGCAAGGAGTCACAGCACAAGCTAAAAGCACAGCAAATAATATTAGCGCCAATATTTTTTTCATACTATGATGATTGAATGGTTTGAGGATAGATATTCGCAAATTTACGCCATTTCAGCGGAATACGCAAATGTTAAAGAAAAACATCGAGGCCGTTGATGCGGAAGATGCAGCAGTCGCGGACGCGGCGGCATTAGCCGGATGTGAGCAACTTGACGTTGCGCCGCAACCTCTACAGCGCAGCTCAGAACGACCTCGTATTCGCCAACTTCAACCTCAACGCTATCTTCTGAACGCTATCTTCTGATAGCCCCCAACCTACAACTCCAACCTACGCACCCGCGGCGCGCGTAGGCATCCTATCCCGCAGCGGCTAATCTCTCCTCAGCCACCGCTTAGTTTTCCCCACTCCCTCCCGACCCACGCCCCCCAATCAGCCGTTGCGTTCTGCCCGCTCGCTGCCAAAGCAATGCGTCCCTTATTATGTAATAAGGGCGGTTAAAACAGAGCAGCCTTTCCCGCTTGGGAAAGGCTGCTTTATATTCTTGTTAAAGTCGCGGCGAAAATCGCCGGAGTCGCAAGCTTGATTACTCTTCGCCCTGACGAAGCTTCTGCACGTAGACAGCCTTCATCATTTTCTTACGGTTGGCCACAGAGGGTTTCTCAAAAGCCTGACGGCGGCGGAGTTCCTTTACGATACCGGTTTTTTCGAATTTGCGTTTGAATTTCTTGAGGGCTTTCTCGATGTTTTCGCCTTCTTTAACTTGTACGATAATCATGTTTTAGTTATTGGTTTTTAAATTATTAATCGGATGTGATTGGAGTGCAACAGCGCGAAACGATTCATCTCCGCGCGAAATTGCGGGGCAAAATTAGCAATAGTTTCGCTATCTGCAAAATTTTTCGGGCGAAACTTGCCGCTTTTCTTCAGGCTAAACGCCTGATTTGTTTATTTGTCGGTATATTTTGCCTTAACTTACACCTCCTTTTACTAATTAAACCATTCGCCCGCGAAGTTAACCATTTCATCCGAC
Organism: uncultured Barnesiella sp.; assembly: GCA_964544595.1. Lineage (GTDB taxonomy): Bacteria > Bacteroidota > Bacteroidia > Bacteroidales > Muribaculaceae > JAGBWK01. The sequence continues at coordinate 49,800 of CAZJBM010000004.1, forward strand.
ATACGCAACCCCTCTCTCCGCCCTTCTCGATTCATTGATGATCCGCGGGCTTGAATAGGCGGCTAAGAGGTGGAAATGCCCGTTATTTTACCGGCATTTTCTCGATGCGGCGCTGATGACGTCCACCCTCGAAGTCGGTGTGGAGAAAAGCGTCGACAATCGCGAGAGCCTCCTCAGGCGAGATGAAGCGCGCGGGGAGCACAAGCACGTTTGCGTCGTTGTGTTGGCGGGCGAGACGCGCGATCTCCACGTTCCAGCATAGAGCGGCGCGGATACCTTGATGCTTATTAAGGGTCATGCCAATGCCGTTGCCGCTGCCGCAAATACCGATGCCGGGATAACATTCGCCGCTCTCAACCGCTTCGGCGCAGGGGTGGGCGTAATCGGCGTAATCGCAACTCTCGGCGCTGTGGGTGCCGAAATCCTTATACTCGATGTCTGATGCTTCAAGATAGCCTTCAACGATGCTTTTCAGCTCGTAGCCGGCGTGGTCGCTACAAATTGCTATTTTCATATTATTCTATTGATATTTAGATTGTTGTTATTTCTTAGAAGATGTGGTGATCGGCAATCTGACCCACAGCCACGAGGGAATCACGCGCCAAAGCCCAACCACGACATTCCATCGCCAGTCAATCACCGCCACACGCCGCCTGCGGTCGATCGCGTCGACAATTCGCCTGGCGGCATAGTCGGGTGTCATCATCATCGGATGATGCTTCGAGGGGTCGAGCAACGCGGTGTCGGCGAAGCCGGGGCGAATATCGGTTATCGAAATAGGCAGACGCTTAATGTGGGCGAGCTGGTCGAGGGCAGTGAGATACGTCGACCCGAACCTCTTCGACGCGCTATAGGCGGGTGCTTGCCCGAGGCCTTTGGTGCCCGCGACAGAGGTGATCGCGGCGATATGGCCCCTTCGCCTCTCGCGCTCGAAATAGCGAAATGCCGCATCGGCTATGCGGGTGAACCCTAAGCAATTAGTCGCCACTATGTTTTCCTCCTTAGTCGGATCGAGCGAAGGATTCTCAAATCCTACCCCCGCCGAGAGCAAAATAGTGTCGACCCCGCCGAGACGGCCTATCAGCTCCTCAAGGCGACCGGGGGCATCGTCAGAGCAGATGTCGATTTCGGCAGTCACCACCCTGTCAGGCGACTGAGCCTTAAGGGCTTGCAGCTTGTCGGCACGACGCGCCGCCACGCCGACGCGGTATCCGCGGCCTATATAGATTCGGGCCACGGCCTCGCCCAATCCCGATGATGCGCCTATTATGATAATCGAGTCAGACATAGAGAGTTACGGTTGGCTGTCGGCCTCGGCTTGCGGGGCCTGTATGAGTGAATCGGCGGCAGGGGCCGTGCCTTCAGTGGTGGCCGAGGGGAGATTCACTGTCTTCTTTTTGAATATGTTGCGCCCATTGAGCGGGAGCGTGTAGGTCAGCGAGAACGATGCGCTGAACGCGCCGTTGCGCGAGCCGTAGCCCGGTATGTACCAAGGCTGGCCATGTGGCGACTTGCTCTCGTGGAGAATACTGTGGTAGATCAGATTCCACCCGAGCGAGAAATTCCCTACTATCTTGACTCTCACCCCGAAATGCAGCTCCAGGTAGCCCGCCGTTGAGCTGACCGAGGGGATGTTGTAGCTGATTGGCTCGTCCCAATAGCCAGGCGGCTGCGTGACGTCGCTGACCGTCCACTTGAACGGGGTGAAGCCGTAGCGCAGGCCTGCCATAACGATGTAGTCGGGATTGGAGTTGTAGAGGAAGTTATAATTGACGCCGAGCTTGAAAAAAGTCGACATCGGCGACGAGTAGGAGAAATTATTGCCGTCGGGAGTAGCCTTTGCCTGACCCAGACCAAGCTCAAACACAGGCATATAGCGGTTATGGAGATTGAGCTCGGCCGCAAAGCTCACCAACCCGTAATGTTGACCGAAAGCGCGCATCGCCGCCTGAAAGAAGTCGACCGACAGGCTCGCGGAGTGGAAGAGCGGGTAGATCATTTTGGGAATGGTGTCGGAGGCGAGGCGCGAGGAGTCGACAAACTCGCGGCCGGTGATGGTGTCGACGAGGATTATCTGCCCGCGGTCATCTTTCATTTCGATAAGCTTGGAGCGGTCGATCGAGTCGCCTTTCTCCTTGTTCTCGTTGATGTGCTGAGTGGCGGTGGCGGGAGTGTTGACGGGGTTTACGCGCCGCTGTGCGCTGGCAGTCAGCGCGGTAGCGGCCACAATGATTGATAATATGATAACCGGTAGTTTCATTCGGCAGAGGTGGATGTGCGGAAAAACAGCTTCAGATTCTCGATGTCGGCGTTGGTGATGATTGAGTCGGAGGGTATAACAGCCACTGAATCAATCAGATGCGAGGTATGGTTGACTGAGCGTATGCGATAGCGAAGCATAGCGCCGCACTCCTCCGACGCGAAATACTGAATTGGATCGTAGGTGAAGCGCAGGGTGTCGACGAGCTCGGGGTAGTCGAGTGCTTTCTGCTTGTAAGCCAGGAAGAAAGAGGCTTCGGAGGCAGTCTGCCTGAAAGGGAGGTAGACCGAAGAGGCTGTGGCGCAGTCGATTAGGAGGGAGTCGCGGGGAGCGTCGACGCCGCCTATGGTTATCGAGTCGATACTAATTGCCTGAAGGGTAGTATAATCGTAGAAGCCGGCCTGGGGAAGGCTTGAGCGATTTTCGGTGCAACCGGTGGTGTTGCACGAGGTCAAAAACGCGCAAACAAGGAGTAAAAAAAGCGCGTTTTCAAAAAACTTAAAAACCAATTTTCCTAAATATTGCATCTGTTTTGTATTAAATACAAAATGTCGACATTTTTGAGGGTGTTTTGCAGCTTAAACGCGCAAAAACGCGTCATAAGCCCGACTCTGTTTCTATTTCGTAGTCGTTTCGCCGGTCGGAGTTGCGGGCGATCAGCTCACCGATGAATCCGGCGAGGAAGAGCTGGGTGCCGAGCAGCATCGTCGTCAGCGCGATGTAGAAGTAAGGGGAGTCGGTCACAAGGATGTAGGGCTGGCCTGTCCACATGTTGTAGAGCTTGTGGGCGCCGACCACGATGACGGCGACGAGGCCGAGGATGAACATGAGCGACCCCCATAGGCCGAAGAAGTGCATAGGTCGGCGACCGAATTTGTTGGTGAACCAGAGCGTCAGCAGGTCGAGGTAGCCGTGAACAAAGCGGTCGAGGCCGAATTTCGACTTGCCGTATTTACGGGCCTGATGATGAACGACTTTCTCGCCGATGCGGGCAAACCCGGCGTTTTTGGCGAGCACGGGTATGTAGCGGTGCATATCGCCGTAGACCTCGATATGCTTGACCACGTCGGAGCGGTATGCCTTAAGGCCGCAGTTGAAGTCGTGGAGATTCTTTATGCCGCTAACTTTGCGGGCGGTAGCGTTGAAGAGCTTGGTCGGGATGGTCTTGGAGAGGGGGTCGTAGCGCTTCTGTTTCCAGCCCGAGACGAGGTCGTAGCCCTCGGCAGTTATCATGCGGTAGAGCTCGGGGATCTCGTCGGGAGAGTCCTGGAGGTCAGCGTCCATGGTGATGACGACGCGGCCTCGGGCGCGGGCGAAGCCGGTGTTGAGGGCCGGCGACTTGCCGTAGTTGCGGCGAAACTTCACACCCTTGACACAGGGATTTTTGGCGCAAAGCGACTCAATCACTTCCCATGAGCGGTCGGTAGAGCCGTCGTCGATGAAAATCACCTCGTAAGAGAAGCCGTTTTGAGCCATCACGCGGGCGATCCAGGCTTCGAGTTCGGGGAGCGACTCCTCCTCGTTGTATAGCGGAACGATTACTGAAATATCGGGCACTTTCTTGAAAAAATAATAAGTTAGTAACTAATCAGCGGCCGCGTAGACGCACGAACGGCACCAGCAGCAGACTCAGCATCGAGCCGAAGAAGCTAATGGCCCAGAGGGTCGACATGACCATATCGACCGGGCGGGGGATGAACTTCACCTCGCGCATACGCCGGATAGTGTCGGTGAAAGCCCCGTCGATAGCGTGCCGCTCGCTCATGGCAAGGTAGTTGTCGAAGAGGCGCGACACGTAGTCGGGCTCGATAAACCTGAAGAACAGGTAGACGCCGACGGTGGTTGCCAGCGCGGCGAAGATGAAGAGCAAAATGCCCTGGAGCCACACGGTTGCGAAGGCCATGCGGAAACCGGCCCTCAGGTAGCTGCGCCTCATGAACCGATATGCCGCGAAAGGCACCGCGACAATCATCAGCAGGGCGATGACGGCCAGGAACGGAAGCCTGTCGCTATACACCGAGCAGAAGAAAACGGCGGTGAACAGCAGCCCGAGAAGAGCGCCGTCGGAGGCACCGCGGCGCAAAATGTATCGGCGGGGGGATTCAAGGTCGTTGGTCATCGCGGGGTTGACTGATGAGAAATAAGTCACAAAATTACAAAAGAAAACCGAAAAACCACCCATGTTCACCAAAAAACTGCGGCAATTCGTCAAGAATGTGGCTCGGAAATTGGGCAAGTGACGATAATTGTAGTAAATTTGCGATGCGGTAGGCAACAAAGACCTTCGAGCAAACCCTTAGACCATTATTCCGCATATCAGACATAAACAAGAAACTCATCAAATTATTCTCCTAAAACAGTAATTATTATGAAAAAATCAGTAGCATTTCTAATGGCAGTGATGATGCTCGTGCTCGTAGCGGCATGCGGCAGCAACGAAACGAAGACCCCTTCACAGGAATCAATCGCGACCGTGCAGGCCCAGGTAGAGCAGATGCAGGCACTCCTTCCCATGGAAGTATCCCCTATGTTTAAACTCGAGAAGGTATCGTTTGACACTCCGACCAACACAATGGTCTACACCTACCGCTTCGCCAACCCCACTCCCAAGCCCGACGAAGCTGCCCTCGAGAACGCGAAGAAACAGGCTATTGACCTCCTTCAGGCCGATCAGCAGACCAAGCAACTCATCGAAGACGGCATCAACATCCAATACAACTACTATAATCCCGACGGAGCATTGTCGTACAGCATGGCAATCACCTACAAGGATCTCGAATAATAATGGCCCGCGTCATTGAGATAGAATCGCTCAACGACCCGCGAATAGCGCCGTTCCATAAACTGACCGAGGCACAGCTGCGCAACAGGCTGTGCCCCGGTCAGGCATTGTTTATCGCCGAGAGCCCGAAAGTGATACGCGTGGCTCTCGACGCAGGATATGAGCCCGCGGCGTTGCTGTGCGAGCGACGTCACCTGACGGGCGACGCGGCCGACATCATAGAGCGATGCCCCGACCTGGAGGTGTATACCGGACCGCGCGAGCTGCTGGCCGAAATCACCGGCTACACGCTAACCCGCGGCGTGCTTTGCTCCATGCGCCGCCCTGCGACCCCGCGGCTTGAGGATGTGGTGGCGGGGGCGCAGCGAGTGGTCGTGATCGACTCCGTGACCGATACGACCAACATCGGAGCCATATTTCGCTCGGCGGCAGCACTCGGCATAGACGGGGTGTTGCTTACCCCGACATCGTGCGACCCGCTCAACCGACGCTCGGTAAGGGTGTCGATGGGATCGGTGTTTCTGATACCCTGGACATGGATCGACGATATCAACCGGCTCAAACCTCTCGGCTTCAAGACCGCAGCTATGGCACTGACCGACAAGTCGGTACCGATCGACGACCCTAAGCTCAACTCGGAGCCTCGGCTCGCGATCATCATGGGCACCGAGGGTGACGGCCTCGCCGCTGAAGTGATCGCCGACGCCGACTACACGGCCCGCATTCCGATGGCGCGCGGGGTCGACTCGCTCAACGTGGCAGCCGCGGCTGCGCTGGCGTTCTGGCAGTTGCGGGTATAAAACGACAGCCGCTATTTATTAGACACTTACATAACTGAAATCGCTATTGAATTTTTCAAATGAGAATCGATATACTGACCGTATTGCCCGAAATGTTTGAGTCGCCGCTCGGCTGCTCGATACTAAAACGCGCCCAGAATAAAGGGCTTGTAGACTTCGCGATACACAATCTCCGCGACTACTCGACCAACAAGCACCGCAAGGTCGACGATTACCCCTTTGGGGGCGAGGCGGGGATGGTGATGCAGATAGAGCCGATAGACCGCTGCATCTCGGCACTCAAGGCTGAGCGCGACTACGACGAGGTTATTTTCACCACGCCCGACGGCGAAGTGTTCAACCAACCGATGGCCAACGGCCTGTCGATGCTCAACAATATCATAATACTCTGCGGCCACTACAAGGGTATCGACTACCGCATCCGCGAGCATCTGATTACCAAGGAAATATCGATAGGCGACTATGTGCTGACCGGGGGCGAGATACCCGCCATAATCATCGCCGACGCGATCGCTCGGCTCGTGCCGGGGGTTATCGGCGACGAGCAGTCGGCGCTGAGCGATTCGTTTCAGGACAATCTTCTCGCGCCACCGGTCTACACTCGCCCGGCCGAATACAATGGATGGCGCGTGCCCGACGTGCTGCTTTCGGGCCATGAAGCGAAAATCGCCCAGTGGCGACAGGATCAGGCGATGGAGCGCACGAAGCGTCTGCGCCCCGACCTTTTAAAATGACCCCGAGAAACACACCCTTAAGCTTAAAACCCATTGATAATCAGGGATCTTCAGGACATTTTCGATACTCATCCAGCAAATTAAGTTATCGCATAACCAAAATCCAAAGCTCACCCAAATGAAAAAGTTAACCCTCTTCCTCGCCTCGATACTGTCAACGATGCTGGCCGTCGCTCAAAACAATCAGACTGCCTATGAAGATAGCGATTTGTTTTGGTTTGATAAAGATGGTAAATACGGATATGTAGACCATAGCAACAAGGTTGTGATTCCGGCAAGATTTTGGTATACAGACAATTTCCATGAAGGATTAGCAGCAGTGGAAATTGAGTACAATCGATGGGGGTTTATCGATAAAACGGGAAAGGTGGTTATCCCCGCCAAATTTGATTATGCAACCGGTTTTTCCGAGGGTCTTGCCCTGGTTTATCTCAATGACAAGTACAAGTATGGATACATAGACAAAACGGGGAAATTTGTGATTCAACCAATATTTGATTCGGGATACATATTTATGGACGGATTAGCTTTGGTAATCGAGAACGGCAAAACAGGCTTCATAAACAAAACCGGAAATTGGGTTATAACTCTCCAATCAGATCCGGAAGGTGACCCGGGATATTTTCACGAAGGGCTGGCTTACGTGCCTTCTCGCAAAAACGGTCAGTTAAAGTGGGGATATATCAACAAGACCGGAGAGCTTGTGATTCCTTACAAATTTGATAATATGGGGAACTTTCAGGAAGGGGTAGCTCCAGTGAAAATCAACGGTAAATGGGGCTATATCGACAAAACAGGAAATTTTGTTATCCCCGCTAAATTTGATTGGGCAGGGGAATTCTCAGAAGGTCTCGCAATTGTCAGCAGCGGTGACAAATACGGCTATATTGACATGGCGGGGAATCTGGTCATACCTTACAAATATGATGATGCAGGGAATTTTCATGAAGGTTTAGCATCGGTGGCTGTCGGCAGTAAGGGCGGGTATATTGACAAAACCGGTGAGCTCGTCATCCCTGCAAAATACACTAGTAACGGTAAATTTGTAAATGGGAAGGCACGCGTTGAGTATAATTCGGAATATTTCTCTATTGACAGGAACGGAAACCGAGTGAGATAGGCTGATAGCAGTTTTCAAAAGGGCTATCGGCCAACGGAATGACAGTCAGCAATATCGTAGAACGGGGTCAGGAGAGGGCCTTGAGGTAGGTAAGGCGGGTTAGACGCGCGAAATCGGCGTTATTGAATCGGGCTACGTGGGCGCGGCCGCGGCTTACCATGTCGCGGCGGAGGTCGCTGTCGTCAAGCAACTGACGGGCGCAGTCGATAAACTGGTCGACCCGGTCGGGGTCGACATAGAGAGCGCCGGGGCCTCCCGCTTCCTCAAGGCATGAGCCAGTAGCGGCAATGACTGGGGTGCCGCAATTGATTGATTCTATGATAGGTATGCCGAAGCCTTCGTAGCGCGAGGGGTAGGAGCTGAGGGTGGCGAGGGTATAAATCGCGGCGAGCTCGGCCATGGTAGCTCCCTGAATCCAGATAACGCGGTCGGAGATGCCTTTCTCGGCGAGGTGCTTTTTGATGGTCACGTCGTAGCCGCGGAGCGGTCGGCCGACGATCACGAGCTTCACGTCGGGGGGAAGCTCGGCCAAGGCTTTGGCGGCAAGGAGCTGGTTTTTGCGCGACTGGACGGTGCCCACGGCGGCTATAAACCGCTCTGGGAGGGAATATTTGGTTTTCACGGCCTGGATGGTAGCGGGATCGACGGGAGCGAGGAAGATGTCGTCGCAACCCTGGTATATGACGTCGATTTTCTCCTCGGGGATGCCGTAGTCGGTGATGAGGTCGCGGCGGGTGCACTCGCTGATAGCTATGACGCGGGTCGCGTTGCGGGCCGAGGCGCCGTATTTGCGATCGTAGAGGTAGCGGTCGATAGCGGCATAGTCGCGAGGGACGCGACGATAAATCAGGTCGTGGATAGTCACCACTGAGGGGATGCCCGACTGACGGATGTTGAGGGGCAATTCGTTGCTAAGGCCATGGTAGAGGGTCACGCGGTCGTCGCGGAGCTGCCCGACGAGGCCGAGGCCCGACCGCCAGAGGGAGCCGAATTTGCGGCCAAACGCCGTAGCGGGGAGCCTAAGCTCAACGCAGGGGCGAGCAAGCAGCGGCTCCAAGCGGGGATTTGGGGCTAAGCGGGGGGTATAGAGCAGGTAATGATCGGCGGGATAGGCGCCGGTCATGGAGTCGATGACAAAGCGGCTGTAGTTGCCGAGGCCGGTCATATTGCGGACGGCGCGCTTGGCGTCGTAGCCTATTATCATTTCCCTCTGAGTCGACATAGCAGATAAGGTATAAGGAGTTTGGGGAGAAATCTGATCTGAGTAAAGATGGGGTCGAGCTCGCACACGACCGAGATATTGTCGCGGAGACCTGAGGAGCGGCGGGCGTTGGAGACGCCGTTGGTGTCGAAAACGGCGACCGGGAAGTCGAGCTGACAGAACCTGACGCCTGCGCGGAGGAGCCGCTTGACCTGATGGATGTCGGCCGACATGGGGTGGCGGAGATCGAAGGGGTAAGCGAGGAGGTCGGAGCGACGATAAAACGCGCTCTGATGGCAGAAGAACATACGATGGCAATTAGCCGGAGGGAGAGCGGGCTTCTCGACGTGCCGACCATCGGGCCCGGCTTTGAGGACATTACCGTAGATGACGCCATAGGGGCTGACGTCGCGGCCAGCGAACACGCGCTCGACGACATCGGGCGAGGCGAAGGTGTCGCCCGCGTTCATGAAGATAATCCACTCGCCGGTAGCCATCCAAGCGCCCTTGTTCATGGCGTCGAAGATGCCGCGGTCGGGCTCTGAAATCCACGTGGCGGAGTCGAGCCGCTCAAGGAAGCGGGGGGTGCCGTCGGAGGATGCACCGTCTATAATGACGTACTGGATACAGGGATAGGTCTGCGCCAAGACGCTCTCGACGGTGGTTTTAAGCAAAGGGAGAGCGTTACGGCAAACGGTGACTACGGATATAAGCGGGCGGGCGGGGGTCATAGGGTGTCGGTTGTGTCATCGGCTATGCTGACGGTGCCGTCGTAGGTAAGGAGCGAGTCGCGGGTGAAGCGATAGGAGACGGAGGCGAGCGAAGCGGACTCGTCGAAGCGCGACGACTCCACGTCGAGGATACCGCACAGCAGTTCGTAAGCCAAATCGTTGGTGAAATACTTGTCTTTATTGGCTCGGAGCGCGGCGTCGCGGTCAGGATGACTGAGCGAGTAGCCTTCGCTGAGATATATGAAGAGGGGTATACGGGTCATGCCGAAACCCATGAAGCCGGGGGTGCGGGTGCGGTCGGGGATAGTGGCATGGTCGGAGAAATAGACCATTGCCTGAAGGTTGAGCCGCTCGACGGCATAGTCGTAGACCTGACGGAGTATCGAGTCGGTATAGCGGATGGAATTGAGGTAGGCGACCACGTTGGGGTCCTCCCCCTTGGCCGGAGTCCACTGAGCGGCGTCGGCTGGATAGCGGTTGGCGAAGGGGAAGTGGGAGCCTTTAAGGTGAATGACCACGAAATTATCGCGGGAGGGGTCGATCTCGTCGAGGAAGTCGATAAGCGCGCCGTCGTACTGCACCTTATTAAGATGCTGATTGGTCCACTTAGCCACGTCGGCGGTATCGGCCACGAGAGTGACCTGAGTGTCGAAGGAGCCGAGATGGCCCTGATTGCTGTACCAATGGACTTTGTAGCCGAGTTTATGGGCGATGTCGATGATTGAGACGGAATCGTGGAAGGGCTTATCGTTATACTGATTGCGCTCGGTAAGCGCCCGCTCAAGGGAGTTGACCGTAACCATGGCGCAGGAATAGGCATGGGGGAAGAGGATGAACCTATCGGAGGAGGCGGACGCGGCTGAGAGCCAGGGGGTGGTCTCGCGGTCGAGGGGGGTGAAGGCGCTCATGAAGTCGCGATTGGCCGACTCGCCTATGACCATCACCACGGTATGGGGCGCAGAGCCGACAGGGCGAAGAGGGCGCGCGTCGAGCGAGGCGAGGCGAGCGGCAGCGTCGGCGGTATATTTTGAATTGCGCTCACGGTAGTCCTTAATAACGCGGTAAAGATTGACGAGCCCCGCGCGCTTCCAGGGCGCTTTACGCCCCTTGAAAAGGAATACAGCAATAACGACAGCGACGGCGACCTCGGCCAGAACAAGCACGGAATCGAGGCCGGGGAGCAAGGGAACGATATTGGCCCACACGCTGACCGCGAGAAGGGCCAATACAAGAGCGGAAATGGCCAGCGAACGGATGGCGCCGAGCGTCTTGACAAACTCGAAAATCTCGTTGACGTGGGTGGCCTGAAGAATAGTCATGCCGTTGAAGTCGATAGCCTGGCCATAGAGGGCGAAGTAGACCCACTGGGTCAAAATCAGGATCCAAAGCATGAACTCGACCACTCCGAGCAGAACAGAGAGGGGGGGATACAGGGCTGCGAAAACGATATAGGCGGCAGAGAGCAAGCCGAAGATGTAAAGCCCGGCGGCGATATCGATCTGGTTGTCGTAGTCGGAGGAGACGCGGCGGTTGGTAAGGTGATAGAGAAGCGGATAGGTAATAGCCCACGCCGCCGAAACGGCCACTATCATCGCCGCGGCCGAGGAGCTGACCCAATGGCCGAGGAGCAACCAGGGGGCCATGGCAATGAGCGACGCGACGGAGAGTCGGGTAAGCTGCTGATGTCGGGAGCTCGAAGAGAGCCCGCGGTTGACGCAGCGGTAGAATATGGTGGCCACGACCGCTATCGCGACCGCTACGGCGAGAAGTATCAATCGAGACATCATTTGCGGCGTTTTTTAAAGATTCGCTTAAGGGCGCGATGGATTTTCTTGGAGCGGAAGTAGGCGGCAAGCTGGTCGGCGGCCTCGTGGGCGACGACATCCTCATCGAGCCCGGCGGCCACGGCGTAGCGGCGAGCGAGGCGCACGGTCTGTGCCGGGTCGAGGTTGATAGCGCGGAAATTACGCATAAGACGACTATGACTTCTCACGCCAAACTCCATACGGTTGAGGTCGATGAGATAAAAGCGGTAGCGGCCCTCGGCATCCTTGGAGTAGAGCACATTGCCCGGGGAGAAATCCTTATGAAGCACGCCGCAGCGGTGGATCTTGACCATCTCGGCCGCGAAGGCGTTGAGGAGCGCGTCGGCGTCGGGCTTTTCCTCCCACTGGCGGAGATTGCCGGCGTCGAGGAGCAGGCTGACGTAGTAGCTTTCGCGCAACCGGCCCGAACGCTTCACCTCGGCGTAACCAATGGGATCGGGGGCGCCAATGCCCATAGAGAGAAGCCGGAGGGAGAAATCGAAGCTGCGCTTAGCCTTACCGTCGCGGAAGCGGGTATAAATCAGCGAATTGAGAGCGCCGGGGCGACGAAACGCCTTGACGCATAGCCACTGACCGCCGCGCGAAATCTTATAGACGCAGTTGCGCCCCCGATAAATAATCTCGGCATCGGAGGGGAGCGCGCCTGAGGCGATTTCCTTCATCACCGGGGCGTATCGAGGGTCGATAGTGACAACATTGACAAGCGACCCGGCCTGCGAATATTTGATTTGGTAAGGCATACCGCGAAATTAGCAAAAAACTTGGTCACGCGCAACCTCGCCGCCGCTGTTTCAGCAAGCGAGAGCGAGCGGAGGGGAAGCATAGAAGGGGTCATGATTTGTGGGTATTTAGCACGCGGGACGGAGAATTTCGCGATTATAGTGGTAAATTCGCGTATAAACCAACACAAACCAATGATGAAAACGAAATCGAGAGCGGCAAGCATAGTGCTGCAAGTCACCATATGACGATACCGATATTCACGCGTTCGCGCAAATACCGCATAGTGCAATTAGCGTTGAACGTAGGGATACTGGGATTCTGGGGAGTGGAGTTCATCAACTTCACCCGGATGCTCAACCTAATGGCCAACGGAGTGACGCTGGCTGGGTCGATAGTGGTGTTGCTGATGCTGATTGCCGCTCTGATATATCCGATATTGGGGTTTAAGGCTCACTACTGCAACTGGATATGCCCTCTCGGGTCGCTCCAGGAGCTTGCCGGGCATTGCAACCCGAAGCATAAGTGGCATTTATCGGCAAAGGGGGTGAAGAGGCTTGAGACGTTCAGGAAGTTGCTTTGGGTAGCGCTGATGATAATGCTGTTCGCGCAAGCCACCGCCGGGTGGGTCGACTACGAGCTTTTCGGCATATTCGCCTTATCGGCAGCCGGAACGGCGGTGCTCGTAGTCGGTGTGGTTTTTATAGTATTGTCGCTGTTTATCTCGCGGCCATATTGCCGCTTTGTGTGCCCGACGGGCACTTTCGCGCGACTTTAAGAAAAGGCTTTTTTATCGTAAAGAATCTAAAGGCCAAAGGTGGGGGCGATTATCTGTAGTCTTTGAGCTGAGCCTGGAGGCGCTGGCGAGCGAAGAAGATGCGGCTCTTAACGGTGCCGAGGGGGAGCTGGAGCTTTTCAGCGATCTCGCTGTATTTGTAACCTGCGACATGCATCGAGAAGGGCACGCGGTACTCGTCGGAGAAGCTGTCGATAGCAGCGGTGATTTCCTTTACTGCAACCGAGCCCTGGGGAGTGTCGAAGCCAGAGTCCTGAGAGATGTTGAGGTGGTAGAGGTCTTCGGTCTGATCAACGACTGTGGCCGAGCGCACGGCGCGACGATAGTTGTTGATGAAGATGTTGCGCATAACGGTGAAGACCCAACCTTTGAAGTTAGTGTTCTCGGTGTACTTATCTTCGTTGTCGAGGACCTTAAGGGTGGTGTCCTGAAGAAGATCGTAAGCATCGTCGCGGTTTGAAGTCAACATATACGCGAAATTAAGAAGATTGCTCTGGAGTGCGATAAGCTTGTTTTCAAAAACTTTGGATGACATGGCCTTTGGATTTAGATATTTGTAATTTTAATTATTGTTGTCTCAAATCTCACTGTTGAAACGTAAAAGTCACATTTGAAACTTAGTTGAATCGTCTTTGTGTTGCGTTTGTAACATTAAGATGTTGCAAAGTTACGACAATTATTTATTTCTCCAAACTTTTTGGCAAAAATTTTTCGATTTTTTTGAAAAAAATTTACTTAAATCGGTTACTTAGCTGTTTTTCACGCATTTGACTTGATAATTTTTTGAAAATTAAGTTTTATAAGTCTAATAATTCTAATATTCTGGGAGAAAATGGGGTGAAAAGAGGCGCAAATCATGTTACATCAAGACTGTTACATTGTAACAATCGGCTTTTTATTGTTACAACCGCGACAAAATCGAAGCGCAACAACTGTAACAACGTGTAACGGCAGTTTGTAACAGCATCACAACAGAGACGCGTTGCGCCGCAACCCCGCGAGCTTCGCGCGCTTGATAGGAGAATGGCGGAAAATGGTGGAAAACTCGGGCTGTGTAAGGCTTAAAACACGCTCGGGGGTAAGCGAATCGTAATCAAGGCGGGGAGCAAACGCGGCAATCGGGGATTGAACTGGGGATATATTATGAGGGCAAACGCGCTGGCACTCGTCGCAGCCGTAAAGATGACCGGCGAGGTCGGTGCCCTCAGGGAGATCGCCCCGATGCTCAATAGTGAGATACGACAGGCATTTGCGAGCATCAATCCCCCCGAGTCCGTCGAGAGCTCGGCCGGGACAAGCCGAAACGCATCGGCGGCAGCCGTCGCAAGCGGCAAGCATGGGGGCGTCGGGGGTGAATTCGGCAGTGGTCAGCAACACGCCAAGGAAGAAATAGGAGCCCGCGCCGGGGATGATCAATTGGTTGTTAAGCCCGACGAAACCGACGCCTGAACGCACGGCCCAGTAACGCTCGCGAAGAGGGGCGGTGTCGACACACGCGCGGTACTCCCCTCCCCATTTGGCCGCAATGTAATCGCCAAGGTCGGTCAATCGGGCGCGGACAACCTCGTGGTAGTCGTCGCCGCGGGCATACATGGCAATCGAACGGAGAGGAGCAGGGGAATCTGCGTTAAGGGGATAATAATAGCTCATCGCGCAGACGATGACCGACCGCGCTCCCGGAAGGAGCAGGCGGGGATCGCGGCGAACATCGGGGTAGCGCTCAAGATAGGCCATATCGGCGTGCCGCCCCTTAGCGAGCCATGAATCATAGAGTTTGACCGCATCGTCGTCGACAGGCCGGGCCGCGGCCACGCCTACATTATAGAAACCGAGGCTGCGGGCGTAATCGGCGATAGATGATGAGCAGGGCGGTGGGGCTGACATATCGGTGAGCGGAGATAAGGTATAGAGGGGGGAATCAGTCCATAGGGAGCGGGAGCAACTCGAATCCCTCGGCCTGAAGCCAATGGATAGCGCGGGGAAGGGCCTCGCGGAGATTGGGCCACGCCTTCATGGAGTCGTGAAAAACTATGATAGAGCCGTTGCGGGCATATCGCTTGACGTTGCGATAGACCTTCTCCGGTGTCATATGCTTGGAATAGTCTCGCGTGACCAAGTCATACATTATTATATTATAGTGGTCCTTAATGGCATTGGCCTGAGAACTGCGCAACATACCGTGGGGCGGACGGAAGAGAATGCTGTCGATAAGGGCGTTGGCCTCGGTGATATCGCGGAGATAGGTGCGGAAGCTCTCCTTGAGGCCCTGGAGATGATGCATAGTGTGATTGCCGACGCTGTGGCCGCGGCGACGCACCTCCTCCAGCAGCTCGGGGTGGCGGCGCACATTGTCGCCGACCATGAAAAAGGTGGCCTTGACCTCGAATTTATCGAGGACGTCGAGCACCCATGGCGTCACTTCCGGTATAGGGCCGTCGTCGAAAGTGAGGTAACATACCTTGCGTTTTTTGCGCTTAATACGCCAAATCGCCTCCGGGAAAAGGAGGCGATAGAATTTCGGAGGTTGTTCGATCAGCATTTAGGGTAAATGAAAGCTATGGCGCGCCCGGCGGCGGTATGTCGCCTCGGCGCGCCATAGGGAGTTTTACTGTTGAGAGGAGGAGAGCATGAGCGAAAAGTCGGTCGAGAAGCCGGGATATTTCTTTTCAAGGCCATCGACAAGTTTCTCGCAAGCCTCGTCGCCGTAAAGGTTGACGTAGTCGCCGAGCAGATTATACAGTATGGAGACGGAATAGAGGTCGACCGCGGAGAGATTGAGCGAGTTGAGCGTCACAGGGCCGGAGTAGAGGAAATCGTTGCTGCCGGCGCGGCGGCGCTGCTCGTCGTTGAGAAGGCTTGTGAAGTAAGGCACGTAGGCAGCGTAGCGATTGATCTCGGAAGTGATAATCTCCTTGCCCTTGGCCTGAAGCTTCTTGTCGCCGGTGAGCTGGCCTACATGGGCATAGAGCGAGCCCAGGTAGATCGAGGTCTGCAGTGCGTAGGGAGCGAAGCGCTCAGGAAGCTTCTCCTGAATGAGGTAGAGGATGTCGGCGGCTTTCTTGAAGCGGTCGGCAGCGTAGGCTTTGCCCGACTCCTCTGGAGCGCCGATAGTTTCCTTCGCCGCGAAATACTCATCGATAGGATTCGGAGAGTTGACCATGTCGGGATGCAGGGCGATGATGCCTTCGTTGACGAGCTGGGTAGCCAACTCGGTCAAGGCGATGCGATGGGTCGACACCATGCGGCGCACGGTTTCGTCGAGATAAACCTTGCCGTTTGTGCCCACTTTATCGAGACCGCCCCAGCGGAACTTGGTCATGACGTTGTTGTACATCTTATCGGTGTCGATGTCGGGGCGCACGCGGCCACCGTACTCGGTGCTGCCATGGGCAATCGGGCTGACCATGTAGGCGAGGCCGGTGTTGCGGAGGTTGCCCTGCATATTGAGATAGTACTCGTCGGGCACGGTCATCGCGAAATACGCGGGGCGTTTCCAGCCGTCCTTGATGCCGGAGGCAATCATGTCGAGCGAGAGGACATCGTTAAGCATCACGCCGTTCTTGTAGCTGAGGTCGACGCGAATATAGTCATCAGCAAGAGGAGCGTCGGAAGCCTTGATCACGCCGGCTTTGACGGCAGCGTCGATGTCGACGGGGATATACATATTAGGATTGCGCATGACGCGGGTGTTGCGCGAGCTGACAGCGTCGGGAGCCTTATAGAGGTCGCGGAGAGAGTCGAAGACGTCGACGGCGATGGAGTCGTTGGCGGGCTCTTTCTCAACGAGGCTGTAGGTAAGTCGATTGTAGGCGTAGTCGAGAGGCTCGGCGAGCATATCGATGGCTGCGGCGTTGTAGGACGGAAGCTTGGCATGGTTGGCATACCACTCTGTGCCGAGATACGCGAGGTTGATGACGCGGACGTCGGTGCGGAAGCCTTCAACCTCCTGGGCGTACCAGAGGGGGAAGGTATCGTTATCGCCGTTGGTGAAAATAATCGCGTTGTCGTCGAGGCTTGAGAGGTAGTTCATGCCGTAGTCGCGGGTAGTGTATCGGCCTGAGCGGTCGTGGTCGTCCCATGTCTGCGACACCATCTGCAAAGGCACGATGAGGCATAGCGCGCCGGCGATCGCGGCCGTTACCGCAGCCTTACGGTTCTCACTGAGCTTCGATGACTTGAAGAGTAGCATCAGTAGCTTCCACACGGTGAAGACTCCGATACCGATCCATATAGCGAAAGCGTAGAACGAGCCTGCGAAGGCATAGTCGCGCTCGCGGGGCTGCATCGGGGGCTGGTTGAGGTAAAGCACGATAGCGATGCCGGTCATGAAGAAGAACACGAACACTACCCAGAATTGCTTTACGCCCGTGTTGCCGCCGATAAATTGAGCGACAATGCCGAGCAAGCCGAGCAGAAGCGGCAGCATGTAGAACACGTTATGGCCGGGATTGTCGGAGCCGAATTCGGCGGGGAGGAGCGACTGATCGCCCAGTCGGGCGTTGTCGATAGCGGGGATACCCGAGATCCAGTTGCCGCGGTTAAGCTCGCCCTGACCCTGGAGGTCGTTCTGGCGTCCGGCGAAGTTCCACATGAAGTAGCGCCAATACATATATCCGAGCTGGTAGTTGAAGAAGTAGCGGAGATTCTGCGCAAACGTGGGTGTAGGCACGGGATAAGCTTCGCCAAGGGGGTTGCCGCTGAGATCGACGAGGGGATGAACATCTTCCTGCGGCAATGTTTCCATTGTCTCCCCTATCCAGCTCAGGTAGCCATCGATATGCTCGGGCACCGCACTATACATGCGGGGGAAGAAGAAATTCTGAGAATAAACGGGCTTGCCGTCGGTCTCTGTCGCGATGTAGCGGTCGGGCTCGTCGGGGGAGGATTTCACCACCTTCACGTATTCGGTCTTTTTATCGGTAGTGACGACCTTCTGCTCGCCTGTGACGAGGTTAACCTCATAGAGAGGATAAGTGGCAAACGACTGGCCGAAGAGCAACGGGGTGTCGCCATATTGCTCGCGGTTGAGGTAGGAGCTGAGGGTAAACACGTTGTCGGGGGCATTCTGATTCATCGGCGGATTGGCGCTCGCGCGGATAAGCAGCAACGCGTAGGATGAGTAGCCGATGAAAATCACGAGAATGCTCAGAGCGGCCAGCGTAAGGATTCTGACGGGGAGCAATTTCGCTGCCCAAAGGTAGGCGGCCAAGCCCGCGATTATCACGACGGGGATAAGCCATGAGCTGCCGATAAAGGGTATGCCTGAAAGGACTACGCTGAGCAGGAACGAGACGCGCACCTGAGCGATGCTCTTCTGGGCGTACAACGACTTCACGCACCATATCAGCACAGCCACAAGGATTATCGCATAGATAAGCACGCCCATGTTGTAACCGAGATGAAGCGTATTGACGAAGAAGAGCTCAAACGCTTGCGAGATTTCGACGAAACCGGGCACCAATCCGTAAAGGATAAGGGCGATGACGAGGAATGACGCAAGAATAGTCGCGAAAAGGCGGCTGAACTTCACGTCTTTAATCTTGCGGAAATATATAACGAGCGCGAGAGCGGGAATGGTCAAGAGGTTGAGGAGGTGGACAGCGATAGAGATGCCTATGACGTAGGCTATGAGTATAAGGTAGCGGTCGGCATGAGGCTCGTCGGCGCGGTTTTCCCATTTCAGCACCAACCACACCACGAGGGCGGTACAGAATGACGAGAAGGCATAGACCTCGCCCTCGACGGCCGAAAACCAGAATGTGTCGCTCCAGGTGTAGGCCAACGCGCCCACAAGGCCCGAAGCCATAGTGACGATAAGCTGCCCGGCGGTAAGTTCGCGGCCATCGGGGTTATCGCCGAGGATAATGCGGCGTACGAAATGGGTTATTGTCCAGAACAGCAGGAGGATAGTGGCCGCGCTGAGCAACGCCGACATACAGTTGACGGCGAGAGCCACGTTGGAGGCATCTCCCCCTACGAAATTGATGAAGAAACGCGCGGCGAGAATGAAGATAGGGTTGCCCGGCGGGTGGCCTACTTCGAGTTTATATCCTTGGGCGATGAATTCCGGGCAGTCCCAGAAGCTGGCGGTCGGCTCGACGGTCAGCAGATAGGTGACCGCGGCTATCACGAAGCATAGCCAGCCAAGCGAGTTGTTGATTAGGTTGTATCTTTTCATCAAGTTAAGTAACTGAGCTGCCGCTGATTACATCCTTTAAAGTTCAGCGGCGCATTTAATCTCGCAAATTTACGCGAATTTTCCCAAATTCACAAACCGCAATTCGGAAAGCGTTGAAAATTTATAAGTTAAAGCGAGTTAACGGTCCATGGCAGATTGCGAACCGCGCGGCGAAATTCAGGATTTTCGGAACTGGCTGGGGCTCATGCCGGTCTGGTGCTTGAAGTATTTGCCGAACGACGATTGATTGTGGAAGTTGAGCTCGTAG
The DNA here is from genome assembly GCA_964544595.1 of uncultured Barnesiella sp. GTDB lineage: Bacteria > Bacteroidota > Bacteroidia > Bacteroidales > Muribaculaceae > JAGBWK01. Next base: position 69,216 of record CAZJBM010000004.1, read on the forward strand.
GCGATTTGCTGAATGTTGCGGCCCGAGAAGCGGAGGAGGTTTTTGGCTTCGAGAGTGACGAAATGGTCGATCCATTCGGTGGCGGTGTAGCCGGTAGACTCCTTTATGACGAGCGAAAGATACTTCGAGGAGATGAATAACTTATCGGCATAGAAATTAATCGACCGATGCTCTTTGAAATTCTCCGCAACGAGCTTCATGAAGTCGCGCACATAATAGTTTTTCTTAGCCATTTTCCCCGAAGAGCCGTCGCTCGCCGACCTGCGCAGTGCCGCAAACTGCATGAGCTGATAAATAAGCGCCGTGACAAAAGAGCGGATTATACTTATAGAATACACGTCGTCGACGCCCTCGTTGCACTCCGAAGAGAGCTGAAGCAGCTCGAAGTAACGACGCATAAGCTCGGCCTGACGCCGCTCAAGATTGAGCACCGCTGCCGAGTCGAGGTTGATATTCGTGAAATCATAGGCATTATTGTCGATACTCAGGAGGTTGAGGAAGTCGCGCGAAAGAAACATGGCATAGCTCTTCTCCATCAGTTGCCTTTCGGGCAACAACTCGATCACGTTGTTGGGGCTAAGGACGAGCAGCGAATTGCCAGTCAACTTCAAGTTGGAGAAGTTGACTTGCAACTCCACCTGACCGCCGGCACAGAAAAAAACCGACATACAGTCGATCTTAAACCGCGAGGGGAGATGACTCGCCACATCTTCTGACTCTAAGGTAAGGAGAAGATAGTCTTTACCTTCCCAGCGACTTGAGGTCATGGCCGAGGTATATTCCTTTAGGTCGTTGAGCGATATGGTAGGCTGAAGATTGTCGGTGCTTTGCATGGGTATACGATGTGGAAATTGAGAGAAATTCTTCGCAAAATTACAATTTTCAGTCCAAAATAGCCAACAATTGGCCGCATAAGACACAAAACTTCCCTGAAATGCCAACTTTTATGCGTTTCAACCCACAGCCAATCCGGCATGACCGACAAAGAGCGAAGCCGCGCGATTCAGTTAATCACGCGGCTTCACTCTTTGTTTCATGCCCCCTGCAGGAGGCTATGTATGGATTTATCAGTCGGCGTTCTGGAAACGCTGAACGTAGTAGTCAACTTTCTTGTTGCCGAGAATGATGGCTTCGATATTGTTAAGCAGACGGCCTGTGCCCTGGCTCTGGTTGAAAGCCTGAGCGTCCTGCTGATAGTCAAACTTGCGGGGCATCATCTCCTCGTCGATAACCTGGTAAACGACAACCGAGTTGCGGGTATCGATCGGGCCTACGAGCTGACCTTTCTTCGCGTTCACGAGGCTTGCGAAGAATTTGGGGTCGCCTGCCGCGATACCGCGGGCGCTTGTGTCGCGGCCGTAGCTTACGCCGGTGATAGTGTCGGTCGAAGCCTTCATGAGGTTAGCGTAGCCTGCGAGGTCTTTAGCTTTACCTTTATATTGAGCAACGAGTTTCTCGCCCTTCTTCTCATTACGGATAAGGTCGGTGAGATAAGATTTCACGTTTTCGTTGGTCACGGGGAAGTAATCGTCGTAGATATCCTCAACGGCGAGAACGAGGAAGTAAGAGCGTGCGTTGTCGGAGAACACTTCAGAAATCTCGCCTTTATCGGCCTCCATAGCCCAGCGAGCGGCTACGCCCGACGAGGGTAGATTGATGACCGAAAGACGGTCGGCAGTGATCGGAGTGTCGAATAGCGAGTAAGAGGCAGCAGCGGCGCTGTCCTTAAATTCTTTGAGAGTGGGATGCTCGGCGCGGTAAGCGTTGAGTTTCTCTTCGATGTCGTTGAGAGTAGCGTTTGAGGGAACAACCTCGCGGGTGATTTTTGCGATCTTAACGATTTCGGAGGGAGCGTTGTATTTCACGAGACGAGAAATAACCACCGTGTTGGGATCCTGGTTGCCGGGCATATCGAGAACGAAATATTTACCCTGGCCGGCTGCGTCATACTGCTTTTTGAGGAGGTCGAAGTCGGAGTTAAGGGTAGGCATAGCGAAATCGAGCTGCGACTGAAGCACCTTTTCGCCGAGCGAAGCGACGTCGGCGCCAGCGTTGAGCTTAGAAAGCACCGAATCGGCGTTGGCCTTCTCGACGGCGATTATGTCGATATTGGCGGTGTCGGAAGCCACGTAAGATTTCAGGAGCTTCGCGATAGTGTATTGGTTGTTGGCGAACTGAAGCATCTTCACGCCGGCAGAGTCGGATTTGAGCGATTCAACCGAGTTCTTGATAAGGTTGTCGGAAATCGCGCTTACGGGCGACTCGATGGTTTCGATAGTGAAGTTGTAGTTACCCGAAACGCCGTCGGTGTCGGGGAGCTTGACGAGGTTGATCATAGCTTCGTCGACTTCAGCCTTAGCTGTGGCGTAGTCGTCGGCCGAGGGAGTGGGGCGAACGAGGATATAGTCAACAATGCGGGTCTCTTTGTCAACTTTGAAGATACCTTTCTCCTGTTTGTAACGGGCGTTGATTTCGTCGTCGGTCACCTTGAAGTCGTCGTCGGGGAGAGTTGTATAGTTCTGGCGCACCATCGCGAGAGTGGCTGTGCGGGCATTCTCGTCGTAATACTGCTGAGCGTCGAGCTTATTGGCAGTGAGGGCCTGGAATTGCATCTGATATTTAGCCTGACGGAGCTGCTTGCGCACGTTATTCTCCATTTCGTTCCACGCGTTGTGGAAGTATTCGCCTACTTCAGTCTTGTTGGAGCGAGAGAAGCGGTAGAGGTCGGCAGCCGAAACGATGTTTGCGTCGGGAGCATACTGCTGCGCTTGCATCACAAGCTGCTGCACCATGGGGAGAGTGGGCTCTGCGAAAAGTATTTTAGAAATTTCGTCGTCGGTCACGGTGATACCGAGGTCGTTCATCGATTTCTCCATGAGAGCTTCGGTGATCATCTGCTGGAGCACCTGCTCCTGCACCTGCTGGAGGCTTACGGCATCGGGGTTCTGGCCGCGGCTGCGATAAGCTTCGCGCTGCTGGTCGTAAGCTTCCTGAGCGCGCGCTGACCACTCGGTGTACTTGATTGACTGACCGTCGACTTTAGCTGCGGCGTCACCGCCTGAGATACAGCTTTGCACCGGAGACCAGTCGGTAAGAGTGACAATGAAAAGCACAAGCGCGAATCCAAGCACGCCTATCACCAGTCCGGGACGTTTTCTGATTTGTTCTAAGGTAGACATTAATTATTAGGTTTATTTGTTATTTTTACAAGGATAATGATTAGATTTTCAGGTTGCTGCGGTCGATTTTCGCAACACCGTATAATTCAAGCGCACAAAGATAACGTTTTTTTCCGTTATCTCAAAATTTTTTTCTATTCTCCCTGACAGATAGTTAGAGCCTGTCCCATAAAATATGTTAACGCTGAGGTCGCATATCTCGGAGGGATTTTGGAGGCGACGAGAGGGAGCAATCCCGTCGCATTGTGACCGAGCGACGGCTTCAAAAGCGCCCGGGAGATGCGAAACGGAGGTGATGGCTGACCGCCTCAGCTTTAACAGATTTTATGGGACAGGCTCTTAGAGTAAATGTGTGCCTATCGAAAAAAAAGAGTAACTTCGCGTCTCAAACCTATAATCCTTAATTATGACTTACGTATGGTTAATACTCGGGCTCGCGCTGATATTGATCGGAGCGAACGCCCTGACCGACGGCGCTTCGGCCATCGCGCGCCGATTTGGCATCTCCGACCTGGTGGTCGGGCTCACCGTCGTCGCGTTCGGCACCTCGGCCCCTGAGCTCGTCATCTCGCTCATATCATCGGTCAACGGCCAGGCCGGCCTCGCTATCGGCAACGTGCTCGGCTCAAATGTATTCAACATCTTGGCCATCATTGGCATTACCGCAATAATCAAGCCGATAAAGGTAGAGAAGACGGTAATGACCCGCGAAATGCCGATGGTGGTCATATCCTCTTTCGTGCTGCTCATATTGGGCAACTCAGAGTGGCTCGACGGCTCAAATGCGACATCGGTAATCAGCAGAGCCTCAGGCTTGTTACTTCTGCTGTTCTTCGGCATATTCATGTGGTACACGTTCGCTGCGGCCAAAACAGCCGCTCCCGACGAGCCGGTAGCAGAGGACGCTTCAGGCAAAGGGCAGATGGGAATGTTGAAGGCTGCGATATACACCGTTGCCGGACTCGCCATGCTGATATGGGGAGGCGACCGATTTGTAGCCGGAGCGGAAGCCATCGCCAAGACATTAGGCATGTCGGAAGCCGTGATCGGCATCACGATAGCCGCCGTCGGCACGTCGCTGCCTGAACTCGCCACCTCGATAGTGGCCGCGCTTAAGGGGAAAACCGGCCTCGCCGTCGGCAACGTGATCGGCAGCAACATATTCAACATATTTTTGATTTTAGGCGCGGCCGCCACTGTAAGCCCCCTACCCTTCAAGGGCATCAGCAATCTCGACCTGCTTGTTCTCGCCGGCGCGTCGCTGCTGTTCTTAGCCTTCGGCTGGCTATTCGGCAACCGCACATTCACCCGCGCCGAGGGCATCATCATGACCCTCTGCTACGCGGGCTACATATACATGCTGATATAATCGCCCCGAGTATCACATAATTATACATCTGCACGCATAAAATCCGCCCGATTTCGTTTTATTTTCTCGAAAATTGGGCGGGTTTGTTGTCATTTTGTGATAATCCTTGCGCAATTTGCATTATTTTGCTAAATTTGCGCCCGATTATGCTTATTTTTGGAATAGAGAATACGCATAACGAGGCAACAGCCGAACATCTTTACCCCACTTAATTGATAATCAATCAACAAATCACGAATATGAAAAAACAACTACTCACATTGGCGACGGCATTAGCCTTGTCGACACCGACATGGGCCGACGCGTTGCCTTACTCGCAATCGTTCGACACAAAGGACGCGTTCAACACGATGACTTTGTGGCACGCCGACACCGACACCCACGACTGGGACTACAGCAGCTCAGCCGCCAGATTCTATCCAGGCACGCGCTATAACTCATACAACGCATGGTTCTTCACCCCTTCGCTCGATCTCGAAGCGGGAAAAACCTACGTTATAACCTTCACTACATGGATTTCGTCGAGCGGAAGCAGCAATTACAAAGACCTCTACGTAAGCTACGGCACTGACTGCACCGCTGAGTCGCAGACCCAGGTATGGATGGAGAACATCCAAAGCTCCACACACACGGCCAAGAAACTCACAATCACGCCCGAAACAACGGGGGCTTACAATATTGGCTTCCATACCGAAGCATCATCGGGCAGCTCGAACGACATTCTCGTTGACGACATTCTCATCAAGGAGTACATATCGCTCCCCGGCAAGGCTACCGACGTGACTGCGACTCCGGGAGAAAAGGGCGTATTGTCCGTCACCCTTTCATGGACCAACCCCTCGGTCAACGATGGCGGATCGGCCCTCAACCAGCTCTCAGGCGCGAAAATATACCGCACCGACTCCTCATGGGTCACCATGGGCGAATCAAACCTCATAGCCACCATTACCGACGGTGTTGCTCCGGGCCAAACCTCAACATGGACCGACAACACCATCGACAAACCGGGCACTTACTACTATAATATCGTGCCATTTAACGACAACGGCAACTCATCGCTTACCCCTGATAAAATCAAAACCGCTTACGTGGGCCCCGACACCAACATCGGCGCGACCAAAAACGTGGTTGCATCGGCTGTTGAGGGCAACGACAAGGCCATAACCCTCACATGGGACGCACCTACGGGAACCAATGGCGGATATATCGACCCCGCCGCCGTTGCATGGAAAATAACCCGCAAAGGCGCTGAAACCGTCGTGCTTGAAGAGGCTTGGAGCGGCCAGCCCCCTTACCTCTACACCGACGCCAACCTCCCCGGCCTCGCCGCTTACACATACACCGTTCAGTATATCTACAACGATAAAACCGAAACCACCGGTGCCACTTCTAACGCTATCGCCGCAGGCGGCACCGCAGCCCTCCCCTACTCCGAAACATTCCCAACGACAACAATTTCTCCTATCTACACCCAACTGCCCGCAAATTCCTGGGGAGTGGCATCTGGAGCAGCGTACTTTGCCTCTACATCAAGCGTTAAAGAGGGTTGGCTTCTCACTCCTCCCTTTGAACTGAAAAAGGGTGTGGCTTACGACATCGATTACCAGACTTGGGTTAGCAGTGCTACCTATCCCAAACAGGTTGCCCTTACAGTGGGTAAAGAAGCGACCGCTGAAGCTCAAACCACAATTCTTGCCGACGAAAACATCTCCAACACCTCGTCATACGCTACAACCGCAAACAAATCAGTGCGTTATTTCGCAGAGGAAGATGGAGTGGTTTATTTCGGATTCCACGTTTCAGGAACAGCCGTCACAGGCCGAACAAGCATTGACAACATATCTATCAAAGAGGTGAAAGTAGTTCCCGAAGCAGCAAAAGACTTCACAGCGACTCCCGACGAAGATGATGAACTCGCCGTAAATCTCGCCTGGACTAACCCAACGAACGACAATCTCGGCAACGCGCTCTCGTCGATTGACAAAATCGAAGTTTACCGCGGCGACGTGATTATCAAGAAATACATCAACGCCGAGCCTGGCAAGCAAATGACTCTGACCGACGAAGGCATCGAGAAAGCAGGTATCTACACCTACAAAATCATCGCCTATCTCGGCCAAAATCCCGGCGAGGAAGCTACCGCATCGTCAGGTCTCGTTGGCGGCCCCATCCTCCTCCCCTACACTCCCGACTTCTCATCGGCCGAAAGCTTCGATTTCTGGTCGATGCCCGCCACCTCTGCCGGCGACAAGTGGAGCTACAACGCCTTGAACTCCCGACTTGAAGCTCCCAACAAAGACGGACTTTGGCTCTTCACTCCGCAATTCAAGGCCCAACAAGGCACCGTGACCCTCAAGCTCAACGCTGCTATATATTTAAGTAGCTATCCGGAAACGGTCATCATTGCTCTTTACAAAGACGCTAACCCCTCAGCAGAGCCTATTACAGAGCCTATTACCCATAAATTCACGAGCACAAGCAAAACCGATGCGGAGTTCACATTCGACGTGGCTGAAGAGGGTAAATACTACATCGGCATATCTCGCCCGAAGACAGCGCGTATACTATATCTCTACGGCGTATCAATCGAGCAGACCAAAGTTATCAACCTCAACGCCCCTCTCGCCGCCACCGATCTCACCGCTACCGGAGATAACGACGACGAATCGAAGGTCAACCTCTCTTGGACGAATCCGACTCTCACCGTCGGTGGCGCCGACCTCACCGAAATCACCAAAGTGGAAGTGCTTCGCGACGGCGAAGTGATCGCCACTCTCGACGGCAACGCCGAAAGCTACGTTGACATGCTCGACGAAGCCGGCAAATACACCTACTCGGTCATCGTCTACAACGGCGATGACGCGTCGGAGCCCGCCACCGTCACCACCGGTTTCGTCGGAGGCGCATACGAGCTCCCCTACGATCCCGATTTCACCCAGGCTGCAACATTCGACACCTGGAGCTTCGTGCCTAACGAAAAAGGCAGCGTGCTGAAATACATCGACTCGAAAGATTACCTTGAAGCCTACGCTAATAACGTGGCTGCCGAGACACCCATGTTCAAAGCAAAGAAAGGCACAATCAATTTAGCTATCTCAGCCAAAACTTCAACCTATAGATATCCTACCAAACTCACTGTCAACGTGCTTTCTCAAAGCAACGAGATTGTAGCCACAGAAAATTACGAATTCACCAACGTAAGTTGGTCTGAAACAAAAAATCTCGAAGCAACCATTCCCGCCGAAGGAAAATATTACGTGCAAATCATCGTTACTGACTCAGGCAACGGAACGTTTATAGACGATCTCTCAGTTGAGCAGACCTCAGTGGTTGAGCCTATCACAATCTGGTGGGACAACACCGACGCTTGCTACGCGACTCCCGCTGTTTCGGTCGACGGAGGCGAGCCGGTAGTGATGACCTGCGTATGGGACGGCACAATGCCCTCAGCCGCTCGCCGCGCCGCTCGCAAAATCTTCGAGAAAGACGCGTTCTACGCCGAGATTCCCGGCGACGCCAAGAGCGTGAAATTCCTCGACGCCGAGAATCCCGAAGCGGCTGTCGAAATCGAGAATCCTGAGCACAATCGCATCTACAAGGCCGACGGCACCTCTGAGGTTTACGACCCCGACAACGTGACCGCTATCGAAGCCGTGATTGCCGAAAGCGCCGATGCCCCCGTCTACTTCAACCTCCAGGGAGCCCGCGTGGCTCATCCCGCCGTAGGCCAGCCCTACATCGTGGTCCGCGCCGGCAAAGTGACCAAAGAAATCGTCAAATAATCCTCGATTCAGCCTTTAATTGATAATGCCGATAGTATCAATGCTATCGGCATTATCATCCACTTAACTAATCGGTCAAGGTTTCGGCCAACAAAAAGACCGCAGACACCACCAATCTGATTACTATCATTTTTCTCATGAATAAGTTTACTACTCTTATCACCGCGACAGCCATTGGCCTATCGGCCGCTGCCGTAGGTTTCGTGCCCGAAGTCACCGAAGTGGCTAAAGGCCCCGTAAAAGTCGAGTCGGCGCCTGTGAAATATCACGCGCCCGCCAAACGCTCGGCAGCCAAAGTCAACACATCGGCCACGCCTCTTTTCACAGCCGACGTCGCCCAGGCCTTAGCCCCGGTATGGAGCGAAAACTTCGACAACGGCTCGCTGAAAAACTGGACAGTCGACGCCGCTAAAAACGTGAAATGGACGGTAAAAGCGTTCTCAGGCGACAAGAGCTTTGACGCCTACGACCCCGAGAACCTCAACTCGCTCTACGTTGAAGGCCCCTATCAGGTATACAACCGCGAAATTTCGTCGATCACATCGGGCGAATTCACCGTGCCGTTCAACGGCTCGCTGAGCGCCTATGTAGGCTACTCTCTCAACTACGACGACGCCTGCCGTCTGATCATATCTATCTCAACCGACGACTTCGAGACCTCAACCGACCTCTGGAACTCGAAGGACGGCGAAGGCGAACGCCCCTGGGCTTGGCGCCCGGCCAAAGCCGACCTCTCGCAGTGGGCCGGACAAAAAGCTAAACTGCGCCTCACATACTCATGGGGGTCGAAAGACGAGACATTCAAGACAGGCGGCTATCTGGGCGACTTCGTCATCGACGGGCTGCAGGTTTCAGGTCTCTCGGCTATCGACGGAGTGGCTCTCACCACCGGCGAAAAGCTCCGTCTCGTAAGCCTTGTGCCCGATGCGCAATCCTACAAATGGTCAATGCCGGGCGCTACTCCCTCCGAGTCGACCGAGGCCAACCCCGAAATCTACTATACCGCTGACGGCTCTTACAACGTGACCCTCGAAGTCACCACCGCAGACGGCGAAGCGACCTCCTACACCGCAACTGATTTCGCCACCGTCACCGGAACCGCACCCGTGGCCAAAATACTTCCCCCGGCCACATTCTCCTACGTCGACGCCACCCTCGAATACCCCTACCTTGTAGCGCCGCTCGCATCAGTGAAATTCAGCGACGCATCTGCCGGATTCCCGACCGACCGCACATGGGTATTCGCCGGCCTTACCGACGGCGACCCCGACGCGCAGGTCGAGACCAACGAAGAGAATCCCTCAGTCAACTATATGTATCAGCACAATTGGCCCGTAGGCCTGGTCGTGGCCAACGAGCATGGCGTCTCGACCGACCTCGTCACCGTTGCAGCTGAATATCAGGGAGCTATCACCAACTGGAAGAAAAACGACTATGCCACCACTTTCGATATGCATGACTGGGGCACATTCCCCGGCTCCAACAGCCACGGCATCACCCGCTACGCCGAGCGATTCTCAGCTCCGTCGCGCCCTGCCATTATCGGCGGTGCCTACGTTTACTTCATGAAAGCGCCCTCTGAACTGCAGGTTACCGACAACACTACCGTTACCGTAAGCGTCTACACCTCTGAGAACGGCCTCCCCGGCAAGCGTCTCGACTTCGGTCTCTGGGATGTGATCGACCTCAACGGCCCGACTGCCGACGGAAGCGTTCAGGGCACATGGTTTGACTTCACCGACCTGCCCACTGTAAGCGACGAGTTCTTCATCGTCATCGACGGCCTCCCCGAGAGCCGCGACGACTTCGAGGGCGTGGCGTTCGCTATGGCAGGCTGGCGCCCGCAGGGTAACACCGCCCTGCTCGAGATCGACGGCCAGTGGCGCGAGGTCAATGACTACTTCGGCGCCGACAAGTGCACGTCATATCTTGTGCGCCCCGTGATACGCCACTCGGTAATCGCTTCGCTTCCCGTTGGCGACGACACTGTCATCTTCGACAAAGATGGCGGCGAGACCTCACATACGATCTACTCCTACATGGGCCGCGAGGAAAATGTGGCCTGCGACGCCGACTGGTGCCGCGTCACTTCAGCCCCCAGCGAATATACAATTGATGAGCTTACAATCGCTTGCGACCCCAACACCACCAACGCTGACCGCGAGGCTCACCTCACCATCTCTGACGGCGTGGGCACCCACGTGTTGACCGTGAAGCAAAGCAACGTCTCAGGAATCACCGTCACCGAGACCGCGGCTGCTGAAATCGCGGCATATCCCTCGCTGTTCAGCGACTCGTTCACCCTCACTTTCCCCGCCGGTAGCTCTATGCTCCAGGTTGTCGACCTCAACGGACGCCTGATCGTGAGCCAAAACGTAGATCCAACCGCCACTTCAGCCACCATCAACGGCTCTGCATGGGCAATCGGCGTTTACATCGTGCTCGTTGACGACAAGCCTGTCAAGGTAGTCAAATTGTAGTTCGCGGCCCACGTTTTAACTTTGATTTAACTTTTACATTCAACTTTTTTGCTTACCTTTGTAGGCTAAGTGTCGCCACTCGACGCTTAGCCTACTTTTCTAATATCATAATCCGTAAGTTTACTACTCTAAAGCATTTAAGCAATGAACGTTATACGTAATTTCATATTGTCGGGCTCATTAGTATGCTCGTTAGGTTTGATGGCGGTGCCTGCGAAGCGCATCACCTTCACCGCCACGCAGCCCGACGGCACCATAGTGACCCTCACCCGAGGGGGCGATGAATTCAACAAATTCTTCACCGCCGACGACGGCGCCATTGTTGTGGCCTCGACCGACGGAGGCTACTATTTCGCGGCAGTCGACCCGGCCTCCGGACGCATGATCCCCTCCACTACCCTCGCGGCCGACGCGGCTTCGCGCTCTCCGCTGCAGAAGCAATACGCCACTTCGATGAGCAAGCTCAATCTCGCCGAAGCGATGGAGCTCAACGCGTCGAAATCGCGCATCGCTCCCCGCAAAGACTCCCGCTCGCTCGCCCCGTCGCGCGCGACCGCGGCGTTTCCCCAGCAAGGCGTTGGCCTCTTCCCCGGCGCCACCTACCCCCGCACAGGCTCTCCCAAAGGTCTCATAATCCTTGTGCAATACTCCGATGTGAAATTCGACCTTGGATCTAAAACGAGCAGCTATTTCACCGACCTGCTGAAGAAGAAAGGGTTCTCTGAATATGGCGCCACGGGATGCGCCGAAGAGTACTTCGCCGATAACTCCATGGGTATCTTCACCCCCGACTTTGAAGTTTTCGGGCCAGTCACCCTCCCGAACAACCGCGCTTACTATGGCAGAAACGACAGCTACGGCAACGACTCCAACCCGGAGCAGATGATTATCGACGGATGTAAGCTGCTCGATTCGCAAATCAACTTCAAGGACTTTGACACCGACGGCGACGGCTATGTCGACAACGTGTTTGTGTTCTACGCCGGCGAGGGGGAGGCTTCAAGCTCAATCGCCAACGCGGTGTGGCCCCACCAATGGGAACTCGAATCGGCAAACAAATCGCTCACGCTCGACGGCGTGAGAATCAACCGTTACGCCTGCTCTAACGAAATATTTGACGGCACGCCTGAGGGCATAGGCACTTTCGTCCATGAGTTCTCTCACGTGATGGGATTGCCCGACCTCTATCATACAAGCGACAACTCGGCTTACTACACCCCCGGCGAATGGTCGGCTCTCGACTACGGCCCCTACAACAACGAGGGACGCACCCCTCCCGCTTACTCGATATTTGAGCGCAACGCCATGGGTTGGGCCGACATCACCGTTCTCGACGCCAACCCCGCGTCGCTTGAGCTTGAGCATATCATGGCCTCAAACAAAGGCTTCCTTATACCTACCGACAAGCCCACCGAGTTCTTCCTGCTCGAAAACCGCCAGCAGAAAGGATGGGACGAGTTTATCCCCGGCCACGGAATGTTGATATGGCACATCGACTATAACGCCAACACTTGGCTTAACAATGAAGTCAACAACACCAAGAGCCACCAATATGTCGACATCGAGGAGGCCAACAACAACCCCAACTCAATGAACCCCTCCACTTCGGCCGAATGGGCATTCCCCGGCTCGCGCGGGCTCTACACCTCGTTTACCGACGACACCACCCCCTCGATGCTCACCTGGTCGAAGAAACGACTCAATATGCCTATCACCAACATCGCTGAGTCAAACGGCATAATCACCTTTGACCTCTGCGGCGGTCTGCCCGACATACTTCCCCCCGTGGCCGAAATCCCCACGGAAATCGGCAGCGGCTACTTCGAGGCCACATGGCAACCAGTCGAGGGCGCAGTCGACTATCTCCTGTCGGTTTTCACCAAATCCGACGATGTCGCCATGACCGACACCAACGACTTCGGCTCAGGATCTGTCGCGCAGAATCCCGCCGGATGGGCAACCTCAACCACAAGCGTGTACACCTCAGCCGGCAACTTCGGCGAAGCGTCGCCTTCCTACAAATTGGCTAAGAAGGGCGAATACTTCTCAACCCCCTACTATCCCGGCCCGATCGACAAAATCTCATTCTGGGCCAAGGGCATGAGCCAGACAGCAAACACCCTGAGCGTCTACGCTGTCGACGAAAACGGCGCGGAGACCCTCATCGCTACCCTCTCCGACTGGAACCTGTCAAAAGGCCAGACCGTAGTGTTTGAGCCCAAAGTCGAGGCTCACAAGCTCAAATTCGTGTACAACAAAGAGAATACGGGCAATCTCGCGATTGACGATGTCGCGGTAAGCTACTCGGGAGCCGGCTCTAAAGTGCTCGACAACTACAACGCCGTCTCCACCGGGGGCGCCACCTCTATGCGCGTCGACAATCTGCCCGACGACGCTATCGGCTTCCAATACTCAGTTGTTGCCGTGAACGCCGACGGAAAGAAATCGGCAGCTTCCAATCTCGTTGACGTGCCGTTGACCTCATCGGTCACCGACCTCCCTGTCGACAACTCCACTCTCCCTGTCGAATATTTCAATCTTCAGGGTCAGCGCGTGGCCGCGCCCCAGGCCGGACAGCTCTACATACGCCGTCAGGGCACCACTGTCTCAAAAGTTGTTTTCTAACGTCATAAAGCCACTATAATCATGGATAAGGTTAAGCCTAAAAAAGCTCTCGGCCAGCACTTCCTCACCGACGAGAATGTGTCGCGGCGCATAGCCGACACGATTGAGGGTTGCCCCTCGCTCCCGGTGGTCGAGGTAGGCCCCGGAATGGGGATGCTCACCAAATATCTTATAGCCGACGGCCGCAACCCTACAGTCGTGGAACTCGACAAAGAGAGCGTGGCATACCTTAGCGAGACATATCCGGCGCTGAATATTATCGAGGGGGATTTCCTTAAGATACCCCTCAGCGACTTCGGAACGAAAATTTGCGTCATCGGCAATTACCCTTACAACATATCTTCGCAGATATTCTTTCATGTGCTCGACTATAAAGACACAGTGGAATGTTGCTCGGGAATGTTGCAGCGCGAGGTTGCCGAGCGCATCTGCGCCGCTCCCGGCACAAAAGCCCGCGGCATATTATCGGTGTTGCTCCAAGCATGGTATGACACCGAATATCTCTTTACCGTCAGCGAGCATGTGTTCAACCCGCCGCCAAAGGTTAAGTCGGGTGTGATTAGACTCACTCGCAACTCGGTGACCGACCTCGGATGCGACGAGCGATTCTTCAAAATCGTGGTCAAAACCACCTTCGGACAACGACGCAAAACCATACGCAACTCCATAAAGCCTCTCCTCCAGCCCGGCGCTTCCATGCCCGACACGCCTCTGCTCGCCCTACGCCCCGAGCAGCTTACAGTGGAGCAATTCATTGAGCTCACGAATCTTATCAAGGGTCAGTAGAGCGTGGGCGTACGCTGTTTTAAGGGTCAAAGCGCCAATGTCAGAACGATAAAAGAGAAAAATCAAGTCGCATGAAAGAGTTCTCTGAAGATTACCTCAACCATATCAAGGAAATTATCGGCCAGCACGACCAGGAAGCCGCAAAGCGCGAGCTACAGGAAATGCACCCGGCCGACATTGCCGAGCTTTACCAAGATCTCGACCTTGAGGAGGCCGAATTCCTATTCCGCCTACTCGACGAGGATATGCAGGCCGACGTGCTTATGGAACTCGATGAGGACGACCGCCGCAAACTCCTCGACAACATGTCGGCCGAGGAAATCGCGACCAAGGTGATCGACCACCTCGACACCGACGAGGCCGTCGACCTTATTCAGGAGCTTGACGAGGACGACCGCGACGAGATTCTGTCGCATATCGACGACGTAGACCAGGCAAGCGACATCATCGACCTTCTTAAATACGACGAGGACACCGCCGGCGGCCTTATGGGCACCGAGATGATCGTGGTCAACGAGAACTGGTCGATGCCTGAGTGCATCAAGCAGATGCGTATGCAGGCCGAGGACATGGACGAGATTTACTACGTCTATGTGGTCGACAACGACGATCGCCTGAAGGGTATTCTCCCCCTGAAAACACTTATCACCCACCCCTCGGTGCAGAAAATCAAGAACGTGATGGACACCGAGCCGGCTTCGGTTAAGGCCGATACGCCTATCGACGAGGTCGCGCTCGACTTCGAGAAATACGACCTTGTGGCTATGCCAGTGGTCGATTCGATAGGCCGACTCGTCGGGCGCATCACGGTCGACGACGTCATGGACCAGTTACGCGAGTCGCAGGAGCGCGACTACCAGTTGGCCGCCGGTCTTTCGAGCGACGTCGACGCCGACGACAGCGTCTGGGCGCAGACTAAGGCCCGCATTCCATGGCTTCTTATCGGCATAGCGTCGGGCATCGTGGCCTCGCTGATTCTCACAGGCTTCGAGGCTCAGCTCCAGGCCGTCACCGCCCTCGCCCTTTTCATCCCCCTTATCGGCGGCACCGGCGGTAACGTCGGCGTTCAGGCTTCGGCAATCGTGGTTCAGGGCCTTGCCAACGGATCGCTCGACATCAAGGAGTTCACCAAGCAGCTTTGGAAAGAGACTCGAATCGGACTTCTTAATGCCATAGTGATATCGGGTGCTACCTTTATCTACAATCTCTTTGTGCTTCCCGACAATTTAGCGGTAACGCTTTCAGTGAGCGTGTCGCTATTTATTGTTGTGATGTTCGCTACAATACTCGGCACCCTTGTCCCCCTCACGCTTGAACGCCTCAAAATCAACCCCGCGCTCGCCACAGGCCCGTTCATTCAGATTTCCAACGATATTGTGGGCATAGTGATCTACGTGAATATTTCCACCTGGTTCCTTAATTTATTCGGCGCATGAAAAGTTATTTCTCTGCCCTCCTGCTCTTCCTTACTTCGATAGCCCTCGCCTCTTGCGGCGGCTCCCCTTTTAAGATAAAGGGCACCGTCGACGGTCTCGGCACTCAAAATATCCATATAATATACCGCGACGGAGGCCATGTGCGCGACCATATTGTGGCCGTGATGGACTCGAAGTTTGAATTCGAGGGCAATTCGCCGGAGGAGACGGTCGTTGAGATTTTCAACAATATGCGCGCGCCGCTCGCCTACATTGTGGCTAAAAACGGCGAGGAAATCGAGGTCGAGATAAGCGCCACCGACCTCTATGACTTAAAGATCAAGGGCGACGCCACTTCTGAGCGTCTCGCCAAATTTCTTGCCGACAACAAAAGCTCGCTCAATACCGCTATCGCCGGCATGGTAAAGAATAATCCCGACGAGCTGCTGTCGGCCGTGCTCCTCAACTATTTTTACGACCCGTCGGGCAAGCCCGACGAAGCCGCCGAGCTTTTCGAGCTCATTGACTACTCTCGCTCTCCCGCCAATCTCAATATCGGCGTCAAAGAGATGATTAAGCGGCAAAACACGCGAAATAACGTCAAGCCCGTTCGCCTTCTCTGCGCGGCCGACTCAATGACCACATTCTCCCCTCTTAAAGAGGGCTACACGCTCTACTGCTTCAACGCGGAGAAGTATCTTAGCGACTCTATTGGCAACGATTTCGCCGACATTCCCGAATCCGACACGCGCATCGCATACATACGCATGACCCCCGACACCCTCGGTTGGGGCGGCTCCACGCGCCATCTTCCGCGGCGCGTAGTGTCGCTGTGGGCTCCCGGGGGCGTTGCCGAGCCGGGGCTTTACAACCTTAACATCACTTCGCTCCCCTTCTATATCGTCACAGCCGACGGAGGCAAGCAGGTGTATCGCGGGGCTGACTTCGACCGCGCCAAAGCGGCGATGAAAAAGGCCGCGGCGGCGTCAAAGCCCGCTCGCAAGCCCGACGTTAACGCGGACACGATCCGCGCGTCACGGTCAAATCGCTAAACATTTCCATTTAACAGCAACTCACAACTTAATATCATGTTAGTAAAGGCCATATCAGCCGCCGTGCAAGGCATCGACGCTATCCCGATCACTGTTGAGGCCGTAGTTGAGATAGGCGTGGGATATACCTTTATCGGCCTTGCTGACACAGCCGTGAAAGAGAGCGCCGACCGAGTGCAGACGGCGCTGACGCAGTGCGGCGAAGATTGGCCGCGCCGCCGCGTGGTGATCAACCTATCTCCCGCCGACGTCAAGAAGGAGGGGTCGGCCTTCGACCTCCCTATCGCCATGAGTATTCTCGCCGCCAACGAGAAAGTGCCCGGCGAGCTGCTGCGCGACACTATGCTGATGGGCGAATTGTCGCTCGACGGATCGCTTATGCCGATTAAAGGCGCGTTGCCTATCGCTATTTTAGCGCGCAAAATGGGCATGAAGCGCCTTATCGTGCCCGCAGCCAATGCCACCGAAGCCGCCGTGGTCAACAATCTCGAAGTGCTCGGGGCCGAGTCGCTGACTCAGGTAATCAGATTTTTCCGCAACGGAGAGACGATCGCCGCCACTTCGGTCAACACGCGCGAGGAATTTGCCAAAGCCGCCGACCTCTTCGACGTCGACTTCAGCGAAGTCAAGGGGCAAGACATGGTGAAGAGGGCTTTTGAGGTAGCCTGCGCCGGAGGCCACAATATTCTTCTTGTCGGCCCTCCCGGATCCGGCAAATCGATGATGGCCAAGCGCATCCCGACGATTTTGCCCCCTCTGACCCTCCCCGAAGCGCTCGAAACCACCAAGATTCACTCCGTGGCCGGGCGGCTCAAACGAGGGTCTATGCTGATGACCACGCGCCCCTTCCGCGCGCCTCACCACACGATTTCGCCCGTCGCCCTTGTCGGCGGCGGCTCTAACCCCATGCCGGGCGAAATCTCGCTCGCCCACAATGGCGTTTTGTTTCTCGACGAGTTCCCCGAATTTTCGCGCGCAGTCCTCGAAGTGATGCGCCAGCCGCTCGAAGACCGCCATATCACCGTATCGCGCGCGAAATATTCAGTCGACTATCCCGCCGGCTTCATGCTCGTCGCCTCGATGAACCCATGCCCCTGCGGCTACTACAACCACCCGACCAAGCAGTGCACTTGCGCTCCCGGCCAGGTGCAGAAATATCTCAACCGCATTTCCGGCCCTCTGCTCGACCGTATCGAAAAACCACTGAAGATTTTGTACTCCCGTTTATTTTTGATAATTTTGTGGT